>JAKSTM010000019.1 GCA_024402565.1 Treponema sp. | reverse complement strand
CAGCCATACCAACAGCCATAGAAACACCCTGTCCGAGTGGACCACCAGTGCATTCAACACCGTCTGTATCACCGAATTCTGGGTGACCTGGACAACGAGAACCAACCTGACGGAAGTTTTTAATATCGTCCATTGTTACATCGTATCCTGAAAGGTGAAGGATGCTGTAAAGTAACATAGATCCGTGTCCTGCTGACAGAACGAAACGGTCGCGGTCTGCCCATTTTGAATTGGCAGGGTTGTGTTTCATTACTTCGCCGTAAAGTACAGCTGCTGCTTCTGCAGCACCAAGTGGAAGTCCTGGGTGGCCAGAGTTTGCCTTCTGGATAGCGTCCATTGACAGTGAGCGGATAGAAAGAGCTACCGCTTCGATTCCTTTTTTGTCCATTATTTTACTCCTAAAATAAGTTGCGATTAAGGTTATATAAGTTTTTTAGTATTGAAATAAGTTCTATCAATATAAATATTTCAATATATATATATCAAAATATATATATCAAATAAATAAATATAATATTTAGGACTTAATCCAATTCTTTAATTGCATTCAAAAGAGATGCTTCATCTGCCTGTTCATCAAGTAATTTTTTGAATGAATTTTTTCTGAAAAGTCCTACCAGTGTAGAAAGGACTCTCAAATGTGTCTGCGAATTATGAGTAAGCAGAATGAACATGACAGTTACCTTTTTCTCATCAGGAGCCTTCATTTCCAATGGTTCCTTTGGATATACTATACAAATTCGCTGGTCTTCTTCATTTTTCATGATTGGACTGCGTGCATGTGGTAATGCAATGCCATTTCCTACTGCAGTGCTCAAAATTTTTTCACGGGCACACAAAGCATTATACACTTGTTCCGATGTCATGCTATCGGGTAAATCAATCATTTTACTTACTTTTTCGTAGATTTCTTCAGGTGTAGTTCCTTCTACACCTCTGAAGATACCTCCTTTGTGAATAAGCGGAATAATATCAAAAGTTTCTTCCATAGTTATTTCTTCCCCAATACTTTTCTATATGCTCAATTTTATAGTCAATTAAATTATCAATTAAATAATTAATTAAATTATCAATTTACTTTTTTATTGGTTTCCTGAGTGCTGCAAAAAGTGTATCTTCGATACTCTCAAAGGCATCGGCCATTCCGTTTAATGATGTAAGAATATCTTCCATCTCAATATCGGCTTGTGTCGGTGCATATTCCATTTCTTCCAGGAATCCGGATGTGTGATCTGCCATTTGCTGTAGCATAACCAGTTCCTGTTGCGGTAATTTGGTTAAAGGAATAGTAGTAAGGCTAACTTTTGCTGCCAAAGCCATAATTCTTGTAAAAAGAAGGATAACTTGATGGCGTCCTTTTGCAATCGGGAAGTCGATAAACCTATTAAACCCGTTTTTAACTATATCAATTCTTTTTTCCAAGTGCAACAATACGAGCGCTTCTTCAGATTCGGTGAAAGAAAGCGCTTTAGGATACAACTTTGCGAGTAAATCACTGGCATTTTCCAGTTTTTCGTTTCTGGAAAGCATTTCTCGTATGTAACAGTTGATTATGTGTTCACTTGAGAGAAGCGCAATGGATGGAAATGGTGACTGATCTAATATGAATTTGTTCCATGGACCGATGTAAGGTACATCGACTCCGTGATACCAGATTCTGGATTCTATGCCGTAAGCAGAAAAACCTATTTTGTTAGCGTGAAGAAGAAATTCATCTATTGCGCCGCAATTTTCATTGCAAAGTCTGCCTTGTTCTTCCAGAAATAGAAAAGAAAGCTGCTGCTGAATGGAAAGGCAGGGACCGTGGCGTTCGAACTGATTTATCATGCATTCTTCGAATGTAGAAAACCATTCTTCCTGAACCATATCGGAAAAATTGATTTTTAAGGATTCATGTTTTTCTTTTTTAATTTTTGTTTCAATAATATGGTTGTTCCAGTCGATTATTCGGCACAGAATTCTGTCACCAAATTCAAAACCTTTTTCGAAATAAGGATCCAGAGAATAACCTGTTTGTATTACCGTTTGTGGAAGTCCATATTGTACCGATTTAAAACTGAAAGAATCACACATTGGATCTTCAAAAATAACCGGAATAGAATAACCTTCTCCAAAAAGGGCATGAAGGTCAAGAATTGTGTTCATGGAAAGTTCAACAGTATCTTTTGGAATTATGGTGCCATCTAAAAGAAGGGTTGCTATAGATGGATGAACAGCAGCATCTAAAAATGGAACAAATCGATGCCCAGGAATAAAAATACCGGTTTTTACTTCTTCTCTTGTTGGCTTAAAACTGAACCATTGATTTGTAAAGACTGCGGCTTTTGTAATAAACCTGTCATTAATCAGAGAAAAGATGAAATCAGCATTCAAGAGTATCGAATATACTTCATCGAGAGTGAGTTTCTGCTTATGTTTTTTGAGAAAACTATGAAACTCCTGCGCTGTGAAAGGTCCTGTTTGGGAGCGCAGGAAAGCTTCAGAGACTTCGTATAATGATTGATCATCCAATTTGAATATCCCGAAGATTAGATTATTCTGAGGTCAACGATTTCGGCGCCTGCATTTTTCAGAATGGAATCCATCTGTTCGAGAGAAATATCAGTAGCCTTAATTGTTGAGCGGCGGAAGTTCTTGTCTTTAGTTTCGCGGGTTACTACAGAAATAAGATTTCCTTTGAGTTCTGCAATATGATTTGTAATATTTGTCAGCTGTCCAGGCTTGTCTGGCAGGCTCACAACTGCGCGAACACCAGATTGTCTTGCGCCGAAGATTTCTGTAAACAGGCGGAAAAGGTCATTTTCTGTAACAATTCCTACCAGAACATCATCTTTTAAAACAGGAATACAACCGATGTTATTATCAACCATAATTCTGGCGGCTTCTTCAATAACTTCAGTTTCATCAACTGTAATTACTTTTTTTGTCATGTATTTTCCAACTGTAAGTTTTGAAAGAAGGTAGCCCAGTTCAAACATATCCAAGGTGGTTGCATCAGATGGAGAAGCTTTCTGGATATCGTTTTTTGTGATAATCCCTATAAGTCTCTTAGACTTATCTAAAACAGGAAGCTTTGAGAAGTTATTTTTTGTCATTATTGCTTTTGCTTCTGTTACAGTAGTGTCTTCAGAAACTGTTACAGGAGATTTTGTCATTACATCGCGGATAATCATAATAGTCCTCCTAAATATTATTATATAATACTATAGAATTTGTAGATTTTAAAGAAAATCCGAATAAGTGATTTTTTGTATGATTATGCAGGTTTGATGTATGATATAATTGGGCCGAATAAAAAGACTGGAAGGAAACAATGAATTTTTATACAAAAGGGATTTCTGCATCAAATATGGTGCTTTTACAGAACGCTGTAAACTGTGTGAACGGAGTGGCTCCATGTAATAGTATGGTAACCATGGAGTTTGCCGGTTTGAATTACTCTGTTCAATCAGATAATGATGGAAATTGGAAAATTGAATTTAATCCGGGGCCTGCTTCTGCCGGGCGAGATATGATTTTACGGTGTTCAGATGAAGAAATCACTTATACAAATGTTGCTGTTGGAGAAGTATGGATTTGTTCAGGGCAGAGTAACATGCAGCTTCAAATGGAACGTTTGAAGTATACATATCCAGATGAATTTAAAAAGCCTGAAAATCAAAATATTCGAATGATCACAATTCCTGTTACCTTTGATTTTGAAGGTCCAAAAGATTCTGTGAATAATCCTGAATGGAAAATGCCGGCTCCGGATACCTTAAGTGGAATGAGCGGGACTTCTTATTTTTTTGCAAAAAAACTTTCAGAAGACTTGGGAATTCCTGTAGGTGTTATTGCCTGCTGTCAGGGTGGAACTCCTGTTACAGCCTGGATGAATGGTGAATCTATGGCAGGGGTGGGAGATTATGTACGCCGCCTTGAAGAGTTGAAAAAGCCAGGTTACGTTCAGAGTGTGCAGGATGCAGAGAAAGCTGCTCAGAATGAATGGAATAAAAAGATTTATGAACTTGATTCTGGAATGAAGGAAGACTGGAAAGACTGGACTTGCAGTCAGGCGGAAGAAGCCGGATGGGGAACCTGTCATATTCCGGGAGAAGTTGATCTGGTGGAAAATGGCGGAATCGTCTGGTTTAAGAAAGAAGTAGTTTTGACTGCAGATGACGTTTCGTATTTTAAAGAAAAGGGAGCACGTATCTGGACCGGAACCATTCGTGATGCAGATATGGTATTTATAAACGGTGTTCAGGTTGGTATTACATATTATGTTTATCCGCCACGCCGTTACGACATTCCTGACGGAATTCTTAAGGAAGGCGTAAATACAATTACACTACGTGTTCAGCAGAATCTTCATGGTAGAAAAATGTTTTTCTGGCCTGAAAAACATTACGCCCTGGCAAGTCGTGACAAAAAAGTGATTCCAACTGCTATTCGTAATGTAGAACAGGTAGAAGGAACGGCTCCATTAAGATGTGATCAGGAAAATACTTGCTTTGAAAAAACTAATACTGAAGGAATTTATATTCCATTGAATGGAGATTGGTTTTGCTGTGCAACTACTCAGATTGAAGACTGTCCTCCAAATACATTCTTCGAATATGAGCCACAGGCTTTATATAATGCTATGCTGGCTCCTTGTTTTAATACTGCTGTCCGGGGCGCTTTGTGGTATCAGGGGGAAAGTAACGATTCTAAACCTTATGAGTACGAAGAACTTCTGGATAGAATGATTAAACTTTGGCGAAGTCGTTTTACATATTGTCCGGAAAAAAATATGCCTTTTGTAGTAATGCAGCTGCCGTCATGGGCCGATGATGTTCTTCCGGATTCTTTCCCTGTAACCAGTAATTGGGCGGAAATTCGTGAAGCACAGAATGGTGCCTGCGAAAAGAATTCTTGTATGGCATTAAGTGTTGCCATAGACGCCGGTGAATGGAACGATTTACATCCTGAAAAAAAACTTACAGGTGGCACAAGAGCGGCAGAACAGGCTTTGCGTCTTGTTTATGGAAAAGATTATTCTGAATGTGCAAAGATGAACAGTATGGAACTGCATACAGAACGGGGACTTTCAGAAAACAAAGAAAACTACTGTAAAGTGGTTTTCAAAACAGATAATCCTCTTAAAGCTTATGTCATTGAAAATGGAGCCGTAGATTTTTCAAAGGAAACAAAAGAGGTTTTCGGATTTTCACTTTTACTTAGAAACGGTTTTGGCAAAGAATCTGTTCTTGCGGTAGCAGCAGAAATTGTTTCCGAAAATACAGTTTGTCTGGTTTTACCAGAAATTCCACTGTTTACAAAAATTAAAGAAATCCGCTATCTATGGGCAAATTGTCCTGAATGTGTGAACCTCTATTCAGGAACTCTCCCTGCAATGCCTGGAAGAATAAAAGTGTGAGTCAAATAATAAGTAATAGGTAATAAATTATAATTATTATCTGTTACTTATTATTTATTATTTATTATTTATCACTTATTACCTTTTTTCCTTTTCTCGGTCATGTAATATAGTGTCGGAATCAGCACCAGGGTGATTATTGTACTTGTAATAAGTCCACCAACAATGGCCTGCCCCATAGGTGCATAAATTTCAGAACCTTCACCTTTTGCCACTGCCATTGGAATGTCTCCCAGAAGTGTTGTCAGTGTAGTGATTAAGATAGGTTTGATTCTGGAAGCGGAACCGTCTGTAACACAGCTTCGTAGAAATGTATCTTCTTCTTCTGGTGTTAAGTTTATGTGCCAGTCACCATCTTTGTCTTGAAAACCTTTTTCTTTAGCCAATTCAATACGGCGGTCACGGCGCAGCTGGTTTACATAATCAACCAGAATAATTCCGTTATTAACAACAACACCTGAAAGAGAAATTAAACCTAAAAGAGCAATAAGGTTCATAGTGGAACCGAACATCATAAGACCTGCAATAACACCAATAAAGCAGAAAGGAATTGTCATCATAATGATGAGAGGCTGCTTAAAACGTTCGAACTGCATTACCATAACTGTATAAACAAGGAATATGGCAATGAGAAGTGCCGTAATCATAGGACCAATCATTCCGCCGATCAAACTCATGATTCCACCGGCTGCACTGTCTACATCGTTTGGAAGTGGATTTTTGTCCAGGTATTCGCGAACTCTTTGAGAGACTCCACTTGTATTTTCCGATTTTAATGTAGCAGAAACTGTGATTGTTTTTGCGCGGTCTGAATGGTTAATCTGGGATACGGATTTTTCTACATAAATATCTGCCAGGTTTGCAAAAGAAACGTCCTGTCCCCGATCAGTGATAATATGAACATTTGCAATATCATCCAGAGTAATATCTGAATCTGCAATATCAGAAATGAGTTTTAAATTATAACGTTTACCTGTACTTGCCTCTTTGTAACGGCCTGCATCAATGCCCTGGAAAAGAATTGCCGAGGTAATCCCTGCCTGGTAACTGGTAAGTCCAAGAGAACTTAAATATTCCTGACTCATATCGATAACCATGGTGCTGGTGTCGAAGTCTGTATCAAGTTTTGCAGTAACAACATCAGGATCTCTTTCAAGAAAATCTTTTATGCCGCTTGCGGTTTCATAAAGTAAATCCAGATCTTCAGAAATCAAGGTGAGTCCGTAACCACCACCGCCAGAAACATAACCTACCAGTTTGTCAAAGCCGCCGTTTTCGATAGAGACTTTTGAGTCTGGAAGGGCAGTACTCCAGATTTCCTGCATTTGCATGCTTATGTCATGAACATCACGTTTTCGTTCTGAAACAGGAACCAGAATTACGTGAGCATAGGCGCATTCCGGAGCATTCATTGTCATGATGCCTTTGTTCTGACTTCTACCAATATAAAAAATTACGTTGTCTATTTCAGGAACATACTTATATAGAAGATCAGTTGCTGTCTTCATTTTTCGTTCAGTATCTTCTATGCGAGTCCCAACAGGAAAGTCTACAGAAAGGTAAAAGTCGCCTGAGTCAGTTGATGGAATGAATGCTATACCAAGTTGTGTTGCAATGAATCCCGAGAAAACAAGAAGGACAACTGAACAGGCAAGAACAGTAAATTTATTGTTTAATGACCAGACGAGAATTTTTCTATACCAGATTTCAAGCTTGTCCATAAAAATGTCAAAGCGTCTTGGCTTTGTTCTGATTTTAGGACCGCCTTCTTTTAATACCAGTTTAAGAAGAAATGGAACTACAATTACTGCTACTAAGAAAGAACAGCCGATTGCCATAATGATTGTGATGGCAACAGAATGCAGAACCATTCCGATAAGTCCGTCCAAAAGAGCAATCGGAATGAAAACAACCATTGTAGTTGCAACGGATGCAAAAATGGAAAGGGCAACTTCATCCCAACCTTTATAAATGGACTGTGTTACAGTGTAAAGTGTTTCTCCGGTTTTTGGATTTCGCTGACGGTAATAGCGGTAAATTTGATCCAGCATAACAGAACTTCCATCAACAACCATACCCAGAGAAATAACAAGTCCTGAGAGACTCATAAGGTTAATAGAAATGCCAAATATTTTAAGTCCGATAAAACTGAAAAGAATACAGAGAGGTATTGAAACGCCAATTGTTAATGTGGCGCGCCAGTCTGCCAGGAAAAGGAGAATTACCAGAATAGCAAAAATAATGCCGGCGATTCCGGAGGTAACAACGGTTTTAAGCGATGCTGTAACCTGACGTGCATCATCAGAAACAACATGGAAGGAAAGTGCCCCGCCGGAATTCTGTTCTTCCTGCTGAAGGACTTTTTTTACCTGTTTTACGATTTTTACAGTGTCACCGTCACTGCGTTTTGTAATGCTTACTATTGTAAGAGGATTTGTTCCGTCGTTTACGTAATATTCTTCTTTTGGATATTCCAGACTGATGTCGGCAACATCTGAAAGACGAATTACAGTTGTTCCGTCTGCAACTCCAACTGGAAGATTTCTTACGTCGTCGAGGGAGTTAAAACCACCGGCGTAACGAACCTGAATGGCACGATTTTCGTGCGTTGCATTTCCTAATGGCAGGTTTACATTTCCGTAATTTAAAACCTGATAAACCTGTGTTACCGAAATACCTTTTGAGACAAGATCATCAGTTCTAAGTTTTACATTAAGCTGTAGTTCTCTTCCGCCTTCAAGATCAATTGAAGAAACGCCGTCTATGCGGGTAAGTTTTGGAATCAGTTCGTTGTTTACATATTCTGTAACTCTTCCTGCATCCTGTCCTGCGGAGATGGTAAATGTGATAACAGGAAGCATGGTGATTCCGCCGACAACGGCAACCGGGTCCCCTTGAATTCCTTCCGGCAACTGATCTTTTATTTCGCGAATTCTGTTGCGAAGTTCTTCAAGCTGGTCATATGGATCAATGCCATCAGCATAAGTAACAGTAACCCAGGAAACGGAACTGTAAGATGCACTGTCTACACTTTTAAAATGTGGTAAAGTAACAAACGCATCTTCCATAACGGAAGAAATATCTTGTTCTACATCTTCTGCAGAGGCTCCGGGGTAAATTGTGTAAACAATTGCCTGTGGCATGGAAATGTCGGTCATGAATTCCAGTGGCATTCCGTTAATGGAAAAAAATCCGAATACCACCAGAACGATGAGACACATGGAAATTATTATTGGATGTTTTACACTGAATTCTGAAAGTTTCATGGTTATTCTATTACCCGTACTTTTTGTCCGTCAAATACGGAATTCTGACCGTCTGTTACAAAGAAACAATTTGCGTATTCATTCGGAACGACAAAGTTCTTTCCGTCGGAAGCGGCTTCTTTCATGTCGATATATTTGACAGTATTTGTGTCTTCAAAATAAATATAGCAGGATTTGTCCAGCTTCTGAGTAGTAACAGGCATAACTGGAATATTTTCAAAAGTGTCGTAAATGGTTTCAACTTTTATGAACATTCCTGGTTTGAATCTGTCACCAGGGGTTTCCAGATGACAGACAACCTGGAAGTTTTTGCTTTCCGGTGAAATGTATGGCGCAATGTTTTCGATTGTGGCGGACGTAACTGCATCTTCATACATTCCTTTTATTCCAGGTCTGATAACTTTTATTTTTATTTGATCTCGTTTGATCAAAAACAGGTCGAAATATTTTTCCGGGACTTTAAGACGCACAACCAGGTCGTTTATATCTGCGAGAACTGTCAGCGGTTGTGTCGTTGTTCCGATTGAACCAACTGCCTGATCGGCAATAAGGACTGTTCCAGAAACTGGTGCTTTTACAAGGGTGTAGTCCATTTGAAGTTTTGCCAGATCATATTGTGCTTTTGCTGCATCAAACTGGGCTTTTGCAGAATCATAGTTTTGTTGAGTTGTTGCTCCGGATTTGAAAAGATTTTCTATTCTTTCATAAGTAGATTTATAACCAGTGTAGGCTGCTTCGGCCTGAAGAAATTGCTGGCGGTAAGGAGCGTCGTCGATTTTTGCAAGGATTGTGTCTTTTTCAACATAATCTCCCGCCTTGACAGGATAATCTGTAATTGTACCTGAAACAAAAGGAACGACAGGAATCATAGCTTTTGCTTCGACGTAACCCGAAATTGTAATGGATTGTTCTACGGAACTAATTGTAGGTTTTGCAATTGTAACGGAGGGTGTCGGTGCGACATATTCGGACGATTTCTTTCCTCTTAAAAGGAAGATAATTACAATCAGTGCAACCACCAATGCGGCGCACGAAAGGATTAAAGTTTTTTTCGAAAGTCTGGGCATACTTTGTTAAAATTACTGATTATATGGAAGAAAGGCAAGATTTGTCACTGCAATGACATTCCCTGTGCAATTCACTATAATAAATGAACATTTTTTAAAGTATTCTTTGGAGGAATATCGAATGAAAGCAATCGAAATGGAAAAGGCTTACGATCCTAAAACTTTTGAAGATCGTATTTATGGTGAATGGGAAAGCAAAGGCTACTTCAAGCCTGCAAGTGATGAGGCATCTCCAGTACATGGACAGTACAAATGCCAGTGTGAATCTTGCAAAAAATCAGACACCTATGCCGTCGTCATTCCTCCTCCAAATGTTACCGGCGTTCTCCACATGGGACACGGGCTTAACAACACTCTTCAGGACATCGTAGTTCGCTACCACCGTATGCGCGGAGACAACACTCTCTGGGTAACTGGTACAGACCACGCTGGTATTGCCACACAGAACGTTGTTGAAAGAAAACTTAAAGCTGAAGGCAAGACTCGTAATGACCTGGGCCGTGAAAAGTTCCTGGAACGCACATGGCAGGTAAAAGAAGAACACCACAACATCATCGTTAAGCAGCAGAAAAAACTTGGTAACTCTACAGACTGGGACCGCGAACGCTTTACATACGACGAAGGTCTTTCTGGTGCCGTTCGTGACGTTTTCGTAACTCTTTATGAACGTGGACTCATGTACAAAGGTAAGCGCCTTGTAAACTGGTGTCCTCGCTGTGGAACTGCCCTTGCCGATGACGAAGTTGACCACGAAGATACACAGGGTGCAATGTATCACCTTTACTACGAATATGCCGACGGAAGCGGAAAGATTGAAGTTGCTACAACTCGTCCTGAAACTTTCTTTGGTGATACTGCCGTTGCCGTAAATCCAAAAGATGAACGCTACAAGGCAATCGTTGGAAAAATGCTGAAACTTCCTCTCACAGGAAAAGAAATCCCTATCATCGCTGATGAATACGTTGATATGGAATTCGGAACTGGTATGGTAAAAATCACACCGGCTCATGACCCTAACGACTGGGAAGTTGGTAAACGCCACAACCTTGAAGTAATCAATCTTCTTACTCCGGACGGAAAAATGAACGAAAACGTTCCGGAAAAATACCGTGGTCTTAAACCTGAAGCAGCACGTAAGCTTGTAATCGAAGACCTTACAGAAGCAGGTCTTTTCAAAGAAGAAGAAAAAATGGTTCACTCAGTTGGTAAATGTTACCGCTGTAAAACTGTTGTAGAACCTTACCTTTCTGACCAGTGGTTCGTAAAAATGAAGCCAATGGCCGACAAAGCCCTTGCCGCATGGAAAGCAGGTGAAATCCAGTTCTTCCCACAGAAATGGGAAAATACTTACGAACAGTGGCTGGTAAATATCCGCGACTGGTGTGTAAGCCGTCAGATCTGGTGGGGTCACCGTATTCCTGCATGGTACTGTGAATGTGGTGAAACAATCGTTAGCCGTGAAGATCCAAAATGCTGTCCAAAATGTGGAGCCGGAGCTGATAAACTTAAACAGGATCCTGATGTTCTTGATACATGGTTCAGTTCATGGCTCTGGCCTTTCTCAACTTTGGGATGGCCTGAAAACACAGAAGACCTGGCAAAGTTCTATCCTACAACAGCCCTGGTAACTGCATACGACATCATCTTCTTCTGGGTTGCTCGAATGATTATGGCCGGTCTTGAATTTACAGGAAAGGCTCCGTTCCATGACATTTATATTCACGGTCTTGTTCGCGACAAGCAGGGACGCAAAATGTCCAAGTCTCTTGGAAACGGTATGGACCCACTTGAAATCATCGACATGTATGGTGCCGATGCCCTTAAGTTCACACTTGGATTCATGTGTGCTCAGGGACAGGATATCCTTATCGACAAAGACAGCTTCAAACTTGGTTCACGTTTCTGTAACAAAGTATGGAACGCAAGCCGCTACATTATGGGTAACCTTGAAGGCCGCACTTTGATCCCAATTACAGACGCTGATCTTACAGAACTGGACAAATGGATTTACAGCCGCCTTGATAACGCAACACGCATTGCCCGCGAAGCTCTTGAAAGCTACCGCTACAATGATGCTGCATCGGCTATGATGGAATACTTCTGGAACGAATACTGTGACTGGTACGTTGAAGCCACAAAACTTTCATTCAAGAACGGGGACGAACACGAAAAGGACCGCGTAGTTTCAGTTATCCTGAATCTGCTGGAAGAAAACCTTCGTCTTTTGCACCCATATCTTCCATTCGTAACAGAAGAAATCTACGCAAAACTTCCTCTGGCTGAACTGGTAGAAAACCGCAAGAAGGCAGGTGCAAACAAGATTATCACAACTTCTGAATACAACGGCATGATCATCAATGCTCCATTCCCAGAACCAAGCGATGCACGCAAGAACGACGCAGTTACAAAACGCTTTGACGTTCTTAAAGACCTGGTTGGTAAAGTTCGTGCACTCCGCGTTGAATGTGGAATTGACCCAGCACTTAAGATCAACATTGCAATCAAGATTGAAAAGGGAAGTGATGCCGAAGTTTGTATCAGTTACGCCGACATGGTAAAACTCCTTTCTGGTATTGCAAATATTGACTTTGTTGACGCAAAACCAGCCTCTTCAATTGGTACAGTTGGTGTTGGCTTTGAAGCCTTCATCCTTCTTGATGATTCAATCAACAAGGAACAGCTTCTTACACGTTTCCAGAAAACTCTGGAAGAACACAAAAAGTACGCCGAAAGAAGCCAGAACAAGCTGAACGGAAATTTTGCCGTTCACGCTCCAAAAGAACAGGTTGAAGCCGAAAAAGCAAAACTCCAGGAAGAACTTAATGTAGTTGAGAAAATGACGAGCTACATTGAAGAGCTCCAGAAGTAATTTTGCGCGAGTTTTCACGGTTTTTACGAAGTAAAAAGGCGAGCCTCTTGCGAGCCAGTGGAAACTCGATAGCAAGCCGAAGGCTTGCGTCAAACTCGGTAAGCAGACCGCAGGTCTGCGACAACCTCGGTGGTGTTAAAGCTGCCGGGGATTTTTTTTTGTAAAAGAAAAAATATACATTGAAAAAACATAAAAATATACATATATTATATGTATGAAACCATTGACTTTATATGTATCTGATGAAGTGTATGCGAGTTATCAGGATGTGGCTGAAAAGACCGGCGTAAAGGCCGCTGCCTTGATTCGTAATGCTATGGATTTTTTTCTGAAAGAAAAATTGAATAAAAGGCATAGCCTTGAAGATTTTGTTCCATTTGATTCAGGAAAACTTTTGTCTGACTACAATGATAACAGTTTTAGATCGGAGATGTTTGATGATAGGTATTGATACTTGTTTTCTTGTAGATTTGACTATGACAGGATCTCCACGACATGACGGAGCTTTGAAACTTTTTAGGAAATGGCTTGATTCCGGCAAAAGTATGTGCGTTTTCTACAATGTTCTTCTGGAGTTTCAGCATATCGTTACAGATCCTAAACGATTTGAACATCCTATGACTATGGAACAGGCAATAGAATCCACATGGTTCTGGACTGATCAGGAACGGGTAAAGATTGTTTACCCAGACAGCAAATCTTTTGGTCGGGGCCAGGTTTGGCTTAATCAGTATAAGCTTGGACGAAAAAGACTTATTGATACTCATATGGCAGCCTGTTATGCAGAACATGGAGTGGATGAAATATGGACTGCCAATGGAAAGGATTTTGAAATCTTCCAGGTATTTGGTCTTCCAGATTATAACTGAATAAAAAAATAGAAACATAGTATAATGAAACTTAGAGGTTTTGCTATGCGAAGAAACGCTCTTGTTGTGATGATGATTGTGTTCTGTCTTTTTTTCTGTAGTTCCTGCTTTTCTGAGAAAGCCACCCCTTTTTATGACAGTGAATGGATAATGCAGAATTATGATGACAATATGCAGCTTTATTATCATCATCTTATTTTAAAACCAGATCATTCTGTTATGCTCAGGGTTTCCTATGCTGATTCAACTAATATTATTGTGTGGCGGGGAACATATAAAATTAATTCTAAAAAAATCACCTTTAATTTTGAAGACTGCAGCCGTTTTGAAAAAGGGGAGAATGTCGGTCAGTACAGTGATAAGCGTCTTGTAAAATTTTACACAGGGGAATATTTCTATTCACTTGGGCTTATCGGGGAAGAAGGAAATCAGTCTTATCACTTACAGCTGATCCGCCCTGAAAATCATTTTTACGGAGAAACAAAAGATATTTACGGGAATTATTTTGAAGAGTTTGTAAAAGTAGAGTCTTTGGGGAATTAAAGAAACATCATTTATTGAATCTGTATTTTGACAAAAACTCTGTTCGGTTGTTGCAGAATGTTTTTTCATAAATAGTTGTGACATATACTTCAACAGAATGTTTACTGAGATTTAAATTTTTGCCAATTTCAGCATTGCTTTTCCCTTGAATCATTTCCTGGAAAATTAATGATTCTCGTTTTGTGAAAAGACATAAGGCGTCATCAATTATTTTTTGATTTTGAATTAATCTTTCTTCTATGTAAGAGTTTCCAGAAAAAATGTTATTAATGCATTTTAAAAATTCTTCTGATTCGGAAGCTTTTGAAATATAACCATCAATTTCAAGGTCTTTTGCTTTTAAAATGTAATCATTTTCATCATGCATGGAATACATAACGATTTTTAGATTCGGATAAGTTGTTTTTACGAAAGCGGCTAAATCAAAACCGTTTTCCTCCGCCAATTCAACGTCAATAATAATCAGGTCTGGAAGCTTAGTTGCCAAAAGTGCTTTAGCGGAATCTATGGTTTTTGCAGTTCCAATGACTTGGGAATTGGACTTGGTTTCTAAGAAATTTTTAAGTCCGATTTGAAGCATGTCGTGATCATCTACTAAATAAATGGTATGTAGCTGATTTGAATTCATTTAATTGGAACCTCCAGTTTTATTTCTGTTCCACTGTTTGTTTCCGAGGTAATAGAAAAACTTGAATTAATATCTCTGGCACGATTTTTCATATTCGAAAGTCCAAAGTGGCCGTATCTTAATGCAGTTTCCTTTAATATTTTTTCAGAATTAAATCCAACCCCATTGTCTGTAATGAATACCTTCAAAATTGTTTGATTACTATTCTGGATAACGCTGATGATTATGGAAACCATAGAAGCCTTGGCATGTTTTTCGATATTATTCAGTGCTTCTTGAATGATACGGAAAATATTAATTGTCTGCTTCATGTTTAGGGAAGATACATTCAGTTTATCCTGGAATTTTATGATACATTCAATTCCGGTTTTTGCCATGAAATCATCGGCCAAATTATGAATTGCCAGAATGAATCCGTTATTATCTTTGCTGGTTCCTGATAATTCAATTGGTGTAAGATTATTACAGATGGCCCTGAGCTGACTTATGCAGGAATTTGTTTGAGAGATTAATTCATCTTTTAAATTTTCATTTTTTTCAGCATCGGAAGAATCAAGTAATTCATATTTAAAAGAAAGTGCTTTTATATCCTGAAGAACAGTGTCATGAATTTCTTTTGAAATTCGTGAACGCTCAGACTCAATTCCATCAATCATGAATCTGGAATAGATGCCCATTTGATTTGCTTCATTTCGTTTTTTTTCGTAATTCTTATAAATAATAAATAGAAAGGAAGAAATGATTACACAGAAAATCAGCAGCAGTTGAGAAAGATAAATATATTCTTGATTCGATTTCTGGCTGATTAAAAGATCAAGTTGTCCCAAATTTAAAACCGCAGTACGAATCTGTGCGATATCTTTACTTTCGATGGCATCGTCTAACTTCTTTAAAGAATCTCCGTAGGTTTCCGAAATAATCATGTTTTTATAAATGTCCGATTCTGTAAATTCTTTGTGACGATTAAAAAAAATCTCCAAAGCGTCGTTATCTGCGCCATTGGAAATGGAACTTTCAACCTGCATCCAGTCAACATAAATGTTATTCAGTTGATTATTTTTGCCGCAGGAAATAAAAGAAAAAACTAATAAAGCAATTGTTATTTTAAATAAGATTTTCAAAGAATCGTGTATAATATTGATAGAAACCATTAAATTTATTATAGCATGAAACATTATGAAGACTGAAAAGATATTTTTAAAAATCATAATCGGAATTATTGCAGGAATTATTTTAAATATTCTGCCGATGTATTTGATTCAATATAAATTGGAACTTCCTCTTTTTATGGATACTTTAGGAAGTATAACAGTTGCCTTTATTTTTGGTGGAGTTCGGTTGAAATGAGTGGACTCTAACAAAATTTGATTTTATAATTTATAGGCAGAAAAAAATCAGTAATATTGAGGTTTTGAAAATGAAAGTCTGTCCTAAATGTGGTACTAAATACGAAAACGGAAATTTTTGTGAAAACTGTGAAACAGAAGATGGAAATCCTGTAAGACTAGAAGAACAGAAAATAAGCTGTCCTCAATGTGGGAAATTATATTCAGTTGGAACAAAGTTTTGTTCTGACTGCGGTGTTAAGCTAGGAGCTTCTGCACCACAAAATAATGCCGGAATATCAATGGGTGACAAAAATGTAGTTGCAGGCGATATTATTGGAAAAAAAGAAGAGACAAATATTAGCGGTAACGCAACAATTATAAAAAATGAAGATGAAACCAAAAAAACAGCAAAATGTCATGTTTGTGGTCGAATTGTATTAAGACTTGAAGGTTATGACTGCCCTGTCTGCGGTGAATTTACCTGTAAGAATTGCTATGTTCCAGAAATTGGAAAATGTACCAGCTGCCGCGATAGTTCAGGAAACGAAAAAGAAGAAGTTTATAAGCAGGCAGTAGAAAGAATTCTTGCTGACGGAAAAATTGATATGTCAGAAAGAAAAGAGCTTATGAGCCTGCAGACTCAGTTAGGTATTTCTTCAAGCCGCGCTTTGGAACTTGAAAATATTGTAAAGAATAATATAAGTTCTGGAAAAGGCATAAATGATGAAAATGCATTGGGTACTTTTGACAAGCTGACTTTTGAAAATGCCCAAAAGCTTTTGTATGATGAAGGAAAAGCAAACGATGCCCTTAATTTAATCGAGCCTTTATATAAAAAATATTCATTGAATGAAGATGTGCTTGGAGTTTATCTTAATTCTTTAGTAAAAGTGGACTCAGCAAAGGCATTAAGTGTAATCAAAACTTTTCAGGCAGATGTGTTGTGTGCAAAACTTACAGAAATTGATATAGCGTCAGAGAATAAAAATTATTCACTTGTAGAAGAAAAACTAAATCAGGCTGAAAAGTTCTGGGCGGATTCGGTTTTATTAAAATGTAGAAAAATTGAATTTTATAAAAACCTCACTGAAGTAAGTGGTGATACCAGTTACATAATGCTTGCAAAAGAGCTTTTAGATACTTGCGGAAAGGGTACAACTAAACTGGAGAAATCATATATAGTCAAATCAGAGCGAATGATTAAAAAGTTACTGGAAGAAGAACTTCCTGAACTGACAGACGAACTTTGTGAATCATTACAGGTTTACAAAAATGTTGTAGGTGTGTCTGAAATTAATTATAAGGAATTAATTGGGATGCCTGAAGCAGAACTTCTTGAATTGGAAGCTAAAACTCATAATCCAAAGGTACAGTATGCTCTGTGGTATTTTTATCATTCTATTCAGTCAAGGGAAAATGAATTTGTTTGGGCAGAAAAAAGTGCTTCACAGGGAGATATAGATGGTAAGGCTGCTTTGGGATACTGTTATTTATGTGCGTATGGTTGTGAAGAGAATATTGATAAGGGCTTAGCGCTTGTAAATGAAGCGGCAAAAAAAGAACGTATAGAAGCCTATTTTTTCCTTGGTCGTTACTATGACTGCCAACAGGATTACGCAAAAGCAGTAGAGTGGTATAAGAAGTCAGCGGAACAGGGATTTGCCCTAGGTCAAAATAACCTTGGACTTATGTATGAAAATGGGCAAGGAGTACCACAGGATTACGCAAAAGCAGTAGACTGGTACAAGAAGTCAGCAGAACAGGGATTTGCCATAAGTCAAAATAACCTTGGAGATATGTATGAATATGGGAAAGGAGTCCCACAGGATTATGCAAAAGCAGTAGACTGGTACAAGAAGTCAGCGGAACAGGGGAATGCCAGTGCACAATGTAACCTTGGATATATGTATGAATATGGGAAAGGAGTACCACAGGATTATGCAAAAGCAGTAGACTGGTATAAGAAGTCAGCGGAACAGGGGAATGCCAGAGCACAAAATCACCTTGGAGATATGTATGAATATGGGCAAGGAGTACCACAGGATTACGTAAAAGCAGTAGAGTGGTACAAGAAGTCAGCAGAACAGGGGAATGCCTACGGTCAAAATCACCTTGGAGATATGTATGAATATGGGAAAGGAGTACCACAGGATTACGCAAAAGCAGTAGAGTGGTATAAGAAGTCAGCGGAACAGGGAAATTCCCTAGGTCAAGCTAAACTTGGAGATATGTATGAAGATGGGAAAGGAGTACCACAGGATTACGTAAAAGCAGTAGAGTGGTATAAGAAGTCAGCGGAACAGGGAAATGCCATAAGTCAAAATAACCTTGGAGTTAGGTATGAAAAAGGGCAAGGAGTGTCACAGGATTATGCAAAAGCAGTAGAGTGGTTTATGAAGTCAGCGGAACAGGGAAATGCCTACGGTCAAGCTAACCTTGGAGGTATGTATTTAATTGGGCAAGGAGTACCACAGGATTACGCAAAAGCAGTAGAGTGGTTTATGAAGTCAGCGGAACAGGGAAATGCCGACGGTCAAGCTAACCTTGGATATATGTATGAATATGGGGAAGGAGTACCACAGGATTACGCAAAAGCAGTAGAGTGGTATACGAAGTCAGCGGAACAGGGGAATTCTTATGCTAAAAGACGTCTAGAGGAAATTTCTACATAAGAAAAACCAGTAACTCCAAGTAATAATAAAAATCCAGAAGCAGATTATGAACTAGGACTGAAATATCAGAGTGGTAAAGAAGTAAAGGCAGATTTTAAGAAAGCCGCAGAATTCTATAAAAAAGCGGCAGAAAAAGGTCATGCTGAGGCACAATATATACTTGGATATATATATAAAGCTTAAAGATCGTATTTTTATAATCAGTTAAATAATAGGAACCATCTCCACCTGAGCAAGGGCTATGGTGATTGTTGGGAAAGATTCTGGTTCGTCCTCTTTCCCGTAAAAGGCAAATGCCTAACATTTTTGGGATGGTTCCTTTTTTTTTATATTGGAGTTCTGAAAACTATAGTTTTGTAAGAACCTCGTTTTGTGATATAATAGGCCTCATATTTCGGAGGCTGCGCCTATGGGAAAACAAAAATACGAAATGAAAACAGAACGCTCTCTTAAAATGAATGAAGAAGGGCTTTTACAACTTAAAAGTATTATTTTTGCGCCTTATATGCAGCTTGCAACCTCTTTGATTGGTAAGGCTCGTCATGCTGGCGGAAATATGTTTCGTCATCAGATGGATACTCTTACAATTCTAATCGACTATGGATATATCGATCCTGTTCTTTTAAAAGCATCCCTTGTTCATGACACTATTGAAGATCTTCCTGACTTTGATCCTAACTTGATTGTGAATGCCGATGCTGATGGCGAAGAAGTGTTGAAACTGGTTCTTGAAGTTACAAAACATGAAGGTGAAGAAAAACGTGATTTCCTTATGCGCATAATAAATAATGGAAGTCAGAAAGCAAAAATCTTAAAATGTGCAGACCGAATTTCGAATATGATTTCACTTGGTTATGTAACTGATTCGGCATTTATTGAACGGTATTGTAATGAAACAGAATTCTTTATTCTGCCAATGGCAATCGAAGTCGATTTCAATATGTACCAGGAACTTATCAACCTGATTATTACCCGCCGAAAGTTCCTGGAAGACTGGAAAAAAATCAACTCGTAATTTTTTATTTCTTTTTATTTGAGACTGAAACTCTTAATGAAAGTCCAAAGAATATACATGCCATAAGAGCAAGGACGATAGAAATGATATCCATAGTCATGCTGTCTGTGCGATTAATTGCGTAGGAACTCAGCATGAAAAGCCAGCCGATACTGCAGAATAACATAGGGTTTTTAGGTGAAGTTTTATTTTCTTCGCCTTTGTTTTGCAGAATACGATTGATTCTGTTTTTGGTGATATAAACCAGGTAAGCAAAAAGAAATACAAAAATCGAAATAATAGCAGCGCAAATAAGATTTCCACGTGAGTTATGGAAAATGGCAGGGTATACGTTTACCATCATACAACCAATTTCTATTAATGCGATAATTTTGTAGAGATTCAGGATTTTCTTAAGATGTTCAAGGCGGCTTTCATCATCTGAATAAAGCTGAAATTCGCCTTCACTTGATTTCCGCCGTAATACAACCCAAACTCCCCAGCAGCATACAATTTCGATTCCCATACTTTCCATGAAGTCCCGGTATTTTTTTGAACATTTCCATAATCCGTCAGAGGTATCAATCTGATACTGATATTCGCCGGGTTCACATTTTTCGAAAGTATAGAAGCCCATAGAAAATCCTGTAACATTCCATCCGTCATTTGCCATTTGGTTTAACCAGGCAGTCTCTTTTTCTGTATCCCAATATAATCTGAATTTTTTCATCTTTCTTTCTCCTTATGAATTTTGTTTATTCATTAATTTTGCATGCTCCAGAAGTTCTGAAAGTCTGGTGCATTCGTCATAAAAAACTTTACGTCCTTCTTCGGTCAGAACATATTCTTTCTTTTTTCGTGAATCAGTTTCTTCGCTGAAAACTTGAATCCATCCTTTTGATTCCAGCGTCTGAATTGCCCCATAAAGAGTTCCTGCTCCCATGTTTATCCGGCCTTGGGTCAGATCTTTAACTTCCTGAATGATTCCATAACCGTGATTCGGATTTCGTGTTGCCAGAAGGATATAAAATACAGACTCGGTTAAAGGCTGATATTTTTCCATAAAATTCAACACCTCCTTACAGAATAAAAAATCAATATATTGACTGATGATATAACGCTTGCCGATATATTGTGATTAAAATATATCGTTTGCCGATATATTTGTCAATATTTTTTTTGTGATATAATTTTTTCATGAATCCGAAATTTGAAAAGCGCTTAAAATTAATTGAAGAAGAAATTCATAATGTGACCGATTTGAATGAGAATTGGAAAAAGAATTCTTTTGGAAATCTTCCAGAGGGAGTTTGTTCTGATTCCGGCGACTTATATCTGAAATGTCTTCTTGAACCAAATACAAATCTTATTTCTCAGGGCGGGAAACGTTGGCGTCCACTTTTTGCCACTTTGATAGCAGACATGGTGAATGCATCTGTAAACAGCAAAAATGTTGGCCTTGTTTATAAGCTTTGTCCGATTGTTGAGTTTGTACATACTGCCAGTTTGATTCATGATGATATAGAAGATGGAGCAGATCTTCGCCGAGGAAAACCTTGCGCACATATTAGTTTTGGTCTTGATACAGCACTTAATGCAGGCGCCTGGTTTTATTTTGAGGCCCTTTCGTTAATTGACATTCTGGAAATTTCGGATTCTCAGAAGCTTGAACTTCATAAAATGGTGGAACAGGAATTACGCCGGCTTCATCTTGGACAGGCAATGGATATTTATTGGCACAGAAATGTTTCAGTTTTCCCAACAGAAAAAGAATATGAAGCTATGGTTCGTCAAAAAACTGGAACTTTGGCAAATCTTGCAGCTCAGCTTGGAGCTCTGGCGGGTGGTGCATCAAATGAATTAAGTGAAAAACTTGGCGAGACTGCAAGTTTTATTGGAATGGGATTTCAGATTATAGATGATGTAATAAACCTTACATCTGGGAATGTTGGAAAAAAACGTGGAGATGATATCGTTGAAGGAAAGAAAAGTCTCCCTGTTCTTATTCACATAAAAAATCATCCTGAAGATAAAGAAAAAATTGCTGGCTTTATGGAAACTGCCAGAAGTGAAGGAATTGAAAGTCCTGCAGTGGAAGAATGTATAAAACTTCTGGAATCGAGCGGTTGTATCGGACAGGCTTGGGAAGAAGGAGTTCAGGTAATCCAAAATGCATGTAAAAGTTTCCGTTCTTTAGGCGGTGAATCAGGAAAAGAATATTCTGATTTAATAGAAGAACTTTTTATGGGAATGGTTCCGAAACTGTAAAAATTGAGTATATTTAAATAATGATTGAACGAGCAGACACATTAAATAATCAGGCAATTCTTCTCGCAAAAGACGGACAGTTTTCAGATGCTATCGCATGTCTTCGCCGCGCTATTCATATTGACCGTAATAATTCTCTTGTATGGTATAATCTTGGGATTACTTATCGTGATGCCGGTGATATGATGGAAGCATTAACTGCGTTAAGAAATGCGTTTAGGATTTCTCCTCAAAAAGAGGACGTTGTGGAAAGTCTTTCTGTTCTTCTTCTGAATATGCATATGATCGACGAAGCATTTAAAGTCTGCCAGGATGGTCTGGATTTTCACCCTATGAGTGAACGTTTATGGAATCTTATGGGTGTGCTTCAATTTAATAATGATGATTATGCGGCAGCGGCAGAAAATTTTGAAATGGCTGTTACAATTAATCCATATTATTCTGATGCTTTGTATAATTTGCGCGATGCTTATTCTGAATTGAAAAATGTGAAAGCAGCGGTAATAATAAATGAACGTATTCAGGAACTTGAAGGGAAAAATAAAAAATGAAAAAGATTTATAAAGTCAGCAGAGTAAATGAAACAAATGTTGATATTATCCCTTATGACGAAAATGCCTGCGCCACCTGTTCGGGAAGCTGTTCAGGCTGTCATGTGGTTCTGCAGGCAAAAAATCCTAAAGGCTTTGAACTTAAGCCTGGAATGACAGTGAAAGCAAATGTTTCCACCGGCTTTCAGTCTTTTTGCAATGTAATCGCCCTTGTTCTTCCCATTATGTTTGCCGTAGCGGGTTTTTTCTTAGCTCCGTCGTTGGCAAATCTTTTTCACGCTGAACTTACAGAAACTTTTAAGGCTTTTACTGTAATTCTTTTTTTATTTGTTCCCGCTCTGGTGATTTTTCTTCTTACACGAAAACGCAGCGAACTTGTTGAATTACAGATTACAAGTCTTATTTCAGATTAAGTTTTGATTAATTAACAATCTCGTATTCTGTTTTTCCTTTTACTTCCGCTTTTGTTATTTTCCAGTTAGTCCATTCTAAGTCTACTGAAAGGTCTCCGCGGACTTTTATTCCAGATAGTTTTCCGTCTTTCCAGATTTCGGTTTCAGGAAGGGCAGGAAGAAGATATATTTTTACAAATGGTTTTCCATTTTCTTTCCATTCCATTTCAGACTGAATCAGCATGCGCATAATTCCAGCCAGAGCTCCAAAGTTTCCATCAATCTGAAATGGAGGATGTACGTCCAGAAGATTTGGATTTGTGGAATGACTTAAAATTTTGTTTACCGCTTCACCGGCTTCGTTTTTCTGTTTAAGCGCCGCACGGAAATTTATTATCCATGCCTGACTCCATCCTGTGTGACCTCCACCAGAACTTAATCTTTTGGTAAGTGTTTTTTTTGCTGCTTCTGCCAGAGCAGGAGTTTTTTCTACAGAAATGCTGTGTCCTGGGAAAAGACCGTAAAGATGAGAAATGTGTCTGTGGCCTGGTTCCACTTCTTCAAATTCTTCGTTCCATTCCATGATGGATCCATCTGAATTTAGTGAAGGTGATTTTATGTGAGCTAGAACATATTCAAAAGTTTTTTTGTCTTTAGAACTGTATTTCTTTCCATCTTTTGATTTTGCATCGTCTCCAAGAATATTTATGGCTTTAAGACAGCTTTCAAAAAGATGTGTAAGAATTTGATTGTCCATTTCACATCCCGGACTGAAAACAGAAATAATTCCATCTTTCGTTTTGTATGTATTTTCCGGGGAAGCCGATGGATTTAAAATAAGGTAAGGTTTTCCGTCTGGCGCATTAAAGTCACTTTCAGAAAGAAACTCTGAATAGAATTGGCATGCTTCATGAATCAGATAGTAATACTTTGAGAGCATTTTTTTATCTAATGTGTATTCATAGTTTTCCCAGATATGAGTTGCAAGCCAGCCGCTTCCCAGAGTCCAATAAGTTCCAGGAACCCAAGCATCCTGTGGTGCAGAATCTCCCCAGATGTCGGTATTGTGGTGCATTACATAGCCGTGACAGCCATACATTTTCTTTGCAGTTATTTTTCCTCTTTCGTATCCGCGGGCTAAAAGTTCAAATACAGTAGTTTCTGTTTCTGCTAAAGCACACATACAGGCGCACCAGTAATTCATCTGAAGATTAATGTTGATTGTATATTTACTTCCCCATGGTGGATCCATATAACAGTTCCAGATTCCCTGTAAGGTTGCGGGATTTTTACCTGGTTTTCGTGATGATGAAATAAGCAGATAACGTCCAAAGTTTGCGTATTGATTTATAGCTAGCTGAAAATTTCTGATTTGTAATATTTTCTCTGGAGATGATTCGGCATTTTTTATTTCTTGAATTAATTCTGGTGTTGAAATATCTGAAGTGTCTGAAGTGTCTGACTGAGAGTTTTGTGTTAATTCGAATTTCATTCGATTATAAAAACTTTTGAATTCCTCAGTGTGTTCTTTCTGAAGTTTTTCATAGAATTTTTTGAGTCCTAATTCTGAAGCCAGATTTTTCAGGTTTTCGAGTTGTTTTTTTACTTTTCCAGTCCATGTATTTTTTTGAATGGCTGCTTCATATTCTGCCAGATTTTCAGGATGATTTTTTCCTGAAAAATTGTTGAATGCATGAATTGAAATCAAGAATACCGCTTCATCTACATCTTTTCCGCATAAACAGGTACCAAAAATATTGTTTTCGCCACCGCGACATATTACTGTAGCGCCTGCACAGAATGGAATTCCATGGGCGTCTTCCAGATATATATTTTTCCCGTCTGTCCAGACAGAATCTGCCCATATGCCACGTTCCAGATTCCCACGAAAATTGATTTTATTTTTTTTGTCAGCTTTGACGTGCATTACAATAATGTCGTGAACGGCTGAAACAAAAGTGGTTCGTGTGAAAGTAGTTCCTTCATCATCTTTAAAAGAAACTGTATGAAGTCCCTGACTCATGTCGAGTTTCATGCTGTAATTTTCTGGTTCGGAAGGTAAAATGTGTCCTTGCATTGGGCCAGGAATGCCTATGTTTTTCTTGGTAAAAAAATCTATTGTGAAGTCTCCGGCATTCTGGTAAGCCCGCATATTTACCGGACTGCCTGCCATGGAACGGAACGCCATTTCCTGTGCTTCAGGAATTTTTCCTTCAGTCATTAATTTTCGGATTTTTTCTATGTCATTTTTTGTGGATGGATTATTTCTATCCATTGGACCACCAGACCAGATATTTTCTTCATTAAGTTGTAAACCTTCCTGGCAGGGATCACCTTTAATCATTATTCCAAGGCGGCCGTTTCCTAATGGAAGTCGGCTTTCCCAGTTATAAGGTTCTGCAGGTTTTTTAAAGGTTAAAATATCAGGTGAAGTCATAAAAATCTCCAAAAATTCAGTTTGAAACTTTCTATAAAGAAGGTAGCATTTTCTGCCGATAATTGACAAGGAGTATTTTATTTTGATTTTAAGGAAAAAAAGTTTAGTTTTTGCAGCACTTTTCCTTGCGGTGAATTTATTTTCTGTATCTCTGATAGCTGAAGAGTCGGAAAAGGAAAAAGAACCTGCTCGTTATCAGTTTATTCAGCAGTTTAAATGGACACCAACGGAAAAGGGTTTCAGATATGAAATAAAAATTGAAAGTTTTGAGGACGGACAATGGGTTCCGGAAGTTTCTGAGAAAACAAGTAAAACTAATATTCAACTTCCTCTTTCGCCTGGGCGTAAACGTGTTTCAATCGTTTCTCTGAATAGACTTGGTCGCCGTGGACAGCAGACTGAATGGTCGGAATTTGTTGTTCTTGGCGAAACACAGCCTTACCTTTATGCAGATTACCTTAAAAAATCAAAGCAATGGAATTCTCCTTTATTAATGGTTACTCATGCGGAAACTGATGATCTTTCTGAAAATGTTGAATCTGAAAAAGGAGATCCTGAAAATTCTTTCTTTTTGAAAGGAAAAAATATTTTCTTAACTGAAACAAAGTTTTATATGGTGCCGGTAGAAGAATCTTCTTCTGGGGGAAAACGATTTCAGGCATTTAATTCTATGCGTTCTGTAGTTCCTCTTAATGTAGTGCGCCATGATTTTGAACGCCCAGGAGTGGTAGTTTCTTACAATCCAGATGAACTCTTTTCAGGCTATTACCAGATTTTTGCCGAAAATCCGGGAAATCAGAAAACCAGTCTGGATATTTTGGTTCTGGCTAATCGAGTGCCTGAATTTGATAAGGAACAATTTCCATATTATGCAAACTATGATGTAAATATTCTGGATACCGATAAAATCCAGGAGAATGGAAATCTTTTGCGCCTGACAGGTTCAGGATTTACTGGTGATACGACATTTGCATTAAATCCTTCTACAGAAGGAATTCCGTATCCATTTTCAACCAGTAAAGATAGAAAGCCTTTGGAACTTTCTGTTCAGAATATGTTAACTTTGAATGGAAAAGGCGACATGGAACTTACATTTAAAGTAAATCCAAAAGACCTTAGGCCTGGTTATTATAATCTTGTTGCAGAAAATGCAATGGGAAGTTCTTCTGTAAGACTTTTGGTGAAACATAAAAATGAAGAAGAATACCCAGTGGTAACAAAAATCAAAAGCGAAAAAGGTGGAAAAGAGGATCTGGTCCTTACTTTGAAAGGAAAGGGCCTTACTCCGGACAGCGTTTTTACTCTTGTTTCTACAATGTCTGATGTAACTGGTATAAATGTTCGCATTCCGTTCCAGGTTGTGGATTCAAAAAAGAATGGAAAGAAAATCGTTATTCAGGGAAAACGTGAAAAAATTGTTCCGGGGACTTATGGTATCCTTATTGAACCAGAATATACATCCGTTCTTAAATTAGTCGAATTCGATCTAAAGTTGAATTCTTCTATAGCACAAGCGGAAGAAGAAAAAATCGAAGAAGAATTTATTCGTCCTGAAAATTTTGTGGCATCTGTAAGTGAAGAAGAACAGGCTGCGGCTATTGCAGCATCAGTAGATGAGCTGGATTATCAACCAAATGAATTTAAAGTTGCTAGAAAACCAAAAGTATTCTTTCCATACACAAGCATGGACGTGAATCTTGCAGAACCTGTATTCCAGGAAAATAGTGTTGAAAAACTGATTGAAACTGCAAGTTTGAAATTTTCTTTATTGAACTTTGACTGGCTTCGAATTGGTAATAGTTATACGGTTGGAGAAGATTATATCGGTACAGACTTAAGTTTTAATTTAGCTGTTCCAGTTGAAAGGTTCAGACCTTATGTTGGAATTGGTGCTGGTTATAATGTTTATCCTGAATATTTTATTTCTTCTGATTGGTATAGCGCAGGTTCCTTGTATGGATTTGCTCGTGCCGGTGTGGTTCTTCTGGATTTCTTTGATATTAATTATACATTGACTTTCAATGCTTTAGATAAATATGCCGGATTTGATTTCACACAGGAAACTCCTAAGTCGATTCCTTTCTTTTATGATTCCTTTTCTATTGGAGCACATATTCCTTTACGTTCTCCAAAATATGTTCAGAAACCAATTAATACCACTTTGACGATAAATCGTGAAGGACTGGTAAACGGAACTGACTATGAGCTGCAGAAAAATATTAAGAAACTTGTGTTCTCTAACGGCGTTCGTGAAATCAGAAGTTTCACAGATCATATAATGCTTACCGATGTTGTTTTGCCGGATACTGTGAAAGTAATCGGTAAAGATGCATTCCGTGGTTGTTTCAATCTGGAAAATATAATCATTCCTGAAGGAGTTGTGGAAATTGGTGACGGAGCTTTTGCTGGTTGTAAGTCTATGCGGAAGATTGTATTGCCATCTTCAATTCGTAAGATCAGCTCAACGGCATTTGATGGCTGGGAAGACTATCAGTACGTAGTATATAAATGGAATAAAGATGATGAAGTTCAGCGTGACCTTGGCGGACTTCAAAGAAAAAGTAATTTTACACAATCTGAGGATCTTCTTCGAACTCCTTTTGAGGCTTCAAATATTTTCTCCACCTGGAATGAGGCTCATGCTGCTGTTTCGAAAATTGAAAGAGTTGAATATATTGATAATAAACCTTGTCGTATTGTTCGTTTGGGAGGTCGTACAAAAACTGGAGATTGGGATAACCACTTTGGTATAGAAGTTTGGGGCAACCAACAGATTAACAGATATTTGAAAAATGCAGATGGAATTAGGTTCAAAGTTCGTGGAGATAATAATGTTTACGAAATAAGAATAATGAGTCCTAATAATGAAACCGCTTATGCCTACTCATTCTATGCACCACTTAATGCAACAGAAATTGAAATCCCATTTAGTAAATTCCGAATCTGTGATTATTCTAAAAAGAAAATCAAGATGAATGAAATGAAAATTGAAGCTATTGGATTCTATCAAAATCAGCGAATTGAAGTAATGAACAAAAAATTCCAAGTTGATATTTATGATATTGAAACATTTATGAGGAAAAAGAAATGAGAAAAATTAATTTAGTATTTTTGCTTTTGGTTCTTTTTTTAGTTTCCTCATGTTCTAACTTCTTGAATGAAGCTTTAGGTCTCACAAAACCTTCAGATGTAAAACATGTTACCATTTATGCAAATAATGGAACTTCAGAAAAAATAGAAGTGCTGATGAATTCAGATTTTGACTGGGATTCCTCAACCGTTGATATAAATACCTTTTTGAAAAACATGGAGTTTAAATCCTGGTATGAAAAACTAACTTACGGAACATATTCTAAACTTGGTATTTACAACCAGTCAAAGGCAACAGGTTCTGCTTCGGAAAAATTTTCGATTTCCGTTGGAGATAAAATCTGTGTAAGCTGGACAACTCCAATAACAGAAATTGTTTTCAAGTCAACTAATGGATTTACTTCAACATATACTTTCAAACTTCCAAAGGAAGACTATGTGCCATATGGTGAATCCCGTGAGTTCTCGCTTTCTTATTTTACGAAAGATGTAACGTTTAATAACTGGTATGAAAAACTTTATACAGAAGGTAAATATAAAACTGGGATTTCTACAGATTCTAAATCTACAGAGGGAAGTAAATCTGTAAAGATTTCAAAAAACTCATCAGTAATTTTTATTGTTTGGTCAACTCAGAAAAGCGGTTTGAAAGGATTTACTATTCATCCTAATAACAATAAATATAAGGATTTCTATTTTGAATTTGATACACCTATTTCGAGCTCAAAGACTATTTACTGGAAAGAGTTATGTGATAATGAGGATTTCGTAAAATGGTTTGAGGATTTGAAAGATGATTCGAAATATAAATATAGAATTTCAAGTGTAGAAGATGATTCAAAGTTAGATTCATCGAATAAGTATTATTATATTGAAAGCATGAACTATGATGATACAGATGAGTTTACGAATGTAAATTACAATTTGTACATAAATCCAGGTGTCATAGAAGATTATTATGTCCAATGGAAAGAATATGTTTCCGAAGTGATTATTGATGCCAATATTTCGAGTATATCTTCTGGAACAGATAATGTAAAAACTTATACTTACAAATTTGCAACACCAAAGAAAAGACAAAATTTGACCGTGGCTGATATGGCAAATGACACAAATTTTGTGGAATGGATTAATAATTTACCAACTTCTGGATATCAACTTGTTGGAGTTAAATATAATGAATATGAATATAAAGATACTGCTTCTATTCTTTATGTGTATTCAAATCGAGAAACCATAACACTGCTTTGGGAAAAAGGTGTAGATAGAATTACTGTTCACGCAAATAACAGTACCGATGAAACTTTCGAAATGAAACTGGATGAAGTGTTCTCTACAAAAAGATTTTCTTGGATTGATTTCCAGAAAAATGAAGAGTTCATTAAATGGTATCAGGGGCTGGAAAATGGAAGGTTTTATACCAGAGGTCTTTCTGCTAATGCCGAAATGACTTCTGATATGGAATTGATGGTGCAATATAATACATCTGGTAATTCTATTTATTTGTCTAAAGAAAAGCCGGATGTATACGTTCAGTGGGGCGTAAGAAAAAACGTAAGCTGGGTGTCTTTCACAAGGAATGGACCTGTTATATGGAAACCTGGAGAAAGTAATCAGTGTAGTTTTCATGTTTATGCAAATGATGGTAGTTATGAAGGTTCAATAAAATCCTTAACTTTCTCAACTGCTGATGAAAGTGTTGCAACTGTTACTTCCTGGGGACTTGTAGAGGCTAAGGGTTATGGTGAGACCCAAATTAGAATAAAAGCGGTGGCTGCAGATGATATGGAATATGAATCAGCTATTACAATTAACGTACCTGCAGATTCTGTTTTTGAACGCTATGATATGCCGAGTAAAATCATATATGACATGCAGCTGACACCAGATAATTCAACCTTCTATATGTGTGGTTCAGAACCAAATACTGGGGTACGACTTTATAAAAGTACTGATGGAATTAATTGGGAGCTTACAGGGAAAGGACAGTACTTTATGGGTCAAATGGGCGTAAGTAAAGACGGAAAATATGTATATGGTATTAATAATAATTCAGTTTATTACTCTACAGATTATGGAAACATTATTGAATCTAGACAGTTAGGAATTGATGAAAGTTCTTACAAGTATTTCGATGATGTAAAGGTATCAGAAGATGGGAAAACAATAGCAGCTAAGATGTCATTCTGGACTACAAACAATTATTACAGACTGGTAGTTTCAAAAGATTCTGGTGTTACCTGGAAAATCTTTAGTTTTGGAGCAGGTCAGAATGATTTCAAATTTTCAGTTAGTGATGATTTTTCAAATATTATTGTCTGGGAAAATAATGGCTCTGCTTATTATTCTGAAAATTATGGAGAAGATTTTTCACAAATTTTCAGAAATATTACTGTCAAAGATGCGGTTCTTTCTGATGACGGAAAAATGATAACTGCTTTCCTAGAAGAGAATAATAGACTTAAATTTATTCAGACATCAAATTATGGTCGCACTTATGAAGAAATTAGAAATGAATTTGATTTCTCCTGGTACAGTGATATGTTATTTAGTCAGGATAGAAAATCACTTTTTGTTAGAGTTGGTGACAACTTTTTCACAAGCATAAATGGTGGAGTGACTTGGACCAGAAGAAATCAAAATATTAACTCGATTTCTTTTTCAAATTTCATCATTGGAAATAATCTGGATCCAATACTTTTTTATGAAACAGATAGTTACAATCACAAATCTTACATATATAAAATGAAAAAATAGGACGAAGACACAAGGAAGTGAAAATATGGAAAAAATAAACGAAGAAAAACAGAAGGTTAAATATCCAATCGGGTTTAAGCTTATTCTCATTGTTGCAGTTCTGGTACTTCTGGTACTTGGACTTTCAACAGCCCTTGTTGTTTATATGGTCAGTCGAGACAGTGAAACAAAGGCAAAAGACACAAATCTTACTCTTAACGAAGTAACTGCGCAGACAGTTGAATCCTGGCTTGTTACTACTCAGAATAATGCACTCGGATTTTTTAATGATTCCCTTTTAAGTCAGAATAAGAAAACAGAAAATGATATGTTTGATGACTTCTGTTTCCGAAATCCGGAAGTTTGGTTTATTCAGTCACAGGGAAGCGGCCTTAAAGTTTCTCCTCAGTCTGAGATTTATAAATCGGGAGTTACAAAAGAATTTTCTGCATGGATTAAAGAAAATGATGAAGCGGTAGAAAATGCCCGTAATGGAAAAGTTGAAATTCTGAATCTTACTCCAGTTATGGAACAAACCTCTCTTTGTATTTTCTTCCCTTATGAGGTAAATGGAAAAGCTCAGAGTGCAAGTGTAGGATTTAATGCAACTAAGGTCGTTGACTTAATGACAAACAGCCGTATGAATACTTCTTTCATCTTGGATAAAAACGGAAATGTTCTTGTGTCTTCAAATAATGAAAATCCAGAAGGCGAAGGTTATCTTCAGGCAGCGGGTCGTGTAATAAATAATGCTGTCATGGATGAAGCACAGCTTATGGAACGCGATGATTCAGGTTATGGCTGGTATATTGCTTATAAGAAAATTGCCGGTGAAATGTTTGTCGTTACATGTATTTCTGAAAATAAAATTTTCCAGACTGTTCGTCAGACTGCATATAGAATCGTACTTATTTCCATGGCCATTTTGTTTATGGCAATTCTTCTGATTCGTTTCTTTAGTAAAACACTTACGAATCCAATTCATTCTCTGGTAGGCGCTGCCCGTCAGATCGAAACTGGGGATTATGAAATTGATCTGGAAGCAAAGACTCGAGATGAAATTGGACTTCTTACAAATCGTTTCGTAGCTATGACAAAAGGTCTTGCTGAACGTGAACGACTTAAGGATTCAATGAGTCGTTTTACAAATAAAGCAATTGCGGAAAAAGCGATGAACGGACAGCTGGCACTTGGTGGTGAAAATCGCGAATGTACAATTTTCTTTAGTGATATTCGTTCATTTACAGCTATGAGTGAAAAACTTACGCCACAGGAAGTCGTTGAATTCTTAAACGAATACATGACTAAAATGGTAAATTGTGTTGTTAGAACACATGGTACTGTAGATAAATATATTGGTGACGCTATTATGGCAGTTTGGGGAGCTCCTGAAAGTGCAGGAAGCGCGGCAGGAGATGCATGGAATGCTGTGGTTGGTGCACTTATGATGAGATCTGAATTGTATCAGTTAAATAAGAAACGGGAAGCAGAAGGAAAACCATTAATCAAAATTGGATGTGGAATTAACTCTGGTTCTGTTGTCGCCGGACAGATTGGTTCAGATTTACGAATGGAATATACAGTAATTGGTGATGCAGTAAATCTTGCCAGCCGTACAGAAGCTTTGAATAAACCATTCCAGACAGACATTCTTATTACTGAAAATACATATAAACTTATCGGGGACAGACTGGTTGTGGAAGAAATGCCTTCAGTTCACGTTAAGGGAAAAGAAAACGAAATTAAGATGTACGCTGTTATCAACGTGAAAGGTGTTAAGGGCGTAAAGACTTTGAAGGAAGTTCGTGATCTTTTGGGATTCCACGAAATTGACAAGTCGCAGGTAAATACAGATGAAGAAGAAAAGAAGTACAAAATCGGAAAGTAGATTAATCGACGTTGTAATTGGAATCATCTGTGTTTCCGGTATGGCAGTGTTTTTAGGACTTTTTGTAAAAGATCTTAATAAAACTTCATCCCGTGAAAATGAAGAACCAGTTGCTACTGTCGTACATAAAAAGAATACAACTCAAAGGCGTTTCTCAGATGATGAAATCTGGCAGAAGGTAAAGGTGTCCGACGTAGTATATGGTGGAGACCGAATCCGTACAGATGCGGAATCAGAAGCAACCATTATTTATAACGATGGAACAACAATTGATATGTATGAAAATACCATGGTTACCATCCGCGATGATGAAAATGGTACAGGACTTGATTTTTCAAAAGGTTCTGTAAACATTGTAGCTTCAATTGCCGCAGAAGAGAAACCTGTCGTTATTACGAGTGGAAAGAAAGTGGTTAATCTTTCCAGCAGTTCGAGCGCAGTTGTTTTATCGGAAAAACAAGGTCAGGCTGCAATCGCTGTTACAAGCGGAAGCGTTGAAGTCAGTGAAAAAGTTTCTGAAGAAAAGAAATCAAGAGTCGCTAAAACAGTGGAAAGACTTCAGAATTCTTCAAAACGTCAGGAATCAGTTCCGCCTGAAGCAGAATCTAAAACCGAATCACCTGATGTCATTCAGATAAAACCTGAAACAGTTACAAGAAAAATTTCTGCTGGTGAAGTAGCAATCCTTGCTGATGTAGAACCTGTTGAGCAGGTTCAGTCAATCACTTTGGAAAAAGCGGCAGCCAAGGAAGAAACAAAAGCGGTTGTTCAAAAGGTGAGATCTAATTCAGTAAGGTCTGAGGAAAAACAGAAAGAAATTAAGAAAGCTTTGATTCAGGCATTAGGTGAAGAAAAAGCTCAGAGAATTTCAGAAACTGTAAAACAAACAACAGAAGAAGTTCAGAAAACAGAACCGGAAAAAGTAAAATCTGTTGTGAAGAAAAATGATCAGGTTGTAAAACAGCAGGAAAGAAAAGTTCAAGCTGTAACAAACTCCGAAGTACGAAAAGAAGTTCAGAAAGAAGAAAAACGGATTGAAGCTGAAAAGAAAGCTGTAGAAAAAAAAGCGGAAATAGAAAAAAAACGTATTGAAGATCAGAAAAAAGCAGAGGCGGCTAAAAAGGCTGAAGCTGCAAAAAAAGCTGAAGAGGCAAAAAGAGCGGAAGCAGCACGTAAGGCGGAAGAAGCTAAAAAAGCAGAAGAAGCCCGTAAAGCAGAGGAAGCTCGAAAGGAAAAAGAAATCGCTGCAAAACGAGAAGCAGATAGAAAAGAACGTGAAAGAATAGCTAAAGAGGCCGCTGAGAAAAAAGAAGCAGAAAAGAAAGCTGCTTTAGAGAAGAAGCGTCTGGAAGAGGAACGTAAAGCAGAAGAAGCTCGCCAGGCAGAAGAAGCTAGAATTGCAAAAGAAAAAGAAGAACAGCGACTTCGTGAAGAAGCTGCGGAAGAAGCTCGTAAGGCTCAGGAACTGCTTGAACAGAAAAAAGCAGAACGAAAAGCCGCTGAAGAAAAAAAGGCAAAAGATCTGGCCCAGCGAAAAGAGATTGAACGTAAAGCTCGCGAAGAAAAGAAACTTCGTGATGCAGAAGAAAAACGAAAAGCAGAAGAAATAAAAAAAGCAAAAGAACTTGCAGAAAAGAAAGAAACAGAACGTAAAGAAAGAGAACGACTTGTAAAAGAAGCGGAAGCTCAAAAAATTGAAGAAGCCCGAAAAGCAGAAGAAGTTCGGAAAGCTCAAGAGGAAAAACAGGCTGAAGAAATTCGTCAGGCAGAAGAGAACCGTATACGTGAAGAAAATACGCGCCAGATTGAAAAAGCGGAAGAAGAACGTCGGGAACGTGAGGCATTGGTTCAGGAAAGTGAAGACAAAATAAAGGAAGTTTCACCAGAGGAACTTGCCAGAGAAAAAGCTGAAGCAGAAGCTAGAAAGGCGGAAGAAGAACGTAAAATAGAAGAAGCCCGTAAGGCGGAAGAAGAGCGTAAAGCTGAGGATTTACGTAAAGCAGAGGAAAAACGTAAAGCAGATGAGGCTCGCAGGTTAGAAGCGGAACGAAAAGCAGAAGAAAAAAGAAAAGCGGACGAAGAACGTAAACTTGAACAGGAGCGAAAAACCGAAGAGAAGCGTAAGGCAGACGAAGAAAAACGAGCTGAAGCAAAACGAAAGGCAGAAGAACAGAAAAAGGCAAAAGAAGAAGCCGAAAGAAATTCTTCAAAAGTAACTCAGAAGAAACCATCACTTAAATCTCCAGACGACGGTTTTGTTCTTACAGAAGAAGCCTTTGAAGATGATAGAGCATCACTCAAATTCTCATGGGGTAAAATGGAAGATGCAAAAAAATATCGTTTACAGATTTACCGCGACGGCCTTATTGATCGAAAAATTGTTGATAAAACAATAAAAGGAAACACATATACACTTAAAGATTCTGAACTGTCACAACTGGATAACGGAACTTACATCTGGATTGTTCAGGGAATTGAAGAAAAGAATGGAAAAACTTTTGAAAGCAAAAAGTCACAACGAAAGTTCTCCGTAAATGTGGATGACGCAGGTCTTGTAGAACTGGATGTCTCAGACTTCATCCACTAAAAAAAATGACCGACCGACAATTTGTCGGCCGGCCTTTTTTTTATACAGCAAAATCTCACCGAGCCAGAAATACTTCCCACTCGGTTAATTTTTTAGTATCCCATATCAAGTCCGCCAACCTTTTCCTGGAAGTGGCTGAACTCCATAGAAAAACTTGCACGTCCCTGTGTTGCAGAACGCAGGTTTGTACTGAATCCGAACATCTTTGCCATAGGAGCCGATCCGTGAATGATTTCTCCTGAGGCTTTGCTGTCCTGTCCCATGATTGTTCCGCCTCTCTGGCTGAACTGGCTTCCGGCAGGTCCAA
>JAKSTM010000018.1 GCA_024402565.1 Treponema sp. | reverse complement strand
TAGCATATACCTGGCCGTTGTCGCCGGTTATCAGTTCAAGGAACGTGGTTTTTCCGGAACCGTTGGGGCCGCGGATTAACCAGTGTTCATTTTTGTGAAGTGTCCAGTTCAGATTGCGTAATACGTGATGGTCACCCCAGCCAACGTTTACATTGTTCATCTGGATAAGGACTTCACTGTTCCCGGCCCCTGAGCTTGTCGAAGGGGCTTTGTCTTCCTCTGCGCCGTTCTGAAGAACGGCAGTGTCTGCATAAGTCTTTGAAAGTTCATCTTCAAAGTCTTTGCGGGCAGCTTCTTCACCGGCAGCTTTTTCTTCATGACGGCTTGAAAGGATTTTTTCATATTCTGCGCGTTCTCCACAGAAAGAGATTTTCTTGTTTGTAAATTCCAGAACGTGTGTGATGGAATCAGGAATTTCGTGCCAGCGTTCCATGCCAAGAATAATTGAAGGCGAACTGGTCACTTCGACAGGCTCAGTGACCGTTGCAGCTGAAGTGACTGAAGTCTGCTTCTGAACAGCCTGAGTAAAAAAGTCCAGAAGGATTTTGCGGCTTTCTGCGTCAAGGCCGGCAAAAGGGTCGCTTAGAACAAGTAGCTTCTTTCCGCTGATAAGTCCGCGGGCCAGAAGTGTTCTGCGGATTTCACCTGTAGACATATATTTGAGCCCGCGGTCCAGAATCTTCTGAATGCCGCAGAGTTTTACGGCATCACTTTCATCAATTGTGTAAGCTTCCGGAGGAAGAGGCTGGTTCTTTTTGATTGTGACACCAGGCAGACTTTCTGCAATGAAAACACGGCCTGTGCGGCCTATATCAACGCCGCCTTCAACGTAATCACTTTCGTCATTTTCACGTTCTTCCTGAATCAGGCGGGCGGCACGTTCCAGGGAAACAAGTTCAACCGAGTTTTCAAATGTATTGCAGAAAAAAGGCTGTTCTTTTTCGGAACCGTTAACAGAAAACTTCATTCCGGCTGAACCTGAAAGTGCATTAACAAAATCTGCTTTGCCTCCGCCGTTAGGTCCAATGACAAGCCAGGCTTCGCCTTCTTTCATTTCCCATGTGATATCAGGAACGACAGTTCCTGCAGCGTTTTCAATTCGGCAGTTTGAGATTTTGATTAATGACATTCTTTTTTCCTTTTAATAGTTAAATTGGAATAAAACAAATACTTAAATTTTGTGAATCAAAAATGGGACGCAGCGAGTTGTGGCTAGAAGGCATTCCGCAGTGAGCTCGCGAACGAGGACCCATGCCTTCGACGACACATGCTCGCGTTGCTGGGCCCCATTTTTGCTTACGATATTTTGTTATTTGTTTTATTCCTTATTTCGCTCTTCCCATTTTGAGCGGCTGGCTTTCATTTCCAGCTGAACCGGAATCTGATCGAAGCCCAGGTCTTCGCGGATGCGGTTTTTCAGATAAGCGATGTAAGTTTCCGGCACTACTTCAGGGCGTGTTGCAAAAATCATGAAGCGAACAGGATTTGCTTCTTTCTGAGTTATGTAACGGATTTTGAAGTGTGCAGTGCGGCTTGCTGGAGGCGGATAACGGTCCAGCCAGTCTTTCAGAGCCATGTTCAGAGCTGATGTTCCAATCTTCTTTGTAAGCTGTCCGTAAATTTCCAGAGTCTTATCAAGAAGATCTTTTACGCCTTTTCCTTCCAGTGCAGAAAGTGGCAGGATAGGTGCATATTCCATCTGACCGAACATGATGTTGATCCATTCTTTTGTAGCCTTGAAGGTTTTTGAATCCTGAGGCATTTTGTCCCATTTATTCAGAATGAAAATAATTCCGCGTCCCTGTTCGTAGGCCAGGGAACAGATTTTCTTGTCCTGTTCTGCCAGACCTTCTTCGGCATCAATCATCAGATAAACGATGTCACACTGGTCCAGAGTTTTGATAGCGCGGTTTACAGAATAATATTCAACGTCTTCCGTAACCTTTGCCTTGCGGCGGATTCCGGCAGTGTCCAGAACTTTGAATCTCTGGTCGCGGTATTCAAATTCACCTTCAACAACGTCGCGGGTTGTACCTGCGTAGTCACAGACAATTGATTTTTCAGAATGAGTAAGTCTGTTTGAAAGTGTAGATTTTCCTGTATTTGGTTTTCCAAGAATTGCGATTTTAATTGGACGCTTGTTTGAAAGAACCTTTACTTTTGAGAAATCCATTTTTGAAACAAGACAGTCTGTCAGTTCGCCGATGCGGTCACCGTGGCTTGCCGAAATGAAGAAAAGATTTTTGAAACCAAAGCGGGCGTAGTTCCATGCTTCAGCTTCGTTTTTTCCGCCTTCAGTTTTGTTTACGGCAGCAACAACTTTGTCCCAGTATGGGCGCATTTTCAGAATGAATTCTTCATCTTCACCAGTAATGGTTCCTGCTTCAAGAAGGATAAGAATTACATCGGCTTTTTCAATTTCCAGAAGCGATTTTTCAACAACCTGTTCGTCCAGGGCTGCTTCCATTGTTCCGATTTCGCGTTCAAGTTTGTATCCGCCTGTATCAATAAGGTGAACAGGTTTTCCTTTCATCATGGCAACGGCTTCAACAGGATCACGTGTTACACCAGGCTGGTCATTTACAATTGCTATGCGGCGGCGAAGGAAGCGGTTGAACAAAGTTGATTTTCCAACATTCGGGCGTCCTGCAATTACAAGAGTCGGCAGGCCTTCGTATTCAAAGTCTTCAGGTCTTACATAATCGTTTGATTTTGTTTCCGGAAGAGTGATGAGATTTTCATTGTTTTCATCTTCAAAAGATTTAGCTTCGGCTTCGTCTCTTTCGTATTCAAAACCTTCCCCATCATCAGTTATTTCGCCATCAGACAGTGGATTTCCCATTGAATCATAGTTATCAAGTGTCAGCTGTTCATTGTCAATTTCCGAAGTCTCTGACTTCGAAACCGGTTTTGGTTTTGAAAAGTCCGGTTTTGCTTTCTTTTTCTTTGCCATAGTCTTTTATTATATAGAAAAAACTTTATTTATGCACACACTAGAAGTTCTAAAAAATTTTGTTATGTACTTGAAAAAAAGTAAGGCACTTTATATAATGCCCGATATTAGACATTTTTGAGATTTCTATCATTATTTTAGATGCCTTAATTAATGTCTGATGGAGTTATTTGAAACAATTTATAAGGAGTTCTTTATGAAAAAGAAGCTTTTGGCTGTAATCGCAGCTCTTTTCATCGCAGGAACAGCTAATGTTTTTGCAATCGGTATTGGTGCACAGGGTGGTTTCTCTGCTGGTACTAATAATGTTGGTGGAGCACTTACATTCTCTGTATCTGATCCATGGTATTTCGCAGTAACAATTGATGGCATTGGTTCAAACGGTATTGCTGTTGGTGTTACAGCTGATAACTGGCTTGCAAATAAAAAAATCCAGAACACATGGGGTTGGTACTATGGTTGGGGTGTTGCAGGTTCTGTAGCTATTGCTGGTGACAGCCTTGGTATTGGTGTTGCACCACGTCTTCTTATTGGTACAAACATCCGCCTTGCAAAAGTATTTGAACTTTACCTTCAGGCAGCATGGCAGCCAACACTGAACATTGGTGTTAGTGGTGACAGCGCAGGAATCGGATTCACAGCATTCTGTATCCCTGTAAACTTCGGTTTCCGCTTCTGGTTCTAATTTGACTAGACGTTAAACTAAAAAAAGCGAATGACTTACGTCATTCGCTTTTTTTTTATGCATTTAATTGATCCCAAACATTGCTAAGATGTTTGGCAGAAATCGCTTCAAGTTCTTCTATGCTGAAACGTGAAAGCAGTTCTTTAGTTTTTGAAATCAGTTTCGGGCTCATAGAAAGATTGCGAATTCCCATTCCTCCCAAAACGATAATACTGTCTTGACGCCCTGCCATTTCACCACAAACAGAAACCGGTTTTCCTGCAGCAGTAGCATTTGCATAAGTCAGATTTATAAGGCGGAGAACAGCCAGGTTGAACTCGTTGTAAAGATTTGCAACGTGCTGGTTTTCACGGTCAATTCCCAGGGTATATTGTGTCAGGTCATTTGTTCCTAAACTGAAGAAATCACTTACCTGGGCAAGACAGTCAGAAGTAATTGCAGCTGATGCTGTTTCTACCATGATTCCAACTGGAACATCATCTTTAAATGGAATACCTTCCTCACGAAGTTGAGTTTTTACTTCATTAATTAATGTAAGGCATTGTTTTACCTGAATCTGGCTTGAAATAAGTGGGAGCATAATGCGTAAGTTTCCGTAAACACTTGAACGATAAAGAGCACGGATTTGTGTTTTGAAAACCTGAGGGTAAGCGAGACTTAATCTAACTGCACGAAGTCCCATAAGTGGATTTTTTTCTTCAGTAATGGGAATGTCTACAGCATTGATTATTTTGTCACCACCTGCATCCAGAGTACGAATTGTTACAGGTTTGTCGCCCATTATTTCCAGGACTTTTTTGTAAGCCTTAAACTGAGTTTCTTCGCTGAAAGTACGGGCGGCTGCATTTAATGATGCTCCCTGTGTGCTCATATAAAGGAATTCTGTTCGGAAGAGGCCGATTCCATCGGCGCCTTCAGCTTTTGCAATTTCTGCTTCTTCTGGTGTACCGATATTTGCCATAAGGTGAAATAACGTTCCATCTTTTGTAACGGCAGGTTTATCAAGGAAAGCGCGGAGGGCAAGTTTGTGCTGCTGTTCTGCGCGAATCTTTGCTTTGTAGTCGGCAATTGTGGTTTTGTCAGGATTCTGGAGGATTTCAGCATCTTTACCGTCGACAATAAGAGTTTCGCCTGTTTTGATTTTTTTAATAATGTCTTCAAGTCCGACAACAGTAGGAATACCATAGTTACGTGCAAGAATTACAACATGACTTGAAACACCACCTTCTGTAAGTGCCAGTCCGCAGATTTTTCTTTTACTTAAAATGATAGTATCAGCGGAACTAAGGGTTTTTGCTACGATGACTGATCCGTCTGGAACTCGGCTGATATCGAATGGATGAATATCGAGCATTTCATCAAGTACCATCCCGAATACATCGGTAATGTCTTTTGCGCGTTCCGCCAGATAATCGTTTCCGGCATTTCTTAGTCGGTTAGCATATTCTTCAGATTTGAACTGAACGGTATATTCAATATTGTACTGTTCTGATTCGTAGAATGTTTTTACTTCTTTTAGAAAAACCGGGTCACCCAGCATGAGAATGTAAGTTTCAAAAACTTCTTTCTGGATTTTGTCCTGTTCGTCAGTTTCGGAGAGGGAATCCAGATGATCAGTTAAATCAAGGGTGACAGCCTGAACGGCGTTTTCAAAACGAGTCCAGCCTTTATTAAGCTGATCGATTTTTATACGGTGCTGCTGAATAGCGCGTTTTACTGGTTCAGGTACTACAAAAGCTGTGCCTATTCCGACACCGTCGGCGGCAGGAATTCCAAGAAATACTTCCATAATGTTCCTATTATAACCCAAAAATCTCTTTTCGGTGAAGCGAGCCCAAATTCTTAAGATCTTCGGCTATTTTTGATTGATCGGTCGAATTATTTATTTTTCTATAGTTATTTAAGTCGATGGTGAATCTGTTCATGGAAAAATGCTGATAAATGAAAACCGAGTCTTCAAAGAAATCAGTCTTTCCTGACTTTTTATAAGTCTCCAGCAAGAAATCACGGTATGGCAGAAAGAGTCCTTTTCCTTTTAGTTCTGCATATCCTACAAGCCAAAGCTGGGAGTTTTGCATTTTCATATGGAGTTGCGCAGTTTGTTCTGCCATCCAGATTTGACTTTCATTAATTATTCTTGCGATATCGGGACTTCCGTTCTTTATTAAGAATCGTAATTGTTCGGTTCGTGCAGAATGAATGGGAGTTTTATTCAGAATAATTACGTTTTTCCGGAAATCAGTGTTTAGTTCTGGGTTTTCAACAAAAAATTTCTCACCAAGTTTTCCCGCAAGGCCTACAAGATAACGCCTGTTTTTAGCAAGCTGTTCATTTTTTCCCGGGTTGTCACCAATGACGAGTAGTTTTATTTCGTCTTGTTCAGTTATGTCATCCAGGGTAGTGTTGTAGCAGACTGGAGTTTGGATTTCGTAATCTGGTCCATTAGGAACTGCTTTTGCCTGTAAATCCATCAATTCATTATTAAATTTTGACCATTCCTGGATTTTTTCTTTGAAATCATTCCTAAAGGAAGAAAAAACTTTATATTGCTCTGGTGTCATAACGTGAAAATTATAACAGATTCCCAATAATCCTGCAGAAATAAATTAACTATCAGAAAAAATGATACGATATTATAATTAGAGATAATTTATATAACCGGTAATTATCTGGAGGTTTACATGAAAAAAATCATTATTGCAGCACTTGCCGCTACATTGAGTTTGTCACTTTTTGGCCTGGACGTTATGGATTACGTTCCTCTTAAGGACGGTGTAAAATCATATACTTGCACAGAATATTCCATTGCATCAAAATTCGGCGAATACTTTAAAACAAAGACAGGAAAAGTCCTTCATAAGATTGATGCAGCCGGAAATGATACAGAATCTTATTTATATTCGGCTCGTGATAACTTGGAAAACTCTGTAAAAACCACTTTTGACTCAATGGGTAAAATTATCAGTCAGTCGGCTTTTGCTTCTGATGATTCTCTTTTATGGAAAACTGATTTTGTATATAAAGATGGTTTGAGAATTGAAGCAAATGATTATGATCTGGCAGGAAATCTTAGAAATAAAACAATCTATAAATATGAAAATGGCTTGATGGTAGATGAAACTGGTTATGATGCAAGAGGTGCCCTGGTTTGGAAGACAATCAATAAATATGATGATGCAAAACGCCTTCTTAAAGTTTGTGAATATCAGGCTGATGGTTCTCTTGATAATGAAATCATTTATACATACAAAGAGGATGGAAGGCTGGACACAATGGTAACAATCGATCCTATTGAAGGGGCTAAGCAGAATGTGTTCCGTTATTCAGACGGCCTTCTTTCTGAAATCACAACTTATAATGTTCTGGAAACTGGAAATAAAGTGTGTGAACGACTTATCATAAAATATGATGATAAAAAATGTGTATCAAAAGTTTCAGATTATCTTGTTTCTGAAAAATTTGGTGGAACTGTAAATGAACTGATTTACATTGGGGAATTCGCATACACATTCTAGGGAAAATAAGTTAAAATTAAGAAGATATTTTCTGGAGGTATCATTGTGAAAACTATAGGAATAAAACTGGCAGACGGATCATTTTTCCCTGTTTTACAGGAAGGTCAGCCTGGTCAGAAACAGTTGGAACTGACAACCGCTCATAATAATCAAACTCGTGTAATGGTTGATTTGTATCGTTCCAGCGAAGCTTCTATGGATGACGCAGAATATGTAGATACTCTCCAGATAGATAATATCAATGAACACCCACGTGGTGATGCAACTATTACTTTTAATGTTGCAATTGATGAAAATAACGAGCTTTCTGCAAATATCGTTGATGCAGAAACTGGGGCAACCAGTAAAACAACTATAGAACTTGTAAACCGAACTCTGGAAGAACGTATGGCAGATTCTTTATCTGACTACGATATTGCAGAAACTGAAGTTTCGGAAACAGAAGTCCTTACAGAAACCATTACAGAAACTCCTGAAATCGAAATCACAGAAGATTTTGTTGAACCAGAACCAGAAGAACCTGTTATCGAAGAGACTTTTGTAGAAGAACCAGAAGTTGGGGACACAGAAATTACAGAGCCTGTTAGTTCAGAACCAGTTGATGATGGAGTGGATCTGACTGATTTTAATCCTGAGGATTTTGCACTTCCGGAAACTGAATCTGATCCTGTGGTTGATGAATATAAAGAGACTGAACCTGAATCGGAACCAGAACCTGAATCGGAAAAATCAGAAAAGGCGGCAGTTGTTGCAGCGGCAGCAGGCGGTGGTCTTCTTGCGGCTGCTATGCTTTTGAATAAGGAAGATGACGCAGAGTCTGAACCAGAAATCGAAATTGAGCCAGAGACAGAAGTTGATCCGGAGATAGAAATTGAAGAAAGTTCTGATTTAAATTTTGATATGGAACCAGAAGCAGTTCCTGACACAGACGATTTTGTTGTTGTTGAAGGACTGGAAGAAGAAACAGAACCTGGACTTCCTGCATTCCCTGATTTGGATTTCAATGCCGAATCTGAAAATACGGAAGCTCAAATCGACACAACATTAACAGACACAACTTCAATCGATTCTATTTTAGATGATACAGTATCATTGGATACCACATCGGTTGATACTATTTCTGACGACAGTGATTTTGATCTTCCTGATTTTTCAGACGAAATCCCAGCAGAAATGGATGTGCCTGAAATGACAACAGAAGATTCAACATCACTTTTTGATTTGCCTGATTTTGAAGATGATATAATTCAGCCTGCAGAACCAAAAAGCGATTTAGAAATGGATTGGGATTTTGATGATGAATTAACTCGTGCAGAAAATTCTACATTTAATTCAAATTCAGAAAATAGCGGGTTAAGTTTTACAGGACTTTATGATAAAGAAACAGAACTTGGCGATTTTGAAGAAGATGATGATGTTAAGAAACGTAAAACTTCTGTAGTAATTTGTGTTATTTGTGCAATTATTTGTATTATTGCTGTTCTCCTTATTCTTTTTGTAATTCCTTCAAAATTGAATATTCTTCAGAAAAATAAGAAAGTGGAAGCACCTGTTCCTAATGTTGAAGTTGCTGTAAAAGAACCTGAGGAAGAACCTGAACCAATTCCAGAGCCGGAACCAGAGCCTGTTTTATCTGCAAAAGAAGATGAAATTGTTATTATTGAAGAAGCTGAAGAAGTAAAACCAGAACCTCCTGCTCCTCCAAAAGAAGAACCTAAGCCGGATATTATTTATAAAATTAAGTGGGGCGACACTCTTTGGGATATTGCCGACACTTATTATAAAAATCCATGGCGTTATAAGAAAATCGCAAGATATAACGGAATTAAAGATCCAGATTACATAATCTCGGGAACAAAAATAAAGATTCCACAGGAATAAGTTGCAGCATAATATCAGTCTTCGAAAATTTCTTACTGCAGTTTTTCTTTCTTTTGTTCTGACTGGTTGTTCGAATGCATCTCCAAAAAACGGAAAGGATTTTGGTCCTGATGAAAATTATTTTCTAGGATTAAAATCTCTTTCGAAAGGAGATGAAAAAGATGCCAGACAGAAATTTAATAAAGCAGTAAAAAAAGGAACTCCTCTTGTAGCATTACGAAGTTCAGAAGCATTGTGTTCTTTTGGTGATGTTCAGGAAAAAATTAAGGCTGCAAAAAATCTATTACAATTTTCACAGGAAGAATCTTCTCTTGTTACTGCCTGTAAGATATTTTTAGAAAACAAAGAATACGGGCAGGTTCTTTCATTTACAAATACCATAAATATTCAAGAATCTTCTGATGCGCTGGTCTCGATTCGTTTACGAGCAATGGAAAAACGAAATATAACGGGACTTCAAGAAAATATTCAAACGTGGTTTCTTGAAAAGCCGCTAAGTCAGAGTCATTTCGATTTTTATAATGATTATTCAGAAACAAAATATTTCGACGTAGAAAAATCTTTTGAGAATTTTCTTATTACATTTCGACTTGATGTGTATAAAAGAAATTTTTCCGGGGCTTTTGAGAAACTTTCAGAAATAGAATCTCGGTTGGAAACTGATGGGAGTTTTTTGAATACACAGCTGATTTCAGATATTGGAAAAACTCATTTGTATGGAAATACGAATAATGGTGAAACAGGCGGCGCTTTGAAAAGTGCTTCCTGGTTTTCAACTCAAGTAGAAAACTTTCAGGGAACACCTTTGGAGTTCTTTTTCTGGTTCTATGCAGGCCGGCTTTATGAAAAAAATGGTGGGTATCAGAAAAGGGCTATTTCTTGTTTTGAGAAAGCTGCGGATTGTACTACTCTTCCATCACAAAAAGATAATGCCAGATGGTATGTTCTTCGTACAAGTTTGAAAGGTGAAATAGAAAATTGTCTTCAGTATGTGAAACAAAATCTGGAGTTTTTTGAAGATCCATCATATTACGATGATTTTTTTGATTTGCTTTCTCCGATTTTGTTGAATAATCATTATTACAAGGAAATTGGTGAATTATATAAACTGATGAAAGGACATGCTTCACGTGAAGCTACAGCAAAGTATGCTTATATTTATGCTCGGCTTTTGCAGGAAGAAATTTATAAGCCTGGCGAGAATTTGTTACAGGGAAAAACTGTCGCCGATGAAATTGATGAAGCTTTACATATAGCCTTAGATAGCTCTACTGACTTGTATTATAAAGTGGTTTCAGCGCAGGCTTTAAATTTATCAGAGTCAGAAAAGAAACGGATTTATACAGAACCTAGAAAATCAGTCGAAGTAAAAGTGAATCCAGATGCAGAACGACTGTTGAATGGATATGCAGCTTACGGTTTTCCTGAAAAAATCTATGATGAATGGTTGAAACTTGGTCAGTGTTTTCTTTCTGAGGAAACGACACTTACTTTATGTAGACTTCTTCAAAAATGTTCAGATGGCAAAGATGATTTTTATCCTCAGAGCTTGCGCATAGCTTCTCGTCATGCGAATTATTCACCTGTAATTTTTTCAGAAGATCTTCTGCGATTTTGTTTTCCCAAATGCTATGAAGAACTTATTACAGAAAATGCAGAAAAAAATGGGATTGAGCCAGCGGTTTTATTTGCGTTGATACGAAGTGAAAGTTTTTTCGACTCTGATGTATACAGTTCTGCAGGGGCTATAGGACTTTGCCAGCTTATGACATTTACTGCCGAGGATATTGCCCGGCGGTTAAAAAAGTCAAATTACGATTTACTTGATCCAGAAACAAATATTGAATTTGGAGCCTGGTATTTAGGAAATCTGATAAGCCGCCTTGACGGAAATTATTTAAATGCTTTTTATTCATATAATGCTGGAATTACTCGTGTTAGAAAATGGAAACAAAGTTTTGCATTTGGTTTTGGAATAAAAAATGTACCTGAAGATTTATTTTTGGAAACGCTTCCTTATGCGGAAACACGAGAGTACGGTAGAAAACTGGTTAGTGCTACAGAAATGTATCAAAGGCTTTATTAGACCTAAATCTACTAATATGATATTATTTTCCTCAATTGTAAGGTTTTAGTATGAACAATCCAATCTCATCACTTCTCCCGCAGTCCATGCATTTCTGGCATTTACAGGGAGTTCAACTCGTCCTTCTTTTGGGGCTTGTATTATTCAGCGGCGCTTTAGGCGGATGGCTTTTTAAGAAATTAAGAATTCCTCAGGTTGTTGGTTATATTGTAATTGGAATTCTTATTGGTTCATCTGGATTCAGAATTCTTGAGCCTGAAGTAATTGCTGCATTAAATCCTATCAGTACAGTTTCTCTTTCATTAATTGGATTTCTTGTTGGTGGTGAATTGAAAATTGATACTGTCAAAAAATACGGAAAACAGTTTGTAAGTATCTTAATTTTTGAATCAATTACACCGGCAATTATTGTTGGTGGAGTTGTAACACTCGTCGTTTTTCTTTTTTCTAAAGATATAAAATATGCTGTTGCATTGGGCATTATTTTGGGCGCTATTTGTGCAGCTACAGCGCCTGCAGCAACAACAGATGTTCTCGTGGAATATAGAACACGTGGTCCTTTAACAACAACCGTTTATGGAATTGTTGCCATGGATGATGCTGTTGCTTTGATACTTTATACAATTGCTTCGACTGTTGCAGCTTCTCTTCTTGGAGATAAAGTTGCTTCATTTGGAACGCAGATGCTTGCAATTGCCCGCGATATTTTTGGCTCTATTTTTATTGGTCTTTCATTTGGCTGTCTTCTTCGAGTAATTATGCACTTTCTTCCAAATGATGATGGACGTATTTTATCCTTCAGTTTGGGGGCTCTTTTCCTTTGTACAGGAATCTGTGAAGCATTCAACTTTGATAATATTCTTTCAGCCATGTCACTTGGATTTTTCATGGTAAATTTCAGTCATGCAAAAACAAAATCTGTATTTAGTTTGACTTCAAAATTTACACCGCCTGTTTATGTTTTATTTTTTGTTCTGGTTGGAGCAAAACTTGATATCTGGATTATTACTCCTTTTCTTGGAATTATTGCATTACTCTATGTTTTGGGAAGAACCTTTGGAAAAACTATTGGTTCGATTTTTGGAGCATGGCTTACAAAAGCACCGAAAACTGTTCAGAAATATCTTCCATTCTGTTTGTTAAGTCAGGCTGGAGTTGCAATTGGACTTTCGATCGCCGCGGGAAATGATTTTCCAGATTCTGTTGGACCTCAAATAATGCTAATTATTACCGCTACAACATTCATCGTTCAGCTTATAGGCCCAATCTGTGTAAAGGCGGGTGTTACAAAAGCAGGCGAAGTGGGACTTAATGTTACTGTAGATGACATAAGAAAAACTGCAAAAGTAAAAGACATAATGTGGGGTAATGATTATATTTGTGCTTACGATTCACCTACTGTTGTCAGCGAAACTGCCCGATTAGATTCTATCCTCGATTTGTTCAGTCGTCAGCATAATCTGAATTATGTTGTAAGAGATGACATGGGGAAATTGAGTGGAGTTATTTCGCTTGAGCATTTGAAAGAAGTTATGCAGATTGGTGAGTTTGCAAATTCTATGCTTGCTATTGATGTTATGGATCGTCCTACAGTGACTTGTAGTCCGGATGATTTGTTACCAAATGTTTATGTTATGTTTGATGATTATGATGTAGAAGCAATTCCGATCGTTGATTCTGAAGGAAATCCAATGGGAATTCTTGAACACCTAACGGCTGACCATTATCTCCATACTCGTGTTCTGGAATTGAATCGAAAATTGGAAAGTCTTGATGCTTAACATACAACCTTTATTTCGCTAAACTACATCATTATATTTTCCCCCAATAGAGGCTAAAATGAATTCTCTTCCAAATGCTGAAATAATTCTTCAGATTTTACTTTCAGTAGGTTTAATTGTTATTGTCGCAAAATATCTTGGAATTACTGCTAGAAAAATAGGAATTCCAGAAGTTGCGGGTATGATTGTCGCAGGTCTTCTTTTGCGATTTATTCCGTGGTTCAATAATTTCGGTGGTGAAGAACCAAATCTTATTTATGCTGAGGCAAATCAGTTTATTACATACATGTCTGAAATCGGTGTTATTCTGATTATGTTTTCTGCTGGTCTGAGTACAAATTTAAACTCACTTATAAAGTCTGGTCCAAAGGCAACAGCAATTGCCTGTTGTGGTGTTTTTGTTCCGCTTGTTATGGGAACAATTATGTCTTTTTTCTTCTTTGGATTTGACGGATTCGGAACACAGAATTTCTTCAAATGTATGTTTGTTGGAACAATTCTTACTGCAACTTCTGTAAGCATTTCTGTAGCTGTTCTTAAAGAGTTTGGGAAAATAAATACTGACATTGGGCAGACAATTGTTTCGGCAGCCATAATTGATGATGTTATTGGAATTATTGTTTTGACTGTGGTTCTTGGTGTAAGTTCCGGAAAAGGTGGCTACCTGATGATCATTCTCAAAACAGTTTTGTTTTTTGTATTTGCAATTGTTGTTGGTTTTGCCATGTATAAATTGTTTAGCTGGTATGACAAACGTCATCCCCGTTCACACCGCATTCCAATTTATGCTCTTGGGTTGGCTTTGATTTTTGCTTTCTGTGCTGAACGTTTTTTTGGTATTGCAGATATTACAGGAGCTTATATTGCGGGAATTGTTTTATGCAGCATAAAAGATGCTTCTTACATGGAATCAAAAATCGATATTAATTCATATATGTTCTTTAGTCCAATCTTTTTTGCAAGCATTGGTCTTAAAACTGATTTATCTGGAATGAGTACAGAAATCTTATGGTTTGCGATTGCCTTCGTAATAATTGGTTGTATCAGTAAGATTATCGGTTGTGGTGGCATTTCGAAAGTTTTAGGTTATTCCTGGAAAGAATCTTACCAGATTGGACTTGGTATGATGGTTCGTGGAGAAGTTGCGCTTATCGTTGCAACAAAGGGACTTTCAACAAATCTTATCGATCCAAAATATTTTACTGCTGTAATTCTTTTGATTATCGTGTCTTCTATGCTTGTTCCAATTCTTATGAAACGAGCTTTTATTTCAAAGAAGGCTGATATTCAGAAACAGTAAAACCAAAATAAGCGGGACTTTTGCGGAAAGGCTTGTAGGTCAGCATGTTTTTTCCGTTTACGTAAAGACAGGTTGTTCCGCCTCCGTCAAACTGCATTGCGTCCTTACATCCTAATTCAAGGAAAATTTGGGCGCAGGCAGGATATGACAATCCAATACTTTTGTTTTGACGTTCACCTTCTACTTCCAGTAAATAAATTATTTTTCCGTCAGCTGAAATCCCACATCCGTTTCTGGAATCATAATTGTTTGCGGGAAAAGAAATGGTTTCGTAGTCTCGGAGAATTGTGAAAAATCCACCGAAAGCAAAATCGGTTTCTGAAATTCCTTCATCATCCTGACTGTCAAAAATTTCTGCCTGGTAGAATCCTTCATTTTTCTTTGAAAAGGTTAGAGCACAGTAATGACTTACAGGAGGTGCTTTTACAACACCTTTGGATTTATGAATTCCAATAGTTTTGTATGTAGAAGGCATCCAGGAAAATTTTAAGGCAAGTCTATTGCTGTAAGCAAAGGGGGCTGTATTGGTCAGTACCATTGGATGAAGATTTTTATTTAGTTCTGAAATTAATACAGCATGATCTGATTTTGTTCCATTTTCATAAAACTCTATGATGTCGAGATTTGAAGAGGAAAGGTCAATTTTTACAATGTGGTAAATTAAGGGAAAGTCGGGGATTTCCACTTTTGAATAGGAAACTTCTTTTGTGATGGATTCCCATTTAAAAGTTTCAGGAATGAAATCAACGCCAGGGTCTTCGAAAATATGGTTTTCAGAAAGACACGATGAAAGGGTAAAAATAAGAAAAATAGTGATAATAAATTTGTTATTTTTCATTTTAGAAGGGAATCCTCAAAAAAAAGTATAAAATAATTATAGCAAAAGTACTTTTTTTTTAGTATCTTTTATACGAAATCGGATGAGAAATTCGATGAAAAGAGGTTATTTATGGCAGACGCAAAATTACAGGAAACTGTTCTTGAAGCAATCGAAATGTTCCGTCCACAGTTGCAGGCTGACGGTGGAGATATGGAATTTGTTTGCATTGATGAAAACAATGCAGTTCACCTTAATCTTGTTGGAGCTTGCGGAAGTTGTCCTATGGCAGTGATGACTCTTAAAATGGGAATTGAACGTTACCTTAAGGATGCCTGCCCGGAAGTTACAGAAGTTATTCAGGACAATGCACAAAGTTCTGAAGATATGATGTGGTAAAACGAAAGAAAAACGAGGAAAAGATGAAAATAGAAGCAAACAAATATGTTGCTATCAATTATATTTTAAAAAATGATGAAGGGGTTGTACTTGATTCGTCAGAAGGTCGTGGCCCACTTGGATTTGTTTTTGGTCGTGGAGAAATAATTCCAGGACTTGAAAAAGAGTTGGAAGGAAAAGAAACTGGCGCAAAGTTTAATTGTACTATAGATCCTGCCGGGGCTTATGGTGAATACGACGAAACTTTGATTTTTGACGTGCCTACTTCTGAATTTGATACAGATGTTTCTGCCATCGAAATAGGAATGGCTTTCTATGCACAAACAGCTCAGGGGCCAAGAATTGTTCACGTTTTGAGCATTCAAGACAATATGGTAAAACTTGATGGAAATCATGAACTTGCAGGAAAGACTCTTCATTTTGATGTTGAAGTTATGGAAATTCGCGATGCTACTGAAGAAGAACTGAATCCACCACGTGGTTGTGGAGGTGGATGCGGAGGCTGTGGTGGCGGATGCGGCGGAGACTGCGGTTCCGGTGATTGCGGTGGCGAATGTGGTGGAGATTGCAGTTGCGGTGGAGACTGCGGTTGTAACTAATCTGTTATTTTATTGACTTGTATAAACATTCCAGATTTTCTTCAATGGAAGCGTTTTCAAGTTCGACAATAGTATCACTGATTTTTTGATAAAGCTCTGCGCGTTCATTAAATTTCGCGTAGAGCATTTTTTTTATGTCTTCCAGACTTTTTGGATTCTGTTTTTTGATAAATGCTGGAACGTTTGTAAAACTACCAGTTTCATCAACATCAATCTTTTTCATGATTCTGGAAACAGAAAGTTTGAGGTCATTTTTCAAGAATACAAATTCCCCAGCTGCTTTTAAGTGCATGAGTGCAGGCGGATTTTCACAGATTCCACCGCCTGTAGAAATAACCATTTTTTTGTCTCCGATATTTGCTGTAAGTTTTTTACAAACAGTTTCTTCTGCAAGAATGAAAGCCTGAGGTCCCTGATTATTGTAAAGGTCCCGTACACTCATACCAACAGTTTCTTCAATGAGTTCGTCAGTGTCTACAAAATCGTATCCAAGTTTTTTAGCCAGCTCTTTCCCAAGAGTAGTTTTTCCTGAATGTTTCAGTCCAAGTAAAATGATTACATCTTTAGTCATGCTTACAGTATATCATGAAAACTATGAAAATGGGAAAGAGGGGGGGGATTATAAACCTATTCCGCGTGCAGAGTTAGCACCACAAGTCCAGAGACTTCCATCTGATTTGATAATTGCGCTGGACGACCCTCCTGTAGAAGCAAAAATAACATCATCCATAATGAATGTCGGGGTGAGTACAGGATCTGTATGCCCTAACCCTAGTTGGCCAAAATAAACTTTTTTAGATTTACCTCCACAGCCATATAGTTTATTATCATTTGTTATGATTAACGAACAATAACAAGATGACGACACCATTTTTATATTTGTCATTATTTTTGTTGGAAGAATATTGGAACCGTCGGTTTTACCTGTTCCTAAAGCTCCGTAACCATTAAACCCGAATGCATACAATGTATCATCTTCTGTAATATAAAAACCTTCTGTACAACTTTTTACATTTTCTGCAACTTTGAAAAAAGAGGTAGAGGTTTTATAGGGGGCTGGTAAATAATGGGAACCGGATACAAGTAGATCGCCTTTTGTTGTTACTATGGCCGAATAAATAGAATTAGAAAAAATATCCTTTATATTGTCTCTGATTTTTCTAGGGACTGAAAAACTGGTTGATTCTAGTCCAGTCCCAAAACTGCCATAATAATCGTTTCCGTATGCCCATAAGGAATTGTCATCTTTTAAGATTAATCCGGAAGAAACTTTTTTTACATTAGAACAGATTTTTTTCATGTAAGGAAGTAATTGCCAAAGAGTTCCATCGTTTTTAATTAAGTAGTAACCGTCGCAAAAAGAAACATCTTCCATGAGAATCTCAAAAGAATGGATTTCTTTATTCATATAGTTTCCGATGTAAATATCTGTTCCAGTACCAAGTAAAATGTTGTCGTTGGTGATTGCATAAGTACAAATAAGAGCGGATGCATTTGCAGTTTTAATATTTTCTGCAACCTTAATAAATTCGTAACTGTCTTTATTTGTTCCATCTCCTAATTGTAATGAAAAAAGGGAATGAAAAAGAAAACATGAAATAAAGTATAAAAATATTTTTTTATTGAATTTCCACATTGATAGTAACTCCTTCTTCATAATTAAATGTGTCTAAAACTTTTTTAAAAAGGTCATAATTTTCTTTTGTTTCTCCTGATTTTGTACCAGTGATGGCGATACATCCTTCCGTATAAGCTTTGGTCTGATCTGATCGATTATTTCCCTGATGAATGGCACAGCCATCTGTATCTGGTAGTCGTATCATTATATTTTTATCCCCTCCATGGTTTGGATCTTTTAATAATTTATTAGTTGATGTTTCGGTTAGCTCCTTTTTTAGGTTTTTATACATTCCTTTTTTTACGGGAGGATCTTTTTCACTTCCTGCTACAACTGGTACTTCCATTTGTTTTCTTCCTTTCTGTCCTAATTCTTCATCTACTGGTGACTGAAAGAAAACTTCGAGAATTCCTTTAACCGCACCACTTTCATTTTTATTTTTTGAAAGAGTTATGAGGATAAGAATTGCGCTTATGTCCATATCCGAGAAGTTAGAAAAAGTCTCATACCATTTTTTACTATCTTTTTTTTCATTTCCCGGATTGTTCTTTGTATCCTTTTTGAATAACCCCCACATATCTATGAAATTTACAGGGTCATTATTGCAGTATGAAAACCAGTTGGTGCCGTCGCGGATTGGGTCAGAAGAAGTGAAACGGGCAGTGGAAGGAGAATAGTCACGGAAGCCGAAATTATAGAATCCTGTATAAGGGTCTATAGGTTTACCCGCAAACCCAAAAGAAATTGTTTTTTCGGAAATTGGTTCTCCATACAATGTGTATGATATTTCATCTGAAAGAATTCCATATTCGTTGGAAATGTTTTTTACAGTCCCATTTAATTCTGTTGCAAAATATTCAGAAGAGAATCCATAGGACTGGCAGACAGTTTGTCCCTTCAGATTCATAGGAAAAATTTCCTGAAGATCATTGGAAGAGAAATAGTTTGAAATGATACTTGTACGATCTTTCAAAATGCTGTCCTCATTCATTCGAATGGAATCTCTGAAAGTATCTGTGAAAAGCCCATTCCCATAAACCGGACTTTCTTTCAGCAAATCAAAAGTAAACCCATCGTATAAACGGCGAAGAGATTTCTCTCCGTTGTAAAGAGAAAGGACTCTTCTGTTGAATGCATCGTAAGTAAATAATCCCGTGGTGTAAAGATTGTCACCGATTTTAACAAATTCAGTCATTCGATTTGTGCCTGAATATGAAAAACTCATTTTTGAAATACTGTCGATTCTTTCTGTTAAGTTTCCATTAGAATCATAAGAATATTGTATAACTGTTTTTTCATTGGTGCAAATTTCAGTAAGACGATTTTCGGCATCGTAAATATAATTGATATTTCCTAATGGATTTCGTTTTGTGATGATATTTCCGTTTAAGTCAAAGTCATATTCTTCACTGCAAACAATTTGTAACGGTGGTACTTCATAATGAAAAGGAAAATTTTCTGAAGCCGACTTGATGGTTTCACTTTGTTTATAACTTAAGAATACTCTTTCAATCAAAGAAGTTTCGTCAGAGAATCGTAACGAAAATTTTTGAGCTTCATCTTTTATGTGTCTTTGTCGTTCTTCTGTTGCTGGAAAAGATACTTTTTTTAGATTACCAATAGAATCATATTCATAAAACGTTACTTGCCCATTTTTGTTAGTTGAAAATGAAAGTCTTCCGTTCTCGTCATAGGAATAAATGGCAGCATCAAGAATATTCATGCTGGAGTCTCGTTGGTATGATGCGGTAAGTCTTCCAGATTTGTCGTAAAAATATTTTATATAAATTCCATTTCCGAAAGTACGTTTGGTTTCACGCATTAAACAGTCATATTCCAAAGTAATAGAAAGTTTTGTAATGTTGTCACGGATTTCAAGAATTTCCCCATTTTTTCCATATTCGTAAGAAATATCTCTGCCACCACCTTTGGTTCGGATTTTTCTTCCAGCTTTATCATAAAAATATTCTATTGTTTCAAAGGCTTTTTCATCTGTACAAGATATAAGCTGACCGGCTTTATCATAAGAATAATGATAAGAATAATCATGATTTTTTGCTTCCAGATAGTTACCATAGAATGAAGTTGAAAATGAGTTTTCGAAATCGTAACCATGCTCAGTAATTGTCATTCCAAAATTTGTTGTGGATGAAAAAATTTGATTTTTGTTAAAATCAATTGTCGAAATAAGGGCCCCTGAATTGTCGTAGAAATAATTTTGAGTATTGTTTAAGCGGTTTGTTTCAGATATAAGGCGGCCAAAATAATCTTTCTGATAGTAATAATCATTTCCTTTGCCATCAGTGAAAGTTTTATCTCGTCCATAATTCGAATACTTATAGCTTTCTTTTTTGATTTTTCCTGTAATGATTTCAGAAATTTGTCCTGTGGAATTATATGAATATTCTTTTTCTGCTTCTGTTCGAGTTTTATTTTTGATAAGTTGTCCCGCCTGATTATATTCTCTCTCCCATATATATCCGCAGGCGTCGTAGGCTTTAGTACAACAGTCGTTCGCATCATATTCATAAAAGATAAAACTTTTATCCGGATAAATTGTTTTTATAAGGTTGTTATGAGAGTCATAAAAGAAGAAAGTTTTTTCTCCATATCCGTCAGTTATTTCAGAAATATTTCCTTGATAATTATATTTACAGCTTTTGGAATTTCCTTCACCATCGATGATTTTCACAGGTCGTTTGAAATTATCCAGAATTATTGTTTTTTCAACTAAGTTTCCTTTGGATATGAAAATGGTTTTCCCGTCTTCAGAATATTCCCAGTTAGAAAAAATGTCCGGATTGATTTCAGACTCACCGATTTTTTCAGAAGTAATTCGACCAGAGGAATCATATTCATAATAATAACCGCCTGACTTACAGACTTTAGATTTTATACGTCCTTCGTCTGTATACGAAAAGAAGAAAGTTTCATCTTTTCCATTTGTTTCCGATTCTAGTTTCCCGTCAGAAAAATAAGTTCGTGAAATAATTTTATTTGCAAATATTGGACTTCCTTCAAAAATGGTGACCGATTTGTCATTGTCGTAAGAATATGTATAAGTCCCTCCATGGGATGAAGTACTAGATAAGACCCTTCCGGAAGTGTCGTAGGAAAAACCGAAAATTTGATTTAACGAATCTTTAAAATGTATGATGTTTCCTGATACATCAGTTTTGATTTCAGATGTAAAGCCAAGAGGATTTGTGATTATTTCACTGGAATCACCGCCATATATTAGAGTTCGGTTTATGGATGTGGTACATTTGAATTCTGGAACAGACTTTTTGTATTTTGTTTCTGAAATAAGTTGGTTTTCATTATAAGCGTATTCGGTAATTCTTCTGTCCTGTTCAATATAGGAACCAGGAGTGTAATCAAATTCTGTGAAGGTTAATAGATTTCCTTCTGGGCTCCACACTTTTTCCCAAGCAGTGAAAGTGTTGCTTCCGTCAGAGATTGTACAGCGAACAGGAAAATGTCTTTTATCGTAATTATAGAAAGTGGTTGTTTTTTCTCCAGTAGATAAGTCTTTTTCTTCAACAGAAATTAAATCTTTTCGACTATTATAGGTCTTTACGATTTCTACTCCGGTACTGTAAGTAATTTTTTCAGATTTGTTTCCATAGGAGATATGATAAATGTTTGTTCCGTTTTGAAACATTCCGGTAATTCTATTTCTATTGTCATAAGTATATGAATAGGATTCTTTTCCATTTTTACAGGAAGTCATATTTCCAAAATCATCATAAGAATATTCTTTGATTGTATTTGGCGTTCCAAAAAGAATGTATTTTGTAATGTTTCCAAACTGATCTATTTCTCTGTTATAAACAGGAATTCCATTTTTTGTCATATTTCCGGTGTAGCCGTTTAAAACTGTGTCCCATTCATAAATGTTGTTTCCGCGGTCTTTAAAATACGTTACGTATCCGGATGTGTTATATTTGAATATTTCTGTTGTAGAATCAGGGTAGACTATTTTAATTGGCTTTTCTTTCGGGTCGATTTCTACAGAATATATAGCTCCAAAATTATTTATTTTTTGTAAAGCTCCATATTTTGAAAATATGAATTCCTGCCATGTCCCATTTGGAAATTCCTTTCGTATTGTATTTAAATTTTGATTAAAAAAGTAGCGGGTTTTATTTCCGTCATGGTCTGTATAATCGGTAATTCTATTTGATAAGTCGTAATTAAAATATTCAGAATTTCCTTCTTCGTCTGTTGTCTCTGTAACAAGTTTTCTTCCATCAGCAAGTTGTTCTGAATAATGAATCGTGATAAAACTGGTATCTGGTTTATATATCTTAATCATATGACCAGATTCATCATAAGAATATTTTGTAGAATCACCTTCGTTATCTATAACTGAATAAAGGTTTCCATAATCGTATGAATAAGAAAACTTATCTGAAGAATCTCTTAAGTTTGTAATGGCAGAAATATATTTTCCATTATACGAAACAGAATATTGTTCTTTGGATGTGGAAGAAATATTAGTAATTTTCCCTTCGCTGTTTCTTGTCAGATTCAAACTAAGTCCTGTAGAGTTCTTTTCAGAAATCAGAAGTCCATTTTCAGAAAAGGTTTTTGAGCATCCGTCAATATCTTCCATGATGTACGTATGGTTGGAATAGTAACTCATTTCCTCAATTTTTTTACCGTGACCGGAATAAGGAAACCAGATACTTCCGTTTCTCATAAGGAGATGAGGAACGCCATTTTCGTCGATGTAAGTGATGGAGTTAAAGCCTGTGTATATATATGAATCCGGGATGCCAGGGAAATAAGCAGGACTGTTAATTATTCTTCTCCGATTATTTTCCGCAATGTCATTTTGTATAGAGGTTCTTCTATTTTCTTCATCAGTAATCTGATTTCTAATTTGATAAATTGTTGCCAGCTGGTCAGGAAGTGTTTCTAAAAGCAAGTCAAATTGATAAATGAGATAATTTAATTCATTTTTAGTGTTTTGAAGTTCCTGTATATATTCCCCGGTTTCAAATTTTTCTAGTAGTGTGTTTGCACTATCATCTGCACTGGTGGAACTGTCCAATAGATTTTTCAATTTTGAACGTTTTGCGCGGATTTCAGTTTCCGCATTCTCCACGCTAGATACGCCATATTCATTTTTCAGAGTGGATTCCGCATCCTGTAAATGAAGATATAATTCTTTAAGAAGTGCTTCTGATTCTTGTAAAGATTCTGCGGTGTTTGGTTTTAATCCGAAAATAAGCCGCTGGTCTAAATTTGAACTCCAACCATATCCAAAAGTTCCTGTAATATGATTTTCTGAACGATATGTACGCTTTATAGAAAATCCATATTTTAATGGAATGTCAGTTTCCTCAAGAAAATATTCTCCAGTGGCAACTGATACTGGATCTCCATCTTTATCGCTTAATGCTTCTTTTAATTCGTCTTCTTGTTCTTCAACGACTTCTTTAATTTCTTCTTTCGTTTTTTCTTCAGTTTTTGAGTTTGATTCGTTTTTCTTTCCAGTAATAAGATTTGCCAGATCTTTTAGTTTTGAACCAACCGATTCGAAGAAAGGTCTTTTTTCTTTATTATCATTTACATTTTTAAGAAAAGAATTAACCGTTTCTTTTAGCCCATTTTTCTCCGCTTCCAGGACTTTTGGATCCGGTGCGGGAGGCTCTGGGGGAACGTATGGAACTTCCGGAGCTTGTGGTTCTTGAGGTGTCTGAGGCTCTTGTGAAACTTCTGGGTCGGGATTCGGTGCTTGAGGCGTTTCTGGTTGTGCAGGTGTTTCCGGTTGGGAAGGTGTCTCTGGTTGTGAAGAGTGTTCCGGTTCTGGTTCTGGGTTAGATGGTGTTTGGGGTGGTGTGGGATTGTTTGGTATGTTAGGTATGTTAGGTATGCTGGGTGGTGAACTTGGCGTTGAACCGCCACCATAAGTGGGTACTTGGGAATTACCTGTTGGACCTGAATATGCAAAGCTCCATAAGTAATTGAACGATAACAGAATTATTAAAGTAATAATCCAATAGATTTTTTTCATAAAATCGCTCCTAAAAAAACTTTGTTAACTAATAGGTTTTTATGAGACAAAATCTGCAAATGAAAAGAAAAAAAATTGAAAATCAGGTATTATTTTTTTATGGCAAATTTTGATTCACTTATTTTTGATGTTGACGGAACAATCTGGGATACAACTCCCATCGTTGCTCCTGCCTGGAATGAAGCAATGGATATATGCGGTCTTTCTTACGCACACGTTACAGCCGATGATTTGAAGCAGCTTTTTGGAAAACCAATGGATGAAATCATCGCCCGTATTCTTCCAAATGAAAACATGGAAACCCGCGAAAACTTCAAGTTGTGCTGCTACGAAAAAGAAGAAGACGCGGTGGGCTCAATCGGCGGGAAACTTTATCCTGATATGAAAGAAACTCTCGAAGCCTTAAGCAAAAAATATAAGCTTTACGTTGTTTCCAACTGCCAGAGCGGTTACATTGAAACTATGCTTCGCGTTACAGGATTCGGCCCGTACTTTCTGGATCATGCCTGTTACGGCGACGAAGAAAAACTGAAAGATGAAAACATCCGTTTAATCATTGAAAGAAACGGACTGAAAAATGCTGCTTACGTTGGTGACACTCAGGGTGATGCTGACGCTACACATAAAGCGGGCATTCCGTTCATCCATGCTTCTTACGGCTTTGGAAAAACCGTTGACCGTGCTGAGTACGTAATCAGCGGCATGAAAGATTTATTGGATTTGTAATTTTAATTTGATCAGGAAAAGAAAATGATTCTTACAGTTTGTTTAAGTTCGACACTTCAGAAAACAGTTACTTTTGACAAAGTTGCTTTGACTCATGTAAACCGCTCAACTTCTTACCGCCTGGATGCTTCCGGAAAAGCGGTGAATACAGCCCGCGTACTTGATATGCTGGAGCCTGGCGTTTCACTTTCTCTTTGTCCTCTTGGAGAAGAAAATGCGGATCTTTTTTTGAAACTTGCAGAGCAGGACAAACTTGCCGTAAAAACTGTAATGGTTCCGGGCTTCACCCGGGAATGCCTTACACTTCTGGATTCGACAAGTCATGAAACAACAGAAATCGTAGTAGGGGAACCGGCTCTGGATTTTGACCGCGAAAAGGCAGAAAACGAGTTTATGGATTTACTGAATGATGCGCTTAAAAACGGAAAAGACTCTTCCGGAAAACCGTGTCAGGCGGTCGTTCTTGCCGGAAGTCGTCCTGCCATGTGGTCTGAAGATTTTCAGGCACGCATTTCAAAAGCGGTGGTAGATGCCGGCGTCATTCTTCTTGCTGATTTTTGTGGAAAAGATTTATTAAGAACTTTGGAAATCTGCACTCCGCAGATTATCAAAATTAACGAAGAAGAATTCTGTTCAACTTTTGGTTATGAGTTTCCGCTTCCAAAAGGCCGCCTTACAGAATTGATTTGTAAGAAATCAGAAGAGCTTAAAAATGTAATTGTTGAGACTCGTGGAACCGAAGAAACATATGCTGCCCGTAACGGAGAGTTTTATTCTCATCCTGTTGAAAAGGTTATTCCTGTGAATACAACTGCCTGTGGTGATACTTTCAATGCAGGCTTTATATTCAAGTATCTGGAAACAGCTGACAGTTCAGGAAATGGTGATATGGCATGTGCTCTTTCAAAAGGAACCTGGTGTGCTGCCCGCAATGCAGAAAGTGAAGTCCCGGGAACCATTCGCTAGACAAAATAGAGCGATTTATCGAATATTTTGGAAATTTTCAAAAAAATATTTATATTATTTTGGAGTATTCTCTAGTAGTTTGAACATATGAATAAGATTTTTGTTAACCAGGTAGGTTACCTTCCTGATGCCGATAAAATTGCTGTTGCTGAAATTCTCAATGAAAATGAAACTTCATTCTGCGTAAAAGATGAATCTGGAACTGTTGTTTTTGAAGGTCAGGTTTCCGATATTCGTGATGATGAACTTGCAGGCGGAAAATACGGTGTTCTGGATTTTTCTGAAGTAAACGCTGAAGGACGTTATGTAATTTTTTATGACGGAGGGAAAAGCTTTCCTTTTGACGTAAAAGCAGGCGTCTATAAAGATTTGTATAAATCCACTCTTGAATATTTCACTTTGAGCCGTTGTGGAGAGGCTGTAAAAGATCCTGTCTGGGGACATAAAGCCTGCCACACCGGCCCTGCTGATGTATATGGGACAAAAGATAAACGTACTGCCGACGGCGGCTGGCATGATGCAGGCGACTACGGCCGTTATATTGTTGCAGGCGCAAAAACTGTAATGGACCTGCTTCTGGCCTATGAAACAGAGAAATCTATCTACGGAAAAACTATTCCTTTCTGGCATGACGAACTTTCCATTCTGGATGAAGTGCGTTTTGAACTTGAATGGTTTTTGCGCATGCAGCGCGAAGACGGCGCCGTTTATCATAAAGCAAGCTGTTACCGTTTCTGCGGATTTATCTGGCCTGATATGGAAAAAGATCCTCTGGTTCTGGCACCGGTTTCTACAACCGCTACTGCAGACTTTGCAGGTTCCTGTGCTTATGCTGCAAAGTTTTATAAAGATTCTGATCCTGAATTTGCAGACCGTCTGTTAAAAGCTGCAATGCTTTCACAAAGCTATCTGGACACTCATGAAGACGAGCTTTATAAAAATCCTCCAGAAATCACAACAGGTGGATATGGAGACGGTTGTGCAAAAGATGAACGTTATTTTGCTCTTTGTGCGCTTTTTGGTGAAACAGGAAATGTGGAATATCTGAAAAAAGCTATGGAGATGCGCAAAGAACTCCAGGAAAATCCATGGTGGGGAGACGGCTTTGGATGGGGCTGTTTCACTGGGTTCGGAAATGAATGCCTTTTACATATGGATCAGAATTTGCTGGAATCTCTTTCAAGTGATGACAGAGCATTTGCAGATAGCTTTATAGAAGAAATAAAGACTGCGGTAATTGCAACTGCCGATAAAGCTTTGGAAAAAGCGGATTCAAATGTATTTGCTTATCCGCTTTCAAAAGTCTTCTGGGGAAGTAATGGCGCTGTAATGGATGCAGGACACTGCCTTACAATGGCTTATGACCTTACAGGCGATGAAGAATATTTCCATTGTTTTCAGCGCCAGATTTCATACATATTGGGCGTAAATCCGGTGGATTATTGTTATGTAACAGGGGCTGGCTCAAATCCCATGAAAAATCCACATCACAGACCTTCTGGTTTTATAAAACAGCCGATGCCTGGTATGGTGAGTGGTGGACCTGGGTCTGGGTTAAATGATGCGGTTGCTAAAGAGAAGCTTCAGGGGCAGGCACCACTTAAGTGTTTTATTGACCATCAGGGAAGTTACAGTACAAATGAGATTGCCATTTACTGGAACAGTCCTCTGACACTGGGACTTTCAAGAATGCTTTAATATGTGGGCGTTCCCCGGCGTCTGCTTCGCATCCGCCGGGTCGGTGCTTTCGGGCTTGCCTGACGGCCGGTTTTCCGCTGCGCTTCAAACGCGCCAGCGCCCCTCCAGCGCCTAACGCAGAACAAAAAAAAGCTGCTCAGAAGAGCAGCTTTTTTTTGTTCATAATCGCAATTATTTCACGAGGGCGTCGATTGGATCGATTGAACCGTCGTCGTTGAACTTGAGTTCGCAGAACTTAACGTTACGGTTCTGGTTTACACCCTTTGAAAGTTCACAGTCGTGGTAGAACAGGTACCATTTTCCGTTGAATTCAACACAGTAGTGGTGGTTTGTCCAACCAAGAACAGGCTTAAGCAGAACTCCGCCGTATGTGTATGGTCCGTAAACATTGTCACTTACTGACCAGCAGATGTTGTGTGTATCACCTGTTGAGTATGTGAAGTAGTATTTTCCGTTGCGTTTGAACTGACAAGGAGCTTCAAAGTAGCGGCGGTCGTGGTCTACAGCTTTGATTGGTTCTCCGTTTTCATCAAGAACAACTACATCTTTTGGTTCTTCAGCAAAAGATTTCATATCAGGAGCCATTTTTGCGATTTTTCCACAAACTGCATTTCCTTCTGTTGGTTCTTTGTTTTCTGCTCCCCAAACGTTGTTGCGGTACTGGTCCAGCTGTCCACCCCAGATTCCACCAAATGTACAGTAGTATTCACCGTCGTCATCTGAGAAGAGACATGGGTCAATTGAGTAAGAACCTGGAATTGGGTTTGGTTCTGCCTTGAAAGGGCCGCCTGGGTTCTTTCCTGTTGCGATGCCAAGACGGAACATTCCTTCTTTGTCGCGTGCAGGGAAAATGAAATAGTATGTGTCACCTTTTTTATTGCAGTCTGGTGCCCACAACTGTTTTGATGCCCAAGGAACATCTTTAAGGTGAAGAACTTCACCACAATCTTTTGGATAATTTTCTGTGTCAGCCATTTCGAATACGTGGTAGTCACGCATGTTGTACTGATCACCGTTGTCGTTATTTTCTACGTCTTCTCCCGGGTCATGTGATGGGTAGATGTAAATTTTTCCATCAAAAACATGTGCTGAAGGGTCAGCAGTAAACATGTTAGTTACCAGAGGTTTATTCTGAATCATATTATTGTCTCCTAGTATAATAATTGTGGTTCAGAATAAGCCTTTTCGCAATCGGAGAAATTCCCTTAAGGGATTTACATTAGAGTTCGTTATTCAGAAATGTCTAGTAAGCTTTAAAGTCGTGAATTACGCTGATTGCAGATTGAATTTTATATTCAGGAAGTATTTCTGAAGCAAGTCGTGTTGTAAGTTCAACAGTGGCAATTGAATCGGAAACTCCTTGAAGAATAATAGTCTTATCTTCAATAACTGCATGCAGGAACTCTACTTTTACTTTGTGATCAAAAACCAGCTGATTAATCAGGCGTTGTGCTATGAGCATTTGATCAAGTTTAATTTTTCCTTTCTGTTCAGATTCTTCTGTAATAAGTTGTTTTGAAAGCAATAAAATCACATCTGCTGCTGCTTCACAATCCAGTATACTTGTGTTCAGAACTGCTGTGTAATTCTGTGGTGCTGACCAGTCTACATTGTAGAAACTTTTATGGAATCCAAATCGATTTGTATCACTTTCGTTGATTCTCTGTTTAGCCTGTTTTTCGTTCCACTGTTTTTCGTCCATAAGTCGCTGAACACGTGTTTTTTCATCAGCAATGAGGCGGATTCCGATATGATTTGGAACATCTGCAAAAAGAGCAAAGGCACCACGGCCGATAAACACAACATTTCCCTGGTCGGCAGCTTCTAAAAGTGCCAGATGCAGAAGATCCAGGTATTCATCACGGTCTTTTGCCAAAGAAGCTAAAAAACCAGGTTTGCGTTCATCGTATTTTGGAAGCTTGTTTTCCGGAAAACCATGTTCAACAAGACTTTTTTCAATGTCTTTGCGGGTGATAAACTTGTAGTTTAGTTTTTTTGCAAGTGCTGCGGCAACTTCATCACCAAGAGCAGCTACTTCGCGAGAAATTGTAATTATTGCCATATAAGCCTCCTACAAATATAATAAACCCGAAAAGGGAAATTCGCAAAATGAATGATGAAAAACTTATCTGGACGGAGAAATCTTCCAAAGAACTGCTGAAAACCGTTGTTTTTGACGTTACTTCACGTCATTCTGTCAGCTCGGATGGGCTTGAAGGTGATTATATCGTGGTTAATGCCCGGGATTGGGCAATTGTTGTTCCGGAAGACGGCGACGATTTTCTTATGGTAAAACAGTGGCGTCATGGAGAAAAAGCTTTGAGTGTTGAATTTCCGGGCGGTGTTATTGACGCAGGCGAAGAGCCTGAACAGGCCGCTCGCCGTGAACTTCTGGAAGAAACAGGCTGCGAAGCCGGCATTATGACAAAACTTGCTACTTTTAATCCGAATCCTGCACTTTTTTCAAATCATGTTCATGTTTTCCTGGCTCAGAACCTTAAACAGACCACAGAACAGAAACTTGATGAAGACGAATACGTGAATTTTTTCAAAATGCCTAAATCTGAAGTTCTGGCAAAAATGGGAACTTCAGAAATGCCTCACGGGCTTATGCTTTCGGCTCTGGGCCTGTATCTTGCAAGAGAAAAAGGGGATTGTCTTAAGTAGATTATGATAAAAGCAGTTATTTTTGATCTGGACGGAACATTAATCGATACAGAAAAGTATTTTAGAATTAACTGGCCAAAAGCTTTTGAACATTTCGGCTATAAAATGACAGATGAACAGTATCTTTCAATCCGTTCCCTGGGGAAACCTTTTGTCCAGAAAACCCTGAAGGAATATTCAGGCGACCCGAATTTCGACTACGACAAAGTGGTTGCTTACCGCGGCGAACTTATGGAAGAAAGCCTTGCCAAAAACGGCCTTGAAACAAAGAAAGGAGCTGTTGAACTGCTTTCTTTCCTGAAAGAAAAGGGAATAATCTGTGCTATTGCTACGGCTTCTCCTGTAGACCGCTCGGAACGGTATCTGAAAAACGCCGGAATCCTTTCGTATTTTGACAGAATTATTTCTGCAAGAAACATGAAGGAAGGAAAACCTTCTCCTGATGTTTATGAATATGCCGTAAAAGAGTTGAACCTTAAGCCTGAGGAATGTTTTGCTGTAGAAGATTCACCAAACGGCATTTTGAGCGCCAGCCGTGCCGGACTTAAAGTAATTATGGTTCCGGATCAGGCTCCCTGCGAAGAGCATGTTAAAGGCCTGCTTTTTGCCGAAGTCTCGGATCTTTCCCAAATCAAATATATTTTTTGATTATTTATTGTCTCTAAAAAACTTACTCCCGGTCACAATCACGGCCTGCACACCCATTTTGTTCGTTCCCGTAATTCATTAAATTAAATTTATATATTTGATTTAGTCCTAGTATTTTATTACATAATAAATCACGTAAGCCCATCCAAAAAGGCCGTGGAGTATTGCCCAGCCGACTGATTTCCAGGTTACAAAACTGATAATCATGGCAAGGGCTGTCCCAAATGAAATGCCTTCCTGTACTGTTCTTCTGATAATTTTTGTTGATCCGTCTTTTCTAACTATGATTTCTTCTTCCATCTGGAACCTCCTGATGATTTTCATAATAGCACAACATTTTTCAGAATTATCAGAAAGAGCACCAGATGTCAGTTTTCGTGCACGAAATGTAAAAAAAAAAGCTGTCATTTTCATGACAGCTCTTCAGTTTTATGTTGCAAATTTAATTGCTGTAAGGCCGTATACCCAAGGCGCGACTTGCGCGCCGACTTAAATAATTTCCTCTAGGTAAATGAACCCGAAAGCAACATTAGTTGCTATAGGGTTCATATTCTTTCTTTGGATCGTATGTACCACTGCGATATTCACCAGTGATACTTGGAACCTTCATTTTCATACCAGGATGAATCAGGTTAGGATCTTCTGGTTTTGGCATACTCTGTTTGTTTGCCTGATAAAGGTTTTCCCAAAGCAATGGGTTGTTGTAAATGTATGGACGGCCAGAAATGTTCCAGTAACAGTCTTTTGTTTCAGCCCATGGGCGAACAATGTACCATTCTGGAAGCGGTGTGATTTCACGAATTCCGTCTAATGATGCAACACAAGCTTTTGCCAGATCAGCAGCCTTTGCATATTCTTCGGCTTCGTAAGCTTTTTCTGCATTTTCCAGATTTTCTTTAGCAGCAGTGTAAGCCATTGGGAAATTCTGTTCAGCACCAATACTTTCGGCATATTTCATCTGGTTTTTTGCCAGGTTGATAGCACTGTCTGCGTTTGTCTTTGCAGTCATCATTTCGATGAAAGCTTTTGAAAGTGCAGCATTTTCTTCTGCTTTTTTTGCAAATTCAATTGCATCTGCATATTCACCGGCATCCATCGCAATTTCTGCTTTTTTTGTATATTCGTTGGCAAGTTTCTGATATGTGTTGTTCTTATAACTGGCAGCAAAAACCGAAGCAGAAATCAAAAGAACTGCGATTGCAATAATTACTTTTTTCATATATCACTTCCTCCTACAGATTTTCGTCGCTTTCGATAGATTCTTCAGGTTCTTCGCCGTCCATATCTTCAGGAATGTCTTCAATGGCTTCTTCCGGATCGGCATAAGTAGTTTCTTCAAGAAGAACTGTTTCTTCGTCTTCGATGCCCTCTGTTTCTTCTGTTACAGGATCTGTAATGTCAGCTTCAACAGCAAGTTTTTCAACTTCGGCAACTGCTTTTTTTGCAGCTTCAATTGCAGCAAATGCAACAGCGCGTTTTTCTGTAAGTTCTTCATAGAGCGATTCGAATTCTTCGTCGGCACTGATGTATTTGTCGATTGCTTTTTCTGCAGCCTGCATAGCATAAAGTGTATCGCCTTCTTTGAAATCCTTTACAGCTTTCTGATAGCGTTCTTTTTCTGAAACGGCTGCTTTTACAGTGTCAGCATTTCTTTTTGAAAGGTAAGCTTCATCGCGCCATTCTTTTGCCAGCTGTTTATATGCATATGATAGAACAGATCTGAATTTTGAGTAGGCTTCTTTAGCTTTTGCTTCCAGTTCAGCACCTGAAACAGAATCATCTTTCATCATGGCTTCAAGTTCTGCAAAAAGGGCACAGCCTGCATCATAATTTTTCTGGTCATATTCTGCCAGTTCGTTTTCTTCGATTTCAAGTTTTGCTTCAAGGGCATTCTGGTAGGCTTCCTGAGCGGCTTCTTTTGCAGCTTTTTCTGCTGCGGCCTTCTCTGCAGCGGCTGCATCTTCGGCAGCTTTTTTTGCAGCTTCATCATCAGCAGATGTATCAGGAATATCTTCATTTACTTTTTCTTCAACAACAGTTTCTGGTGCAGAAGGTTTTGTTTCTGGTTCTGGTTCTGGTTTAGATCCGCAGGATATGAATGCCATAAGAGCTGCGGCCCCAAAAAGGATAAGGGCAATTTTTTTCATAAATACCTCTTTTTTTATAATATATAATAATATTCTATATGAGAAAATAAATAACGACAATGTTTAAAATTTTGTCATACAAAGGGGGAAGTCTCCCCCTCGCGCCCACGTTGTTGGGCGCTACCCCCTCTGCGGGCTCAAACGCCGCCCGCAACGCCTGCTATAATATAAGCCCGCGCATTTCTTCCAGGTTTCTGTAGCCTTTGCGTTTCATGAAGGCAGAAAGTCCGTCGATACATTCAATCATTGCCAAAGGATTTGCAAATGTTGCAGTTCCAACCTGACAAAGAGAAGCTCCCGCCATAATGAATTCAACTACATCCTGCCATTTTTCAATGCCGCCAATGGCAATAACAGGTACCTGTTTATTTATCGGCAGTTTTTTGATTTCTGCGCACAATTCATAAACTAGGCGAACGGCAATAGGTCGAACGGCAGGCCCACCGAATCCGGCTTTGATTTTATCAAATACAGGAACACCGCGCTCAATGTCGATTGCAACGCCCTGGAATGAGTTACAAAGGCTGATTCCGTCAGCACCCGCTTCAATACAGGCAAGGGCAACTTCGTTCAGAGCCGGAGCCTGAGGAGTAAGTTTTACCATAAGAGGCTTTTTTGTCACTTCGCGGATTGCTTTTGTAATGGCACCGGCACTTTCGCAGGTCATACCGAATGAAGCACCGCCGGCTGCAACGTTTGGACATGAAATATTCAGCTCGATTACAGGAACATCAGTTTTGTCCAGAAGTTTTGCGCCTTCCACATAACTTTCTGTTGTTGAGCCTGAAAGGTTTGCGATTGTAACAGGTTTAAGCTTAAGCATTTCAGGCAGTTCGTTTTCTATAAAGTGAGGGATTCCAGGGTTATTAAGCCCGATGGAGTTCATGACGCCGCTTGGAACTTCCCAGATGCGGGTTCCTTCGTTTCCCTGGCGAGGTTCAAGAGTAAGTCCTTTTGATGAGATTCCACCAAGACGGTTTACATCAAATACAGATTCGTATTCTACGCCAAAGCCGAAAGTCCCAGAGCTTCCGATAAGCGGATTTTCGAAACGTACGCCTTTGAAATCAAAAGAAATATCAGGAGTCCAGTCTTTATTGGTTCCAGCCCCAGCGGTTCCTGAGTTAACAGCCGCGGTCCCTGAGCCTGTCGAAGGGCCCATAGAACCCCAGCGGTTTGGTTTTGAACTGAAAGAGTTTTTGAACTGTGGGAAAGAAAGGATTTTTGAATCAAATACAGGACCGTCTTTACAGCAGCGTTTGAGGCCTTCAGAAGTTTCAATTGTACATCCAAGACAAACGCCCATACCACAAGCCATGCGTGCTTCCATGCTGAGCCAGCACTGAACGCCGCATTTTTCAGAAACCTGTTTTACATAGTTCAGCATTGGGGCAGGTCCACAGGCATAAACTGCGCTATAGTTTCCGTTTTTCAAAACTTCTTCTGTAAGGGCTGCAGAAACCATACCCTTAATGCCGCAGCTTCCGTCATCAGTTGTAATCCAGAGATTTTCGGCTTTAAGGTTTTCAAGTCCGTAGGAACCGCTTTTGAATGCAGCAACAAAGTCATATGATTTTTCAGGAAGACTTTCTGCAAAGCCTGCTACCGGAGCAACACCAATTCCGCCCCCAACAATAAGCACTTTCTGTGCGTTCTCAGATTTTGTGACTGCGGTCACAGACTTTGCGTCTGCGGTCCCTGAGCTTGTCGAAGGGGCAGGGCGAGGGAAAATGTTTCCCAAAGGTCCAAGAACCTTGATTTCATCATTAAGTTTAAGGCTGCAGAGTTCAACAGTTCCTGTTCCTTTTACAAGAATAAGGAAAGTAACTTCTACAGAGTCGCCTTTCTGTTCAGCATGGAACACACTGATTGGACGAGCCAGAAGGCAGTCGCTTTTTACAGGATGCAGCATGTAAAACTGACCTGGAACAGGTTTGCGTTCTCCTTTAATCAGAAGTTTAAGACAGAAAACGCTTCCGTCAGGAACGGCACCGTTCAGCTTGTCACAGTAAGTTACAGTTCCTCTTGTGAATTCAGGATACGGAATGCCGTTGCAGTCAGTAATATTGTTGTTCATATAGTCTCCAAAAATGTAGGAATAAATCAAATAAAATGGGTTATACACTTTTAATGAATTACTACCAGTCACAATGATGGGTGTTGCAGGCCGCTCGCTAGCTCGCTGCACGTTGAGCGCGTATAGGAAACTATAAAGCCACGCTCAAAGTGCCCTGCACACCCATCTTGTTCCTTCCCGTAATTCATTAAGCAAAAATGTTTTATTTGATTTAATTTTGCTTGAAAAAACTTATGTTATGAAACTTACGCGAAGGAATGAAATGAGGTCCCAGAAGCATTTGCAGCGTGGCTGGATAGTTTCCGCACCGCGCTGCACATGCAGCGAACTATAGTGAGCGGTTCTGTGGACCCATTTCATGACTGGGAGTAAGTTTCATAAAGTTTTATATAAGCATACGTTTATTCTAATGAAAAATCCGGAAAACTTGAACAACAGAAAATTAATGAAAAAAAAGAGTGGAGGAATGCTATAATCAAAGAAAGGAGAAAATATATGGAAAATTTTGTGTATGATATTCCTACAAAAGTGTATTTTGGAAAAGGCGAAGAAGAAAAAGTCGGGAAAATCATTTCTGAATATAATGTGAAAAAAGTCCTGCTTCATTATGGAAGCGGCTCGGTAAAAAAGACCGGGCTTCTTGATAAAGTGAAAAAAGCTCTGGAAGCAGAAAATATTCCTTATGTTGAGCTTGGCGGGGTAGTTGCTAATCCTGTATTAAGCAAAGTCCGCGAAGGAATCGAACTTTGTAAAAAAGAAGGCGTTGATTTTGTTCTTGCCGTAGGCGGTGGTTCTGTTCTGGATAGTGCCAAAGACATTGCCAACGGAGTGGCAAACCCTGATGTTGATGTCTGGGATTTTTCTATGGGAAAGGCTGCACCGAAAGCAACTCTCAAGAAAGGCTGTATCCTTACATTAAGTGCGGCCGGTAGTGAAATGTCAAACTCCTGTGTTATTTCAAATCCGGAAGAAAATGAAAAACGCGGTTACGGAAGTCCATTCAACCGCATGAACTTTGCCATCGAAAATCCTGAGCTTACATATACAGTTAATGCATATCAGACTGCCTGCGGTGCCGTAGACATTGCAATGCATACAATCGAACGCTATTTCTGTCTTGGCTCAGATACATACCTTACAGATGCAGTGGCAGAAGGGGTAATCAAAAGTATTATGCGTGCGGGTTCTGACTGCCTTGCAAACCCTGAAGATTATGTGGCACGTGCAAACATGATGTGGGCTTCTTCACTTGCTCACAACGGTCTCACACAGTGTGGCCGAACTTTCCAGCTGGTAGTCCATCAGTTTGAGCATGAAGTTTCGGGGCTTTATCCTGAAGTTGCACATGGAGCTGGACTTGCGGCACTGTGGTGCAGCTGGGCCCGTTATGTTTACAAGGACACAATGCCACGTTTCATTAAATTTGCACAGAATGTATGGAATATTGATATCGATCCTGAAAATCCTGAATACTCGGTTCTGAAAGCAATCGACCTTCAGGAAAAATATTACAAGTCTCTTGGTATGCCAATAAGTCTTCGTGAACTGAATGTAAAGGAAGAAGATCTTGAAAAACTGGCTCTGGCCTGCAGCCGCAACAAGACGCGCATTCTCGCTGGTTACAAACCTCTGGCTTACGAGGACATGCTGGCAATTTACAAAATGGCTTATTAGGAGGGGCTTGTTTTTTTACTGGGCGCCTTCGGGCTGCTTCGGGTTCGGTAGCCCTCATTCCTTCGGAACTGACGCCCTTCGCATCCCTGGCGCACAAAAAAGGCTGTTCTTTTCAGGAGGCCACTGAAAAAGTCCATTAAAGACTGAATTTACAAACACCATTTGAATA
>JAKSTM010000017.1 GCA_024402565.1 Treponema sp. | reverse complement strand
ATCAGGATTTGAGTTCATGACTCTTTTAAATTTACACCATTATATGGACTCTATGCAGAATTTTCTTTTTTAGCTGTTTTTTTTCAGTTAATTTCTCGATTTATACTTGTTGTTGTACAATTTGATTATTACATGCACCTTATATCCCCAGTTTTTTTTAATCGAATATAACTTCTAAATCACGCATAAAGATTTCGGAGAATATTTTTGGAGAATATTTATTTTGGTAGTAGATTCCAGCCTTAAAGTAGTTATTGTAGTCAGAACGGACATTTTGGTGAAAAGTATGTGTTGCCATTATTTTACTATCACGCCAAAGTGTCATAGTTTTGGCGTCCAAAGCAATTTTTATTGATACTTCCTGATTTTGTCGTACGATACCCATATCATAGTTATGTGTCGTACTGTCAGCTTTTGTTGTTCCGTCTTTTTCATAATTAATGACTTTTGCAGTTATAGAACCATTTTCAACTTCAATTCTGCACAATGGGGAATCTTTTGAATCACATCTTTGGAGAAACTGACCAACTGTAAATCTAGCTTGAGAAAAATCTGTAGATGTAAGATAGAATTTATATGAAAGTGCATTTTTTCCAGTAAGAGTCCAAGATTTTGTGGAACTGAGTTCTGCTCGAACTGAAGAGCCGTTTGTTGATTTTCCCTGATCGCTGGCATCAAGTGAGAATCTAAGATATTCGTTTCCGTTCTCATTTTTGTAAAGGGAGAAATATTTGCTTTTATAATCTTCTGTTATAGGTGTTGTTTTCATTCCACCATCAACAGATCCACTTGGATATTGCAGACTCCATAGATTCGGATTAGCGAAAAGTCGATATGGACTTTCTCTTAAGTTAAGTTCTTCTTGCGTGCAGTAGTTATATTCCATTTGAATTAGTTCCGCATTTGAATCATCATTAGTACAAGCTATCAATGATACACTTAACAGCGAAGTCATTATATAGAAAAGTATTAATTTTTTTCATAAAAATCCTCCAGCGATTTTCATTTAACTTTTAATCATTCAAAGAATGAGCTATTTTATAAATGGCCGAAAATGTGTTGGTGACATTACTTTCAACGAAAGTGGCGCAGTGCGCCATCAACCTAACACATTTTATGCGTATCCAGATAAAATTCTTATCCCGGTAAATTTCAGTTGATCTGAATAATCAACTATTCAATTATAGCACATTTATCAATCAAATTGTTCGTATTTCAGCGGTTCATAGGCACAGAAGAAATCAATTCCCTTAAGCAACATTATGACTTCATCAAGTTTGATTTCTTTTGCCTGCTCTACAGTATCAGGCCAAGGCCATCTGCCCTTCTCCAAAGTTTTCTGAGCAATCCAGAATCCGTTAGTTTCCCACCAAATTAATTTCAATAGCTTTCGCTGACTGTTACAGAACATGAAAACTGCACCGCTGAATGGATCCTGTTTCATTAAGTCATTTATTACGTGAAGAAGTTCTTCCTTGCTGGTTCTCATATCTGTTGTTCCTGGTCTCAGAAAAATACGTGCATTGCTAAAATCAAACATCATATGCTTGCCGCCGTCTGTAAGATTTTGAACAGAGTTGTTTCTTCTGTCGTAATGGGAATATCAATTTCGATTCCGCCGGCTCGGACAGTAATCAGTTCCTTGCGGTCAATTCCCACTGTAATCTGGTGTTTTGATGCATGGGGAATATCAAGTTCTACAAATTCTGATGCCTGGAATATGTCATTGGATTCAGACTCAGAATGTTGAGACCTGTACATCTTTTCCTGAATCCATGATTTTAGTGCCTCCGGCTGGATGCTGTGCACTTTTGAAAATTCATCAATATTCATTTTTGAAACTGCAAATTCGTTTATCAGTTCTTCTTTGACTCTTTTGACTGGAAAAATCATAAAAAAAATCACCTCAATTTTCTGGAATTAAGGTGATTGTATATTCAATTTTGTTTGATTTTTAGGGGGTGCTAATTAGACGTTCACCAATTTTTAACCTCCTCTACGCGTCAATTTAAAAATGTGTTTATAGCACAATTTTTAATCAAATTGGTCATATATAAGCGTTTTATAAGTACAGAAAAAATCAATGATATAAATCGAAATAAATCGTTTCGGAAACAATAAAGTAAGTGTTATAATTATTCAAATAAATCCGAGGTAAAAATGAAACTTTTTTGTTACACCCGCACAGCTATAAAAGAACTTTATGATATTCGTCTGGCAAATAGTCTCCATCTGGCTTTGTTTGATGAAAATTCTGGGAACTATACAATTCTAAATCACAATTCCGGAGTGCTTTACGGCAAGGCTACGGAAAACGCAGATGGTTCATTAAATCCAAAATGTCTTAAGGATTTTGTTTTGCTCGAATCTGATGCCACCGGCGTTCATAAAGTTGCATGTATTCGTTGTGACGATGAAGGCAAGGAAGATTCTGAATCCAAAGAAAAAGCATTACTTTATTCCACAAAAGATTTTCTTGAATATTCTGAGCCAAAGTTTATTTCTATGGATGAATATTGTGAATTAAAGAAAAATTCAGAAGCACCAGAAACATTGCCTGAAATAAAAGAAATATTTCCGGGAAATATAATCAGCATTTCAGATTCTGTGGCAGACCGATTACAGAAAAAGCTTCTTCCACCTGTGAATATAGGAATTAAAGTTGAAAACAATGTGCCCGTTTCCTGTGACGAAGATGTCCGAAAACTTACTGCCACTGCCCTTTATTCCGACGGTACCACAGACACTAAAAAAGTTCGCTGGGATACTACCAATGTAGATTTTTCAACTCCGGGAACTTACGAAATTTTTGGAAAAGTTATGCAGCCTCATTTTGAATTTCCAATGGCAATCAATCGGGCAGATCCCTGTGTTGCAAGAATGAACGGAAAATATTACTTCATTGCAACTAACGATGCAGATAATAATCACAGTTTGTATATTCGACAGGCTGATACTATGGAAGCCTTAAAAGATGCAGAAGAAGTCCTTCTTTTAGACAGCAAAACTTATGAGGGAATTGGAGGCCTCCTTTGGGCACCAGAATTCCACGAAATAAACGGCAAACTGTACATTTTTCATGCCTGCACACCAGGAGAATTCTTCTGGGAAGAAAGCCATGTTATGGAATTAAAAGCCGGTGGTGACCCCATGAACCGGAGCGACTGGTCTAAACCCAAACGAGTTGTTCGTGCTGATGGAACAAATATCTGCGAGGCAGGAAAAGAAATCACTCTGGACATGACAGAATTTGAATGGGAAGGAGATATTTATGCAGTATGGTCACAGCGCCAGTTCCTTCCAAAAGATTTAGGCGCATGGCTTTATATTGCAAAACTAAATCCTGATGAACCTTGGAAACTCGCCTCTGAACCTGTTGTTCTTTCAAAACCAGAACTTGGTTGGGCAAACAATCACACTTTTGTAGATGAAGGTCCCTTTGCTTTAATCCGTGGGAACAAGCTTTTCCTTACATTCTCCAGTGCCGCAGTTGATGTTTCGTACGTTGTAGGACTTTTACAAATTGAAAAAGGAAAAGATCCTATGAATCCTAAAAACTGGAAAAAAACAGGCTACCCTATCCTTACTGCCCGATGTGTAGAAAACGAATGGGGAACCGGTCACAACGCTTATGTAACCGATGAATTTGGAACCATATGGAATACATACCACGCCCGTCCTGGAGTTGATGCTCCTCGCAGCAGTGGAATCCGGCGAGTTCATTTTGACATTGATGGCGAACCAGTTCTGGATTTAACAGAAGAAAAAGATCTGTTGCCTGAAAATAAAATCGTGAAAACTCAAGTTGTAATAAAATAATGTAAATCAAATTACAATTTACTTTTCACAAAAAAACAGTTCATCTTTCCCTTCCCTTTTACGTCAACCATTACAGGATTTTCATACTGAATAAAATCCTTTGTCTGTAACCAGGTATTTTCGGAAACATGAATTTGCATAGGCTCACCTGTACTTTCCATGCGGCTGGCAACATTTACTGTATCACCCCAAACATCGTAAATGAATTTGGTTTTACCAATTACGCCGGCAACAAGATTTCCAGAATTAATTCCGATCCTGATTTTTATTTTTACAGGAGATTTTTCGTTGAACTGCCGAACATCAGCTAAAAGTCCCTCTGCAAAATTAATCATTTTAAGTGCACCATCAGAATTCATTTCTGATGTAAGGCCTGTTGCGGCCATGTAGGCGTCACCTATAGTCTTGATTTTTTCAATTCCTTCAGCCTGAGCACGCTTGTCAAAAAGAGAAACCATTTCATTTAACATGGAAACAGTTTCTTCTGCAGACATATCACTGCTCATTTTGGTAAAATCAACGATATCTGTAAATAAAATAGTTGCATTAGGATAAGTTTGAGAAATAGTTTTATCAGGATGTTCTGTTAATTCCTGTGCAATAGGTGCCGGTAAAATATTCAGCAAAAGATGTTCAGCTTTTTCATTTGCTATACGAAGTTCTTTTGTTCTTATATCAACTGTAATTTCCAGTTCCCTTTTATAATTTTCAAGAATTTCTACTTCCCTTTTATGTGCCGATTCAATTGCCTCGTTAGAATCCAGAACAACAAAAACATACAGCACAATTGCCATGAATACTGTAGAAATATTTGAAAGATAAAACCCATGTGTTAAAAAAGATAAAATGGATGAAATTATAGGAATTACCAGAAATAAAATTAATGGAACCCTTACTTTCTTTGAAATTTTTTTATAATTAAGTGAGATAAGAATAATCTGAAAAACCATACATACAGCAGGAATAATTGTGGCAAAGATTCTTCCTTTTGCTCGATGGTAAAAATTCAGTTCATCATAGAAAAAATACCAGCCTTTAAATCTGGATATAATAAAAAGAATCAATCCCAGCAAAAGCACAATATCCGTTATCATTAATAAAAAAGAATTTTCTTTTTCAGTTTCTAATTTATGGGAAAGCAAATCCCTCATATATAAATTGAAACTATAAAGCATAAGCAATGGTGCCAGGTAATCCACAGATTTTGAAATAAACAAGACTAATCTTACAAGTTCTCCAGGAACTCCATCATAAGTCAAATGAATAATGGGCGCTCCAAGATATAAAACCGCACTGATTTCCAGCATGAATATTGCTATTTTTCTTTTAAAACATAAATTACTGGTAATCAATATTAAAATTGCAATGAAAAAACAGGCTCCCTGAAGAAAAAGCATTGCAAACCTTTGATATCGAATCAAAAAATCTAACATAACAACCTTTTGTACTTATAAAATTTACTCTAACTAAAGATTGTATCCTAATAATGCTTTACATACAATTTATTATGACTGGAATTGAGTAGCAAAACTCACAATCCCAAAAGGCTCAAAATTAATAATCCATTCTTTTTGGAAACGATTCCTTCCTTTATTACATAATCAAATACGATTTTGTTACCTACAGTTTCACCGTCAAAGTAAACTGGACAATACGAATCCTTAATATTTTCAGCAATCTGCAAATCATGAGTTGCTGCAATGAGAAGAGAATCCGATTTAGCAAAATCCAGAAGAATTTTTGTACTGCCGAAGATTCGTTCTTCTGAATTTGTTCCCGACAAAATTTCATCAATTACACAAAGACATTTATGATCATTTATGGTTTTCTTAAGATCCATAAGTCTTTCTGCTTCTGCATAATATCGACTCTTCCCTTCCAGAAGCTGATCATTAATACAGATACTCGAAACTACATCTACTGTCTGTGTGGAATAATAATCTGCAAATGCGAAACCAAAACTTGTAGCAATTATTTGATTTAAAGCTACGGATTTCATAAACGAAGTTTTACCAGACATATTCAAGCCAGTAATAATAATACTTTTATCTATATTTCGGCTTTGTCCTATACCACCAGAAATGAAAGGATTTCTAAGATTTTTAAAATCTATAGATGTACTGTTTTTATCATTAAATTCTGTAAGGCAACAGTTATACTTTTTAATTATGCTTTCTGAATTTATTAGGCAGTCAATATAACCAGTATAGAGATAAATATCCCGAACCTGATCAAGATTATTCAGAATTGTTTTTTCTACCATCTTATATGAAAAAAGTTCCAGTGCAAAAAAGATTCTAAAATAATCGATCATGGCAGAAACTATATCTCCTGAAGAAGGACCGCCTATACCATCCTTAAAAAAAACAGCATATGAAGAAAGCTTTTTGAATTTCTTATAATCAGGAGTTTTATACAAAAGATCCAGCTTAGTTTTTTTGTTGATTTTGTTTAATGCATAACAGATCGATAAAAAATATCCGATTGATGAAGTTACATGACTTATATATCTGTTTGTTGCAATAAACATAATTAAGTTAAGCACGAAAAACGAAACTATAAAAACCGCAATGAACCTGGTAAAAAAGATACTTAAAACTACATTCGCAACTATATTAAACAGATATAAATAAAGAAAATTATTGATTATAAAATTGTAAATGCTAAATCCATTCCATAAATCCCGGACAAAATTATTATGTTTTTGTTTGCCCACGTACTTATTAAGACAATGTTTTATATATTCAAAGTTAGGATCAGAACATAAAGTCTGCAAATCCTTTTGAATTTGAATAACCTGTTGTCTGTTTTTTATAGAATATAGCCAATGCTTAAAAAGATTACTTCCACAGCTTGTTATAGTGTGATTATACATCCTGTCAAAATCTTTAAGCATCAGATCCTGCTCAGTTATTTCATCAATTCTATACAATTCATCTTTTAAAACATCATGGAGACTTACCTGCCCATACTCCAATTTCGACTTAAATATTTTTGAGAGAAAAGAAACTTTATTAACTAAATAAACACCAAGTTGTTTTATATTCACTTTTTTAAAATACTAATGCCCAATTAATACCGTCAAGTAAAATGAACAAACCAAATATTAAAAAAACTTTTTGAATTTTTCGTTTCATTTCCAATTTTTTCCATATATTAATTAACGTCGATTTAGAGGTGAATATGGAAACATTAAAATCAATTTTTAATAAACTTATTTTCATTTGCAGCGTGATTTATTTATATAATTGCTGTGCAACTTCAAACAACCAGTCTGACACTTCAAAAACAGAAGCTCCCCATGCATTCTATAACAACCTGGACACTAAAGAACAACCAAAATCTGGAACCAGTAATCCTTCTTTTTCAAATCCATTACACTGCTACTATAGAGTAACCTCCCCTTACGGTTACAGAACAAATCCTGTCAGCGGAAACTATAAATGCCATAATGGAATAGATTTGGCCTGTACAAAAGGCACTCCAATTTATGCAAGCATGAGCGGGAAAATTTCTTCTCGTGCTTACAATTCTATTTACGGAAACTATGTCATTATCACCCATGAAAACGGGTATAAAACAAAATATGCACACCTGAATACTTTTGGCGCATATTCAGTTGGCGACAATGTTTCTCCTTCTTCTGTAATTGGATACGTTGGAAGCACAGGCCAGAGTACAGGTCCCCATTGCCATTTTGAAATCATAAAAAACGGGGTCTCACTTGATCCTTGTACCAGAATTAAATTCTAGAAAAATAAATACTGACAATTTCATTCTTTCCCTTGAAAATTTGCAGTATAATATTGATTACGAGGATATTATGACAACTGAAGAACTTGAAAAATTAATTGAAGGCTGTAATCGTCTTGTAACCATTTTTGAAAAACATAATTGTATATCAAATACCGAATACAACGTAGAAAAAATTAAAACTGCCGTAAAAGAAATGGCAGAAGACTGTATAGAAAATAAAGAAGAATGCTCTACCTTATTACAATGGATGGAAGAACATGACTTTTATACGTCTCCTGCATCAACTAAATTTCATGGAAACTTTAAAGGCGGACTTTCAGTCCATTCCCTTATGGTAACCTATCAAGCCCTGAAGCTTGCTCCTGCTATTTTTTCTGACTGGATTAAATCTAAAACAGGAAATAAGTTTACCTTCACTGCAGAAGATATTTTTGTCTCTGCAATTTCACACGATTTTTGTAAGGCCGGATTTTACTCCACAAGTTACAAAAACACAAAAGATGTTTTCGGAAACTGGACAAAGACACCTTACTTCACTGTAAAAAGTGAAATAAGAAACCTTGGACATGGAAATGAATCTGTTCTTTTACTGCTGGAATCTATGCCTTCATACATAAAAAAGCGCCCTGTCCTGGAAGCAATAAGCCGTCATATGGGCTTTAGCGATTTGACAGAAACTGAAAAAATGAATTATTCAAATTTTCTGTCAAATCCACTTGTTATTCTGATTCAGCTTGCTGATCAGAGTGCATCAGGTTGGTACGATTATTAATCTGTTCAATAGATTTTTTATAACTCTGATAAATACAGAACCAGATAATAAAATAAGTCACCACATATTCCGCCAGGGCAATTAATACACCGGAAAGTTTATGCGGATACCAATAAGCCAACCAGCCCCCAACAAGGCAGCTTGTTGTTATAAGCAAAAAGTGTGTAATTGTCTGGCGTGTCAGACTCCATCTGTCTTTACTGAAAATAAAAGTTGATACGCCAAAAATTATTCCATACACAATATCTACCAGAGTCTGGACGCACATTGCTCCAAGAGCCCCACCATATTTTTTTTCCAGAATTGGATAGTATGGGTAATAAGTTCCATTGTGAATACAAAGAGACACAATCAAAGTGATAATCTGTGCTATTGCAAGACTTATGGCTATGCCTAAAAGTGCGCGTTTTACTATTTCTTTCATATTAATTTCCTGCTATCTGATTTTTAGCTTTGCTTTAATATCTTTCATATATCGTCTGGACACAAAAACTCTTTCGCCATTTGTTAAGTTCATTACGATATTTCCGTTAAGACTCATATCCATGTTTTTCAAATAATCAAAATTAACAATATCAGTATTTGAAATCCGAATAAATTTCTTAAAATCTTCCTCTTTCATCAATTCTTCGATTTGATAAAGTCGCTGTGACAATTCATAATCGTCCTGTTCAATATCGTTATCAAAAGCCTTTGCATAAACCTTTTTCTGCAGACTGTAAATTCGTACAATATTTTGTGGTTTCAAAAATGTGACAGTCTCTTCTTTTCTTCCTGTAATCATAGAAGAAAAACCATCCGCAGATTCAGCTTCCCCGTCTGTTGAAATTTTTTCTACCAGACGGGAAACTGTTTCCGTAATTTTTTTTACATGTATACAGATTTCGTTTTCTGCTAAAGAATCATCTAAATCAATTGAAATCTTCATATTATTATCTTATTAAAAATACTGTCTGAATCCAAGTGTAAGGGTGTTATATCCAAAAGATGGAGTAATCTGCGAAAGACTTCCCAATTTATTAGGAATAAGACAATATCCTCCTCCATACTCTACAACAAAACCAGCTTTTGAGTTTTCAAATCCGATTTCGAAACCGCCGCCACCGCCAAAATCAAAACCTGTATCTACTTTTCCGGAATTTTTTCCTGAAAGGAAGTATAAATCAGCACCTACATAAGTAAAACCGTAAGATTTCATGTAAATTCCATTAACAACCTGTTTTCCACCAAAAAATAACTTATTTGTGAGCATGCTGACACCGCCTGATACCTGCCCATTCATAATTCCACCACCACCCAGATCCAGGGCATCGCGTACAAAGAAATCGTTTGCTTCATAAATGTTTGGGAATCCGAGTTCAAGAGAACCACCCGAACGGATGTAGTCGTCTTTCCAGAAGCCTGAAATTGAAAAACCTTCTTTAGCAAATGCAGTACCTGAAACCAGGCCTGCAAATACTAATCCAGCAAAAATTAATTTAATTGTTTTTTTCATGTGTATCTCCTTAACAGTTGTTCGCTGTTTCTTTATGTTTTGAAGATACACCAGAACTAATTTCCCAGATACAGATTTCTGACAAGTGGTACTTTTAGAAAGATAAGTGGTTAGAATTTAAAAACTTTTTTTAATATTTGAAAGTTGTATGGAGCAAATTCCTAGAACGATAATATTCCTTATCAGCTAAGGTTCGATTTGCTGTACAACCAGTTCCAGAATCAAGATAAAACTGATAATCATCCATCGCTCGTACATTTCCCATCATGGCCAGTTTTTTCTTATAATGAAAGCGCATTTTATCATTATTACGGTCAATTAATGTGTAATACATACAAATAAGATTATATGCTCTTTCTGTACCTTCTTTTTCAAGCTTTATTATGGCCTCCTCATAATCATAATCTTTGAAGATATCTGCATTAGCTTTCAACTGTTCATAAATGAACTTATTTGCCCTCTCATCAATTTCTCCCGAGATACCTGTATCAAGAAAATCATCAAAATCAAATAAACTGTCTTTATCGGTTTGAATCTCGTCATTAATATCAGACTCGAAATCGTTGTCATTAGAATCTGTTTCATGAAGTTCGTCGGGAAACTGATAAGTTGCCATATCTTCGCGAATAACCTTTCCATTTCCAAATTGGATTAATACTTCGTATTCCTCCAATTCGTCCTTGGAATCGATAAAAGAGTAGACTACAGGTAAAAACATCTTCTTTTCTTCTAAAACATTTTCTCTCAAATCTCTTATCATATGGGAATATCCATTCCCGTTCAAATAAGAAATAAACCCAAAGCCCATAATCAAAACAATGTTTTCATCTTCAAGAATATCAATATTCTTCTTACCCATAAGCTACTCCTAAAAAGCCTACTAGCTGGCAAAACCAATGTGGCGGCAACAACTTTCTTTTTCATCCTGGATTTTGCAAAGTTCATCGATAATAAGTGAAGCATCGATTTCCTCTTCTTCCATGAAACGGATTTTTGAAGAAACAGTTCCAAAATCCCCTGGAGTTACAGAGTCACACTTGCAAAGCTGTGCCACATCCCATTCAGAGAATGTCCAGTCTCCAAAATATGATTTCAGCAATGTTTTAATACCACTGGCAGTAAGAGGTTTAAACTCTGCCATAATGTGGAAACGACGCTGCATTGCAGGGTCCATAATTTTTCGCAAGTTAGTAGTGCAAATAAGGATTCCATTGTATTCCTCCATTTGTGTAAGGAATTCATTTACCAATGTACGTTCCCAACTTGTATTGGCACCATTTCTATCAGCAAAGAAAGAATCTGCTTCATCAAAAAGAAGAATACTTCCGCTTGCTTCTGCTTCATCGAAGGCGGCTCGGATATTCTTTTCGTTTTCACCAACATATTTTCCCATAATATCGCTGGCTCTTTTCAGAATGATTTTCTTTCCAAGCCTTTCTGCGAGATATCTGGCCAGTTCAGTTTTTCCTGTCCCACTGGCTCCATATAGACAAATTCGAACTCCATTATTCTTTCTGTCTGATTCATGCTTTTCAGCATAAGCCTGCGCATTTTCAACCATTCTGACAATTTTTTCTGCCGGGATTGAAGAATTCAAAACCGAAAGATTGTAAGAAGAACTAACAGTTTCACGCATCTTTGATTTTCCGAAGATCAGGGCCGAGTTAGCTTCCAGAACTTTCTCAACATCGCTGACTACTCTGCATTCCGGAGTTTTCTTAAGATTCATTCCACTTACAGTCTTAACGATATTGTCAACCGAAGCACCAGTAACATGATACTTTCCACAAAGGTCTACCAGTTTTTCTCTCAAGACTTCACTCATTTTAATCTTTCCGAGTTTCGAACTGGCAATATTTTTCAGCATAGTCTTAGTCATTTCATTGAAACGAATAGAATATGTAAAACGGCGGAGAGTCGATTCATCCAATGGATTTGTATAATTCAGAATCCAGATAACCTTGTTTTCGCTGTTTTCAAGCATTGTATTTACAGTACCTTTTTTTGTACTTGTTCCAGCGCCACCCATAAGCATATCCAGGAAACTGATTCCACCTGTTGCCAAAACACTTTCAGCTTCATCAACAATGATTACTGAATCTTTTTTATACAAAGACAAAAGACAGTTTAAACGACTAAGAGCCTTATTTTCACTGTTTTCCCCTTCCCCAAGTTCCAGTTCATTTTTATAAACATATGGAGTCAAACCTGTTTGCTTTACCAGACTTCTGGCAAATTCTGTTTTTCCGCTTCCGGGAGCTCCATACAAAAGTAAATTCGTAGAACCGGAGTTCTTCAAAAGACGGATAGCAAGTTCACTTTCTTCTTCTTTTACAGAGAAAGAATCCAGACTATAGGAATTCTTTTTATCTTCCTTTAAAACATCACAGAAAAGAGTATTCAAATCGCCACAGTTCAAACAATCAATTGCATCTGAATCTATGTCCCCGTGATTATTCAAAATGCCGTAAGCAACCAGCTTTTTATCTGAACGGTAAATCATCCTTACTTCTTTTTCAGAAAGACCAGTACACTTAGAATAAAGTGAAGAATTGCTATCTTCCCCTTCGTTTATCAGAATATTACATACCTGATACAATTCCTTAATCACGTGTGACTGATAAATGAAGGTTAAAAGAAGCCCTTCTTCAGAATTAAGGCGGAAAGCATCGATAAACATCTGTACAGGAGACACATCAGAAGCAGCTTCAAAAACTGATTCTGGAATCTCGTATCCATCTTCAGGAATAGTAAAAGTTTTTCTGTTTTCGTTTGGTTTACAGAAGAAAGTACCTGCTACAATATCTGCAAAGCAATTTTCATTAGATGCAAAAACAGCACGGACCAGATTAATATCTGCTTCGTTCGATGTACTCCAATGTCCACATCTGTCATATATATCTACATCTTCACGGAAACGCATAGAAATCTCAGAATGCATATCGAAAGGATGTACATGCTTTGGAGGCTCTTTATAAACAGAAAGATGTTTGTTTTTCTTTGCCTGGCTAATATATGCCATTACAACCTTTTCAGAATGTTTTTCCAGATTCAAAGAATGAACGAGAGCGTTATACAAGCCCTGAAATTCTTCTCTAGAAACGAAACTATCAATACCTTCTGAAAGACGATACAACCAATAAGCAACTTTAAGACTCTCTTTTGGAGCAAGTTTCTTAACAGAACAAATGAAATTTTCTGACATGTTACTACCCCTTCTGTTTCTATTATTTCTTCTACTCATAAAAGTAATATACTTAAGAAATCCAAAACGTACAGGAATGGAAAAAAATATCATTGTATCGTCTAAAATTATTATTTATAATGAATTATCATTAAAAATGGAGTTCTAAATGAAAAAACCAGTAAAACAATTAATTTTATGGGTGGGCGCTCTTGTAATTGGTGCAATTCTTGGTTCCCTTCACGTAGGCGCAATCGACAGCGTATGTGATTTTATCGCTACAGTCTTCACAAGACTTTTCAAATTCTGTGCTGTTCCTGCTATTGCTGTTTCAGTCCTTTCTACACTTGCTACTCTTGGTGGAAACAAAGAAACAGGAAAAATCTTCAGAAGAACAATTATGTACACTCTTCTGACAACTGTTGCCGCATCTACAATCGCTGCAATCCTGTTCTTCATCATTAAACCTGAAGTTCTTTCTGCTTCAGTTTACGAAGGCGTTGCCGCTGATAAACTTGAAAGCATGAGTTCTGCTTCATTCCTCAGCTACTTCACAAGCGCAATTCCTGACAACATTCTTTATCCTTTTGTTTCAGGTAACGTTCTTTCAATCCTTATCGTTTCTTTCGCTTTTGGTATCGGTATTTCAAAAATGGAAGAATCAGAAAAGAAAACAACAATCCTCAACGTTGTTCTTGGTTTCCAGGAACTGGTTTTCAAAATCATCGGATGGATCATCGCAATTCTCCCAATCGGTATCATCGCTTTCACAGCTCAGCTGATTAAAGAAATGAGCGCAAACATTGCAATGGAATCAATCGGAAAATACACAGCCGTAGTTCTTTCAGGAAACCTGATTCAGTTCTTCATCGTGCTTTCAATCTTCCTTCTGGTTCGCGGAATCAATCCTGTAAAACATTTCAAAAACATGATTCCTGCAATCCTTACAGCACTTTTCACAAAGTCTTCTGCTGCAACTCTTCCAGTTACAATGGACTGTGTTGAAAACCGCGTAAAATGTGACAAAAAATTCTCTCGCTTCATCCTTCCAATGTGTACAACAATCAACATGAACGGATGTGCAGCATTCATTCTGGTTACTTCCCTTTTCGTTATGAAAAACGGAGGTGCAGACCTGAACATTATCACAGTTATTTCATGGATTCTGATTTCAGTTATTTCTGCTGTTGGAAACGCTGGTGTTCCAATGGGATGTTTCTTCCTGACACTGTCTCTCATGGCAGGTAAAGGAATGCCAATCGGCGTTATGGGTGTTATCCTCCCAATCTACGCTGTAATCGACATGATTGAAACAGCTGTAAACATCTACTCTGACTCTTGTGTTTGTGCAATGACAAACAAAGACCTTAAAGACCTGGTAGAAACACCAGCCGCTGAATAAAAAATTAGCTTACATAATAAAGCCGAACTTCTCATGAAGTTCGGCTTTATTTTTACTTCCAATTTCCAATGAAACTCGAAAAAATCACTATTCCCCAAAATACTCCTCTTAAAGCACATTTTCACTTACCCGGACTTTTTGAATTCTTTGATTTTTACAAACTTTTCATTCCTCTTTTCCAGAATAATAGACACTGGTTCTATGACTGGTGCGAAATTGGAAGTATATATGGAGCACCCGCTGATTGTCTTTGGGGGGGCGGAAGAAATGGTTTTGGAAAAAATAATATCGAAAAAGAAGTTCTGAATTTATGTAAAAAATATAATATTTCTGCAAGACTTACATTCAGTAATTCACTCCTAAAAAAAGAACATCTTAATGATAAAAAATGTAATTCCCTATGTGAGCTTTTCAATTCTAAAAGCAACGGAATAATAATTCATTCTGACTTACTTTTGAATTACATAAAATCAAATTTTCCGGATTTTTATTTTGTCTCTTCTACCACAAAAGTCCTTACAGACTTGGAAGATTTAATTAAAGAACTAAACAGAACGGATTTTTCTTTTGTTGTTCCAGACTTTCGTCTCAATAAAGATTTTAAAAACTTATTCTCTCTTTCTTCAGAATCTAAAAATAAAATTGAATTTCTGATTAACGAATGCTGCTGGACAAATTGTACTCAAAGAAATAAATGTTATGAAAATGTCAGTAAACTGGCACTTGGGTTAGAAACTACAAACCATCAGTGTAATGCTCCAGATCACAAAGATGGTTATAAATTTTCCAAAGCTATGAAAAATCCTGCATTTATCAGCCTGGCGGACATTCAGGACATTTATTTACCACAGGGCTTTTCGAATTTTAAAATTGAAGGACGAAGTCTTGGTAGCGCCCTCCTACTTGAATTCATTCTCTATTATATGACAAAACCTGAATACCATATAAACCTACGAGAAGATTTATACCTGGATAACACTCTGGATCTTTTCTGATTTTTAAATTCTCTTGAAGACAAATTTTTTTCGTTTTATAATGTTATAAATTTCCAACAAAAGAAAACGGAGTTTTTATTATGGAAAAATGCGAAGAGGGTGATTATTTCGAAATTGAGTTTTATGGAATTTCTGGTATCTGCAACATTTGTATTTACAATGATGACACAGGAAAAACTTTATTTGACCAAAAAGATATGCTAAAGAAATTTAATTCAGAAGAAAAAATTTCAATACCTGTTCTTAAAAGCGGAAACTATGAAACTACCATTTCCGGCACAGATTTCAAAGGCCGTGTTAGTATAAAACGAATTCCCCACCAATAAACTTCAATATAAATATTACAAAATAATTTAGTAATTTTTTTTCAACAATTGTTCCTTAATAGTATTCAGAAAAATATCGATATCAATTGGTTTTGAAATATGACCATTCATACCGGAATCTACTGAAAGCTGCTGGTCTTCTACAAAAGCATTAGCTGTAAGTGCGATAATTGGAATAGACGATTTGTCAGGATCTTCCAAAGCCCGAATCTGTTTTGAAGCCGCATAACCATCCATACCAGGCATTTGAATATCCATTAAGATTATATCAAACTGATCTTTTGACGCCTGCTTCATTATTTCTATCGCAGCCTCTCCACTTTCGGCCATTTCCACCTGTGCGCCATATTCAGTAAGCATATTTTCAGTAATTTCCCGATTCAATTCATTGTCTTCAACCAACAAAACTTTATAACCAGCTAAAGAACGATCTTTTCTTTCTTCTGGGTTTTCGGAAAGTTTTTTATCAGAAATCTTTAATGCAAGATTGATAATAACTTCTGTCCCGACTTCTTTTTCACTAAAGACTTTTATAGTTCCGTCCATCATGTCTACAATATTTTTTGTAATGGACATTCCAAGTCCAGTTCCTTGAATTCCACTTACGGTAGAAGTTTGTTCTCGGGAGAATGGTTCAAAAATCTGTTCAACAAATTCTTTACTCATTCCAATTCCGTTATCTTTAATTCGTATTTCAAAATCAGTTTTTCCATTAATTTGAAGTTCTTTCTGAATAACCGTCATAGTAATTTTTCCATAATCTGGAGTATACTTCACCGCATTCGAAAGACAATTTAAAATAATCTGATTTAACCTTAACTTATCACACCAAACATACTGAGTCTGAACTTCTGTTGAATCTATAGTAAAGTCTATGTTTTTACGTCTTACATCAGACATAATGATATTATTAATATTTCGTAATAATTCTGACATATAGACTTCCGTTTCTTCAATTTTTATCTTTCCTGATTCAATTCTGCTCATATCCAGAACATCATTAATCAAAGACAATAAATGATCCGACGAAATCTGGATTTTCTGAAGAAAATCCGCAACCAGTTCACGGTTGTCTATATCACATTGTGCAAGCGAGGTATACCCAATTATTGCATTCATTGGGGTACGAATATCATGAGACATATTATTCAGGAAAACGGTTTTAGCAATATTTGCCTGCTGTGCTGCAACCAACGCTTTCTGAAGTTCTTCTTCAGTCTCCATCATCTTTGTAATGTTAATAAAAGAACCATAGAAAAGCCGAGGATTTCCATTTTCAAAAAATTCAATATTTCCAAGGGCGTGAAACCATTCAACTGAGCCATCTTTACAAACCATTCTGTAACTCTGGTCCACAACTCCCGTTTCATACATTGCTTTATTAAGTCCTTCCATAACCTCTTCATAATCCTGTTTATGAAGACTTTTTAACCAGGACTCAAGAGTATTAGGAAAATCTTCTTCATTTTCATAACCAAGCATTTTCCGCAGAGTTTTTCCCCAATTCAACTCACGGACAGAACCATCTTCATTGTAATAAGAATACCAGGCTGCACAACCAGAAAGATTTTCGAACATTCGCATAAATTCGGCAGTTGTATTTTCAAGTTCTTCCATATTGTCCTGAATATAAATCATGCGATAAATAATCATTACAATCAGAAGCTGTCCCATTCCGTACAAAAAGGAAACTGGTGTTGCTGCAATAAAAGAATCAAACAGTCCCAAAACAAAATACATTACGAAGCAAAATCGATGAGTTTTTACTGTATACTTTCGTCCCAGCATAACATAAATAAAAATCAGTACATAAAAAAGATATACAGAACCAAGGTAGATCTGAAATTTATCTGTAAAATGTACCACACTATTTTCAACATAGGAGTAAATAGGAGAAAAATAGTTTATTACTGAAGAAATAATGACAATTAATATCAAAACATTAATAGCAATAAAAACAGATGAAAGAAGCTTTGTTCGTCTGGTCACATAAGAACGCATATAATGGAGAAAAATACTGTTTCCCACCATAGCAAAAATAATCTGGGTTGCGTTACAAATGGAAAGAAAGGTTGAAATATCTTTAGTTGATTTTAGGATGGTCCATTGCATGATAGTGTACTGAAACATGCCAATCATCATAAAAAATACACCCCAGCCCAAAAGAACCAGATGGTTATCTCTTCTTGGGGCAATAAGTATCATAATATACAGAAAAGTTATGATTATTGAAAAAACCAGACTAGTGGCAACTAATTCCATTTAAATCACCTCATAAATAAGAATGGGTTTCTGTTATGTTTATACTTTTGGGTACACCTTGTTTCTTCCAGTATTTTTTGCCATAGAAAGATTTTCCTGTGCAGTTGCAAGAAGTTCTTCGAAAGATTGATCTTCTTCTGCATAAGCAAAACCAATACTTACAGTCACCGGATATTCTGCGTTTAATATTTTTCCATAAGATGATTTTTTTATCAGACGGCAAAGGTTTTCTGCATTATCACCAAGACTTCTTCGTTTTGTTTCTTTATAGAAAATCAAAAACTCATCTCCTTCATTTCGGGCACAAAAACCTTCATTTACATTTACAAAACTACGGATAGAATTTCCTACAGCCTGAATACATTCATCACCTTTTATATGACCACAAGAATCATTAATTTTTTTCAAATTATCTATATCAAGTAAAATTACACCAGAATATTGAATATTTTCGGAAGAAATCTTTTCCATAAATGATTCCAGGTAATTTCTATTAAACAACCCTGTAAGAGAATCTCGTTCTGCCTTTTGTTCGGCCTCACGAGCTTCCATGAGAGCTTTCTGAAGTTCTTTATTAGATTTTTCCAGAGCAATACACTTCTTCTCATAATCCCGATTCATAAGAAACATATAAAAACAAACAAGAATTGTTACCAGAATAAGGCCACAAACAGCATCTATTGCCCAATACAAAGGAGAAAGATGCATAAAAAGATTCGGATTCAATGCATCAAGGAAAATTAAAACACTATCTTCAATAAAATATAAACAAAGAAAAATTTTTGAAAATATTCTGCTTGAGACATTATAGAGACAAACCCCTGTAAAAACGAACCAGGTTAACATTCCACAGTAAAGCCCGCCAGAAGTAACAAAAATTCCTGGAATAAGTAAATATGCAAGTATACAGATTATGGTTCGAATAATAGCCGGACTTTTTCTTCTGATTGTTACAATAACTCCACCGATAAGAATAAATGCCGTAATAAAACAAAGCAAAGAACCTAAGAGTTTATTTACTATCCCATCACTTACAACAAATGTTAGGGGAATTGTACATATTTCACTTAATGCTACGGTTAATGCAGCAATACAAACTTGTCTGATATTAATAGGAATTCGTTCTGAATCCAGAAGACGTTGTATGATTGATTCCATAGTATTTTCTCCGCAGTATTTCTCCAATATCTCTAATCATTATACACCACTTCTGCTACCACTTCAATTTAACAAAGGCTTTTTTTTTAATATTTCTAGTTCTACGTTATTTCATAAATCTTTTTGAGAATTTCGCGAAACTGAACAGCATTTTTAGCACCGCTTCCACGAGGATGATTATTAAAATACATCTGAATTCTACGCCCTTCACTTAATGCCGACTGAACCACAGGAACAAAGGATTTCAGTTCCCTTTCAGAATATTCATAATCATAACGACCACTTCCATTTGGTGTATTCCCGGAATCATACCAGGCACCTTTATTTCTTCCATGCATCCTTATATAAGCATCTTTCCCAATAAATGGAGTTCCGCAAGTTGTTCCGTCAGGAAGCGCTTTTAACTGAGGCATATCACAAAAAACAATACTAACCCCTCTTTGTAACAGCCCTTCAAAAACAGATTCCCGAATCCATTCTTTATGACGAAATTCCACAACTAAAGGATAACCTGAAAAGTTTTTTACCAGATTTGCCAAATAAATCCGATTTTCCGACGTATAACGAAAACTCTGAGGAAATTGAAATAAAATATCCGAAAGAACTCCTTTAAAATGAAGCGGATTAACACCAAGCTTCATTTCTTCTGCTCTGGCATTCCAGTCCTTTCCAATTTCATGTGTCAAAGACTTATTCGCTTTTACACAAATATGCAGCTTCCCTTCAGTTCTGACAAAAAAATTTCGCATTCGAATTTCTGAAGGCATATTATAAAATGTATTATTGATTTCAAGTCCATTAAATCGGGTAACATAAAAATCCAGAAATTCATCTCTTTTTAGATTTTCAGGGTAAAAAATTCCTTTCCATTCCGGATAATCATAACCACTTGTACCTATAAGTAAATCTTCCATAAAATTCGATAATCCTATACATAATATATACCAATTTTTACATCACCTCAACAAATAACGAGCGATATTTTTCAATAAATTTTCTTGAACCTCTAGCTGTCACCCGGGAAGTTCAAAAAATGAACTGAAAATACTTACAGCCCCTGCTATTAAGGCAAAACTTCTGGAGAAAGATATTCAACTTACGGATTTTTCACAATTCAAATTTTAAGAAAGTCATAATATAATAGAATAATGAAAAAAATGGGCATCATTATTCTATTATCTATACTTTTTTTCCTTTCAGCACTGGTTTTAATCATTCTTCCTCCTGGAGGCGGAAAAGTTTCTCAAACGGAACGAAAGTATCTGAATTTTGATGATGGGAAAATCGGTCTCTTAATAAAGGCAAAAGATAAAAACAAACCTGTACTTCTGGTTTGCGGAGGCGGTCCTGGAATTCCCCAATTTCTTTTAGAGGATTTATATCCAAATTGCCTGGCAGACAGATTTATAGTCTGCTATATGGAATATCGGGGAACAGGTCTTTCCTATTTTTCTGACATTCAGGCTTCAAAAATGACAACAGATCACTACATCTCCGACGTTTTAGCTGTTACAGATTACATAAAAGATCAGTATAAACAGAAAAAAATCTATATTATGGGGCATTCATTTGGAACATACATTGCCTTAAACACAGTTTCACAGTATCCGGAAAATTATTCTGCATATCTGGCTATGTCCCAGATATGTAACCAGAAAGAATCTGAAATAATTGCTTTTGAATACATGAAAAATGAGTTTAAAAATCAAGGAAATACAAAAGCCGTTGCTAATTTCGACCGTTTTGATATTAAAAATTCGACCGAAGATTATGAAAAATACTTTTCATCACCTCTTAGAGACAATTCCATGCACCAGCTGGGAATAGGAACAACAAGAAACATGAAATCTGTAATTACAGGGATTTTCTTTCCTAGTCTCAGATGCAAGGCATACAAACCTTCTGAAAGAATTAAAATCTGGAAAGGAAAAGCACTTTCCCATTCCTTTCCTGTAACAAAAGACGCCATCAGCTTTAATTCTTTTGAGTCTATCCAATCCATTAAAATTCCGATTTATTTCTTTGCAGGAAAATACGATTATACCTGTAGTTATGAACTCCAGAAAAAATACTTCGAAACCATAAATGCCCCCAAAAAGGAATTTTTCACTTTTGAAAACTCTGCCCATAGTCCTATTTATGAAGAACCAGAAAAGGCAGGCCTAATTTTAGACAGAATATTAAGTGAAAATTTTTAATTTCATCAGTATTTATGTTCAGTCTTTCTGCAAAACCTTTTGTTTTAGTTTTCTTTTGTATGATTTTTTAGACTTTTTAACAGTTTTTCTAGGAGTATTTTTACATTCCTCTACAGCTTCAAATACTTTTTTAGTATATACAATTCCAAAAACAGAGTTATGGTGAAAATCTTCTACAAGATTCCTTAAATTCACTGTACCCTGAAGAATAATTCCAAGTATTGCAAAAGCGATAAAACACCAGCCGGAATACACCATTGCTTCACTAGCCAGACTTAATCTGCTATGAGCTTTTACAATAAGAATTATCATTAATAAAAAACTGGAAATATAGGCTGTACTCTTACCACCAAAAAGAATTACCCCACATACCAGTCCACAAACCCAGGTAAGATTTCCCATTAAGTCCATCAACTTAACGAAAAGATTTTCATGTCCAGAAACAGGATTCAGGACAATTGTAAAAAATGCGGTTAAAACTGCGAAATTCAGTAAAAATTGCACAATAAATAGCAAAATTTTGCCCGGTTCCTCGTTTTCGGAATTCAGGAAATCTATTGAAATCAATCCTTTAACATAAAGAATTAGTCCAAAAACAAAAGCAAAAAGGGCTGAATACAGATTCAAATGTAGATCAAGGGATCTTTTCTGAAACCACCAGCGGGCTCCTTCAATCTGAACATTACATTTCTGGAAAAAAAACAGCAGAGAAGCCGCCATAAAAACTATTCCCCAATTTTTAGGAGACCTGAAAAACAATTTCATTCGCTTTTTAAACTGAATATAAACTGAATTTTTGAATTTCCAGAGAACAAAAAGAATTAATTCGATAATAATAGCAGTCCCCAGAGGTATAAGGGTTAACTTTAATATCAGAATTCTTAGGGGATTATTCACTTTTGAAAGAATCGTTAATTCAAATTCATTGTCTTCTATACGAAAAATATTCTGACTATCTGGAGAAACATCGGTAATATGACTGTCTCCTTTAGAATCTAAAAGTGTTAAACGGAAACTTATTCCTTTTTTAACATAGAATGACTTTTTATCCCCTTTTTTTAGTTTCACTGTAAAAGTTTCAGGATTCTGAAAGCCAGAAACTTCCCCTTGTGTTTCCCAAAATTTCCGGTTAGTTTGTTGTTTTTCAAATGAGACTAAAACTATTTCTTTTGGACACAAATTTGAAATAACCAATTCAGATTCATTTCTTCTTTGGAAACCATCCGCAACCCTGAAATCTGCTGCAAAAAGAGACGCTACAACAAAAAGCAGAGCCATAAAACAAACACTTTTTTTCATTTTTTTCCCTCTTTTATGATATTATAACATACTAATACATACACTGTTATAAGAGGTTATTTCTATGGAAAAAAACTACAATCGTACACTTATAGCTTGTTACCTCGGCTTTATTACTCAAGCTATTTGTGCCAATTTTGCACCTCTTCTATTCATCACCTTTAACAAAACTTATGAAATATCTCTTGGCAGGATTGCTCTGATTCCTACAGTCTTCTTTTTCACACAACTGATTGTAGACATTATCTGTGGTCTGGTAGTTGATAAAATCGGATACAGAGTATGTGTTGTCGCTTCAGAAGTTTGTGCCGCATTAGGACTTATTTCTCTGGCTTTTCTTCCAGATTTATTTTCAAATCCTTACATCGGAATATTAATTGCAGTAATTATTTATGCAATTGGAAGCGGACTTATTGAAGTTCTTGTTAGTCCTATTGTTGAAGCTTGTCCATTTGAGCACAAAGAAGCAGTAATGAGTATGCTTCACTCATTCTATTGCTGGGGTTCAGTTGGCGTTATAGTCCTTTCATCTCTTTTTTTCATCTTTTTCGGCATAGAAAACTGGAAAATTCTGGCTTGTATCTGGGCAATTATCCCGATTCTGAATATTTTCAATTTTATGACCTGTCCTATTGAACGACTTACTGAAGAAGGCAAAGGAATGAGTTACTTACAGCTTTTTGGTGTTCCCATTTTCTGGGTCTGTGTAATTCTTATGATTTGTGCCGGCGCTTCAGAATTGTCTATGGCACAATGGGCTTCTGCATATGCCGAAAGTGCTTTAGGACTTTCAAAAACAGTATGCGATCTGGCAGGTCCATGTTTATTTGCTACTACCATGGGTATTTCCCGTGTAATTTTTGGAAAATTCGGTGACCGTCTGAACCTAAAGAATTTTATGATTGGTTCCGGAATACTCTGTTTATTCTGTTATATTATGGCAAGTGTTTTCGAAAGTCCTGTTATCGGACTGATTGGATGTATTATGTGCGGCTTTTCCGTAGGAATAATGTGGCCTGGTTCAATCAGTATTTCTTCCAAAATACTACCAACGGGAGGAACAGCAATGTTCGCCCTTCTGGCCATGGCTGGCGATTTAGGAGGTTCTATTGGACCTGCTCTTGTTGGAAATATTACAGAAATGTACGGAAATAATATGCATAAAGGTATGCTGGCAGAATGTATTTTCCCGGTAATCCTTGTGATTTTTGTATTTGCATTAAAATTCAAAAAAGAAAACCGGGAATAAAAGGTTTATTTTCTAAAACATTTACAGCAGAGACCGTCATCTTTTCCAAGTGACAAAGCTCCGTCCATGCTCAAATAACCAAGGCTGTCAGCACCGATAATCTTTGCAATTTCATCCAGACTGTGATTACATGCAATAAGATGCTGGCAATCAGGAACGTCGGTTCCATAATAACACGGAGCAATGAATGGTGGCGAAGAAATTCTCACATGAACTTCAGTTGCGCCCGCTTCGCGAACAAGTTGAACAATATGGCCACTTGTTGTTCCGCGTACAATAGAATCATCAATTAATACGACACGTTTCCCTTTTACTGTTGAGCTTACAGGATTCAGCTTAATCTTAACCTTGTTCTGTCTTTCAGTCTGACCTGGATTAATAAAAGTTCGACCAATGTACTTGTTTTTTACAAAACCCATTCCGTAAGGAATACCACTTTCCTGAGAATATCCCAATGCAGCATCCAAACCTGAATCCGGTACACCAATTACCACATCAGCTTCAACAGGATGTTCCTTTGCAAGAATTTTTCCTGCCTTTACACGACTTTCGTGAACACTGACTCCATCAATTACAGAATCCGGTCTTGCAAAATAAATGTATTCAAACACACAAAGTGATTTTTTTTCACGGCCACAGTGAGTTTTAATAGATTTAATTCCGTCTTTTGAAAAAGAAACTATTTCACCAGGTTCTATATCTCTGATAAATTCAGCGCCAACTACATCAAGGGCACAAGTTTCTGATGCAATTACATAAATATCACCCTCTTCTGAAGAAATAACTCCATAACACAGAGGACGATATCCATTCGGATCACGAACAGCAACCATTTTTTCTTCGGTCATAATCACCAGAGAATAAGCGCCTTCGATTTTTTCCATTGTAGAACTGACAGCATTTTCGATATTAGAGCAAGTCAGACGCTCTTTTGTAAGAAGATATGCAATTACTTCTGTATCACTTGTAGAATGGAAAATACTACCCTGCATCTCCAGCTGCTTTCTAAGCTGTTCTGAATTAGTAAGATTTCCATTATGAGCAACTGCAAGGTTTCCGTTCAGGCGGTGAACTTCAATCGGTTGAACGTTTGCGCGGATATTTGCCCCAGTAGTTCCATAACGAACATGACCAACGGCCATATTTCCCTGTCCGAGTTCTGAAAGACTCTGGGAGGTAAAAACGTCAGAAACAAGTCCCAGATCTTTACAACTTCTGAACTGACCTTCATCATTTACAACAATCCCACAAGATTCCTGTCCACGATGTTGAAGTGCAAAAAGTCCAAGATAAACCTGACCTGCCAGGGGCTGTCTTTTTGAAGAATAAAGTCCAAAGACGCCGCATTCCTCATGAAGGGCGTCTAAACCGCCTTTGCCGATATTAATTTTATTCATAATTTTTTCCTATTGGGAACCTTATTATTTCAAAGACGCCTTTACCAGTCCAACAAACAATGGATGAGCGCGGTTTGGACGAGACTTAAATTCAGGATGGAACTGAACACCAACATAGAAATCATTTTGGGCAATTTCTACGGTTTCTACGATATATTCATCAGGACTAGTACCACTGATAACAAGACCACAAGATTCAAGGAGCTCACGATAATCGTTATTAAATTCATAGCGGTGACGATGACGTTCAGAAATCATTTCGCTTTCATAACATTCAGCCATTTTTGTCCCGGCCTTTACTTTACATGGATAAGCACCAAGACGAAGAGTTCCACCTTTGTTTACGCTGTCATTCTGATCTGGAAGGAAGTCAATCACCTTATATTGATTTTCTGGATCAAATTCTCCCGAATTTGCATTTGTAAGGTTTGCGACATAGCGGGCAAAGCTGATAACTGCAATCTGCATACCAAGACAAATTCCAAGATATGGAACATTATTTACACGACAGTAATTTGCAGTAAGAACCATTCCTTCAATTCCACGGCTTCCAAAACCACCAGGAACTATTACTCCATCTACATCGGAAAGAACTTCTTTTACTGAATATTCAGAAATTGTTTCAGAATCAATCCATTTTATCTGAACATCTGCACCAAGCTGATATCCTGCATGACGAAGAGCTTCTGCAACCGAAAGATATGCATCATGAAGCTGAACATATTTTCCAACAAGCCCGATTGTAACTTTTTTTGTAAGGTTGTGAATTTTATCCAGCATCTGAGTCCATTCATTAATATCAGCCTCAGGACTTTCAATTTTCAAAAGACGACAAACAGTATCGCTCATATGCTGCTTCTTAAGCATAACAGGAACTTCATAAAGACTTGGTAAAGTCAGGTTTTCAATAACGCAGTCTTCAGAAACGTTACAGAACATAGCAACCTTTTTAAATATATTTGGTTCCAGTTTTTCGTCACAACGAAGCACGATAATATCCGGATGGATACCCATTCCCTGGAGTTCTTTTACCGAATGCTGGGTTGGCTTTGTTTTATGTTCGTCAGAACCACTTAAGAAAGGAAGCAAAGTTACATGAATATAAATTGCGTTTTCGTGGCCTACTTCCAGCCCAACCTGACGTATTGCTTCAATAAAAGGCTGACTTTCAATATCACCTGTTGTACCACCAACTTCTGTAATAACTACATCGGCTTCTGACTGTTTACCAACGTTATAAATAAATTCTTTGATTTCGTTTGTAATATGAGGGATTACCTGAACTGTTTCACCAAGGTATTCACCACGACGCTCTTTGTTCAAAACATTCCAATAAACTTTTCCGGAAGTAAGATTTGAATATTTGTTCAGGTCTTCATCGATGAAACGTTCATAGTGACCAAGGTCCAGGTCTGTTTCAGCACCATCTTCTGTAACATATACTTCGCCGTGCTGATAAGGGCTCATTGTTCCAGGGTCAACGTTAATATATGGATCCAGTTTCTGTGAAGCAACTTTAAGTCCACGGCTTTTTAAAAGACGTCCTAAAGAAGCGGCTGTAATCCCTTTTCCAAGTCCGCTTACGACACCACCAGTTACAAAAATGTACTTTGTCTGTTTCATTATTTACCCCCAAACAAATGGACCCTTCGACCTTTCGCCTCTTCGACCCTTCGACAAGCTCAGGGACCATAAGCTCAAGGACCGCAAATTCAGGGACCATTTGAACAAAAAAAAAGAGGTCGCAGACAAGACCTCCTGAGTTCTCAAGGGGCTTTGTTTGCGACCTCTTCGTCGTTTACGGAATTTAACTATATCACTTTTCAAGGATTTTGAAAAGTAGAGTATATGATTTTCTATTGTTTCATAAAAAGCGGAACTACTTTTTTTGCAATTTTGTAGATTGGGCCCTCAAATGCCTTTCTTGCATTTTCCAGTTCTTCACGAATATGAATTCCTTGTGGACAATGCTGCTCACATTTTCCACATTTAATACAATTCGAAGCTCCTGTTGAGTTTTTTCGAAGCAGTGTACACATAACGTAATCCTTAAGCCCTTCAAATTTGCTGTCAGAGTAACGACGGTTGTAAGCAGCAAAAATGCCAGGAATATCTACCCCCTTAGGACAAGGCATGCAGTAACGGCATCCTGTACAACCAATTTTTTCCTTGCTTCGGATTTCTTTAACAACATCAGCAATAACAGTTTTTTCGTCTTCACTAAGGTATCCCACTTCTGCTTCAGAAGCCGAGCGGATGTTTTCTGCTACCATTTCAAGAGAGTTCATTCCAGAAAGAACACAAGTAATTTCCGGTTGATTCCAGAGCCAGCGGAAAGACCATTCTGCAGGTTCACGTTCAGAATTGAATTTCTTAAAGATTTTAACTGCCACTTTTGGAAGCTTTGTTGCAAGCTTTCCACCACGAAGCGGTTCCATAATCATAATCGGAATGCCTTTTGAAGCGGCATATTTTACGCCTGTTACGCCAGCCTGAGAAGTTTCATCCATATAATTATACTGAATCATACAGAAATCCCAGTCGTAAGCGTCTATGAGTTTCATGAAAGATTCTGAATTTCCGTGGTAAGAAAAACCAATCTGGCGGATAACGCCTTCTTTCTTTTTCTGTTCAAGCCAGTCTTTTACACCAAGTTCAACAAGACGATTCCAGGTAACAGCATCAGAAAGCATGTGCATCAAATAATAATCCACATGGTCTGTTCTAAGGCGGGAAAGTTCTTCATTGAAAAGTTTCTCGCAATCCCCTTCTTTTTTAAGAAGATAATGAGGAAGTTTTGTGGCAATATTTACTTTGTCACGAACATTATTTTTTTCAAGGATTTTTCCAAGAGTTGCTTCACTTCCAGGATAAATATAAGCAGTATCAAAATAGTTAATTCCCTGATTAATTGCCGACATTACTTCTGATTCTGCTTTCTTAAAATCAGGACCTGTAATAGTCTGGCTGAAACGCATACATCCATAACCCAAAACAGAAATCGGGTTTCCATATTTATCTTTTCTATACTGCATAAAAAAAATCTCCCTTGTATCTATTATTATACAGGGAGATTATATTTTTTCAAAAAATTCTAGTTATAAGTGAGGATTTATAAATTACTGTATCCCATCAGATATTTATCAATTTCTCGGGCACATTCACGGCCTTCGGCAATTGCCCACACAACCAGGGACTGTCCGCGACGCATATCACCACAGCTGAATACCTTGTCTACGTTTGTAACATAAAGTCCTTCGTCAGCAGCAACAACTCCACGTGGTGTCATTTCTACTCCAAAAGATTTTGCAGTGTATTCTTCGGCACCAAGGAATCCAGCAGCGATAAGGATAAGGTCTGCAGGAAGTTCTTTTTCTGTTCCTTCAATTTCGCAGAGCTTTCTCTGGCCGTCTACCATACGGAATTCAACCTGAACAGTTTTAACACCTGTTACATGACCGTCCTTCTGGTAGATTTCCTTAATTGTTGTTTTATAAACACGTGGATCGCTTCCAGCTGTTGCAATCACTTCCATCTGGCCGTAGTCTGTTTTCAGAACTTTTGGCCACTGTGGCCATGGGTTATTTGCAGCACGTTCAACTGGTGGCTGTGGCATCATTTCAAGGGCTGTAACACTTGCAGCACCAAGACGAACACATGTACCTGTACAGTCGTTACCTGTGTCACCACCTCCAACTACGATTACGTTCTTTCCTTTTGGATCAAAGTCTTCTGAAAGGTGAATATCAGAAATTTTTGCTGAATCATCTTTACAGTCCGTTACAGCATGTGAATCCAAAAGTGATTTTGTTACGGCTTTCAGGAAATCAACTGCAGGAATAATTCCTTTTGCATCTTCCCCTGCCACATTCAGACGGCGTGCTTTTTTTGCACCGCAGCAAAGAGCAACAGCATCAAAACCGTTAAGAAGCTCTTCGGCTTTCATTGTGTTTCCAATGTCGGCACGTGTAACAAATTCTACACCTTCTGCTTTCATCAGGTTTACACGGCGGTCAATGATTTTTTTGTCCAGTTTCATGTTAGGAATACCGTACATAAGAAGACCACCGATTCTGTCTTCGCGTTCAAAAACTGTTACTGTGTGACCGCGACGGTTCAAAAGGTCAGCTACGGCAAGGCCTGCAGGACCAGAACCTACAACGGCGATTTTTTTACCTGAACGAACTTTTGGTACCTGTGGCTTCATATATCCTGAAGCAAAGGCTTTTTCGATAATGTAAAGTTCATTGTCATGGATTGTTACTGGATCTTTGATATCTTTTCCGTCACTGTAATCTTTTTCCATGCTGATACAGTTACAGGCTTTTTCACAAAGAGCCGGACAAACGCGTCCTGTAAATTCAGGGAAACTTGATGTCTTCAAAAGTCTCCATGCGGCCATATCATACTGACCTTTATAAAGTGCATCGTTCCATTCAGGAATAAAGTTGTGCAAAGGACATCCTGTTACCATGCCTCCAAGCTTGATTGCGCTCTGGCACATTGGTACACCACAGTTCATACAGCGTGAAGCCTGCTTACGGCGTTCTTCATCATTCAGAAGAACATGCATTTCTTCAAAGTTCTGGAGGCGAACTTTTGGTTCAATCCAGTCATTTTCTATTCTTGTATATTTAATAAATCCGTTTGAAAGTCCCATAAAAAAAACCTCCGGTTTTTTTTCAATTAATAGTAAATAATTAATAGTTAATAATTAATAATTTTGTTTCATTTGTAGCCCACCTTTCAGGGGGCTACAAACTCTGTTTTATGCTGTCACCTTTTTGAAAGCTTCTAACACAGCTTCATCATGACTAAGGCCTTTTGCTTCGGCTGCTGCCATTTCCTTAAGCACCTTTGCGTAGTCATTAGGAATAATCTTTTTGAAAGCTTTTACACTATTGTTCCAGTCGGCAAGGATTTCCTTACCACGAGCACTTCCTGTTTCCTTAACATGTTTTTCAACAAGCGATTTTACAAGTTCAATATCATGTTCTTCTGAAAGTTCACTCATAGTTACAAGCTGGCTGTTCAGTCTCTGGTAAAGGTCATGTTTCTGATCCAGAACGTAGGCTACACCACCTGACATACCGGCTGCAATGTTTCTACCAGTCTGACCAAGGATTACAGCAATACCGCCTGTCATGTATTCAAGACCGTGGTCACCACATCCTTCAGCAACAACTGTTGCACCTGAGTTTCTTACACAGAAACGTTCGCCGGCAATACCGTTGATGAAGGCCTGACCGCTTGTAGCACCGAAACAACATACGTTTCCGGCAATGATATTTTCTTCGGCTTTGTAAGCTGCATCTTCAGGACATTTAAGAACAATCTTACCGCCCGAAAGTCCTTTTCCAAGACCGTCGTTGGCGTCTCCAGTAAGGCGCATTGTAAGTCCCTTAGGAATGAATGCTCCAAAGCTCTGTCCGCCGCCACCAACAGCATTAACTGTAAAGCTGTCTTCAGGAAGTGAATTACCAAAGTTCTTCTGGATTTCTGAACCCAGGATTGTACCAACAGTTCGGTCAGTGCTGCTTACGCAGCAATTAATAGTTAATAAGGAAGAAGTAATAGTTTCCTTTGCTCCAGAACCAGCTTTCTTTGAAGAAACCTTTTTCAAAACCTTTTCAAATTCCGGAAGGAAGATTTTTTCATCGATTGTTGAAGCAAGCTTAAAGTCGTACACATCTTCTGCATTAAAATGACACTTATCCAATTGTGAATTATTCATTGTGAATTGTGCATTTCCCAAAATACGGCTCATATCTACAAGGTTTGCTCTTTCAAAAGCACCCTTTTCTTTTACTTTAAGCATTTCTGTGTGACCACACATTTCTTCAACGCTGTGGAAACCAAGTTTTGCCATGATTTCGCGGAGTTCCTGTGCAATGAACTTCATAAAGTTTTCAACGTATTCAGGTTTTCCTGTAAAGCGCTTGCGGAGTTCACTGTTCTGAGTTGCAACACCGAATGGACAAGTATCCAGGTTACATACGCGCATCATAGCACATCCCATTGTGATAAGAGGAGCTGTTGCAAAACCGAATTCTTCGGCACCAAGGAGACATGCGATTGCAACGTCACGTCCGCTCATAAGCTTACCGTCTGTTTCAATTACAACGCGTGAACGAAGACCGTTCTGGATCAAAGTCTGGTGTGTTTCGGCCAAACCAAGTTCCCATGGAAGACCAGCGTGATGAATTGAAGAAAGTGGAGCAGCACCTGTTCCACCGTCGTGTCCTGAAATCAGGATAACCTGAGCACCGGCTTTTGCAACACCGGCTGCAATTGTACCAACGCCTGCTTCTGAAACAAGTTTTACAGAAATGCGGGCTGCACGGTTTGCATTCTTAAGGTCGTAAATAAGCTGTGCAAGGTCTTCAATAGAATAAATATCGTGGTGTGGTGGTGGCGAAATAAGTGATACACCTGGAGTTGCATAACGAGTTGTAGCAATCCATGGGTAAACTTTCTTTCCAGGAAGGTGTCCGCCTTCACCTGGCTTTGCACCCTGAGCCATCTTAATCTGAATTTCTTTTGCAGAAAGAAGGTATTCTTCTGTTACACCAAAGCGTCCTGAAGCAACCTGTTTGATTGCAGAGTTTTTGTCTGTTCCAAGGCGCTCAGGTTTTTCTCCACCTTCACCACTGTTTGATTTTCCTTTCAGGTGGTTCATTGCCAAAGCCATACATTCGTGGGCTTCCTGAGAAATTGAACCGTAAGACATAGCACCTGTCTTGAATCTTTGTACGATTTCATCAACCGGTTCAACTTCATCAATTGAAATCTCCTTTGCGCTGTCAAAATCCAGTTTAAGCATGGCGCGCAGTGTATGTGGGTGAGCGTTGTCATCAACAAGTGAAGTATATTCCTTGAAGCGTTCATAGCTTCCAGTCTTTGTTGCTTCCTGAAGGCTGATGATGATTTCTGGTGAGTAAAGGTGATCTTCACAAGTTGGACCACGGCGGAATTTGTGAACACCAACAGAATCAAGGTGAGTATTTACTGTAAGTCCGAGTGGATCGAAAGCTTTGTTGTGGTGGAAGTTTACGTCTTCGGCAATTTCCTTAAGACCGATACCACCAACACGGCTTACTGTATTTGTAAAGTAAACATCAACAACATCCTGAGCAATACCAACAGCTTCGAAGATCTGTGCTGACTGGTAAGACTGAATTGTAGAAATACCCATTTTTGCAGCGATTTTTACGATACCGCCGATAATTCCCTGGTTGTAATCGTCAATAGCTGTATGATAATCCTTGTCCAGAAGTTTCTGGTCAATAAGTTCTGCAATACATTCGTGAGCAAGGTATGGGTTGATAGCACGTGCACCGTAACCAAGAAGCATTGCGCTCTGGTGAACGTTACGAACTTCTGCAGATTCAAGAATAATTGAAATTGCAGTACGTTTCTTTGTGCGGATAAGGTACTGTTCAACACCAGATACAGCCAGAAGTGAAGGAATTGCAACGTGGTTTTCATCAACACCGCGGTCACTCAAAACGATGATATTTGAACCGTTTCTGTATTCGCGGTCAATTGCAACAAACACATTGTCCAGAGCATCTTTTAGAGAAGTATTCTTATAATAAAGAAGTGAAACAACAGAAGATTTAAGACCTGGCATATCCAGAGCCTTAATCTTCATCATGTCTACACCGGTAAGGATCGGGTTATTGATTTCAAGGACTGTACAGTTCTTGCTTTCTGCCTGAAGAAGGTTTCCGTCTGAACCAACATAAACTGTTGTGTCAGTTACAATCTTTTCGCGCAGGCTATCGATAGGAGGATTCGTAACCTGTGCGAAAAGCTGTTTGAAGTAACTGAACAAAGCCGGATGTTTATCGCTCATTACGGCAAGAGGAGTATCAACACCCATAGCACCAGTTGGTTCAACACCGTTCTGTGCCAGAGGCAGGATCATTTCATTTACATCTTCGTAGTTCCATCCGAAAGCGCGGTACATAATGTCGCGTTCTTCCTGAGTGTAAACCGGAATCTTTTTGTTAGGAATTTTAAGATCCCCAAGGTGCTTAAGGTTCAGGCTAAGCCATTCACCGTATGGATAAAGATCTGTGTATTCTTTCTTTGCATCGTAATCTGAAATCAGTTTTTTCTGTTTTGTGTCTACAAGGAGGATGCGGCCAGGCATAAGGCGGCTCTTCTGTACAATTTCACTTTCAGGAATATCAAGAACACCGACTTCAGAAGAAAGAATAAGAGTATTGTCTTTTGTGATGTAGTAGCGGCTCGGGCGGAGACCGTTACGATCCAAAGTGGCACCAACCAGGTCACCATCAGAGAACAGGATAGCGGCAGGACCGTCCCAAGGTTCCATCATTGTTGCCCAGTAGTGGTAGAAGTCTTTTTTGCGTGGATCCATGCTGTCGTCGTGTTTCCAAGGTTCTGGAATACAAATCATAACTGCAAGTGGAAGAGGCATTCCGTTCATTACAAGGAATTCCAGAGTATTGTCCAGCATTGCAGAGTCTGAACCGGTTGTATCAACTGCAGGAAGGATTTCTGCAATTTCGTCATCTTTGAAAACAGGAGATTTGATTGTTTCTTCGCGGGCCATCATGCGGTCGGCATTTCCGCGGATTGTATTGATTTCACCGTTGTGTGCAATAAAGCGGTTTGGATGTGCGCGTTTCCAAGAAGGCTGAGTATTTGTAGAGAAGCGTGAGTGAACCAGAGCAAGTGAAGAAATGTATTCAGGACTCTGAAGGTCTGTGTAGAAAGTGCGGAGCTGCTGAACAAGGAACATTCCCTTGTAAACGATTGTACGGCTGCTCATAGAACAAACGTATGTGTCAAAACTTGAGTGTTCAAACTGGCGGCGAACCATGTAAAGTTTGCGGTCAAAAGCAAGGCCTTTTTCTACATCACCAGGACGTTCAATAAAACACTGCCAGATAGCAGGCATACAGTCACGGGCAGTTTTACCAAGAACTGTTTCGCGAACAGGAACTTCACGCCATCCTAAGAACTTAAGGCTTTCTTTTTCACACAAAGTTTCAATCATGCGCATAGCCTGAGCGCGGATGAACTTGTCCTGTGGGAAGAAGAACATACCTACACCGTAGTCACGTTCATCTCCAAGGTTAATTCCGATTTTTGCACATTCCTTTTTAAAAAAGTCATGTGCTACCTGAACCAAAATACCAACACCATCTCCAGTTTCACCTGTTGCATCTTTACCGGCACGATGTTCAAGCTTTTCAACAATTGAAAGAGCATTGTCGACAATCTTGTGTGTCTGCTTACCGTCAATATTAACGACTGCACCGATACCACATGCATCATGTTCAAATGATGGATCGTATAAAGTTTTCATGTTACCCCCTTGTGCTAGACCGCAGAAGCGGCCGGCCATAAAAAAAGGCGGCAAAGAAATCATCACGGAAAAAATTGCACAATACTGCAAATCCCATGACGACGTCTTTGTCGCCTTAAAAAGTTCAAATTTAATTTTTTGTCTGGGGGAAGTCTCCCCCTCGCTCCAGCCCTACGGGCTTTCGCTACCCCCTCTGCGGGTGTGCTGCGCCCCCGCAACGCCCCCGCCGGTAAAAAAAAACGCCTGGCTCAAAGAGACAAAAAAAATTCGTCGCCTTAAACCAAGCGTCTTTGCTTGTTTCTGTAACTATAACAAAATGAGTAGTTTTTTTCAATAGTTTTACAAATTTTATATTATTTTACTCATTCTAAATTTTGATTATTGCGTTTCTAATTTTTTAGGACTATACTGTTTTTGTAAATCTTACAAAGGCGCAGGATTCTTTTTGGAATTCTGCGTTTTTTTTTATACTTTTTATGAAACTTTCTGGAGGTAATATATGAAAGTCGTTATTATCGGCGCTGGCGCAATGGGATGCCTTTATGGAGCCTACTTAAGTAAAAACAATGAAGTTGTAATGCTGGATAGTTTTGAACCTCAGGTTGAAGCATTAAATACAAATGGAATTACAATTCTTGAAGAAGACGAAAAAGAATATAAATACCCAAACATAAAAGCATATAAATCGGGAGAATATCATGATTCCGCAGACCTTGTTATCGTATTTGTAAAATCTACTTTTACAGAAGATGCGCTTCACGATAATAAAGCTTTATTTGCTCCACACACAATAGTAATGACCCTTCAAAACGGCGCCGGAAACGATAGAAAAATAGCAAAATACGTAAATAAAAAGAATATCGTAATAGGAACAAGCAAACATAATTCTGTAAATATGGGAAGCGGAAAAATCCGTCATTCTGGTACAGGAGAAACCACAATAGGAAGTAATCTGGATGCAAAGAAAACTTTGAATACAATTGAAAAGCTGTTAACAGAAAGTGGATTCAAAGCAGAAATCACAGACGATATTCAGCGCATTATCTGGAGTAAACTTTTTGTAAATCTTTCAATCAACACTTTCACCGCAATCACTCGTTCACCAATCGGTTCCATGATCGACAATAAATACGCATGGGATTTCGCAGAAAAAATGATTTGTGAAGCAGTAAATGTTGCCGAAGCAGACGGCACTCATTTTTCATACATGGAAGTTTTAAACATGGTTCACCATGTCTGTGAAGACGCAGGAAAAGGCTATTCTTCCATGTCCCAAGATGTTATGAACTGTCGAAGAACAGAAATTGATGCAATTAATGGTGCAATCGTGGAACAGGCAAAAATGTATAATGTTCCAGTTCCATACAATTCTTTGATTGTAGACTTAATTCATGCAATCGAAGGAGCATATAAATATCAAAATAAATAAAAAAGAGGTAAAAAAAAAGACAGGATTTAATAATCCTGTCTTTTTTTTATGACAATCTCATACTTTTTCTAGAAATTTGACAGATTCACTATACGTATGTAGGTACTAATACGGATGGTAAAGGCACGCTCGCTAAAGCTCGCTTAAAGCCTTGACTCATCCGTGCTAAGGGTGTGCTAAAAGCTTACACCCTTAGTAAGCACTGTCGTGAACCCATCGCACGCTTCGCGTGCTAACGAGTTTTGGTTCGCTCGCAAAAAGCTCGCATTTTTGATTCGCAAAAACCACAAAAACTCGCGTATGTACTAATACGGATGGTAAAGGCACGCTCGCTAAAGCTCGCTTAAAGCCTTGACTCATCCGTGCTAAGGGTGTGCTAAAAGCTTACACCCTTAGTAAGCACTGTCGTGTACACCGGCGATGGCACGGCCAGATGGTTCGTCCATTTTGCTCCATGCTTCATCCCATTCAAGGGCTTTAGCTGTAGAACATGCAACACCTGCTTCGTGTGGAACACAAAGAGCAGCACTGTCACTTGGGAACAGACGGCTGTAAATTTCGCGATAGAAGTATTCTTCCTTTGTTTTTGGTGTGTTTACAGGGAAGCGTTTTTCTCTCTGTGCGAATTCTGCATCGCTTACTTTCTGGTTTGTCATTTCTTTAAGAGTATCAATCCAGCTGTAGCCTACACCGTCACTGAACTGTTCCTTCTGGCGCC
>JAKSTM010000016.1 GCA_024402565.1 Treponema sp. | reverse complement strand
ATTTGTTTACCAGAATGTCCTGTAAGTCCTTTAATTTTTCAAAAATATCTGCTGTTACCATTAATATTTCCTTATAAAATTTTAATCGCTAAATTATATTAAAAAACACCTTCTCTGTCTATTGAGACAGAGAAGGTAGATGTTATTACATGTAATCTTTAAGTTCGTTTGCACGACGTGGGTGACGGAGACGTCTTAAAGCTTTTGCTTCAATCTGGCGGATACGTTCACGAGTTACGTCAAAGTAAAGACCAACTTCTTCCAGTGTAAGGCTGTAACCGTCTTCAAGACCAAAACGCATTTTAAGAACTTCCTGTTCACGTGGAGGAAGTGTTGAAAGAACCTTTTTAAGCTGCTCCTGAAGCATTGTGTATGCTGTTGCATTTGCTGGATTTTCAACGTCTTTGTCTTCGATGAAGTCTCCCAGTAATGAGTCTTCTTCTTCTCCGATTGGTGTATCCAGAGAAATAGGTTCACGTGCAACATTCTTAACCTGCTTAACACGGGCAAGTGGCCATCCAAGCTGCTGTGCAATTTCTTCGTCGGTTGGTTCGCGGCCAAGCTTCTGCATAAGCTGACGGCTTTCACGTACAACTTTGTTAATCTGTTCAATCATATGGACTGGAACGCGGATTGTACGAGCCTGGTCAGAAATTGAACGTGTAATTGCCTGACGAATCCACCATGTAGCGTATGTAGAAAATTTGAAACCTTTACGATATTCGAATTTTTCAACTGCCTTAATAAGGCCGATATTTCCTTCCTGGACCAGGTCAAAGAACTGAAGACCGCGGTTTGTATATTTTTTTGCAATAGAAACAACCAGACGAAGGTTTGCTTCGATAAGTTTGTTCTTTGCTTTTTCCATCATTACACGGCCTTCTTCAATTTTACGGGCCATTTCCAAAATATCATCTACTGAATTTTCAAAGTCAAATTCCAGTTTGCGGAGTTTTCGGTCGATTTTCTGGATTTCTGTATAAACATTACGGATTTCATCAGAACTCATGTTAAGTTCAGCTTCAAGTTTTGCTGCTTGAGACTTAATTGAAATCTTGCGTCCAAGAGCACGAAGTTCTGCAGCATTTTTGATGCGCAGATCTTTCATTTTCTTTTCCTGTTTCAGATGATATTCGTCAATTTTGCGTGTTGCATCACGGAATTTCTGTGTAAGTTTATCAAGTTCTTCAGTCTGAATATCGATTTCTGCCAGTTTTGGCTGGATAATTGCACGAAGTTCGCAAAGTTCTTCATTCTGAAGGATTTTAATTGTTCCTTCAGTTTCGAAAAGCTGTTTCTTAAGCGGAATATATTGTTTCATTTCTGCAAGAACAGGTTTGATATATTCACCGTAAGCACTCTTCAAACGGCGTTTTTCAGCCATTTCTTCATTGATTTCTTTACGGGCTTTTCCCTGCTCATGAACATCAATTCTTGTGAATGCTTTCTGTGCAATTGTAAAGAATTCAGGAATCATTATCCCAGCATTGCGGATAACATCTTTAATGATATTTTTTCCGTCTTCCATCTGCTTAGAAAGAATAACTTCCTGTTCAGCGGTAAGAAGGTTTTCGCGTCCGATTTCACGAAGGTAATAACGGATAGGATCGTCTACAGAAGATTCTTTGTCATTGTTTACAAGACGTGATTTTGAAGCAGCCAGTTTCTTTTCTGTCTGTTCAATTTCAGCAACTTCGTTATCGCCGCCTACTCCGTCTTCGTCATCATCAAGGATTCCAGCTTCGTCGTCTTCATCTTCGTCATCTGGTTCCTCTTCAGGTTCTGGTTCTTCACCAATTATATCAGTTTCAATAACTGTGATTTTTTTGTCTTCCAGAGATTTTAAAACGCCTTCCATTTCTGGTGAGTTGATAAAATCCATTCCAAGAACATCAGTCATTTCATCCCATGAAACAACTTTTTTGTCTTTTAAGAAAGCAAGGACTTTTTCCACGGCAGGATTGTCTGTTTTTTCTGTCTGACTCATTTATAATTCCTTTTTTAAAGTTTTAAATTAAATATTGTTCCGCATCTCTTTTTCGAGTTGTAATTTCTCGGCTTCGAGCTGCATTTTATCCTTTAAAAGTGTATTCAAAACCTCTTTGTCTTCTTCGGAACAAATTGTAAAATTACGAATTAAAACCTGAAGTTCAGATATTCTTGATTCAAGTTTATTCTTGTTCAAAAATTTTACAAAATCTGCAACAAATTTAGAGTCTTCTACTGCATATGCATTAGAAGATACCGCCTGTGTTATAATTGGAACCAGTTCTTCATTTTTACATCGGTCCAAAATAATCGGCAGTGACAAAAGATTTTCTTCGTAACACTCCTTAAGAATATTGTATAGTTCAATGGCTGCAGGATTTTTGAAATCACTTTCGGAAACTTTTCCCTGAAGTTCAGAAAACTTTTCAAGATTACATACAACGGCAAGAATTCCTCTCATCTCAGCATTCATCTGGATTTTAGGATTTTGTACTTTCTGGATATTTGTCTGCCGGACTGGCTGAATTGTATTCTGGGGTTTTGTTTGTTTGCGATTCTGGAAGTCTTTTCTGACAGCCTCCGGACTTAAATTTAAAGTCTGGCATAACTGGTCCAGACTGGACTCTTTGTGTGAATATGACTGAAGAGAATCTACATAATCAAAGAACTCAAAAGCAGCCTTTGATTTTCCCTCAGGAGTATCAAGAAGGTATAATTCTCCCAATCTATTCAAAAGATAGTCGGAATCTAATATACTATTTGCCACCTGGTTCGTCAAGTTTTCCTTACCGAAATTCTGAAGAATCTCGGATGCATCTTTTCCTCCTTTAAGTTGTAAAACTTTAACTGTAAAACCTTGGCGGCGGCACATGTATATTGATTTTTTGTTTGCTTCCTGCCCTGCATCATCTGAGTCAAAGGCCAGGATAATAGTTTCTGCTAAACCTTTGATCATTTTAAGATGGTCTTCTGTCAGGGCTGTTCCACAAGTTGCCACGGCGTTCTCCACACCCGCCTGATGGTATGCAATAACGTCCATATTTCCTTCACAGAAAATTATGGTTTTGGAAGTTCTTATGGCATTTCGGGCAAAGTTGAAGGCAAAAAGTGTTTCTCTTTTTTTGTACTGAATCATCTCTGGTGTATTCATGTACTTTCTGTCTGTTTTCGGGTCTTTTGAATGTAAAATTCTTCCCGAAAATGCAACTGTTTGTCCGTGCCTGTTAAAAATCGGAAACATAACTCGGTCACTGAAAAAAGCAATGTCAGGATAATTCTTGCTGAAAAGTTTTGACTGAGCAAGAAATTCATCGCTGAAGTTCTTTGATTTCAGAAATTGTTTAAGCCACTTATAATTTTTTGGAGCGTAACCCAGACGGAATTTTTCGATGGTTTCCCTTGTGAGTCCTCGCTTTGTAAGATAATCAAGTGCTTCTTTTCCTTCCTGAGTTTCCAGAAGGAAATAATTGAACATATTTGCAGTTCTTTCGTAAAGTTCAATAAGACGGTCTTTCGTATCGTCATATTCATACTTTTCGTTATTGTTTCCATAACCTTCTTCATATTGAATAGTGATTCCGGAACGTTTTGCCAGATACTGTAAAGCTTCCAGATAATTCAGGCTCTGGGTTTCCATGGCAAAGCCCACAGCATTTCCTGATTTATGGCAGGAAAAACAGTAAAACATGCGTTTATCACCATCTACATGAAAAGAAGCAGTTTTTTCGTGATGAAAAGGACAGCAGCCCCACCAGTCGTTTCCACTACGGCGTTCCAGTTTTGTGGTTTCGCCAATGAGTGCAACGATATCTGTCTGGTTGTAAATCTGAGAAACAGTTTCTTTAGAAATACGTCCTGCCATAATCCTTTTCTATTACTTTGTCGTTAGATTGTGATTTTCCACATGCTCATCAAATGTTGATGTAAATACATGAGTTCCTTTTGCTACATCTTTTACCTGGAAAAAGTAGTAGTTAGTCTTTGGTGCATTGATCACTGCATTCAAAGACGTTAATCCCGGGTTCGAAATAGCTCCCGGCGGCAATCCTGCCCACTTATAAGTGTTATAAGGACTGTCAATTTTTGTATCTTCAATTAGAATTCTTGACGGATGAGGTCTTCCTTCAATTTCGGTAAGGACGTAAACAACAGTTGCGCATGAATAAAGGCCGATGTTGTGGCGGAGTCTGTTTTTGAAAACACTTGCAATCAGCGGTGCTTCTTCAGCAACTCTGTATTCACGTTCAACGATTGACGAAAGAATTACGATATCTTCAAGTTCCTTTTGAGTGATACTGTTTACGTCCAATAATGTACTGATTTTTTTGTAAAACGTAGTGATCATTTCCGAAGCAATTTTTTCAGCGTCGGAATTTGGGATGAAGAAATAAGTATCAGGGAAAAGGAAACCTTCTGCTGAATCCAGGCTGATATGATTTTTTATAAGGAAATTTGTATCATGACAGATTTTTATAAAGTCTTCTTTTGGACAGATTTCTTTTTCTTCCAGTAAGTTACCGATTTTTGAAATGGTCCATCCTTCAGGAATTGAAACCGAAACATATTCCTGCTGGCCGGAAGAAAGAAGTGAAAGAATTTCAGGAATATCCATATCAGGACTTACGTAATACATTCCGCTTTTTAATACAAAATTTGAAATGCTGTTTTCAGTTTCTGTATTTTTGAAAAAGAATTTCATTAATTCTGGTTTTCTTGCAAAAGCGTAAAACACCATATCATTTTTTATAAGATTTTTTTCCTTAAGAAGTAATGCAGTTTTTTTTACTGAATCGCCTGAATGGATTTCAATTCTTGTTTTTTCAATTTGATTTGAGGAACTGGAAGAACTAGAAGTTTTTGAAATTACAGGACGGCTTTGAGAATATACGAATGCAAGGCTTCCGCCTACTATCAGTATTACCAGAAAAAGAAGAGAACAAAGAAAAATTGAAATTCTTTTCATATTTGTAATTTTATAAGTTTATGTAAGGGTTTTAAAGAGTGAAGGATTTTGACTCTTTTGCCAGATATATCTTGATGTCAGAATGGTTAATATATTGTGCATACCATCTGGCAGCTTGAAGAATTGAACTAAGCTTTTTGTCATCATAAGTTGGTTCATGATGGAAAAGGTAAAGTTCTTTTATATTCCAGTGGACAGCAAAATCAATTGCATAGCAGAAAGCCGAATGTCCCCAGTTTACTTTTTTATATGCTTCTTCAACCGTATATTGTGAATCCAGAATGATGGCATCTGCATCTTTGAAAACCTTTTCACTCTGTTCGTTTCTGTCAAAATCCTGTGATTTTAATTCAACATCAGTTGCGTATACAACCTTCTTTCCGTTTTTAGAAAAAGCGTAGCTGTATGAGTTTCCAGGGTGACTCATTTTACAGAAATCAACCTGAATATCTCCGATTGTGAAAGTTTCCCCACGTTGGATTGTGTGAAAGTTGAAATTTTTTGTGAAACTGTCAAAAGTAACCGGATAATATGGTTTAGACATCTGTTTTTCCAGAAGCTGTTTTGCTGCAGGAAAAGGTGTGTAAAAATCAATGTTTGTATCTTTACAATAAGCAGGATCAAAGAACGGAAGCCCCTGAATATGATCCCAATGGAAATGAGAAAGCAAAATATGATAATTGTGATTATTAGTCTTCATCTCTTCTTTTCCGAAAACACGGAGACCTGTACCACAGTCTAGAATTATTTTTGTATTTCCGTCAGTAATAACGACACAAGGTGTATTTCCACCTGTTGTACCGAAAATCCATTCGGGAAGGTTTGAAAGAAATTTCTGGCGTGTTTCTGCTGATTCAATATCGGCAGGTGTAATGCGCTGAACTGCTGCGATGATTTTTGACTGAATCTGCTGTGGAGTAATAGGAGTTGGAAGTGAACCTCTTACTCCCCAAAACGAAATATCCAACTTTTTCCCTTTTAATTTAAATCAAAATTATTTTTTTCGCAAAAAAAAAGAGTTAGATGGTCTCTAACTCTTGAATCTTAATGGGGAGTTGAGGATTCGAACCTCAGAAGCCGGAGGCAACAGATTTACAGTCTGTCCTATTTGACCACTCTAGAAACTCCCCGAAAAAGCTGCCTGTAGGATTTGGACCCACGACCCCGAGATTACAAATCACGTGCTCTACCAGCTGAGCTAAGGCAGCAGATTATTCGGTGCAACTTGTTCAAAACTTGTTGCGTTGAATGATTGTTATATTATATGTTTCTAAAAAAAGAGTCAATAGCAGAATTCATTTTTTTTTTAAATTATTTTACCAGAGCTTCAAAAAGCGGTATATATTCGTTTTTTACCACTTTGTCCCAGGCATATTCTGTTCTTGTATATGAAGCACCATATTTTATCATTTCATAAATTCTGTCTTTTTCAGAAATCTGCATGTTGATTGCTTCCTGAATCTTTTCTTCCAGTTTTTCTGCAGTGTTCGGACTGTATAAAAATCCTGTTTTTCCGTCCAGTATTTTCTGAAGACCTCCTGTTCGGCTTGCAACAGGCAGAGTTCCATAAAGTTCTGCTATAAAATCTTCCAGTCCGCAAGGTTCAAAAAAGCTTGGAAGAATAATGAAGTCTCCCGAAGCTACTGTAAGTCTTGCTGCTTTTCTGTTGTAGCCGTTTAAGAACACAAATCTTCCGGAAAAATCCGGGTTTTCTGAAAGTAAGGTAAAGCTTTTTTCCAGTTCACTTTCTCCCTGCCCTGTAACAATAACTCTGATATTTTCATTTTTTGAAAGTATTGCAGGAAGAGTATCTGAAAGGACTTTTAATCCTTTTTGAGAAGCAAGTCGTCCCTGGTAAACCAGGAATATTGTTTCTGAATCAGGTTCCTTCAGATTTCCATATTTTTTTATATCAACCAGAATTTCAGGATCATTTTTTGAAAGTTTTTCCAGAAAGTACATTCTGGAAAGGTATTTCCCTTGAAGATCTCCTTTTTCCGGTGAAAAATCGTAAGGAAGATGTGAAATAGATGTGTATTTAGGTTCATATAAATCTACATCAATTCCATTTGTTATGCCTGTAATCGGGATATTTTTTTCTGCGAAAATCCCTGCCAGTCCGTCAGTTGTATCATTATTTTCAGGATCTGTAAGTTCTTCTGCGTAAAACGGAGAAACCGTCGTTAAAAGAGTTCCTGTTTCTGCCGCAATAAGAAATGGCTCCGGCTTTCCTTTATTCAGGCACTTTTCAAAAGTTTTTGGTGGAAAACCTGTATAAAAAACTGCTTCGTCTGTGTCAGCATATTCATGGTGGTAATAAGGACCTGCATTATGAATTGTGACAATAGTTTTTGCCGATTTTAACAGAGGATTATTTGAAGTATATAATGGAATTGTTGCTGTAGAAGCATCCTGACAATGAATTATATGAGGTAAATCTTCAATTCTTGTGTATTTACTGAAAGCATCCACACTTTTTGCAAAAAGAGTGTCGATAAATTTAGCATCAAGATGGCCCCATCCTTTTTTATGTTCCGGATTCAGTTTTTCTTCATTTTCGGTGTAAGTATAGACAGCTTCTTTTGATGTGAAACACAGGTGGTTTACAAATATAATTGTAAATCCATAGTCTGTAGAAACTGCCTTTGAGTATGATACAAGCTCTGTTTTTTCAGCTATATTGATTTCGGCGTTAAAAATATTTTTCTCAAGGTCTTTAATGTGAGAATAGCTTGTGCATCCAAATTCGGGCATAAACAGAACTGTATTATTTCCGCAAGCCTGAAGTTCTTTGCACAAAGAAAAAGTAACATTTTTTACACCACCGGCTTCGGCTATTCCGGAACATTCGTGACTAGCAATCCAGATATTCATCATAATCAGCTCTTTTTTCTGTCAGGTCTTAAAGCGTCGGTACCATTGTTATAAACATTTATGATTTCAGCTTTTCGTGGCAGGTATGTAGTTACCATAACTCGAATAACTTTTTCCATGCCTCCTTCTATTTCAGCTTCCTGAGTACAGAAAAGTGCAACTTTTGAACAGTCAATAGCAGGTCCTCCCTTTCTAACTGCGGCGGCGGCATTTAAGGCTGTAAGATCTTTTGTCATGGAAAACTGGATGGAAACCATGTCTTCACTTTTGATTTTGTTTTTAATGAAAATATCGTCACACATTTCGTGGACAGCTTTTAAAATTGAATCATAATTATTTTCGCAGGTGGTAGCTCCGCGGATAGCAAAAAGGCGTTTCATTCTGTTACCTCTTGTTCAGAAAAGTTTTGTATTGTTCTGGCTTTTGCCATTCGGTAAAGTTCGTAATCAGGTATTTTTGAAGACTTAAGGGCTATAATATCCAGATTTATATCAGGATATTTCTGGTCAAAACGACAGCCTTTATATAAGTCTACAATGGTTATGGTTTCGGGAATAAATTCCGATGATATAGAAGCACAATTAAGGTAATAACCTGCACATTGCTGGGTTACTGCCTGGAAAACAGAATCAACGTAATTTTCCAGACTTTCAGAGTCGGAAATGGTGTTGTCTTTCATAAGGTTCAGGATATTTTCTGGAGTTACATGAGCTTCAAGCTGAAAGTCAAAGGCATAATCAAAAGTGTAAAGACTTGAACCCTTGTAAAAATCGCCTGATGGAAGACTTCCGTTTATATGTTTTTCCGAAGAAAATGAACAGTTTTTGAAAGTAATGATTTGTGCGTTGCCGGGAATCAAGAAATCTTTGTGAAAAGTGAATTTTCCTTTTTCCACATAGTTTTCGTCTATACCGTGAAGTTTGGAAACAACGATACCAATGGAATCTGAAGGGATTTTGATTTGAGTCCAGCCTTTAAAAAAAACAAACCCGCCGAAAAGAGCGAGAATAATAAGGCAACCCAAAAATTTCTTCATAATGGACTTTATAATAATTTATTAAGTATAATAAAACAAGTGACAACATGAACGAAAAAAACAGGAACAGCTCGCATCTTCTTTTTAATCTTACAAAAAATATGGTAGCTCTCGCAGGTCTTTTTTCTCTTTTCCTTGTTCTTTTTTTCATTACAGGAAATTTTCAGAATTTCCAGGATTCCACCCAGTCAATGATTCTTTCCGCATTGGGAATATCGTCTATTTTCTTTGCCATTTCGTCTGTTATAGGGATTGTGGAATCAATCGTAATGTTTTTTATTAAGGAAGCTGTTTCTGTTCGGGGCAATATTCTTTTCCTTATTCTGATGATTATCTGCCTTGTTCTTTCCATTTCTTTTCTTTCTATGAGCCTTATACTTGGGGTTCTTACGGAGGGTTTGTAAAATGATTTTAGATCCGATCCTAAAAAAGTTCGGCAAAGTATTTGAAGAAAATGGCTTTGAAGCATATTTAGTAGGCGGTGCTGTCCGCGATATTCTTTTAAACAAACCTTGTTCAGACTGGGACGTGGCTACTAATGCTACTCCTGAACAGGTTATGTCAATGTTCAAATTTGTGATTCCAACTGGTATAGCTCACGGTACCGTTACAGTTCATTTTGGAAAAGGTGAAAAAAAAGAAGAAATCGAAGTTACAACATTCCGAACAGAAAGTGATTATTCAGATGGCAGGCATCCGGATAAAATTGAATATGCTGCAACAATTGAAGAAGATCTTTCCCGAAGAGATTTTACAATGAATGCCATTGCAGTAAATCTTAAAGACGGAAAATTAGTTGATCCTTTTGGCGGTCAGAAAGATATAAAGAAAAAAATAATCCGAACTGTAGGAAATCCAAATGAACGTTTCATGGAAGACGGATTACGCCCGATTCGGGCTTTACGATTTGCTTCTCAGTTAAAATTCAGTATAGAAAAAGATACATTCTCAGAAATTGAAAAAACTGATGTGCAGAAAAAGATAACATCAATCAGCATTGAACGTTTTAGGGACGAGTTTTTGAAAATGCTTAAAACCGAAAAACCTTCTGTTGGTTTGAAGCTTATGGAAGAGACTGGTATTTTGAAACTTTTTATTCCTGAATTTGAAGCTTGCCGTGGATGTATACAAGGCGATGGTCGTGGTTTCCATGACTTTGATGTTTTGGATCATCTGTTTTACGCATGCGACGGTGCTCCTTCAGAGCCACCTAAATATAAAGTGAGACTTGCTGCCCTTTTTCATGATATTGCAAAACCTCAGGTTCGGAAGATTGTTCGGGGCCAAGATGGTGATGATGATATAGAACAGTTTACTTTTTATAATCATGACAACCTTGGAGCAAAAGTAACAGAAACAATTCTTCGCCGATTAAAGTTTTCAAATGAAGAAATTGCAGATGTTTCGCATCTTGTAAAAAATCATATGTTTCATTATGAAAGTTCATGGACCGACGCTGCAGTCCGCAGATTTATAGTTCGTGTTGGACTTTCCTACATGGATGATTTATTTGATTTACGGATCGCAGATGTTTACGGCATGCATAACAATTCCGTAGATTTAAGATGTTCTCAGACAAGCGAAAATCTCCTTGAACTTAAAGAACGTATTCAGAAAATCACGGAAAAACAAAATGCCCTTTCACTTAAAGATTTAGCTGTGAACGGAAAAGATCTTATAGAACACGGCATTCCGGCGGGCAAAAAGCTTGGACTTATTCTTAATGAACTTTTTGAAACCGTCCTCGAAGACCCGGAAATGAACACAAAAGAGAAACTGCTTAAAATAATTGACAATGGACAATGGAAAATTGACAATTAAAAAAGGTATCTTTCTCAAACGACTAATTGTCCATTATCAATTATGAATTATGAATTATGAATTATGAATTATTTAAATTTTCATGTTCATTACTTCGCGAACTTCGTCCAGAGTTTTGATACCGATTTCACGGGCTTTTTCAGCACCGTTCAGAAGCACCTGACGGATGTATTCAGGATCAGCTTCAAGCTGGCGGCGTTTTTCACGCAGAGGACGGAGCTTTTCGTTTACTGCTTCTGTAAGAGCAGCTTTGAGTCCGCCACCACCACCGTCACCAATACGGGCAGCGATTGCTGTTGGTTCTTCTCCTGTACAAAGAGAAATAAGAGTAATCAGGTTTGCAACAGCCGGTCTGTTTACAGGATCGTATGTAATGTTGCGGTCTGAGTCTGTTGTAGCTTTTTTGATAGCCTTTGCAGTTTCGTCTTCATTCCATGCAAGCATGATTGCGTTATTGCGGGATTTAGACATTTTCTGTGTGCCGTCAAGGCCCAGGATCATTGGTGTTTTTGCAAGGAGTGCCTGTGGTTCTGGGAATACAGGGTCTTTTCCTTTACAGAATTTGTTGTTGAAACGGCTTGCAATATTGCGTGTCATTTCAAGGTGTGGAAGCTGGTCTTTTCCAACTGGAACTACGTTTCCCTTACAGAAAAGAATGTCACAGGCCTGGTGAATCGGGTATGTGTACATACCTGCGTTTACGTTCTTAAGGCCAGCTGATTCAATTTCTTCTTTTACAGTTGGGTTTCTTGAAAGTTCGGCATTTGAAACCAGTGTCAAAAATGGCAGCATAAGCTGGTTACATTCTGGAACGTATGAATGTGGATAGATGATTACATCCTGTTTTTCAGGATCGATTCCTGCTGCGATGTAGTCAATTACCAGCTGTTTTGTATTCTGGCTGATTTTATCAAATGCATCGTGGTCTGTAAGAACCTGGTAGTCAGCAATGAGGATCATTGTTGGAACGCCCATATTTGCAAGGCGTACACGGTTCTGGAGAGACCCGAAATAATGACCTACGTGGAGCTGGCCTGTAGGACGGTCTCCTGTAAGTACTCTGTATTTTTTAGGATTAACCTGAATATCGGCTTCAATTTTTTTACTGCGTTCAACTGCGGCTTCAAAGCTTTTGTTAATATCTGTATATTCGATTTCGCTCATTTTGAATTCCTTTGTTTAATATTAATCTCTAGAATAACACAAAAATCGATGATATTCTATATTACATGAACGCAGTAGAAGTTTTTCAGGACTGGCTGGACCAGTATCTTAATTTTGAACACAATCCAAAGAAAGGTATTTTCTGGCTCGATACAATCAAATTTCTCTGCGACCGTTTTCAGAATCCGGAACAGGCATTCAACTCTGTTCACATTGCAGGAAGTAAAGGAAAAGGTTCAGTTTCCCGCATGATTTCCTGTATCCTGGACAAAAACGGATTCAACACTGGCGTTTATTCATCTCCTCACATAATCGATTTCCGCGAAAGAATTGAAACTCCCGAAGGCTTTTTTCCTGAAGAAATTTATGAAAAGGCAATTCGTGAGATGGTTCCAAAAATCGAATCTATCCTCCCCGGTCAGCTTCCTGGTGGCCGCAGCCTTACATGGTTTGAACTTGTAACTCTTTTCGGATTTCTTTGCTTTCGTCAGGCAAAAATTGACTGGGGTGTTTTTGAAGTTGGTATGGGTGGACGCCTTGATTCCACAAATATTATTACACCAAAAATCTGCTGTATAAACGTAATTGAACTTGAACATACAGAATACCTTGGTGACACAATTGAAAAAATCGCTTACGAAAAAGCGGGCATCATAAAAGAAGGCGTGCCGGTTTTAATCGGACATCAGAAATACGAAGAAGCAAATGAAGTATTCAGAAAAGTTGCCGCTGAAAAAAATGCTCCTATTTATTTTGTTGACGACATGATTGACGAAATGAATTACCGTTATACCGAAATGGGCCTAATGGAAGTTAATATTTCATCAAAATATTTTCCGCGTCCTGTTCATACTTACATGCCTATGCTTGGTTCAATGCAGCTTCAGAATGCTGCCCTTGCCGCTCTTGCTGTCAGATTTATTCTTCCTGAAGTTGATGTAAAAACTATTGAACGTGGACTTTCAAATTCTATGCTTCCTGGCCGTTTTGAAATTCTTCATTCTGTAAGAAATTTTCCGGAACTTGAAACATTAATTCTGGACGGTGCCCATACAGTAAATTCCGTAAACCTTACAATCAATACTCTTAAAGAAGTTTACCCTGAGAGAAAAGTAAACCTTCTTTTTGCCTGTGCCGCAGACAAAGATGTAAAAGATATGGCTCCATTATTCAAAGGAAACTTCAATCACATCTTCCTTACAAAACCCGGAAATGTAAAAGAAAGTGATATCGGACGCGCTCGTGAAGCCTTTGAAGAAAACGGACTCGATTTTATCTACGAAGAAGATTTCGGAAAATTTATTCCTCATGTTATGAAACAGACCGCACGCGACGGTGCTATTCTTCTTGTAACAGGAAGTTTCTATCTTGTAGCGGAAGTGAAAAAAGCTCTGGGGCTCTGGAACTAAGTTTCCAGAAAATAATAATTAATCAACTACAATACGTGGAACACGTTTACTTATAGAAGTCATAACTTCATAAGAAATTGTGTTCCCAAGGGCTGCTAAAGTTTCAGCATCCTGACAAGCTCCGTCCTGACCAACAGGTCCGAAAAGAACTGCCTTGTCCCAGCATTTAATTTCTTTGTTGTCTTTTCCGATATTTACCATACACTGGTCCATGCAGATTCTTCCGACAACAGGATATTCTTTCCCATTAATTGCAACTTTTATTCCCGGGCTGAAACGGCGCAGAAGTCCGTCGGCATATCCCACAGGAAGAACCGCAATATCTGTTTCTTCTTCGCAGGTCCATGTTCTTCCGTAAGAAACAGTCTGACCTGGCATAAAGCGACGGATTGCAGAAACTTTTGTTTCAAACTGCATTACAGGTTTCAGTTCTAGATTAATGCCTTTTGATTCAAGATATTTTTTATCTACCTGATCTGCATAATATCCGTAAACAATAATTCCCGGACGCACCATATCAAAATGGATATCAGGTCTTGAACAGGCAATGGCGGAAGCCCCTGCGTGACAGATGCCGGGATTAATTCCTGCGTCCTTTACCGCTTTCACTGCTTCTGAAAAATTTTCAAACTGTTGGTTTGTGTAATCAATTCCTTTTTCTTCAATGCAATCACTTAAAGCAAAATGAGTTCCCATACCGGTAAGTTTAAGGTGTTTTGATGAAGCGATAAGTTTTGCCTGTTCAGCCGCTTCTTCCTTATAGCAACCGATTCGCCCCATACCAGTATCAACAGCAAGATGAACACTGAACTTTTCGGTAAGGCCAAGAGATTCAAGAGTTTCATCAAGCTTTAGAATATGTTCTTTTCCGAAAATGAATGGAGTGATGTTATATTTTACTAAATCAGAAAATTCTTCAGGACAGCAGAGACTTAAAAGAAGAAGCGGAAGTTTGATTCCATCTTCACGAAGTTCAATACCTTCACTTACACGGGCGATTGCAAGCATATCAACGCCAAGCTTTTCACAGAGCCTTGCAGTTTCCAGAGCACTTGTTCCGTATCCGTCTGCTTTTACGGCAACGCACATTTTTGTTTCAGATTTTAAGAGTTTTTTTATTTCAGAAATATTATTTTCAATGTTTTTTTTGTAGATAATTGCACGAGTTGTTTCGTTTTTCATAGTCCCACCACTATTACTTTAGAACAAAAACATTTTCTTTACAATGTATAATCTTATACATTAAACTATCAAGATAGACTTCATATTTAAAAATGAGATTATTGTATGAAAAATGTTTTATTGAATTTGAATAGTCGAGCTTTAAAGAAAGTATCTGTTTTATGTGCGGCTTTTGCGGTTATGTCGGCCCTTTCTGCCGTTGAACTGAATTTTCGACTCACTCCAAATCTTCTGGCGCCTGTTGGCTCCATGGTAGATAAAAACGATAAAAAAATAATAGTAAATCCTGCATTTGGTGTTACTGGAAGTTTTGGGATTAATCTTTTTGACCTTATCTCTGTAGGTCCTGAATTTGGTCTTAAATATATTCAGAAGGAAGGAAATCCTACTTACTTCATGGATTACTTTGGTGGTCTGAATGTGTCTGCTTTTTTCTACCCTATTTCTCGTCTTGAACTTCAGGGGGGACTTGCGGGTGGCATGCACTTAGGTATTTATGATTTTCCGGGAATTAAGGATGCCACAGGTAACGATTATGAAATAAAACCTGAACAGTATTTAATGAGAAGTATGTATATGCGTGCTTTCATGGATGCTTCTTTCCGCCTTTCTCCGGCTTTGTCGCTTGGTGCAGAATTAGGATACTCTGTTTCATTTCTTGATAAGTTCAGTTTTACAGATTGTATGATAAGCGGTCCTGAATTTGGATTAAGCCTTAAATATACAATTAATACTTCCAAGATTTCAAAAAAGATCGACAGTGAATGTCTTCAGGATGAACCAGTTTATCCTGTATATGCAAATATCTATAAAGAAAACGGTTTTGCCTATGCTCGTGTTTCAAACTACGAATCTGCAGAAATCCGTGATGTAAAAGTTTATTTCCGTGCCGACCAGTATACTTCATCTCTTTTCTCTTGTGGTGAAGTTCCTATGATTCGTAAAAACAAATATGTAGATATTCCTCTTCTTGCAGACTTTTCTGAAAACCTTTCATCTATCACTGAAGACGGTCAGATTCCTGGCGAAATAATTATTGAATATACCCTTCTTGGAAAACCAATGACTGCCGAAGATACTTTCATTCTTGATGTCTATAACCGCAATGCAATGAAATGGGTAGATCCGGCAATTATAGCAATGTTTATTTCACCAAACTCAAATGAAGTTCTTGAACTTTCTAAGTCTATTGTTGGCCTTGCCCGTGACAGTCTTAGAACAGGTTTGAACCGTAACATGCAGTTTGCCATGTGGATTGTTGAAGCTATTAATACAATTGGAATCGATTATGTTCCAGGTGTAAACACACCATATTCAACATATCATCTGGATATGGATGCTGTTGATTCTATTCAGTTCCCTTTCCAGACCCTAACATACAAAAGTGGCGATGTAGATGATCTGGCAGTTCTTACTTCTTCCCTTATGCAGGCTGTCGGAATTGATACTGCATTGATTCCTCTTACAGACGATTTTGTTGTGGCCCTTTCAATGAATGCTACTGAAAAAGGCGTTGCTTCTCTTGTAAATAATCCTGAAAGTGTAATTGTTTATAACGATGAAGTCTGGCTTCCACTTTCTATGAAAAATATTAAGAACGGATTTAATGCATCATGGAAATCTGCCCTTGAAGCAATTGCTGCAGAAGAAGAAGGTTCAGAAATGATTATTCTTCGTGACGCCTGGGCAAGTTATGCACCTGTCGGAATTTCAGGAAATGCTCAGAATGTAAAATATGAAACTGCCGCCTTGAAAAAAAGAGCCGATAAAGATTTGTCTGAATATCTTCAGAATGAAATTCAACCGAAAATACGAACTCAGGCAGCACTTGCTCAGTCTAATCCTACTGAAGCAAACCTTAATGCACTTGGACTTCTTTATGTACGTTCCGGTGATTATAAAAATGCAAAAGATGCATATAACAAATCAGCAAAACTTGGATCTGTTTCTGCTATGTCTAACCTTGCTAATATTGCACTTCTGGAAAAGAATTATGCAGATGCAAAAAGCTGGTACAACAAAGTTCTTGAAATTAATCCTGAACATTCAGGTGCAAAAAAAGGTCTTGAACGCATTGCTAATGAACAGGGAAACTAGTAAGGAAACTAAAATATGAGATTAAATAAAAAATCCTTTTTAAGTGTCCTTTCCGCTTGTTTTGTACTTTCTTTGTCTTCAGGACTTTATGCAGAAACCAGCATCCTTTTAGGGGCTGGTTTCAATACGGGTATTCCAATTCAGGATCAGAAAAGCATTGAAACTCTTTCGGTTTTAAAAGCTCCTCTTGGGGCAGAATTGGACTTGGAAATCAGACCTTTTCCATTTCTTGGTATTTTCGTTGGCGGAGGATTTTCTCATTACGCTCAGACTGTAAATCCTAATAATTCACAAAGTAAACTGAATGGTTTTGATGTTATTGATGGTTCCCTTGGAGTTTCTTTTCTTTATCCTGTTCATGACCGTGTAGTTCTAAAAGGTGACCTTTACGGAGGACTTTTTTCTGCAAGTCATAAAATCGCTTCAGAAACTAATTCCAGTGATATTAACAACGTCAATTTATCCGGTGTTTCTTATGGAGTGGATGTAGGAACTCAAATAAGAATTTTCCCGTGGCTTAATGCAGATATAACTGTTGGATATAAATCACGATATAACGAAGTTTTTTCACCAAGTGATTTTTCTATAAAGGCTGGCTTTTCAATTAATATGAAAGAAGCCTTTTCTCCAAAAATAAAAATCAGCGGAGAATTATCCAGTCTGAATCCTGTTTTCCCAGTTCTTTATTCATGGTATAACACAAACTCTTTTGGTACTGTTGATATTTATAATGGCGAAGATACTGCTATCACAGATGTAAATGTTTATTTCTATTGTGAACAATATATGAGTCACAGTAAGTTCTGCGAAAAAATCCCTTATATAAAAAAGAATGAAACAGTTTCTGTAAACCTTACAGCATTCTTCAATGAATCTACACTTAAGCTTCTGGAACAATCTGATGCAAATGCCCGTGTTATTCTTGAATACAAGCGACTTGGACGAAAAGAATCTGCCGAAATTCCGGTAAAAGTTCCAGTATATAATCGTAATGCAATGTCCTGGGAAGATGACCGCCGGGCTGCTGTTTTTGTTTCAAGTAAGGACTCACAGACAAACGACTTTGCAAAGCAAATTGAAACCATGGTTCGTCACAGCCTTGTAGAAGGAAAAAATACAAACCTTCAGTATGCTGCAGGACTTTTTGAAGCGGTTAAGCTTTATGGAATGAACTATGTAATTGACCCTACCAGTGCTTATTCAGATAACGTTGGTTCTGCTTCAGTAGACTTCCTTCAATTCCCATTCCAGACTCTTCGTTTCCGCGGTGGAGACTGTGATGACCTTTCCATTCTTTATTGTTCCCTTCTGGAAACACTTGGAATTGAATCGGCCTTTATTACTGTTCCAGGACATATTTATACAGCCTTCTGTACAGGTCTTTCAGAAGAAGAAGCCCGTTCTGTGTTCTCAACTGATATTCTGATAATTGCAGAAGACAAAGCCTGGATTCCAGTTGAAATTACTATGATAAAAGATGGATTCAATGCCGCTGTTCGTTTCGGTATGACTGAATGGAAAAAAGCCGAAGCTATGGAGACAAATCAGGCTATGATTTACCCTACCCGAACTTCATGGAATGAATACAACTATAAATCAGTTTGTCCACCACGAGAAGATTTTATTGTTGAAATTCCTTCTGAAGAGGAATTGCTTTCCGCTTTCCGTAAGCAGATTAATTTAAATTATTAAGAGAGTTAGAAAAGTTTTTTATTATCAAAAAGGAATTAATAAGGAGATAAAAATGAAAAAGTTTTTAGGGATTATTTTTACATGTTTATTATTTGCTTCATGTGAAAATTTTCTGACAGGAAACCTTGATACCGCAAATAAAATGGCTGAAGAAGTCCGTTATAATACAGCCGCACAAATCCTTGTTTCAGTAGTAAGTGATCACGGAACTGTAGTAACAGGTTTCAACCGAGATGCCCGTGTTGGTATTCCTTTTGAGATTGAACTTAGTCTTCCTAAAAATTCCGGAGTGTTTGAAAAGTGGTACGCTGTTGTCCGTGATAAAGATAATAACGAAACTCCCCTAACTTCCGATGATATAATTTTTGAAAATGAAAACAGTCTGAAAACAAATGTAACCCTTCTGAAAGAAATAAGAGGTGTTTATGTTGTTGCAAAAGTACATGAAAACCCTGTTCTCAGTATTTCCTATGACAATATTGACTTCTATTCTAAGAACTCAACTAGTGAAGCAAAAAGCCTTATCGCAAATCAGGTAAGACTTACAGGAAATGAAAGTTTTTCTTATCAGAATTTTGTTATTCAGACAACTAATGATTATGGAATCAGTTTTGGCCGTATTAAATTTATTTCAAGTGATGGAGTTGAAGAAATTGATATTCCAGTTTATACACTAGATCAATTCTATGCTTTGGGAGAAAACATTCCTGAACCTTATACATATATCATAAATTGTGAAGACGGAAACCCGGAAACAAAGTCCGATAACGACGGAAGTTATTATTCTTCTGCCGTAACAAATTCTCTTTTATGTCTTTTTAATGTAACTGAAAATAATTTACCAGAAGGTGCAGTAAAAGTTTCATTCAATGCATGTCTTTTCCATAACCTTGAAAGTATGGTTTATGTAAAACCAAAAGTTGATTCATATTTGAAGATTTTAGGTAACGTTGAAGGATATGAAAATACAACTATCACTCCGAATGCTCCAAAAGTAGTACTTCCATCAAAAGACTTAAGCTTTAAAATTTCAATTCCTGATCAGTATAGTTATGACTCTCTTTCATTTTCTACAGAATCAGGAGCTGTACCTGACGTATATATATCTGATTCAGATACTGTAGATGAAACACTTGAAGAAGTTAAATCTGCCGCTTTTGCTATTTATTCCCTTTATGTAGAAACAACCGACTCAAACGCTTATGAAACAAAAACAACAGTTTCGTTTAATGTAAAATCGATTAATGGTTTTTCTGAAACAGTAATTATAAAACCTGTATTAAATATAAATTCTATTTTGATACCAGTTTCAAAGAAAAATGAAAATTCTATTGACCCAATGGTAAGCGAAGTAAGATTCCATCCGGGAAAAGATTACACTTTTACAGTTTCTTCAGTTCCTGGGTATAACTTAAATGATTTATTTTTACGGATGAATCAAATTCAATCATATATACATATAACCAGACAAAATATGATTCCTCTGAAGTAAAGCCTATAAATTATATTTATATAACTGACAGTAAAATACTTGATGAAAGTCTTGAATCTGTTAAAAAATCCCTTTTTGCTGTTTATAACTTTAATCCAACTCTTGATGAAGATTCTGGAGAAGTTCGTGCCACATTTAAAATTAGGGTAAAAAAAGGTTACGCAAAAAAACTTAAGATACAGGCAGATACTTATGTTAAGAATACTGTTAATACTCCTTCCGGTAAAATTATTGCACATCCAGGAAAAGAATATTCTGTAAAGTTTTCTTCTGATAATACTTATAACTTTGATTCCATTAGAGTTTCTACTCCGAATTCTTTGGTTCCTCTATACACAGAAGATGAATACAATTGGATAAAACCTTCTCCTGGAACTTACGCTTTTTATTCCCTTAATTCCAGTTTCAATACTTCTTCGGAAGCGGTATTAAATTCACTTTTAGCTGTTTATGATGTTTCAATTTTGACTAGTGAAGGAAATAATTATGAATCTGTTACAAATGCATCCTTAAAATTTAGACTTATTAATGAAACAGATTCAAATCTTACAATATCCCCTGTTTCAGTATTTAAGAAAACTGTAAATTTTGTATCCTCTTCTGAATCTTCTATTTCTCCTTCTGGCGAGGTGAAAACTCTTTCTTCAAATGGAGTTCAGTTTTCAATTAATGCCATAGATCAGTATGCTATTTCAGCAGTTTTAATTAAAGATGCATCAGAGAATGTTCTTTGTAGATATGAAATGGCTAGAAAAACATTTGTTCCAGAAAATCTGTTTTTGGTTAATAATTCTGGAGAAAATATTGTAAGCATAAAAAACGCAAAGCTTGAATCAAATCTTTCCAAATTTTCAGGTACTCTTTTTGTGGAAGAGTCAAATAGTCAGACAATTTCCATTGTAGTAGAAACTAAAATACGTCCTTTCATTCAAAGTACAGATCCTTACTCATTTGAAAAAGATGTAATGCGAACCGCTCCTATTACAATTCGTTTTTCAAAACCTATGAAATCTTTTGGTGCTGATTCGACAGCTTATTTAAATTATTTTAATGTTATGCGCTGTGATAATGCTGGGGTCTTAAATGGAAATGGCGAAAATGTTTTCCAGGAAATATTAAGTGGTACGGATGCTCACCCAAGATATTTCAAAAATCCTGAATTAAAAGAAAACAATTATCAAGTTGTGATTAGTCCTGTTAATAATACAGATGAACCTTTATGGATGAAATCAGGAAGTGAAGTTCGTGTTTCAATTGACAAGACTTTCACTGATGAAGCAGGTATTCCATTATTAGAGGATTATTATTTCACATATACCATTGGTACTAAAGGAGATTCAACAGGACCTATTTTGTCACAAGAAGATACTAAACTTTTCCTTAAAGGTGATTCCGAAACTCCTGATGAGGAAATTCCAGTTACCATTTGGGGAGATTTTGAACCTTCAGATTCACCTGATCCAAATCATACATATGCGGATTCTATTCATGTTGTAAAAGATCAGATGTTCAAATTTAAAGTTAGTGCTAGTGACCGTGATTCGAAAATTAAAAACTTTATTGCTGTTTTGCGTCTATTATATGTTCCTGAAGGTGGAAATATTCCAAACGCAAAGCAAAAAGCTCCTAAAAATTTAAGATTATTTGATGAAAAAGGAAACTGGCTTTATGAAGCAGGTTATCTTGAAAAAGATTTCTATAAAGAAATTGTAGTTCCTTATTCAGGAAATGATAATATCGCAATTTCCGACGATAATCTTTGTACATTTGATTTAAACTCTTTTTTCACATCAGATACAATTCCTCTTCCTGTAGACGGTTTTTTCCAAATTGAACTTACAGCATGTGATGAACTTTATAATCGTGCAGACAATTCGGTTTTCTATTATTTTGTCAGAGATACAACTGCTCCAAGAATAATAGATAACCAGCATAACATCTCTTTTACTGATGATTGTGGAATTTCTTATAACAATAAACGTTATTTTGGAAAAAATAAAAGTTCAGTTGCTTTTAGAGTAAATAATGAAACTCTTTACGATTTTGGTGTTCAAGAAAAACCAAAAATTGCGGGTGCAAGTGATAAAGTATTCTGGCGAGTAGCTTTAGCTACTTCGAAAACAGTGTTTGATTCAACTACTATGGTATCTAGCTGGACCTCATGGAAAGAAGCATCTTCTATTCAGAAAACTCTAATTCCTGATTCATATTTTGCTTCACATCCCGAAGATTGTATTATTTATCCTTGGATTTCTTTAAAGGATGAAAACGGTTTAATTAGAACTGGTTTTTGTGATAATGGTCAGCTTTTGTATATAGATGTTACTTCCCCAAAAGTTCCTGTCTTAATTGATAATTCAGATGAATATTTCATGAATTTAAATAAAGATATTTTAACATTAAATAAAACTTCCGTTACTACTAATTGGAGACTCGAAGACCAATCCTCTATAGGAATTGAAACTTATCCAAAACTTGTAGTTAAGGAAAATAGCCAAATAATCGAACCGGCAGGTTATTCTTTAACAGTAAATACTGGAAAAAGTTATGAAATTTATGCTGAAGATTTACTTGGAAATATTTCTGAAAAAATAGTATTTAATGCATTATTTGATACAACTCCTCCTCATGTCGAAATTACAGGATTAAACCCTGAATATAATAATTCCTTTAGCGGATTATTATATACGGGAGATCCTTTTAATCAGGATATTACCTATGAAGATTTTTCATTTACCGTAGGTGTTGGTGATGGTTTTGATTATGATTTGAAACAACAAAGTTCTGGATCTTCTTCAAATGGCAGAACTACAACTTATACTAATGGAAAAGTTGTTCTTGATTTTACCGTAACTGAAACTGGACATGGAATTGTTGAAAATGGAATTAAAATAACTAATATAAAAATTTCTTCTATACAAATTGATGATGGTCCTGAAATTCCATATGATAACTTAAAGATCTTTGATAATGAAATAGACCGATATTACGGTCCTTATACTTGTATTCCAGTTACAGATGGAACAATTAATAATAATACAAAATATCGGGTTAAAGGAGAATTAATTCCAAGAAAGGATGACTCTGATAATATTGCTGATGGAGATTATTTTGTTGAAGTATATGTTTCAGATGGATTAAATGATGAAAGTTCCGATATTGATTCCATTATTCTTGATACTACACCTCCTGAATTATGTCTTGGCAATTCAAATGATACTCAAAGCTGGTATTCTTCTACTGATGTATCAAAAATACTTTATTTCAAACAAAATAATGGCGAGGCAATTTATAATGAAATTCAAAGTTTAATTGCTTTCCCTAATGCAGTATCAAATAAAAATGATTTATCTTCTACTTACAAAGCAGAAGATAATGGAGTTAGAAAGGCTTTTATCGAAATTTATGTTGATTCTGAGTATCGTTATGATAGTAATAATTATATTTATTATAAAAAGAATAATAGATATATGTACTTCGATCCTAAAAATGACTCTACTTATACATCAATAAACAATATATTCCCAGATAATATTATTTCTGATAACTGGACCTCTCACTCAGTTTATTTACCTTCATTTTCTTCCGAAAAAAGTAATTCGTTTATTGTAAAAGTAAGTGATATTTTTGGAAATTCAAGAAATTATTACCTTAATTTTTATGATGATAGTGAAGGCCCTCACTTATCATTTGTCTCTGAAAAACATACAGGTCTTATAAAACATTATAGAAATGATGATGGTGTAGCTGTTGAATTAGAGCGCTATCATCCAGAAAATATTTTTAAGTCTGTATCCTTTTATACAGAAGATGGAAAACATTCGTTTTATACAGAAGATCTCGAGAATGCTTTCTTAAAAGATTACAGTATTGATTCGACTGGAACAGTCTGGCATTATGTAGCTTTAGATAAAGTTGGAAACTCATATTCTGATAAGATTACAGTTGTGCTTGATAATATTCCTCCTGAAATTACATTAAAAAGTTTCGAGGGAACTCAAAGTTCTTCAACCACTCAAAATGAGTTTTTATTAAAACTTGATCTTAAAGATTCTATTTCTGGCTTAAATCATTTAAATTTGTTATCAAGACATAAATCAGTAAAATATTCATTGAACTCAGGAAGTTCATACGAAGATATTGATTATGATTATTCTGAAGGAATATATAAAATCTCTTTTGATGAAGGATATTTAAAATTTCCTAAAACAAAATCTGTTTGGTTAAAAGTTATAACTTCCGGTAAATTCCCAGAATTTCATATATCTATTGATGATGCTATTGGAAATACAAGTGTTTTCTATGTAGAGGATAAAAATGCTCCAAAATTAGTAAGTATCAGTAATAATAATGGCTCTTTCGTCAATTATAATTTGACCGATCAAAATATACAAAGAGTTGGTGAATTCCCTGAATCAACTATGGTCTATTCTAAGAATGGAATTATTTACGTTTATGGAGCTCCTTCTACTACATCTGTCAATTTAAGAATGAAGGCTACTGATCAGAGTTATAGTTCTTTAACTGATTTATTCGATAATCCTAATAATAGTTTTAAATTTGTTATTACTAATGATGGGACTTATAACCTTTCTGCAAATACTATAATGACAAAATCAGTTAGCACCACTAAAACTGGTGGGGAGTCTTATTTTTTCAAATTACGGGATTGTTATAATATTGAATCAAATCAAGTTTCAATAAAAAGTTATAAAGTTGAAGTTACAAATGATACAACTTACCCATGGGTAAATTATTCTACTGAAAGAAATAAAGGTAACTATTCTCTTTCAGCCGGCAATTTAGGTATTCATACTTCATCAAGTTCAATTACTTATAAAACTACGGCAACATCGATTTCTTTTGATTGTAATGTTATATCTGAATCTAATTATGATAAATTAGAATTGATTGTAGATGGTTTAGCAAAAACGACAATTAGTGGTAATACTTCAGGATGGACTACAAGAAAAGTAACCGGCCTTTCTAACGGAATTCATACATTTACGTGGAAATTTAGTAAAGATGGAAGTACTACTGCTGATAATGAAAAATGTCTTATAGATAATATTATTTTTGAATAATTTCCCCCCGCCCCGCCCATCAAGGCGGGGCTTTCTTTAGTCCTACTAAACTTCTGTATATACATTGTAAATACTCTTTTTTTTCAATATAATTAAATATCCCTTTAATTCTGCCTTTTTTAGGCTTTTATGGAGTTAAAAATGATTTATACAGATACACGTGATTCATCAGTTAAAACAACTTTCAAAAATGCTGTTTTAAGCGGTATGAACAAAGAAACAGGCGGTCTTTATATTCCTGTTTCATTCCCAAAACTTGACCAGGATTTCCTGAACAAAAATCCGGAACCTTCTTTCCGCGAAGTTGCTTTCCAGATGGCAAAGCCTTATGTTGATGGCGAAATCCCAGACGAAGATCTTATGGCTATCATTCAGGATGCTTACAACTTCAACCCAAAAGTTGTTCCACTGGATAAAAACTCTTACGTTCTTGAACTTTTCCACGGACCAACATGTGCATTCAAAGACTTTGGTGCACGTTTCATGGCACGTGTAATGTCATATTTCAATAAAGATGAAGGTTCGAACCTTCACATTCTGGTTGCAACTTCAGGTGACACAGGGTCGGCTGTAGGTTCTGCATTCCACAATGTTCCTGGTATTGATGTTACAATCCTCTACCCTGAGGGAAAAATCAGCCACATTCAGGAAAAACAGCTTTCTACATTCACAGGGAACGTTCGTGCCCTTAAAGTAAAAGGTACATTCGATGATTGTCAGAAACTTGTAAAAACAGCATTTACAGATGAAGAACTTCGTGCAAAACTCCGTCTTTCATCAGCAAACTCAATCAATATTTCACGTCTTCTGCCACAGGCTTTCTACTACATGTATTCGTCACTTGTAGTAAAGAACCGCTCAGCACTGGACACAAAAATCGAAAATCCTGATGTTGTAATGGTTGTTCCTTCTGGAAACTTCGGAAACCTTACTTCAGGCCTTATCGCAAAAGAAATGGGTGCTCCAATCGCTGGTTTTGTTGCAGCAACAAACTCTAACCGTACAATCCCAGACTGGATCGCAACAGGCGATTACAATGCCCGCCCTTCTGTAGAAACATTCGCAAACGCAATGGACGTAGGAGCTCCAAGTAACTACGAACGTATCAAAGCTATGTATACTCTGGATCAGGTTCGTGAAATGTTCGGTTCTTACTGGACAGATAACGAAGGTATCAAAGACGGTATCAAGAAATGTAACGAAAAAACAGGATACATCATCGATCCTCACGGAGCTATCGGATACCAGGCTTGGGAAGCAATCAAGAACGAAGGATTCCCTGCTTCAGCTGATTATGAAAAACCAGGTGTTACAGCAAACAAACCTGCATGGGCTTCTTCAGTTGAAAACAAAACTGCCGTTGGTGTTATCCTTGAAACTGCAAACCCTGCAAAATTCGGAAACGTAGTTTGTGATGCAATCGGTCGTGAACCACCAGTTCCACAGCGCCTTATCGACATCATGAATCTTCCTGATCAGGCAGTTTCCATGGAAAATGATTACGAACAGTTCAAGGCATGGCTCCTTGCTAATCTGTAGTCTGAAATAATTGAAAAAAAAAGCTTCGCAATTGCGAAGCTTTTTTTTTTCAACCTGCTGAACTACAAAAAAAGATAATTGAAAAGATAAGAAAAAATACCATTGTAACCTCAATAATAGTTTATTATAGTTTCTATAGAAATTAAAAATAAAAAAATGTTAATTTGGAGAATTTGAATTTATAATTTTACTTTAATGGGGATTGAAATTGTCGAAAAAAATTAGAGATTTTATTTTTGGTTTTATTTCTTTTATAGTTCATCTCGTTATATTAAATCTATGTTATGGATATGTTCAAAATCTTACTGTCAACGAAGATAAAAACCGTTACAAATACATAGCCATAAATGAAGCAAATTATATTTCCAACTGTGTCGATAAAGTGGTCGTTCGGACTTATACTCTTCGGGAAATGCTGTATGAAAATCAGGGAAATACTGATTTCTTTGAAAAAGCGGCACCTAAAATAATGGATTCAATTAAAGAAGATACCGGAATACAGGTTAGAAATCTTCTTTTAGCACCTCAAGGAATTGTTTCTAAAGTTGAACCATTGATCAATAATGAAGGATTAATCGGTTTTGATTTGTCTGATGAAAGCTACGATGGGAACAAAGAAGCCGTTGAAGCAAATATCAGAGCCCGTACCATTTTAACAAATCCATTTTCTTTGGTTCAGGGTGGAATCGGTATGTCTGCCAGAACACCTGTTTATATACAAAACGGAAAACAGTCCGAATACTGGGGACTCGTTTCAGTCACAATTGATTTTGATGACCTGATTAAAGCCTTTGAATTTGAAAACCTTACAAAAATGCATATTGATTATTGTTTATGGCACTACGACCTAAATGGAAATAAAGTGATATTAAGTTCTAACAATAATGATATTCAAGGGGCTATTTCCGAGAAAGTTACATTTAATAATCTGTTCTGGTATCTGGACGTTGCTCCAAGTAAAGGATGGAAAAATGAAAATATCGATAAGCTTGCTCATATTGTAATTTTTCTGATTTCTATTTTATTCTCAGGTTTTATACTTCTTGTTTTCCGTATCCGGCGTGATGGAAATAAAATGAAGGTTCTTGCCGAACAGGATAATCTTACAAATTGCTATTCACGTTATTATTTGAATTCAAATATGCTGGATGCTGTTACCGGTGACTGGCGATATCCTGAAAATAAATATTCTGTGGCTATTGTTGATGTAGATAATTTTAAACATATTAATGATGCATTTGGACATACAACTGGCGACCGTGCCCTAACCTGTATTGCCGACATCTTAAAAAAGAGTATTTCGAATCCAGCCAAAGACAGAATTGTTCGTTTTGGTGGTGATGAATTTATTATTTTCTTCAGTAATATTGAAAGAAAAACTTTACGAATCAAATTCCAGGATATTCTTTCCGCCGTAGAACAAATCAGATTTGATGATATTCCTGATTTAAAACTCACTATAAGTATGGGTGTGGCAATTCCTGAAAATGTAGTAGACAAATCATACAGCAACATGCTGAAAGTGGCCGACGAAAAACTTTATCAGGTAAAAGAAAACGGCCGTAACAATTACTTGATGTAAAAAAAAGGTGGTTTAGTTTTTTCTAAACCACCTTTTTTTAATTTACTTACTAACTAAATTATTTTACTGCTTCGAAAATAATATCAGCAACAAAGATTACAGCAAGGATCCATGTAGCAACAGGAATATCCTTTACTTTCTTTCCTGCACATTTTGCAATTACGTAAGCAATCATACCAAGACAAATACCTTTAGAAATTGAGTATGCAAATGGCATAGCAATGATTGTAACGAATGCAGGAATACCTTCTGTAGGATCTTTCCAGTCGATATCAACAACCTGCTGCATCATAAGGAATCCAACAAAGATAAGAGCTGGAGCTGTAGCAGCACTTGGAATCAGAGCGAAAAGTGGTGTCATGAACAGAGCCAGAAGGAAAAGCACACCAGTTGTAACTGATGTGAGACCTGTACGTCCGCCTGCTGCAACACCAGAACTTGATTCAACAAAAGATGTAACTGTTGATGTTCCCAGACATGCACCTACTACTGTACCGATAGAGTCTGACATAAGAGCAGCTTTTGCGTTTGGAATGTTTCCTTCTTTATCAACAAGGCCAGCCTGCTGTGTTACACCCATAAGAGTTCCGATTGTATCGAAAAGATCTGTGAAAAGGAATGTAAACATGATGATAAAGAATTTTACTGAAAGAACACCAGCCCATTCGAATTTACAAAGAAGTGGTGCTTCTGGAAGACTGAATGGTTTCCATCCTTCTGGAATTGTTGTAACTCCGAAAGGAATACCGATGATTGTTGTAGCAATAATAGCAAGAAGAATTGCACCTGGAACTTTAAGAAGGTAAAGAACAACAGTAATAATCAGACCGATCATTGCAACGACTGCAGGTTTTGCAGACATGTTGAAGTTTACAAATCCGATGATTGTTCCTGTTTCAGATGAAACTACACCTGCGTTTGCAAGTCCGATAAGAGCAATGAAAAGACCAATTCCGACAGCAACTGCTTTTTTCATTCCTGAAGGAATTGCTGTGATGATTTTTTCACGGATTCCGAAAAGTGACAGTACGATGAAGATAATACCTTCAACAAAAACAGCTGTCAGAGCCAACTGCCATGAACATCCCATTCCGAAACATACTGTGTATGTGAAGAATGCGTTAAGACCCATACCTGGTGCAAGAGCAACTGGAAGATTTGCCCAGAAAGCCATAACCAGTGTTGCAACTGCAGAAGCAATTGCTGTTGCTGTAAATACAGAACCGAAAGTCATTCCGTTTCCGATTGAACCAAGCATTCCAGGGTTTACTGCCAGAATGTAAGCCATGGCCAGGAATGTAGTAATACCTGCAACGATTTCACGTCCTACAGTAGTACCCTTTTCCTGTAATTTAAATAATTTTTCCATTTTTCTTCTCCTTTTTTAATCTGGAAAATATAACAAATATTATAAAACTTTTTGAATTTTTTTTCACTTTTTTTTCATAAACTATTGACCAAATTTTTGTAAAAATATATATTATAACCATCAAGAGCGAAAGCAACTGATACATGCGGCAGTCATATAACGGCTCATTATCCCAGCCTTCCAAGCTGGAGACGAGGGTTCGACTCCCTTCTGCCGCTCGAAAAAAAGACATCTTCTTGTAGAGGATGTCTTTTTTGTTTTAACGATATTTTAATGTATGAGAAATATTTGCGGCAGAAGCAAGCCCTCTACGAGGGTTCGACGGCAAAATCATAGATTTTGCCCCAGACTCGCTAAAAACAGTCCACCGGACTGTTTTTTTAACGCTCCCTACCTTCTGCCACTCTTAAACGACATCTTCTTGTTAAACAAAAAAGGCAGAACCGGAGTTCTGCCTTTTTTTAAGACTTAGTAGTCTTTTTTCTCTGTCTTGCGTTTCTTATTAAGAAGTTTGCGTTCCAGAGTTGTATTCTTCTGGTGAAGGATGGCTGATGGTTTTACGAAGTATTCTCGTTTTTTGTATTCGCGGATGATACCTTCTTTTTCTACCATGCGCTTGAAACGTTTGATTGCCTTTTCAAGGTTTTCTGTTTCATCAACGTTGATTGTTGCCATTCGAATTCACCTCCTTAATTACGAAAGTTTTCGTAAGTCATTAAAAAATACAGTTTTTTTCAATTAAGTTCAATAGGTGCATAAAGTTTCAATTGAAGAATTAAAAGATTTCTTTTATAATATTGAACTGATTAATATCGCAAATTTTATTAACTTATAAACACGGAATTCATTTCCGGGGAGTTATATTTATGGCAAACAAAATTACCATTATTGGTGCCGGACAGGTTGGTTCAACAGTTGCTTATGCTTTAACATTAAAACAGCTTGCTTCTGAAATTGTAATTATTGACATTATTAAAGACAAAGCTATGGGTGAAGCTATGGATATCCGTCAGGGTACTCCATTCATCGGGCCTGTAAACGTTCGTGACGGAGATTATGAAGATGCTAAAGGTTCAGATATCGTTATCTTCACTTCAGGTGTTGGAAGAAAACCTGGACAGTCTCGTCTTGATCTTACACAGACAAACGTTGATATTGCAAAATCTGTTATCCCTACAATCACAAAAGCATGTCCAAATGCACTTTATGTAATCGTTGCCAACCCTGTTGATATCCTTACATATCAGTTCATTAAATCATCTGGAATCCCTGCAAACCGCATTTTCGGTACAGGTACAATGCTTGATACAGCACGTTTCCGCGCTCGTATTGCAGAAACATATAAAGTATGTCAGGAAAATGTTCACGGATACGTATTCGGTGAACACGGAGATTCTTCTTTCGTTCCTTGGTCTCTTGCAAACATCGGTTCTATCCCTGTAGACAACTTTGCAAAATCATACACAGGAAAAGATGTTCTCCCGACATTCGACAAAAACGATGTTGAAGATTACATCCGCAAATCAGGCGGAATCATCATTGCTGCAAAGAAATGTACAAACTACGGTATTGGTGTAACAACAGCAACTCTCGTAGAAGCACTGAACTACTCTACTGACTCAGTTCTCACAATTTCTTCTATGCTCAACGGTGAATACGGAATCTCTGATGTATGTCTTTCTATCCCAACAATCGTTGGATGCAACGGTATCAAAGGACATGTAGCAACACCTTTGACAGATGCAGAAGTTGCTTCTCTCCAGCACAGTGCTGAATGTCTGAAAGACGTAATCAAACAGATCAACTTTTAGAATAAAACATTAAATCTGGGTGACATTGTTGATGTATAAACATCAGTCAAGGCACGCAAACTTAAAGCCTTGACAGATGTTTTTTGCAATGTTATCCAGGAGGATAACATTACAATGGAATACAGAATTGAACATGACTCAATGGGTGAAGTAAAAGTACCTGCAGACAGATACTGGGCAGCCCAGACAGAACGCAGCCGCAACAATTTCCAGATCGGTATGGGACAGGAAACAATGCCACGTGAAATCACACATGCATTCGGAATCCTGAAAAAAGCTGCCGCTCTTGCAAACAATACTCTCAAACCTGAAAAAATGACTGCTAAAAAAGTTAAGGCTATCTCTAAAGCTTGTGACGAAGTTATTTCAGGAAGCCTTAATGACCACTTCCCTCTGGTTGTATGGCAGACAGGTTCAGGTACACAGTCAAACATGAACGCAAACGAAGTTATTGCTAACCGCGCTAACGAAATTGCAAAAGAAAAACTGTGTCACCCTAATGATGACATCAACATGTCACAGTCTTCAAACGACACATTCCCAACAGCACTTCACATTTCTTCAGTTCTGGTTCTGGAAGACAAAGTTCTTCCTGCAATTGACGTACTGGTTTCAACTTTCAAACGCCTTGAAAAAGAAAACAAAGGAATTGTAAAGTCAGGACGTACACACCTCCAGGATGCAGTTCCTGTTTCATTCGGACAGGAAATCTCAGGATGGAGAACTTCTCTTGAACGCGATGCTGAAATGATCAAATCTTCACTTCCTTACCTTAAACAGCTGGCTCTTGGTGGAACTGCTGTAGGAACTGGACTGAACGCACCAAAAGGTTTCGACAAGGAAGTTGCAAAACAGGTTTCTGAACTTACAGGAAAAAAATTCGTTACAGCACCTAACAAGTTCCATGCTCTTACTTCTAAAGACGAACTTGTATACGCTCACGGAGCTCTCAAAGCCCTGGCAGCAGATATGATGAAAATTGCCAACGACGTTCGCTGGCTCGCTTCTGGTCCTCGTGACGGTCTTGGAGAAATCCACATTCCTGAAAACGAACCGGGTTCATCAATCATGCCTGGAAAAGTTAACCCTACACAGTGTGAACAGGCAACTATGGTTGCTGTTCAGGTTATGGGTAACGATGCAGCAATCGGATTTGCAGCATCACAGGGTAACTTCGAACTGAACGTATTTATGCCTGTAATCGCTTACAACTTCATCCAGTCTGCACGTCTTCTTGCTGAATCAATCATTTCTTTCAACAACAACTGTGCAGTTGGAATTACAGCAAACAAAGACAAGATGCACCACAACCTGTATAACTCACTTATGCTGGTTACTGCTCTTAACCCTTACATCGGATACGAAAATGCTGCAAAAACAGCACACAAAGCATACGATGAAAACATTTCACTTAAAGAAGCATGTGTTGGACTTGGCTTCCTTACAGCTGAAAAGTTTGACGAAGTATTCAAACCTGAAGCAATGGCTTTTCCTCAGGGTAAGTAATACTTTTTTTACATAAGAAATATTAATCATAAACACCCCTTCTAGGGGTGTTTATTTTTTTAACCTAAATGAGATTTTGAAAACTGTATTAACTCAACGGTAAAAAAATCTCACGTTTTTCATTTTTTTATAAATTGCCTAAAAACATAATAATTTTAATTTTAGAATGCAGATGATATAATTATTCCTGATATTTTTATGAGAAGATTTACTATTAAAGATGAAAAAACTTTGAATTTTTCAGTTTGCGGACAATTAATAAGTAAAGAAAATTTTCTTCATATGAAGCGAAAAATAAATGAAAATGTTCTTATTTTTGTTCAGCAAGGAAAACTTTATATTAATTCAAATAATAAAAATTTTGAAATTTCTGAAAACCAGTTTATTTTCTTAAAAGCGGAAGAAGAACATTTTGGATATAGGGAAAGTCCTGGGGAATTAAAATATTTTTGGGTTCATTTTAAGGATGAATTACAGGAATTGAGTGAAGATGAATTGCCTTTTCAGCAAGATTTAGATTACTTTTTTCCAGAAACAGGAACCATATATAATTCTTCAAGATTGATTTTGCTTTTTCGTCAAATGATGGATTTTTCTCTTGAAGAATGGAACCAAAATAAAAAGATTTTAAATTTTTCTCTTTCTATTTTTATGATGGAATTTTCAAAAGAAGCAAATTCAACTCATAAGAAAACTAATAAAAATAATTCAATAATAAATGACATCTGTAACTGGCTTAAATTGAATTTTCAAAATGATTTTTCTTTAGAAGAACTTTCCTCAAACTTTAATCTTCAAAGTAATTACCTTTCAAAAATTTTTAAAACCACCATGAAAAAATCTATAATTCAATATACTACAGAATTAAGAATTCAAGCCGCCAAAAACTTGTTACCAAATTTTTCAGTAAAAGAAACAGCTTATTCCTGTGGATTTCAGGATGAAAAATATTTTATGAAGGTCTTTAAAAAAAATGAAGGGATTACACCTACTGAATATAAGCAGGCATTCTCCCTTCAAAATATTAATCAATAATTATTTTTTTGTAAAATATACTGTATATTTTTCATCCACTACATCATAAAGCGGGATAAACTGGAAATTCCTATCCTGGCCTTTTGTGTTGTAAGTACTTTGTTTCCATGAAAAAGCAGAATACAAATGTTCCTGCTGCTTAATGAAACTATTTTTAAGGTCGGAATTAAGTTTTATTCCATAATCTCCGTCAATTAATCCGGCAAGGACAACCGGACCTTCCATAAATGCAACTTTGTCGTCATCACCAGGTAAATCAACTGTGGTAAGTTCTACAGGGAAATTAATCTTGATTTCATTTGATGTCCATTTATTTTCTACTACGAAATACCCTTTTTCATTTTTTACTTTAAGTTTCTTTCCATCCAGGGCAAAGAATGGTTCTTTTTTACACCATGATGGAATTCTAAAGTAAAGTTTTTTAGATGTTCCGTCTCCCTGAATTACAAACTTAAGCTGCCATCTGGACATTTCGCCTTGATCTGCCTGAGAAAAAGTAGATTGAGTATCATAGAATTTCATATCAACTGACTGAGTTAGAGAAAAAGCATTTTCCTTATAAGATGAAGGGATATACTGGTTAATATAAAGGTTTTCTTTTTCATCCCCTGCATAGGCTAAAGAACAATAAAGTGTATGAGCCTGAACCATGGTTCCATGGCAGCAAAAGAAGTCACGGGTTTTACTTCCCCAGCTTTTCTTTCCGCCGGCATTTAATGGCAAAAAGTATGAAGGCATTCCTGTGTTTTTATTCTGCTGTGCAAAGAATCCATTATAAATATTCAGTTCGATATAATCCTGATATTTTACATCTCCGGTAAGTTCATACATATAACGGGCAAATCTTACCATGTTATAGACTGTACAGAATTCCTGGTCTCTTTCATTAAGAAACTGTCCTTCCATTTTGCATGGAATCCAGAATTCTCCGGAGTTGCTTCCACCTGTACAGAAATATCCTCTTTCTTCTACAGCCCATCTCCAGAACTGTTCAGCAATTTTAAGCCATTTTTTTTCACCTGTAACCTGGTACATTTTACAAGCTCCGTGGGCCAAAGGAATACTTGCATTTGTGTGGATATTTGAAAGTGCATCTTTTTCTTCCTGAAGAAGATTAAACTCAACATTTCCAGAATAAGCTTCTGCAAGTGTCATGTATTTTTTTAATCCGGTAATTTCATATAAAGTTGCCCAGATTTCAAGCATTCCACCCTGTTCTCCATTGTAAATGGCTCTAGGACAGTTTTTCTTTTCATAATTTACCCACGATACATACCAGTCAGCCAGGTTGTTCATAATTTTCAGGGCTTTTTTATTTCCTGCATAACGGTAAGAATCCAGAAGTCCTAAACAGGTTTTATGCATTGTATACTGAGGTGACCAGATGTATTCATAAGTTTCCAGGCGGTAGAAGAATTTTTCCGGAATTGAACCAACCCATTTTCCCCCGTTCAATTTCTGGCATCTTTCCAGTTCATCAATAATAAAGTCCAGTTTTTGTTTTAACTGTGGATCATTGTAATGTTTGATTAAAAGGCTGGCTGCGGAAAGCCAGTGACCCAGAAAATGTCCGCGTAATTGACAACTTGGTGATTCCCAGCCCCAATGCATTTTTACAGTCTCTGGATTATGAACACGTGAATTAGGTGTACAGATACCTGCTTCAAGATAAAAATTCTGTAAAAGACAATCTGTATCAAGTTCCATCAGGTAGGAACGATTTACATTTTCTCTTTCTTTAAATAAACCGCCATTAACACGAATTTCTGCTTTATTTTCCAAGTTAATCATTTTTCACCTCTTAATGTAATATTCTACATCTGGAATTTGCTGTTGTCGGTGGAAAATTTGATTTTTAGGTGGATTTTTTTGGAAATTTCACAATATTTTACATGATTTTTTTTACCTTATTTGAAAGAATTCTTTATTCACAAAAACTCATAAATACGGTATCCTAGATATTGGTATATTTTAAACAAAATATCTAAATTGGTAAAAATATTATATAGGAGCAAGTATGACATATTCGTATTTCCCTGGATGTACGCTGAAAAACAAGGCTAAAGATCTTGATACTTATGCGCGCATTTCTGCGGAAGCATTAGGGTTCACACTTGAAGAAATTCCTGACTGGCAGTGCTGTGGTGGAGAATATCCACTTGGTACAAATGAAATAGCTGCAAAGCTTCCTTCAGTTCGTGCACTGGCTAATGCACGTGACAAAGGTCAGGATCTGGTAACTCTTTGTTCTGCCTGTTACAACGTTATCAAACAGACTAACGATTCAGTACAGAATGACGAAAACACAGCCTTCAAGATGAACAACTATCTGAAAGAAGATGGTATTGAGTATCACGGCGAAGCAAAAGTAGTTCATTACCTTGAAATTCTTCGTGATGTTGTTGGCTGGGACAACGTTAAAAAGGCAGTTAAAAAGCCTTTCACTGGTAAAAAAATCGGTGCTTATTACGGTTGTCTTCTTCTCCGCCCTGGTAAAGTTCTTCAGCTGGACGATCCTGAAAATCCACAGCTTCTTGAAGATTTTATCAAAGCTATTGGGGGAACTCCGGTTATTTATGCACAGAGAAACGAATGTTGTGGTGCTTACACAATGTTTGAAGATGAATCTATTCCTAAAAACCGCACAAAAGCAATCCTTACAAATGCAGAAGATATGGGAGCTGATTTCCTTATCACTTCATGTCCACTCTGCCGCTATAACCTCATTAAAAACAAAGGCGACTCTAAACTCGATGTAATTTACTTTACAGAATTATTGGCTGAAGCTCTTGGTCTCAAGGAGGCTAACTAATTATGGAAAATAAAGAACTCTTGAAAGAAGCCGTTTTAATGCGTTCAGGTGTTAATCCTAAAAAATGTATGGTATGTGGAAAATGTTCAGGAACATGTCCTAACTACGATGCAATGGAATATCACCCACATCAGTTTGTTCAGTTGGTAGAAAATGGCGAAATTGAAAAGCTTATGGCTTCAAAATCAATTTATGCATGTTTAAGCTGCTTTGCATGTCTTGAACGCTGCCCTCGTCAGGTTGAACCAACAAAACTTATTGATGCAGTACGTCAGGTTGTTGAAGGCCAGAAAGGTCCTCATCATTTAGATCCAGCTCAGGTACCAGAAAAGTTAGATCCAGAAATGC
>JAKSTM010000015.1 GCA_024402565.1 Treponema sp. | reverse complement strand
AATAATTTGCTCTTTAAAAGAGCAAAAGCCAGATTTATGAGATTTTTTTCTCAAAAATCTGGCTTTTTTTTTTCAGGCCTTAAAATTGTAGACCTTTTTCAGTGGCCTCCTTTCTAAGTGCGGCTTTTTTGTTTATTGTTTGAAAACTAACGTTCAACAACGCTTTTGTTGCGCCATTTTCCTTTTTTCCATCTGATTACAACGATAATTCCACGGATACATTCGTCCGCCATAGTTCCCATAAATACGCCGGCGGCACCTAATGCAAAAATAACACCGCTTGTGTAACCTACTGAAATTCCGATAATCCACATGGAAATCATTCCGATTACAACAGGGAAAATATAGTCTCCTGCCGCCTTTAGGCTTCCCACAACGATCAGGTTTGTTGTGCGCCCCAGTTCCATGAAAATTCCGACCATCATTACCTGTTTTGCCAGAACGATAACTTCTGGAGTGGCACCGAACAGTTTTAGGGACCAAGGGCTTAAGAAACAGTTTGTACTTGCCAGAACTAAAGTTACAGGAAGTGTCATTAAGAGAGAACGCATTACACGACGGTAGGCGGCATCTTCTTTTTCAGCTCCGATAAGGTGTCCTGTAATGATCTGTGTAGACATGGCTACAGAGTTTGAAAATGCAACATTTAAATTCATCAGGGATTGAGCCATAACTTTTGCATTTACCGCTGCAGCGCCCATTGGATTTATAAAAGAGAAAAGAATTGTCTGTGCCAGTGAGTAAGCCATGTTTTCACCGGCTGTTGGAAGACCAATTTTCAATTCCTTCCATAAAAGATTGAATGGGAAAGGACGAAGTGTTTTAAGACTTAATTTTCCAATTTTCAAAATATAGAAAATCAGTATTGCTGCCAGAAGTGCAACTACACGGCTGAAAGAAGTTGAAATAGCAGCACCTTTTACACCTAATCCTAAAAATTTCCAAGGGCCGTAAAGGAAAAGCCAGTTTCCCAGGATATTCAGAAGGTTTACGCAAATGGAAATGTACATTCCGACTTTTGTATAACCGTTACAGCGAAGAATTTGAACCATAACATTAAAGCCTGCTTGAAGGAAAAGACAACTGCCGACAATTTTTGTATAAGCGATACAGTCTGGCATCATTTCTTCAGGAACTTTAAGAAGTTTGAAGAGAAATGGTCCAATGAAATAAAGAAATGCTGAAAGTGCAATTCCAATCACCAGATTTACTACAAAACTGAGCGTGTATATCTGATTCATTTTATCAAACTGTTTTGCACCCAAATATTGAGCGACAATAACATTTGTTGCAGTTGCTATAACGTTGAACATAACGATGAACAGGAACATGATTTGATTTGCATTTCCTACTGCTCCAACAGCAACTGGTGAAAAACGTCCCAGCATGACTGTATCTGCGTTATGTATGAGGATATTTAGCAGCAGTTCTACAAAAATTGGACCCGCTAGAAAAAAAAGTTTTGTGTTTTCGTCTATTTCGTGAGTTATCTTATTTGATTTATTGTTTAATTTAGCAAATGCCATACAATATCTCCAAGATTCCGATAATTATGGTTCTGGCACTATGAAAAATCTATCAGAATTTGCTATAATTCTATCACTATGTTACAAGGACGTCATTTAATCCAGCCGGATGATCTTACAGTTTCAGAAATCGATGAAATCTGCTCTTTGGCAGAACAGATTATTGTTGATCCTTCTAATTATGTTGATGTGTGTCGTGGGAAAATTCTTGCGACACTTTTTTTTGAGCCAAGTACAAGAACACGTCTTTCTTTCGAAGCTGCAATGCTCCGTTTAGGTGGTGCAGTAGAAGGTTTTGCTGATGCAAGTTATACATCTTCTACAAAAGGTGAAACTTTGGCTGATACAATTCGTGTAGTTTCTTCGTATGCTGATGTAATTGCAATGCGTACGCCAAAAGAAGGTGCTGCACTTCTTGCAAGTAAATATTCAGCTTGTCCTATAATTAATGCTGGGGACGGTGGACATTACCATCCAACACAGACACTTACCGACCTTTTGACAATTCGTCAGCTTCTTGGATCAACAGAAGGTAAAACAATCGGTTTTTGTGGAGACTTGAAATTCGGACGTACAGTTCATTCTTTAACTGAAGCTATGGTGCGTTATCCAAATAACAAGTTTGTTTTCATCAGTCCAAAAGAATTGACTGTACCTGATTATATGATTTCAAATGTTCTGGGACCTGCCGGCGCACAGTTTATTCAGGCTGAAAATCTGGATTCTGTTATCGGTGACCTGGATATTCTTTACATGACACGCGTTCAGAAGGAACGTTTCTTTAATGAACAGGATTACATTCGTCTTAAAGATAGTTACATTCTTGATAAAGATAAGATGAAGAAGGCAAAGGATAATATGATTGTTCTTCATCCTCTTCCACGTGTAAACGAAATTCTTCCTGAAGTAGATGATGACCCACGAGCAGCATACTTCAAGCAAGTAAAATACGGAATGTTTGCAAGAATGGCATTAATTGCAAAAGTAACTGGATCACTTTAAGTTCAACTTTCTTGATTTAATCAAATGGTCCCTGAACTTGTCGAAGGGCCCATTTGATTGGTGTTTTATTTTGATGATTCTGCCGCAGCTTTCTTGGATGCTTTTTCTACCAGAATGAGGCGGCGTCGTTGAAGTCGTGGAGTGTTGTAACGCAGAATAGCATATGGTGCCAGACTTAAGAATGCGTTTACAATAATGATTGGGAAACTGTAATACCAGAAATATTCGATTGGATAAAAGAACATCATAACAATTCCAGCAATTGCATTTTCCAGATGAATGACTTCTCCGTAATTATTTTCAAGAATAAATCTTTCCATATAAACAGGATTGTCTGGATCTGAGATAGCTTTTTTGTCGAAAGCGGTAAACATTCCTAATTCCAGAATATGATCCTTCCATTTTTTGATTCCAATTTTTTCATAGAATTTACATTCTTTTTTTGGAACATCAAAAAAACCTTTTCTTTCATAGCTAAATAATTTTTCTGGAAAAGCACGACGAATAATAAATGCCCAGAGTCCATCCCACGCAATAACACCTACAGTTCCCCCAAATGTAGCAATTAGGATGTAGCGTGTACTCATGTCATGAGCTGAGTGCCCGAATAAGAATCCGGCTAAGAGCATATAAACATCAGCCAGAAGAATAACAATGATGTAAAAAATCATAATAGAGTCCTTTATATTTTAATTATGTTCTTCAAGAAATTTTTTAAATTCGGCTGCCGGCATTGGGTGTGAGAAGTAGAAGCCTTGAATAAGATCACATCCTACTTTTTTTAACATTTCTACAGTCTCTTTATTTTCAACCCCTTCAGCCAGGGAAATCATTTTCTTTTCTTTTGTTAAGTCAAAAAGATATTTGAGCGCATTCTGATTTCGGTTATTTTCATTCATGGAATCAATAATACTTTTATCAAACTTGATTTCGCTGAACGAATGATTCAGAATTTTTGAGGTATTTGAATAGCCTGTTCCATAATCATCAAGCGCATATTCAATTCCACGTTCGGTCATTTCTTCCAGAAGTTTAGTAAAACGAACTTCATCATTTACTGCAACAGATTCAGTAATTTCAAAACGAATTAATGTTGGTGAAATATGATTTTTTTCCAGAATATCACAAATATGATCAATGATTCCTTCGTACATACATTGAATCATAGAAAGATTAACATTTACAGTCTGGATGCCTTTATCGAAGAGTTGTGTTTCATTAATAAAATCACAGGTTTTTTGGATCATAATATCGCTTATCAGAATAATGTCACCATTTGCTTCTGCTTCGGGAATAAATGAGAGCGGTGGAATATAGCTTCCATTTGTATCTTTAAGGCGAAGTAAAGCTTCGGCTCCAGTAAATGCATTGTCTTTTAAAGAATAAATTGGCTGCATGAAAACTTCGAAACTTTCATGTTCAATTGCATTTTCAACAACATGTTTGATTCTAATTTGTTCCTGGAAATCGTAAACTAATTTTTCATCTACAATGGCAATGTGGTGTGGTTGATATGATGTAGCAATGAAGTTGATAAGGGAAATAGTTTCATTCGTTGTATAGGTTGAGCCATCTGAATTATGAAGCAGCATCTGCAGATCATTTACGACGTGAAGACGACCTGTAATTCGATAATTGATTATAGTGTCAGAACCTTCTACTGGAAAAAGCTTAAGCGATTTTTTAGTGATTTCATTTATTTTAATTCCTGCTTCTTCGGCGAAATTTTTTGAATCAAATAAAAGAATGTAAGTGTCGTTGAAAAGATAAAATATCTTTGATGTAGGAAATGTTGTTTGCAGTAACTGCATAAATTGTCGGGTTATATAGTAACGGCCTTCGATTCCAAACAAGTCTTTAATCTTGTTAGTCTTTGTCATTTTGAAAATGATGATAGAGCCGGTGGATTTTTCGTTCAGACTGGCAACTGTTTCTATAAAGGCCATTTTGTTGAGAGTCCCAGTGGAATGGTCAAAGAAAAATCCTGGATTTTGAAGAGAAATATATGCTGCAAAAACTGCTATTGTGCATGCAAATCCTGTAAGCTGAAGTTCAGGAATAAACATTTGTGTGCCTACAGCAATAATTGTTCCTGCACAAAAAATTAAAACAGAAATAATTTTCCCAGAATTGATGCTTTTTCTGTTTTTGGCAATATCCTGAATGCTTGCAACCATAAATACAAAGGAAAATATATAGAGAATGTAATAGCCGTAATTATGTGTATATTCCACAGTTGAGTTGTAAGTAAACAGAAAGTGTGTCAGTGGGGTAGAGAGAATTAGAAGTGTCTCAATAATCAGGAAAAAACAAGTAAATCGCCAGAATCTGGGATTTATTCTACGGAATTGATGTGTTGTTGCATGAATAAAAATATAAAACAGAATAGGACAGAAATTTGTAAGAATTGCCTGTGTAAGTCCAAGAACAGTGTTTAACACAATATAATTTGGAATGTATGTTAATGTGAAGGAAGTTGTTAGGTTCAATATGGTGGTAAAAAGAATGTCGACAATCAGAAAAATGCATACTTTTGAACTTCTTGTGGAAAATCTTTTTTGAAAAATGCAGTTTGTGAGAAGAATAATAAGAAAAGTGATAGATGCAATGTCGAATTCTATTTTGTAAATCATACTTGTTTAGATGTTTACTATTATCAACGAAAATCTTTCTTTTTTCAAATTAATTCGTCATTTTGTTGACCTAATACAAAACTATGGGTAAATTTAGTATATGTTATCAATTAAGTGGGTTGTATTAGCCCTTGCAGTTATTATGTATCTTCTGGTAATCATCTTTCAGGAAAAGAAAGTTTGGTTTACAACAGGAGTTGCACTGGTTCTTCTCGTAATGGGAATGCTTTTCCCTGGACAGATTTTTACAGGTAATAATTCCCGCTGGTTCCCGCTTATACATGCATTTGGAAACCTTATCAACTGGAATGTCCTTATGATTTATGTAGGCGCCATGACAATTGCAGCGCTTTTCCTTTATTCAAAGGTTCCTGCTCTGATTGCGGACGCTATTGTAGGATCCTGCCGTTCAACAGGTATTGCCGTTGTAATGATTCTTGCCCTTACAGGCATCATATCTATTTTCGTAGAAAACGTAGCTACAGTACTTGTTATGGCTCCAATTGCACTCAGCATCAGTAAAAAACTGAAAATCAATCCTGTTCCATTTATGATCGGTCTTGCAGTTATGTCAAACCTTGAAGGAACTGCAACTCTGGTAGGCGACCCTCCAAGCATGATTTTTGCTTCATATTCAGGCTATACATTCAATGACTTCTTTATCAGTCAGGGAAAAATTTCAATTTTCTTCTTTATTCAGGCAGGCCTTCTTGTTGGATGTCTTTTCTTCTACTGCTTCTTTGCAAAGTACAAGGATAAGTCGGAAGTTGAAAAAGAACCGATTATCAGCTGGGTTCCATTCATTTTGCTTTTAAGCATGATTTTCGGACTTGCCGTTATTTCTTTCTTTAGTGACGGGCTTACTTATATTTCCGGCGGATTCGTTCTTGCTTTGGGAATTGTCGGTGTGCTCTGGTACATTTTCAGTCAGAAAAAAAATATGGCTGAAGTAAAGGAATTGATTTTTGGTCTGGACTGGGAAACAATTTTCTTCCTCATGGGAATTTTCGTAGTAGTTGGCGCTATCAGCGAAGTAGGACTTTTAAACGACCTTGCAATTTCCCTTGGCCGCATTACAAACGGAAATAAACTTGCAGGCTTTGTCCTCATTCTTTTGGTTTCTATTCTCATTTCCGGCTTTGTTGATAACGTTCCGTACATCATCGTTATGCTTCCTGTTGCTGGAAATATGGCGGCACAGATGAACATTGCACCTGAACTTTTCATGTTCGCATTGCTTATCGGTTCGTGTCTTGGCGGAAACCTGACTCCTTACGGGGCATCTGCCAACGTAGTTGCCATGGGAATTCTTAAGGATGAAGGCCACCCTGTAAACTTTGGCGGCTTCCTGAAAATCGCCGCTCCTTTCACCATTCTTACAACTGCCGCTGCTGCCGTAAGCCTCTGGTTCGTCTGGGGATAAAATTTTTCTAAACTCTTTTCTCCGTTTTCCGAACATATATATAGAAGGCTGAATGTTTTCAGTTTTCACGGAGAAAAGAGATGACTACATCAATCGGAAATTTAAACCCTTACTCATACGGCGCAGGAGCTTCAAAACTTTACGTTCCTGTAAGCAAGAATGCAGTTCTCTATTCTCATTTTGACCATGTTTCAGGCGTTGCCGCAAAAAGCGGACAGAACGGAGTTTCAATCACAAAAATTCAGATTCTCAACGCCATGATTGAACGTCTTTCCGCAATAAAAAATGAACCTGCAGAATCATTTACCAACATCAATGAGGAAACTGCAGAACAGCTTATCAAAAATTATCAGTTCCAGATTAAGCAGGCTGTAAACACCGCACCTCAGTTCATGGCAGGAACCATGCCTCAGGCCGGCGAAATCTTCAGCTTCATGGCTTAGTTTTCTTCTCTTGTTTCCCTTAATGCAGAAATTATTTCTTCTTGCTTAATGTTTGCAAGAGTTTTTATTCCGGTAAATGGAGATTTCTTTTCGATTTCTGGTGTAATTCTAAAAGAGGATCCGTCAGCTCTTTTTACAACAACAACGCCATCTTTTTTTGAAGTATCCAATACTGATGCAAAATTCTGTCTGGCTTCTGAATATGTTACTACAAGCATTTTATACCTCTCTTTTCCGCAGTTTCTTTCATTTTATCATCATAAGTAAACAAAGGAAGAACCATTTGAGCTGCTATATTGAGATAATAACAATCGTAAGCATAAGACTCTGATTCACCTGCAATCACAATAGAATTTGGAATATCAGGTTCAATTAACCTGATAGGAATTCGTGCAAATTCGTGAAAAACAGAAACACCTTCATATACCGAAATAAGTTTTCGTTTTATCAATTTGCTGATAGCATTTCCAATTTCAAAAGGTAAACAACTTGGAGCTACCAGTTGATTCTCTCCAACAATTGAAACAACATTTTCACACCCTTCCTGATTCAGCAAAAAAGAAAGCACACATGAAGCATCAATTACAATATCACTCATATCTCTAATGTACAATTGTACAAGTTTAAAGTCAAGGATAAACATTGACAAGTATTAAAATCAATTGTTATTTGTATGAATAAAATAACCGCAGATGCACGCAGATAAACGCTGATATTATAAGCGATTTACAAAACGTTTTATTTGGATTTTAGGTGTACCAATTATTCGTTCTGTTATTTGATTCAATTCCATAATATAAAAATAATAATTCAATCGGAATTTAGAAAATAAAAAAATATCCGCGTGCATCCGCGTTTATCTGCGGTTTAATTGTCCCGCTAAATTTCTGTTTGTCTGGACAACCAATTATACCACACTCTGCGTGTATCTGTGGTTCTCTGGGGTCCGGGGTGTCCCCGGAGAGGGGGTAGCGGGCAACGCAGTGCGCGCGAGGGGGAGACTTCCCCCTTTCTCCAAATTCTCCATTAATATATGGAATTTCACCTATGAATTCGATATACTAGACGAAACATGGGCGAATTAGTTGTACAGAGTGGAAGTCCTCTTCTTTCAGGTGCTACCGTTATGGACGGTGGAGTGAACTTTGCGGTTTATTCTCGTAATGCTACCCGCGTGGTGATTTATTTTTTTGATCGCGATGATTCAGCAAATCCTTCTGCTAGTTATGAATTTGATCCTGAAAAAAATAAAACTGGAGACATCTGGCATTGTTTTGTTGAAGGACTTAAAGAAGGAGCTCTTTATCTTTACAGAGTTGATGGTCCATACATTCCTCCAAAAGGGCATCGCTTTAATTTTGCAAAATATCTTCTAGATCCATATGCCAAAGCTTTGACAAAAGGTTCTGTTTTTGGCGCATATAACAAACAGCATGAAGATGGTCTTGCTGGTGTTCAAAATGGAGAACTCCAGGATCTTACATATTTCCCTAAATGTGTGGTAGTCAACGATAAAAGTTTTGACTGGGAAGGAGACAGACCATTAAATTATCCTCTGAATGAAACTGTAATTTATGAAACTCATGTTAAAGGTTTCACAGCTTCAAAAACTTCGGGAATCTCTGAAAATGAAGGTTCAGGAACTTACAAGGGATTTCAGAAAAAAATCGATTATTTAAAATCATTGGGAATTACTTCTGTAGAATTTTTGCCTCTGTTTGAATTTGATGAAAATGAAAATGGAAATGTGAATCCAAGAACAGGTGAAAAACTTGTAAATTATTGGGGCTACAGTACTATGGCATTTTTTGCTCCAAAGACAAGTTATGCTTTTGATAAAACTCCTGGTGGTTCAGTTCGGGAATTTAAAGAATTAGTAAAGGCTCTTCATAAAGCTGGAATTGAAGTTATTCTGGATGTGGTTTTCAATCATACTGCAGAAGGAAATGAACATGGATATACGTTCAGCTTCCGTGGGTTTGAAAACAGTGTTTATTACAGCCTTCCTGAAAATGAAAAACAATATTATATGAACTATTCAGGATGTGGAAATACAGTAAATTGTAATCATCCTGTTGTCAGACGATTTATCATAGACTGTCTTCGTTATTGGGTTATGGAAATGCACGTTGATGGTTTCCGTTTTGACCTGGCTTCAATTTTGACACGTGAAGCAAATGGTTATATTCCATCGAATCCTCCATTAACAAATGAAATTTCTGAAGACCCAGTTTTGAGAAATACAAAGATCATTGCAGAACCGTGGGATTGTGGTGGCTGTTATCAGGTTGGATGTTTCCCTGGTGGAAGATGGAGCGAATGGAACGGAAAGTACCGTGATGATATTCGTCGTTTTATCCGTGGAGATGAAGGAACTTCAACACTTGCTGCAACACGCGTTGCTGGAAGCTCTGATCTCTATAAATCGGGAAACAGAAGTCCTTTGGCTTCAATAAATTTCATTACCGCTCATGATGGTTTTACCATGAATGATCTGGTAAGTTATAACTATAAACATAATGAAGAAAACGGTGAAGAAAACCGTGATGGTACAGATGATAATATCAGCTGGAATCACGGATTTGAAGGGGATTCTGTAAATCCAAAAATAGAAGGGGTGCGCCTGAAAAAGATAAAAAACTTTATGGTTTATCTTTTTGCAAGTCAGGGTGTACCTATGCTTTTGGGCGGTGATGAAATGCGCCGTACACAGAAAGGAAATAATAATACTTATTGTCAGGATTCAGAGCTGAACTGGTTTGACTGGACACTGGCAGAAAAAAATGCAGGCTTAGTTCGTTTTACAAAAGAAATGATTTCTCTTCGCCGAAGAAACGCCTGCTTCCGTCGCACAGACTTTTTCCCTGATACTTTTGAAAAGGGAACAGTGGCGGAAATTACATGGTACGACAGAAACGGAAAAAATCCAGAATGGAATAACAATGACCGTTTCCTTAGTTATAAACTTTCAGGTGAAAATGGTGATTTTTATATTGCCACAAATATGGACATCTATGATTTAACAGTTACTCTGCCAACTCTGCCTGCCGGAAAATCCTGGTATCGTGTTGCAGATACTTCATTTGAAAGCCCTGCTGACTTCTGTGAAGCTGGCAAAGAAGAACTTCTTCTGGATCAGAAACGTTATGTTTTGATAAGCGGAAGTTCTACAATTTTAATTGGTAAATGAAAATTAAATCTCACACCGAAAGAAACAGGAAGTTATTTCTTATTTCGTGTGAGATTCAAGAGGAGAAAACTATGGTTTTTGATGCAGAAAAATTTAAAGAAAACCTTTCGGGACGTCTTCGCCGTCAGTATGGTAAAGACATCAGCCAGGCAAACTCTCACGATCTTTTCGATGCAGTTTCAGCTTCAGCCCGTGAAATTATCATGGATAACTGGATGGCTACACGCAACGAATACGAAAAGAAGCCTACAAAACAGCTTTATTATTTATCAGCTGAATTCCTTATGGGACGTGCACTTTCAAACAACTTGATTAACTGTGGAATTAAAGATGCTGTAAAAGAAGTTCTTCAGGGAATGAACATTAATTATGACATGATTGAAGATGAAGAACCGGATGCAGGTCTTGGTAACGGTGGTCTTGGGCGCCTTGCAGCATGTTTCCTGGACTCACTGGCAACTCTTGATTACCCAGGACATGGATATGGTATCCGTTATGAATACGGTATGTTTGAACAGAAAATCGAAGATGGTTACCAGGTTGAATATCCTGATAACTGGCTTAAACATCGTGATCCATGGGAAGTAAAACGTTCAGACCTTCAGGTTACTGTTAAGTTTGGTGGAAACATTGCTTATGGAAAGACTCCAGACGGACAGCCTCGTTTCTATATTGAAAATGCAGAAGAAGTAATTGCAACTCCATACGATATGCCAATCGTTGGTTTTGATACAAAAACAGTAAATACACTGCGCCTGTGGGAAGCATCATCTGCAAATGGTTTTGATCTTCAGCTTTTCAACAACATGGATTACAACCGCGCCGTTGAACGCCAGAACAGTGCAGAAAATATTAGCCGTGTTCTTTATCCAAACGATAACGGTCCAAGCGGAAAAGCACTTCGTCTTAAACAGCAGTACTTCTTCAGTTCTGCTTCACTTCAGGATCTGGTTCGTCACTATGTTGCAGACTACGGAACAGATTTCAAAAAGTTCCCTGAACTTCATGTAATCCAGCTTAATGATACACATCCTGTAGTTGCTATTCCTGAACTTATGCGCATCCTTATGGATGATTACAATGTTGGTTGGGACGAAGCATGGGATGTTGTTACAAAAACATTCGCTTATACAAACCACACAATCCTGGCCGAAGCTTTGGAAAAATGGCCAATCCAGATTTTCCAGGGACTTCTTCCACGTATCTATCAGATTGTTGAAGAAATTAACCGTCGTCTTCTTATCGAACTGCGCCAGAAATATCCAAACGATTACGAAAAACACCAGCACATGTCTATTATCCACAATGATAAAGTTTACATGGCATGGCTCGCAATCCATTCATGTTTCAGCGTAAATGGTGTTGCAGCACTTCATACAGAACTGCTTAAGACAAAAGAACTTAAAGACTGGTATGACCTGTATCCTGCAAAGTTCAACAATAAAACAAACGGTATTACACAGCGCCGCTGGCTTTGTAACGCAAACCCTGAACTGTCAAAATTTATTACAGACAGAATTGGACACGGATGGGAAAAGGAACTTTCAAAGCTTAAGGAATTGGAAAAGTTTGCAGACGATCCTGCATCAATTGATGAATTCCTTAGAATCAAACAGGAAAACAAACAGGCTCTTGCAGAATTCCTTAAACATGCACAGAATGAATTCCTGGATCCTGAATCAATTTTCGATGTTCAGGTAAAACGCCTTCATGAATACAAACGTCAGCTTCTGAACGTGCTTCACATCATGTACCTGTACAACCGCCTGGTAGAAGATCCAAACTACAATCCACCAGCACGTACATTCATCTTTGGTGCAAAGGCAGCATCTGGCTACCGCCGTGCAAAGTCTATCATCAAATTGATTAATACAGTTGCAGAACGTATCAATAATGATCGCCGTGTTCGCGGAAAGATTCGTGTTGTATTCGTAGAAAACTACCGCGTATCAGTTGCAGAAAAAATCTTCCCTGCTGCAGATGTTTCAGAACAGATTTCTACTGCCGGACTTGAAGCTTCAGGTACATCAAACATGAAGTTTATGCTGAACGGTGCTCTTACATTGGGAACACTTGATGGAGCAAATATTGAAATCGTTGAAGAAGCCGGTGCAGAAAATGCTTATGTATTCGGTCTTACTTCTGATGAAATTATTGCAATGGAAAAAGAACATTCATATAATCCACAGGAATATATGGATAGAAATCCTGCTCTCGCAAAAGTTTTGAATCAGCTTGTAGACGGAACATATGATCCAACACATCAGATTTTCAAAGAACTTTACGATTCTTTGATTTACGGTGTAGAAGGTCAGCGTCCTGACGTTTACTACCTGCTTGCAGACTTTGAATCTTATGTAAAAGCACAGGAAAGAATTGCTGCTGATTATTCAGACCGCAAAGCTTGGGCACGCAAGGCAATCATCAACATTGCTAATGCCGGTAAGTTCAGTTCAGACCGTACAATCGAAGATTACGTACGCGACATCTGGAAACTGGAAAAAGTGGTTCTCTAGGAAATTGATAATAGACAATGGATAATGGATAATTATCCATTTAAATAGGAAAGCTGACAGTCACGGGGAAAACTCCTTTGTGATTGTCAGCTTTTTTGTTTTAAAAAATTACCTTGCGTTTTACCCCCCCCCCCCCGATATAATATAGTTGGGTGAATTTCGATTCATATATAAAAAAGAGGAGAGGTATGAAAAAAAGTATTAACATATTCTTTTGTCTGTTATTGTTGGTTTTATTTGCAGGATGTTCCGATTTGAATTCAGAACTCGGAATGTGCAATATAAAAATTGATTGTGTGGGAAATGGAACAGCAACTGTTGAGTCTGAAAAAGTTCCCCTTGGTACTATAATAAAAGTTACTACTATTCCTGATGAAGGGTACTATGCATATAGGGTTGATAGTGGTTCATACGGAGCGACTACACAAGATAAAAAAGATAAAAATATTTATTATGTGTATGTTTATTGTAGAGACCTTAATATAAGAGTAAATTTTTCACGTAAATCTATTAACTCAATATATAAAATATCAGGCGGTCATGGGCAAATAACAGTAAATCCGACATCTGCATATGAAGGACAGAAAGTTGAAGTCACTTTAACCCCTGATTACGGGTATTATCCAAAAAATGTTAAGGTTGAAGATGTATGGGGTAATCCGGTTCCGGTTGTGCAGGATGAGACAGATTTATTGAAATATACATTTATTATGCCGGATCAATATGTTGATGTTTGTGTTGATTTCGATTCATTTGTTTTCTTTAACAGTTCTCAGGATAAAATAAAAGAAGGCGATGTTGTCAGTTTTAGTATAAATAATTATTCGGATTTTTCTTCATGTGATTTATATATATCTTATTCAACTGAATCGGAAAAAGAATTTCTGGAATCTAATGTTGATTTTTCAGGGGGAATGTATAAGTTTACTGCGAAAGAAGGAGGAACTGTTACTTTATATGCAAAGAATCCTGCTAAGAAAGAGTTATACCATAAATTAACTTCTTTTATTGTTGAAATACCTGACCTTCCTACTGGCTGGGAAAATATAAGCTGTCATATATCAGAAAAAAAAGAAAATGTTTATAAAGACAATAAATTGTATAAGCCAGTAACGATTATTACAGAAAGCCCGTCTTATAGATATCCTTATTATGAATATTATTATGCAAGCGATCCGGAAAATAAAGTAAAACGTTCAAGATATGTTGGATATGGTTCATGTGATATAGAATTTGAACTTTCATATGAGAAAAATGATTTTATATACTTCCGCTTTTATGATGAAAATAACAAAATTATGTCTAGAACAGCAAAAATAGAAATTCCTGTATATCCTGAAGAACCTAAAACATTAGGTACGAAAACTCTGGATTGTTTTATTGTGCTGGATATTTATCCATCGATTTTTAAAGATTCAAAAACAACTATTGAAGTAGACGAAGCTAGTAAAGAATATTTTTCGGTTTCAAAAGATAAAGAAAAATTGATTATTTCTTCAAAAAAGACAACCGGAAAAGAATGGGAAGTTAATGTAAAAAACAGTTCCGGTGAAAGCCTTTCTAAAATTATGGTAAAAATTCCGTATTCTGGCACACCTGAAATTAGGATAGTAAGCTAACCAAGGCTTAAGAAATCATCTAAAAAGGACTAGATTTATGAAAAATAAAATAAGAGTTTTATTGACTGCAATTTTTCTAATTACTCTTTGCAGTTGTCGTCAGTTGATTGTCAAATCAACAATATGGGTTATGGAATGTGAACATGGTACAATAACTGTAACATCGGGAAATGGAGTATATGATTATTTGATTACTGCAAAACCTGATGAAGGATATTGTTTGGAAAAAGATAATCTTATTGTAAGAAAAATGGATAACGGCCGGTTGCACACAACATTATGGACCTATGAAGTGGAAGATAATATTTACGGAATAAACCCTAGTTCCTCTGTATCAACAATTGTTGTAACTGGAATATTTACTGAAGTGGAGAATAAAAAATGAAAAAAGTATTTATGCTTATAAGCCTGCTGTTCCTTCAGTTTATCTGTACAGCACAGGTAATGAAATATGTTTGTATTGTACGACCAAATTATAGTGAAAAACTTATAGGAGATATGCTTGAATTTGTTCCACGTTTTGAAAAACTTGGAATTGCTGAACCAGAAAAAAAGTTACGGGAATTTGTAGATTCGGGAATCTCCGGATCTGGTTTTGTTTATGTTGCTCCAGATGGAAAAAACTATATTATTACAAATCGTCATGTTATAGCAGATGCAAAAACTTCTTCTATTTCGTTTCAGGATAAAGAAGGAAATTTTAGTCAGACTTTTTCAGGCCTGACAATTCTTGCTGCTGATGCAGAATATGATCTGGCAATTCTTGCATTCCCAAATGATGAGCGCCCTTTTGACAGTTGTATTGATTTTTCAGATGAAGAACTGGATGATGGAGAGTCTGTTTATACAGCAGGTTTCCCTGGTTTATTAGGAAAACCAACCTGGCAGTTTGGTTCCGGAATTATTACAAACTCTTCTATCAAGATTCCTGAACTTTTGAATCCGGAAATTTCTCCTGTTATTCAGCATTCAGCACAGATTGATGCTGGAAATTCAGGTGGACCTTTACTGATTAAAAATAAAGAAGGGAATTATAAAGTTATCGGTGTAAATACATGGAAAATTACAAATCGCCAGGATACAAACTTTTCGATTCCAAGTTCAACTGTAAAAAAGTTTATAGATAAAGCTTTGGCTGGAGAAAAAATTTCGACTCGACCGGATGATCAGTTAATTCTGGAAAAAGCTATTGAACTTCAGAAAATTCTTAATAGATTTGAAGTTACTTTTGAAGAGCTCATAAACTTTATTTCCATCGATTATATTGAAGAAGAAGGAAAGGCAATTTTTGATATAGCTTATACAAAATGTAATGAGCAGAATCGTAAAACTCTTAAAGAAATTCTTGTGAATTATTCTCCAATTATGGGAATGCGTTATGCCATTGGTTGGCATCTTTATAGCGAGTTTCATAAAGATGAATATAAACTGGCTAATAATCAGAAGTCTTCAGTAAACGAAGATAAACTCCCTGAAGTTCCAGCTCCAATCAAATATGATGACAGTGATATATGGTATACAAGCTTTTTCTTGAATTACACACGTTCTTATGCAAAAAGTGAATGGGTTTATTCAAATGGCGGTTGGGGATTATATTCGTTTACAAAAACTTATAAAGGAAAACTTGCAGAAAAAACACGCAGAAACGAAAAGAAAGTGAAAGTGGAAATAAAAAGAGAAATTCCGGAAGGAAAACTGTTTTATACTCCAAATATAATATCTTTAGGATACGGTGCTTTATTTCCATTCAATAATAGTTTCTCCCATGAACTTGATTTGGATGTTAAGGTAATTGATATGCTTGCATTAGATATTACAGGAATAATAAATGAAAATATGTCTCCTGTTCTTTATTATAAGGACTACAATCCATCTATAAATTCTTATGAAGCATATGCTGGAGTTCAACTGCAGTTCCCAATAACAAAAAATAGATATTCTTTTGTACCTTACATTTCTCTGCAGGGTGGTGGAGAAATTATGAATGCCAAGGAAATAAGTTTTGTTCCTACAGTAAGAACAGATGCAGGTGGAAAATTCTGTCTTTTTGCAGGCAGATCAAATTTCAACTTTTTTGTAGGTGCTGCTGCCAGCCTGAAAATGGACTTTGAGTCATTTGAACCAGACTTTGGAGCTCGGGTCTATGGTGGTATAAGTTTCTAATTAATTACAACATGTATAAATGAATAATCACTCCGCCTTCCTTGCCTTCGATTTTTCCGTAGATTTCGGAGGTTTCAAGGAAGGCGAGGTTTTCTGAGTCTGTATAGATTACAGGGTGAGTGATGATTTCACCGTTTGCTTCAAAGGAACCGTTGTTTTCAATGAAGATTTGGCAGTCTTTGCCGTCTGCATCTATTCCTTTGAGAATGTAGCGGGCGCTTAAGAAGCGTTCTTTTCCGTAGTCTTGTTTTTGAGTGTCGGCAGCACTTGGCCCGATAACGCCTTTGAAGCCTGAACCTTCTGCGGTTCCATCAAATAAAATCATACAGGCTTCGCCTTTTTTTCCTTTTACTTCTTCAAATCCTTTAATATTTACATCAACTTTTAAAACTTCTTTTGTCATAGATTTATTTTGCCACGACTGCTGTTTGGAGGCAATCGGAAAATCTCCCCAGGTCAATTCCAAAAATCATGGATTTCCGCTAAAATGAAGTATTAAATTTTTTTCATACTATGGGGTAACAGTATGGCTGAAATGAATGTACCGGAGCTCTTTGGCAGTTCCGTATTTAATGAGAAAGCAATGAAGGAGTTCCTGCCGGATGATGTTTTCAAACGTCTTAAGGTAACAATCGATAACGGAACTCCATTGGACCTGGACCTGGCAAATCATGTAGCTCAGGGAATGAAAGACTGGGCGATTTCTAAAGGCGCAACACACTTTACACATTGGTTCCAGCCGCTTACAGGTATTACAGCTGAAAAGCACGACAGCTTCCTTTCACCAAAAGGCAATGGGACTGTCATTATGGATTTTTCCGGAAAGGAACTTGTTAAAGGTGAACCTGACGCTTCATCTTTCCCAAGCGGAGGAAGCCGCTCAACTTTTGAAGCTCGCGGTTACACAGTCTGGGATCCTACATCTTACGCATTTGTAAAAGATCATTCACTTTGTATTCCGACAGCATTCTGTTCTTATACAGGGGAAGCTTTGGATAAAAAGACACCGCTGCTCCGTTCTATGGAAGCTTTGAATGAACAGTGCCTTCGTATCTTGAAACTTTTTGGAAGTACAGCAAAGCACGTAGCTTCTACTATGGGACCAGAACAGGAATATTTCCTTGTTGATGAAAAAATGTTCAATGCACGCAAAGACCTTAAAATGACTGGCCGTACACTTTTTGGTGCACGCCCTGTAAAAGGTCAGGAAATGGATGACCAGTACTTTGCGGCAATCAAACCACGCATTACAGCTTACATGGAAGATCTGAATACAGAACTTTGGAAAGTTGGAATCTATTCAAAAACAGAACATAACGAAGCTGCTCCTGCCCAGCACGAAATGGCTCCAATCTTTACAACTTCAAATCTGGCTGCAGACCAGAATCAGCTTACTATGGAAATCATGAAAAAGGTTGCACGTAAGCACGGTATGGTTTGTCTTCTTCACGAAAAACCTTTTGAAGGTGTAAATGGAAGCGGTAAGCATAACAACTGGTCACTTTCTACAAACGAAGGTGAAAACATTTTTGCGCCTGGAAAATCGCCACGTGAAAATGCACAGTTCCTTCTTTTTATTACAGCCGTTATGAAAGCTGTTGATGAATATCAGGATCTGCTCCGCATTTCAGTTGCAAGCGCCGGAAACGATCATCGTCTTGGAGCAAACGAAGCTCCACCGGCAATCATGTCTATTTACATGGGCGATGAACTCAACGCTGTTCTTAAATCAATCAAAACAGGAAAAGCTTTGGATGCCGTTTCCAACAAAAAAATCGAAATCGGTGTAGACGTTCTGCCACCAATTCCAAAAGATTCAACAGACCGTAACCGTACTTCGCCATTCGCATTTACAGGAAACCGTTTTGAATTCCGTTCAGTTGGTTCATCACTTTCAATCAGTGGGCCAAATACAACAATGAACTCAATTCTGGCTTATGCTCTTAAAGCATTTGCTGACGAGCTTGAACAGTCAAAAGATTTTGATTCTGATCTTCAGGTTCTGATCAAACGTGAAATTACAAAACACTGGCGCATCCTTTTTGACGGAAACGGATACGGCGAAGAATGGAAAGTTGAAGCTGAAAAACGCGGACTTAAAAATTACCGCACAACTCCTGATGCAGTTGAACATTATCTGGATAAGAAAAATATCAAGCTTTATACAGAAATGGGCATCTACACAAAGGATGAAATGAAACATCATTATGATGTTAAACTGGAAAAATACTGCAAGATGCTGAACATTGAAGTTGGTACAATGCTCGAAATGCTTCGCGCAGATATTCTTCCTGCTACTTTCAAATACATGGATCTTCTTGGCGACATTAATCACAAGAAAATTAATCAGTCTAAGGCTGTTGAAAAACTTTATAAGAAACTCAGCTCTTTTGCTGATGAACTTTACGAAGATTCTGAAAAACTGGAAACTATGTATGTAGCTGCTAAAGGTAAAAAAGACCTTATGGAAAGAGCACGCTATTATGCAGATGAAGTAATTCCGTTTATGGAAAAAACACGAAATATTGCAGACCAGATTGAACCTTTGCTGGCTATGGAATTCCGTCCATATCCGACATACGAAGATTTGTTGTTTGCAAATGAAGGATTTGTCAAAGAGTAATGTTTGATTACATTTTGATTGGGATTGTTTCGGTTGTTATAATCGCCTTGCTTTGCTGGATTTATATTCACTTTGCAGGGCGAAAACAGCCGACCCAAAAATTAATAAAAAAAAGTGAAGGCCCCGGTTTTGCACATTGTCCCTTGTGCAATATGCCATTGCCAATTGGGGACAATATAATTACAAAAGTTTACAGACCGATGGATGTTCCTGATCAACGTTGCATCGTGATGGGATGTATTCATTGTTATCCAAAAGTGGAACCAGGATTAAGAAGAATTTGTCCTGTGTGTCACAAAGAAGTACCTGTAACAGGAAATCTCATTGCCCGTCTTTTTAATAAGAGGGATGGTAGTAAGCACGTACATATTGTGTGTTGTACAGAATGTAGTAAAAAGTCCTAAAATACAAACCTATTTGCACTTTTTTCGAAAAAACAGGATAATTTAACTAATGAGAGATGAAAATAGAGTTGCTGAACGCTTTGATGATATGGGGAAAATTGTATGCCCTGAATTGTGTGCTTTATCAGGCAGCTTGCAGAATATCAGTCGTACAGGATTAAAAATTTATTTTCCGGTTCCAGTTTCTGTTGACCTGGAAGCCCAAAATGAATATGAAATAAGAATTACTCTGGCAAAAAAAATTGGTGAGCCGCCGTTAGTTCTTGTTTGCGTTCCTCAATGGGTTCGTGAAGTAGAGCATGCCACAGAAATCGGATTGAAAGCATTATATTCACCGGATCAGAGCCGATATATGAACTATATTTCAGAACTAGAAACTGAAAAGAAAGACGATTTTTTTCCGGAAATTATTTAAGCATGTCAGTATCAATACAGAAATTAAATGGCCGTGCTTTTCTGGCATTTACAGAAAAAGCAGGTTTTCTTGAAAGTGAACTCTCACAGCGATTTGGGGTTTCTCCCGTTGCCGACAAAATCTACGGCGACCTTTATTATTATTCAAAGGATTCCCTGAAAGACGCAAAACTTCCTGCCGGCGCAGATTCTGTTGTTCCATATTTTGCCCGCACAATTATGGAAGATCCTTTTATCGTGCACTTTGATTCCATTGGCGAAGCCGCAGGCGAACTTAAAAAGATTCAGCGAAACTGGGCGCCATATCAGTACACCTGTTTCCGACGTGCCCAGCTGATTCAGGAAAAACTTCCATACATCAATCTGAAAGACAGAAAATTTCCTGTGAAAATTCCTCAGAGTGAAATCGGACTTTATACATTAATTGACGAGCATACTATGATCTGCTCTGCCAAGACTACAAGTTTTATTCCTGCCGGAAAAATTACTTGGGTGGAAGATCACGAAAATCCGCCAAGCAGAGCATACCTGAAAATTCAGGAAAGTCTTACACTTTTCAATCTTTTCTTTGGCGAAGAACTTCCTCATGAAGGACAGAAGTGTTTTGAAGCCGGTGCTTGTCCTGGTGGCTGGACCTGGGTTCTTGTAGGGCTTGGCGCTGAAGTTTATGCCGTTGACCGCGCAGAACTTGCTCCCGAGATTATGACAAATCCTCTGGTAAAATTTCAGGCACATGATGCCTTTACTCTTAAACCCGAAGATATCGGGCCTGTAGATTGGGTCTTCAGCGATGTTATCTGTTACCCGGAACGCCTTCTTGAATGGATTCACAAATGGCTTGATTCAGGCATGACAAAAAATATGATTTGTACAATCAAGATGCAGGGCGAAATCGACTGGAAAATGATAGACGAACAGTTTGCCGCCATTCCGAATTCAAAAATCGTTCACTTAAATTACAACAAACACGAACTGACGATTCTGATAAAAGCTTAGGAAAAACTCAGAAATCTAAACATCCCAGTCGAACGGTGTTGCCTGGTAAACGTAATAGTTGAGCCAGTTTGAGTAGAGCAGGTGAGCGGTGCTGCGCCATGTGGAAATTACAGGCAGTTCCGGATTGTTGTTCTGGAAATAGTTCAAAGGCTTATCGATATTCATTCCTTTTTTCAGATCGCGGAAATATTCCTTTGCAAGTGTGTCTGTGTCGTATTCCAGGTGACCTGTCATGAAGATTGCGCGGTTGTCTTTTGATTTGCAAAGTGTAGCGCCTGTTTCTTCGTTGTCGGCAAGGAGAATCAGGTTTTTGTTTTTCTTAATGTCTTCAGTTCTGATTGTAGTCCAGCGTGAAGTTGGAACCGGGAAGAAGTCGTCAAAGCCGCGAACAAGAGGATCTTTTGGTTTAAGGTTCTTGCTGTAATAAACGCCTGAGAATTTTTTATCTACGATCTGTTTGTTGATTCCGTGGAAATGATAAAGCCCTGCCATTGCTCCCCAGCAGATGTAGAGCGAACAGAATACATTTTCATTTGCCCAATCCATAATCTTGCAGAGTTCATCCCAGTAATCAACATCTTCAAAAGGAATCTGTTCAACAGGAGCTCCTGTAAAAATCATGCCGTCGAACTTCTGTTTGTAAAGGTCAGAAGACGGAATATAGAATTTATCAAGATATGCTTTTCCTGTTGTTTTTGAAACGTGGCTTTCCATTCTTACAAGACTGATTTCAATCTGAAGCGGAGTGTTCCCAAGAAGGCGCATAAGCTGAGTTTCAGTAACTTCCTTTGTAGGCATCAGGTTTACAATGGCAATTTTAAGCGGACGAATATCCTGTGTGGCAGCACGTTTTTCTGTCATTACGAAAATGTTTTCTTTTTCGAGGGTCTGTACTGCTGGTAAATCTGACTGAATTTTAATTGGCATAGCGCTTCCTTTATAAATATGAAGTCCTTTCAGTTTATAGTAAAAAATTAAAATTGAAAACGGGTCCCAGCATCGCGAATACATGTCACTAGGGGCATGTGTCCTCACTTCGTTGCGGGATGCCCCTGTGCCATGATTCGCTGCGTCCCGTTTTCAATTTGATACACATCTTATTTTCCATCTTTCTGTTTTACTTTATTAAAGTACTTCATATTTCAACTGCGCTTCCCAGGGAAGTGGAGCAAAAAAATCCCGGGTGATTTTCACCCGGGATTGAAAGCGTTTCGCTTAATGTTTATTTTTCAAGAAATTTGATTACCTTTCTTGGGCATCCTGTTACACAAGTGCCGCAGGCAGTACATTTTTCTTCGTTGATGAAAGGAACTCCGCCTTCCATTGCAATGGCCTGTTCAGGACATTCGCGAACACATTTCTGACATTTGATACAGCTCATTGAACAGTTCTTAACAACGTCAGGTTTTTTGTCGCTGACACACGAACAAAGTACCAGAGGGGCTTTGCGTTCTGTGTCCACTTTTTTGAGCAGCTTGTGAGGACATGTTCTTGCACATGCTCCACAACCTGTACATTTTGCCTTGTCAATTTTTGGAAGTCCGTCTTCGCCCATTGTCATGGCACCGAACTTACAAACTTTTACACAGTCTCCAAAACCAACACAGCCGCTGGCACACATTTTTGTTCCGTTTACAGCAATTGCTGCTGCGGCACATGTTTCAACGCCGGTGTAATTTCCGCGGCTTACAGCACAAGTTTTTGATCCCTGGCAGGCAAGAATCGCAATGTAAGATTTTACTTCTGCTGTTCCGCCCATGATTTCTGCAATGGCTTTTGCAACTGCGGCACCACCCGCAGTACATGCATTGAGCGGTGCTTCTCCTCTTGCAACGGCTTCTGCGTAAGCAGCACAACCTGCGTATCCACATCCACCACAGTTTCCGTTAGGAAGAACTTCTTTAAGCTTTGTTACTTTTTCATCTTCGTGAACTGCAAATACTTTCTTGAAGAAACCCAGAAGCATTCCAAGAACAAATGCAATCACAAAGGCAATAATAACGGTTGAAATAATAATTGTCATTTTTAATATAACCTCTACAAATAAACTACCCGATATAGCAGAAAACTTGATGCACAGTCTTATTATGAATTGTGCATTGTGAATTATGCATTTATTTTATCAGTCCATTGAATCCCATGAATGCCATTGAAAGGAGCCCTGCAGTAATGAACAGGATTGCGTTTCCTTTAAGGAACGATGGCACTTTGGAAGTTTCAAGACGAACACGGATTCCGCTCATTACAACCATAGACAGAATGAATCCGCCTGCTGAACCAAGTGCGTAAACAATTGATTCAAGGTAGTTGTAGTTCTTTGAGATACAGTTAAGTGTAACGGCAAGAACTGCACAGTTTGTTGTAATCAGAGCAAGGTAAACACCCATTGAAGAATACAATGCAGGTGAAGTCTTTTTAAGGTAGAATTCAACCAGCTGTACCAGTGAAGCGATTACCAGAATGAAAATCAATGTCTGAAGGAATTCAACGTTGAACTTAACCAGAATACCGTAGTAAATAGGATAAGTAACAACAGTTGCCAGAATAATTACGAAGGTTGTTGCAACGCCCATACCAAAAGCTTTCTTTGTGTCGCCTGTCATTCCAACAAAAGGACAAAGTGCCAGGTACTGAACCAGAACAACGTTATCAATAAGCATTGCGCTCAAAAATATTTTCAGAAGAGTTGGCATTATTCAGCCTCCTTTGCAGTTTCTGTTTCTGCTGCAGGTTCTGATTTTTTAGCTTTAGACTTTGCTACAGCCCCGCTGATTCCTTCTGTAATTGCAATCATAAGACCGAATACAATGAATCCGCCAGGTGCTGCTGTAAAGATACCAAGTCTGTAGCTTTCAGGAATCACTTCCATTCCAAAGAATGAACCGGCTCCAAGAAGTTCGCGGATGATTGAAATTGCAACAAGAACCCATGTGTAACCGATACCCATACCAAGGGAGTCGAGAATTACTTTTCCAACTGAGTTTTTCGAAGCAAAGCTTTCAACGCGTCCCATGATGATACAGTTTACAACGATGAGTGGAAGGAACACACCAAGAGATTCTGAAAGGGCAGGAAGGAATGCTGCCAGCATAAGCTGAACGATAGTTGTGAATGCAGCAATAACGATAATAAAACATGGAAGGCGGATTGCAGAAGGAATTACTTTTCTGCAAAGGCTGATGATGACTTCACTCATAAGGAGAACGAAAGTCATGGCAGCGCCCATACCAAGTCCGTTGAATACGCTTGTTGTAACGGCAAGTGAAGAACAAAGACCAATGCTCAATACCAGGAGAGGATTTTCTTTTACGATACCGTTAGTAAAAATTTTCAAGTTGTTCATTATTTAATCACCTCCAAAGCATTGTTGATGATGCTCTCTACACCTTTTGATGTGATGGTTGCTCCGGAAATTGCTTCGAAGTCTGTTCCCATTACAACAGGTTTTGAACCGTCAATTCCTGCGAACTGACCGTAGAAAGATTCTTCAGAAGCTTTCTGACCGAATCCAGGAGAGTCTGTGTTTTCAAGGAATTTAACGCCTGTGATTTTTTTGTTGTTGTCGCATGCAATCAGCATTACAACTTTGTCGTAAGTTGGACCTGTAGCCTTTACAACAGTTCCGGCTTTTTCACCGTTTTTCATGGCAGTGTAAACTTCCATGATTGTTGTTGAGCCAACAGATTTTTCAAAATCAGTTACGGCTTCAAAACTGTCAGCGCCTGAAAATACAACTTTAAGGCCGGCGGCAGTCTGGGAAGCTTTGTATGCTGCAATTCTTGGAGCAGTGAAATTGTTTACAACTGCCAGCGCAAAACAAGAAACTACAGCAAATACTGAAAGTACGAAACCAAGCTTAAGGATTTCTTTCATTACTTTGCCTCCTTTTTTGCTTTTCCGTAACCATACATTCTTCCTCTCAGGTTGTTAAGGAAAGGATGAATACAGTTCATGAAGAGGATTGAGAACATAACTCCTTCAGGATATCCGCCGAACTTACGGATAAGGAATGTGATAAGACCACATCCGATTCCGAATACAACGCGTCCCCATGAAGTGATTGGGCTTGTCACATAGTCAGTTGCCATGAAGAAAGCACCAAGCATAAGACCACCAGAAAGAACTCCCATAAGAACGTCGCCGCCTGAAACCAGTGTCAGAAGTGCAACAGTTGCAATAAATGAAAGAGGAATTCTCCAGTCGATGATTCTCATCCAGATAAGGAAGAGACCTGAAATCAGAATAACGATAGCTGCTGTTTCGCCGATACATCCGCCCTGGCGGCCAAGGAAAAGGTCCCAGTAAGAGGTGAACTGTGAAGCCTGTGACAGAATTGTTGCGCCTGAAACGGCATCAGTTGCAGGATCCAGCCACTGTGCGCCCATTGTTGAAGGGAAACAGATGAAAAGGAATGCACGGCCTGCAAGGGCAGGGTTCCAAACGTTCTGTCCAAGTCCGCCGAAGAATCCTTTTACAACAACCATTGCAAAACATGCACCAAGCACTACCTGCCAGAAAGGAACAAGCGGTGAAAGAGTACATGCAAGAAGAAGTCCCGAAAGAACAGCCGAGCCGTCTTTAATAGAAAGAACTTTTTCTGGTTCAGATTTTCTGTAAACAATCAGATTGAAAAGATATTCAAAAAGAACACATGAAGCAACGCTTACGGCAAGTACTGCAAGTGCGCGCCATCCGAAGATGATGCAGCCTGCGATACAAACTGGAAGCAGTGCGAAGGAAACCATCCACATAATCATCTGTGTTGAAACAGGTGAATGGAAGTGTGGAGATGATGAAAGGTACATTTTTTCGTCAGCCATTATTTATCTCCTTTTGCTTTTTCAGCATCTGCCTTAGCTTTTGCTGCAGCCATCTGTGCACGAACTTTACCTTTACCAACACGGAAGTGCTGAACAAGTTTGATGTTTGCAGGGCAGACATAAGTACAGCATCCGCATTCGATACAATCCATGAGACCAAAGGCTGTCGATTTGTCAGTGTTGCCGGCATCAAGCTGGCGTTTCATGAGAGCTGGAATCAGATTCATTGGGCATGAGTTTACACACATACCACAGTTGATACATGCATTTTCTTTTGAAATGGCAATTTCTTTACGTGTCAGGAACAGAACACCGCTTGTTCCTTTTTCAACAGGGAACTGAGCGTTTGTCATGGCAAAGCCCATCATTGGTCCGCCTGAAAGGATTTTTACAGTTTCTTCTGTCGGATTGATTACGTCTCCAACCAGGTCGCTTACCATTGTTCCTACAGGAACGCGGATATTCTTTGGTTCAGAAACGGCGCCTCCAGAAATTGTAAGAGGGCGTTCAATAAGCGGCATACCAAGACGGAATGCATCAGAAACTGCACATACAGTTCCAACGTTACAGATAACACATCCGATATTTGCAGGAAGTCCTTTTGTCGGGATTTCACGGCCAAGGATGGCAACTGTAAGCATTTTTTCACAACCCTGAGGGTATTTTGTTTTTACGATTTTGATTTCGATTTTGCCTGAATAGTTTTTGGCATCGATTGCTTTCTGAAGACCTTCCACGCAGTGGATTTTGTTTTCTTCAAGCCCGATGTATCCGCGTCCTTCAGGCTTCTGCATAACGCCGGTTACCTGCATTACGATTGCAACACCGTCAATTATTTTTTCAGGTGTTTCAAGTAATGTGCGTTCATCGATTGTAAGATATGGTTCGCACTCAGCAGCATTAAGGATTACGGAATCAATAACTGCTGTTGGCGGAGGATTCAGTTTTACATGAGTCGGGAAAGAAGCTCCACCCATTCCGACAATACCTGCGTCCTTGATTCGTTTAAGGGCAGTTTCTTTGTCACATGTGAACGGGTCCAGAACAGGCATATAGTCTGTTTCGCCTGATTCATCGGCTGCAATTTCAATTGCAATCTTTTCCACATTTGCGGTTCCCATTACAGGACCGATTTTTTTTACAGTGCCGGAAACAGAAGCGTGTACCGGTACAGACATAAAAGCATTGCCGTTGGCAATGAGCTGGCCTTTTTTTACAACGTCACCAACTTTTACCAGAACCTGGTTTGGTGCGCCGCCCATTGTTACAGGAATGCAGACTTTTTTAGAAGAAGGCATCACATTTTGAATTGGACATTCTTGTGAAAGTTCCTTTCTTTCTGGCGGGAAAATACCGCCTGAGAATGTAAATTTGCGCATAAATAATATTTTACATTATAGAAAGGAATTCTGCAATTTTAGTATTTCAGTATTTCCTGAATAGGATTTCCCCGGAATGTTGAAAAATCATAATAAGTGTTGGAAAATCCCAGTTCTTTGAATTTTGAAATCAGGTATCGGGCTTCAGCTTTCTGGGCTTCTGTTGCATTCGGATAGCATCCCCATTCACCTATGAGGCATGGAAGCTGGTATTTTTTTGCATATTCAGCATGTGTTTCAAAAATTACATCAAGGCGGCTGTGACAGTCGGAATTATACTGGTCTGTGTCTACCATAAGGTCATATCCGTGTGGGGCGTAAACCAGTTTTTCATCCTGATATCCTGAATCATTTTTTGGAGGGATTACATTTGAAGGAATGCCTGTATTGCAGAAATAATTTGCTTCAAGGAATAAAAGAGTTTCTGAATCCACAGAACGGATAGCATCTCTGATTTTCTGGTAGAAGGCGGAAAGTTTTTTATCAGAATCTTTTAGAACAGATCCTAAAGAATGAACAAGTTTTTTATAGTTCCGTTTATTACTGAAAAAGGAAAGAAGCCGGGCTTTTTTCTCATCATCGGTCCATATCCCGATTAAAATTGGTTCTGCAGTCATCAGAGTCATGGAAATTTTTTGTCCCCAGATTTTATTCAGGGCAAACGGATGAAACAGTAAAAATGCTCCAAGCTTTTTAAACAGTTTTTCAATCAGGTTGTTGGCGCAGGTTCCGGGAAAAGGTTCGTTAAATACGTCGTAACCGATGATGTTGTCATCGTCTTTGAAAAAATCAGCTATGTGTTTCCACATTTCGATGTAATGAGTCTGGATTCCCTTTCCGTCATAAATTTTGGTATCGTTCCAGAAATTGTCAAAGGCGTTTTGAACCGCCTTGCTTGAAAGATATGCTTCGCTCCACAGTTCAGTTTTTTCGTATATTTGACCGCCTGTCAGCGTTGCCCAGGAAGGAGCTCCGTCCTCAAAATTGGAGGAGAATAAATCCTGATGCATATCCAGGTAGAGACTTAAATTATGCCGTTCTGCCATGCGGGAAAAATTTCTGATTTCATTAAGATAAGTGTCATTGTATTTTCCGGGTTCAGGTTCCACGGCGGCCCAGAAAATGCCGAAGCGGATAGTGTTGAATCCAAGTTTCTCCAGAAGTTCAAAATCAGCTTCCTGATAGTCGCCGATATAGCCTTTGGATTTTTCTTTGCACACCATGTTGATGCCACGGAGCGTTAAAGCATTTCCTTTATTATCTATAAATTGAGAGCCACTGATTCTAAATTTCTTCATTTGAGGCTCCTCTCATTTTTTTATTGAATTCGCCAAGTTCATCTTCCCGTTTTTTATTTATTGGGAAAAGGAGAAGCGGAATAAGTCCAAGAATAAAAAAAACGATTGGTACAAGACAGGTTCCAATTCTGATTCCAAGTATTGCGCGCTCTGTAAGTTCTGCGGCTTTTCCGTCGTAGCCGAAGCTTGAAAGAATGTTTGAGAAAACAAACTGCTGGATACTAGTAAGCATGATTGTACCGAGTGCAAAGATTCCGCCAACAAGACCTGTCTTTCTTTCGCCGGTTCTCATTTCATCATCATCAATTAACGCTCCGTTAATTGGAGTACAGGCTACTTCCATCAGGTTTTTACCAAGGATAATCAGAATGTAACAGAATACCACGTTGATAATGTTGCAGCTTATAAAGAGACCTGTGTAACCGGCAATGGCTGGAATATAGGAAATAAGGATGGCAATTTTACATCCAACTTTTTTGATGATTTTAGTAAGGAGCGGGAGGAGTGCAAGCATTATGAGACCTGGAAGAACGTCTGCAATTGTGGCTTCTGTGCTACCGGCTTTTGCAACATGGTCCATGTAATAAAGGAAAGGCGTAAAGTAAAAGCCGATTGCTCCGCGGGCTGTAATAAAGAAAAGAAGATAGGTCCAGAATGATCTTGCTTTTATAATGCCCCAGGAAGCTTTTAAGGTTTCCTTGTAATTTATTTTTTCATTCTTTACGGAAATGGTTTCATAAATATCAGGGCTTTCTTTCAGGATTTTTACAGAAATGCCCATGACAACTGCATCAATTGCAACAACTCCAAGAAGCGCCGGAATAATAAGTTTTGGATTTGAATCGCCTACAAGAAGAACGGTTGGAATCAAGGTTGCAAGAAAACTGATAACGTTTGCCACATAAACGCGGATAATGTCCACGTTCACGCGGTCTTCTGCTGTAGGCGCTTTTATGTAAAAGTAGGAATTGTATCCGATCGAAAAAGCGGTGTAGCCTGTATCGAATACAAAAAGTTCAAGTGTCAGAAAACCGAAAATGAGCCACTGACTTAAAGACGGAGAGTTCAGAACCATTCCGATCATGGCAAGAATCATGACTGGTGTTGTTACCCTCATAAGATAAACATATTTTCCGCGCTTCGGCTTATAGGGCATCTTGTCGATAAAGACGCCGAACAAAGGATCGTTAATTGCGTTCCATACATTGTAAATCAGGTAAACCCAGCCAATGAATTTTGCATCAAGTCCGATAATGTCTGTGTAATATTTCATCAGAACATTATGGATGATTATGTTCCCTAAATTGGAAATTGGTCCCGGAAGGGCAAGCGCCCATTTTTCTCTTCGATTCATAAATTAATTATACTGCGAAAAAATTGGCAGTAAAATAAAAATTTATAAATCGATTTTTTCAAAACGTCTTATAGATACAGCAAGACTTCCTAATGTCCCAAGAATATAAATTACGATTCCGGTAATTAAAACGTAAAGCTGGCTTACCTGAAAGTGACTGTCATTAAGACTTTCAAGTCCTGGGAAGAAGTGCAGGGATTCTCCAATTGAAATAATCAGTGTGGCACATACTCCAAAAAACAGAAAAGGAATTCCTATTTTGTAAGCAGTCTTAAAAAAGGTACAAAGAAATACAGTGTTGAATGCAGCGAAAATAATCAGGTTCCATCCGAGGTAAGCAAAGTTTGCATTCATAAGAGTATTGAATGAATACGGTTCAACATCAGAAAGGAAATTCATTCTGACCAAAGAAAGTGCCAGCATAAGAATCCATGCTGTCATTTGAATTGCCACTGTGAAAATGAATTTCGATTTTACTACATCTCGTTTTGCAACAGGCAGCATTAGGGTGTAAAAAATGTCACCGGCTTCACGCCCTGACTGGAAAGATCCGAAGATTCCAAGACAGATAAAGAATGCTCCCAGTAAAATAGGGTACTGAGGAATCAGTGCCATAACTGAAAAAGCAATGAATACATATGATTTTGGAGATGCAGTAAGTAACATTTCCTTTTTCAGTAAAAGTGATTTTTTATTCATATTAATAAGTCTCCTAAATATCAATTTCTTCTTTTTCAAGGCGAACCATTATTTCTTCTAGAGTTCCGCCGCCCTGATTTCTGATAAAGTCTTCTTTTGATGCGCTGTCAACAATCTGGCCTTGTTTGATGTAAGTAATTGAATCTGCGCATTTTTCAAGGTCGCTTGTAATGTGTGTAGAAAAAAGAATCGAAGTTCCTTTGTCGCGGAGCTTTTCAAAAATAGTGAGAAGTTCGTCGCGGGAAACCGGGTCCAGCCCTGAAGTTGGTTCGTCCAGAATTAAAAGCTTTGCGCCGTGGCTTAATGCAAGTACCAGATTATATTTAACTTTCATTCCTTCAGAAAGCTCTTTTGGTTTTTTATTTTCGTCCAGCTTGAAGGCCGTCATATATTTTCTGTAAAGTTCTTCACTCCACTCAGGATAAAAACTCTTTGTAATGGATGTAATTTTTTTTAGAGTTTTCATAGGATAGTAATTGATTCCACCCGGTGCATATCCTGTAAGCTGTTTGATTTCATCTTCATTTCCTTGAAGTTCCTTTCCAAAGAATTTTAAAGAACCTGATGTTGGATGAACAAAGTTTAGAATTGATTTGATTGTTGTAGTTTTACCGGCACCATTACGACCGATAAATCCCATAATAGTTCCTTCTTCCATTTTGAAACTTACATCTTTAAGTTCGAAGGCCGGATATTTTTTGCAGAGATTTGTAATTTCAAGAACTGTATCCATAAATCAGTACTCCTTAATGTTAATTGTCATCTGAACCCGGAAAGATGCGGGTCATTAAGTCGGTGAACATGTTTGAAGGTGGAATAGCAATCCCTTTTTTTTCGTCACCTAATAGAATGATGGTGTCGCCAGGATTGATATTGAAAATGTCACGGGCTTCTTTAGGAATTACAATCTGTCCTTTTTCTCCGACAGTTGCAGTCCATGCATATTTCCCTTTTGGTGTTTTCTTGGGTGTTGTTTTAGGCGTTTGTTGTGTTTTTTTCATAAAACCTCACTAAACGTTATAAGTGTATAAAGTTATACAAATCATACTTTTTGTATACAAAGGTGTCAAGAAGAAAAAAAATGCTGCCCTGAAGTGAAGTTGAAGTACACCCCAGAACAGCCCTTTCTTTTTACAGCAGAGTAACTATAATTTGAACTCCATAATTTTTTCGCCGTTCAATGTTTCGGCAATGTATTTTCCTTTGAAACCTTTTACTGTTACGTTTCCGTTTGCATCAGTCTTTACAGTTTCTTCTGTGTGGTATTCTTTATTGATAAGATTGTCCAAAGCAGTATAAACAGGTTTTTCGCTTCCGTCGCGGCGGAGAACTCCACTTGGAGCATTGAGCCACATTCCGTCCATAAAGTCCCAGCTTGTGTGTGCGGTAACAAGAGGATGTTCTTCAAACAGAATGCGGATCATCTCAATCATCTGGTCTTTCTGGCGTTCTTCGAATTCTGGTTTTGAATCCTCATCGTTATAGTGCCAGTCGTTCAGGTCCACAATATGAGGAGGAATAAGAGGCCCTGAAACCAGAGTGTTTTCTGTGAAGTGGATTGGAAGTCCGAATTTTTCAAAGCGGGCAAGAACTTCTTCCAGTTTTTCACGGCCCCAGTAGCCCTGGTGCTGGTGACTCTGAAGTCCGATAGTGTCGATGCGAACTCCTGCATCAAGACAGCGTTCAATCAGTTCTGCATATTTTTCCGACATGTTGAAGTCGTTAATAAGGAATGTTCCTTCAGGATTATATTTCACGCACTGGTCAAACATAGTCTTTACAATGCCTACCTGGCCAAGTTCTTTGCACAGGCGTGTAATGGCATTGTCGTAACGGTCAAAGACCGGCATGATTACGACTTCGTTGATTACATCCCACTTGTCGATGATTCCTTTAAAGCCTTCAACTTCGCGCTGAATGCGGCCAAGCTGTTTTTCAAGGATTGTTTTGTTGTCGTATTTTAAAAGCCAGTCACAGCATGCTGTGTGCCAGCAGAGCGGGTGACCTTTTACTTCTTTGTCGTGAGCCTTAAGGTATTTTGCGGCAGCCATGCGGTTTTCTGTCTGGGTTCTTCCTTCTTCTTTTTCGAACTGTCCCCAGTAAAAAGGCAGAGTGCCGTAGTTGAAAACTTTCAGCCATTTGTCTGTGATTTCTTTATATTTTGTAAGGGCTGCCGGATTCGGATTTTCTTCAGCTTCAAATTTTGCTTTTCCAACAAAATCAAATGCGCCGCATCCAAAAAGGAATTCATGGTTTGTCTGGCGGATTTTAATTTCAGTATTTGCAAGTACACTTCCGTCTTTTTTTACATTGATTGTTTCAGTTGATTTTCTTTCTTCGATTTTGTTCATGGTATACTCCTTTTCTCAAAGTATGACACACAATTGAAAATCTTCTATAAAAATAATCCCCGAAAATATAACTAAAGAAGAAAAAATAGTTTTTTGTGGTAAATAGCCTTATAATAAATTTATGAATATCTATTTTATCAGACACGGGGACCCTGATTACGCAACTGATTCTATTACGGAAAAGGGAAAGGTTCAGGCCGAAAAGCTGGCAGAATACTTAAAAGACTGGAAAGTTGACGAAGTTTACCAGTCGCCTATGGGGAGAGCAAAACAAACTGCAGCCTATGTTTCATCAAAATGGAATAAGGAACCAGTTACTTTGGATTGGCTTTCTGAAATCGTCTGGGGAAATAAAGGCGGAAAGCCTTACGATTCATTAAGTCCCTGGCAGCTGGTGGATGCCTTCATAGAAAAAAATAAAAACTATCCTTTAGATGAAAGCTGGAAAGAGCTTCCTGAGTTTAAGGATAATATTCTTGTTTCTGACATGGAAGCTCGTATAAAAAGTTTTGATGGATTTTTGAAAGAGCAGGGATATGAACGAACTAATAATCTTTACACTGTGAATGCTCCTAACGATAAAAATATTGTGTTCGTCTGTCATGGAGGAATTTCTACAGTGTTGATGTCACATCTTTTGAATATTCCTTTTTTTCAGTTTACCGCACATATAGGTTTAGGCGTGACTTCCTTTTCAAAACTTCGCATTTCAGGAGAGAAAGGGGAAGTGGTTCAAGCAAAGCTGGATTTATTGAATGACAGATGTCATTTGAGTTAACTTTTGGAAAGCCCGGCGGTACAACTTGTTTGTGCCGAAAGGCCCTACAATCTCTATCGAGTTTTGTTTTGATGTGTTGATTGCCTTTTCTTTTCCGTTTTCGATGACATAATTCTTCTACATGAACTCACGAAATAATTAATGTAAAAAATCTTATACATAAAATTTGGTAAATTTAATTTGACTTTAAAAATGCCTCATGCTATATTCAAAGCATGAAAGATACTCTTAAATTTTTACGTTTACAAAATAACTTTTCTCAAAACAAAGTAGCTGATTATCTTGGCATTTCAAGACAGATGTATATGAAGTATGAATCAGGGGAAACAGAACCTACTGTAAAATGTGTACGGGAGTTAAGTAAGCTCTATAACGTAACTTACGATATTCTTATTGATGATAAATACAAATCTGAGAATAAAAATGATTCTTATTCAGATAAAACTGACGGTTCCCTTGAAGTTCACAGTTCAACTCCTGCATATACTGCCAGTGCTGCTTCTGTAGATTCCTTAAATTATCGCCAGACTCTTCGCTATCTTTTTAAACTAAATCGGGAAGATCTTATTAGAATTGCAACAAAAGCCTTAAGAACAGCAGAAGAAAAGAAACAGGCAGATAAACCAGAAGTCCCAGAAATGAGCCAGGAAGAAAAAATGCGGTTGTTTCACAAATTAAGTGGATGCATTAAAGATGTTCAGATAGAAGATGCAAAGACTGAATATTTGAAATATCTGGATGAAAAATATAGCGACTATATTAAATAAGGTGGGATTATGAAAATTTTATTAGATACGAATATTTTGCTGGATATGGCAATAAACAGAAATTCCAATCATGATGCTGCAAATGAGGTTATAACTTCTTGCGTATCAAAAAAGCATGAAGGATATATAACAGCTCACTCTATATGTGATTTTTTTTATATTTGCCGAAAAGAATTTAATTTAGAAATGAAATGTAATTGGGTCAGCTTTTTTATAAACACCTTCACCATTCTTACAGAAGATAAACAAGCTTTTATAAACTGTCTGAATGCAGAAGATTTAGATGATTTGGAAGACCAGTTACAAATGGAATGTTCGGCTGCTGCTGAGTTAGATTACATAATTACAAGAAATCTGAAGGATTTTGAAAATTCCAAAGTACCCGCACTTTCTAGTGAAGAGTTTTTGAAGTTGTAAAACTAATAAAAAAATCCCGCCAGTCAGTTTTTCTTATCGACCAGCGGGGTTTTAGGGGGAAAGCAATTTATTGCGTCCCCCTAGGAGAAAGGGTAGCGACCAACGAAGTGGGCGCGCAGGGGAAGACTTTCCCCTACGTTCGCTACGCTCACTACCGAGTTTTGCTTTGGTCGCAGAAGGCTCCCATTTTTGCTACCGCAAAAACCAGCAAAACTCGCACGGCATTTCAGCAATTTACTTTACAAGTGAATGATATTCTTGGAGAGATTTAACTCCTCCCTCTCCACCGTTACCGTTCTTAACAGCGGCGATGCCTTGAACTGCTGCTACAGCTCCGGCCAGAGTTGTGATGTATGAAACTTTGTATTTCAAGCACATTTTGCGGATTGTTTTACGGTCTTCTGCGTAGTTGCGTTTTGCTTTTGGTGTGTTGATTACAAGACAAACTTCTTTGTTCATAATCATATCTACAACATCAGGACGACCAGCACCAATCTTGTTTACAACTTCACATTTAATTCCGTTTGCATTGTAGAAATCAGCTGTTCCCTGTGTTGCAACCAGAGTGAAGCCAAGGTCCTTAAGTGTTTTACCAACCATAAGAACCTGATCTTTCTGGTTTTCTTTGTCGCTTAAAGAAAGAAGGATTTTCTTGTTTTCCCAGGCTGCAGGAGCGTGTGGAAGTTCAGAACCGGCTGCTTCCTGTGATTTGTAGAATGCCATTGGGAAGCTTTCTGCCATACCAAGAACTTCACCTGTAGAACGCATTTCTGGTCCAAGGATTGGGTCAACTCCTGGGAAGCGTGCCCAAGGAAGAACTGCTTCTTTGGCTCCGTGGTAAGGAATTACTTTGTCTTTAAGACCGAGCGATTCAATTGTTTCACCAAGCATAAGGCGTGTAGCAAGACGAGCCATCTGTGTGTTACAAACTTTTGATACAAGTGGAACTGTACGAGAAGCACGTGGGTTAGCTTCGATTACGTAAACTCTTCCGTTTTCGATAGCGTACTGCATGTTCATGAGACCTGTAACTTTAAGGGCCTGTGCAATTTTTGTTGTGTATTCTTTAATTGTTTTAAGATTTTCTGCTGGAATAGAAACTGGTGGAATTACACAAGCAGAGTCACCAGAGTGAATACCTGCAAGTTCTACGTGTTCCATTACAGAAGGAATGTAAACATTTGTTCCGTCAGCCAGTGCGTCTGATTCACATTCAAGAGCGTTTTTCAGGAAGCGGTCGATCAACAAAGGACGATCTGGAGTTACACCAACAGCCTTTTCAACGTATTCTTTAAGTGTTGCTTCGTCGTAGATTACTTCCATACCGCGTCCACCAAGTACGAATGAAGGACGAATCATGATTGGGTAACCGATTTTGTCTGCACAAGCTTTAGCTTCTTCAAAGTCTACAGCCATTCCAGATTCTGGCATTGGGATTTCCAATTTTTCCATCATGTGGCGGAAGATATCGCGGTCTTCTGCAGCATCGATTGAGTCGATTGAAGTACCAAGAACGTTTACACCGTTTTCTTCAAGTTCGCGGGCAATGTTAAGTGGTGTCTGTCCACCGAACTGAACGATAACTCCCATTGGCTTTTCTTTTTCGTAAATCTGAAGAACATCTTCTGTTGTAACAGGTTCGAAGTAAAGTTTGTCTGATGTATCGTAGTCTGTAGATACAGTTTCTGGGTTACAGTTTACGATGATTGTTTCGTAGCCCATTTCTTTAAGCTGCATTGCTGCATGACAACAACAGTAGTCGAATTCGATACCCTGACCAATTCTGTTTGGACCACCGCCCAAAATCATGATCTTCTTTTTGTTGTCTGTTGCTTTAGATGTATCCGGAGCATTGTATGTTGAGTAGTAGTAGTTTGCGTTTTCTACGCCTGATACTGGAACTGCAAGCCATGCTTCTTTAATTCCAAGTGCATTGCGGCGGTCACGGATAGCTTTTTCAGAAACTTTGAGGATTTTTGAAAGGTATTTATCAGAGAAACCGTCTTTTTTAGCCTGAATCAACAAATCATCTGCTGGAA
>JAKSTM010000014.1 GCA_024402565.1 Treponema sp. | reverse complement strand
CCGCGCCGGCCGCACATATTGCCTGTAGGGGCTATAATTCCGCGGGAACGACCGCTTTTATAGCTGATACTCGAGTTTCACGCAGGGCCGGCGGATGTCTTCATGGCATTTTCAGCTATAAAGCTGCCCCAAACAGGTGGTTTATAGCTTTTTTGGGGAGATTCAGTCCCGCGCCGGCCGATCGTGGCGCCTCCCGCCGGACGCACAATGTGTCACGGCTGCCGCAGCATCACGCCTCGCAGCCTCGCAACTTTTGTGCTCCGCGTCAGCGGCATCATTTCGTGTACGGCACATTTCGCCGTAAAAAGCGGAAGTTGGAGGGGGCGTTGCGGGGGGCGAAAGAAAGTAAAGCTAAAAAATGCAGTGCATTTTTTTTAACGCTTTGCTATAGAACACCGGCCGTCGCCGGCCTTACACACCGCTGGGGTGGGTGTGCCGAAAACGAAAAAGGGGCTGTCTAATAAGTTCAATTCAAGGTGGTTGAGCTTGTCGAAACCACCATATATAGTATGATGGTCATTTCGACAGGCTCAATGACCGCTGCAATATAAACTTTTGGGACAGCCCCTTTCGGTTGAGGCCAGGGAGGGGGCTCCCTCCCTACAGAAAAATTAATATCTTTTCAAAACGCTTGGTTCTTCACCGAAGCAGCGGATACGGATTTCAGGCAAAGCCGGAAGAACTGTGTAATCGTTTGTCATCCAGTCGCCGTTTGTTGTATCAGGATCGCCGCTTTCAGGGTGGTTCATACCGTCCTTTGGAGGACAGTAAATGTGAAGTTTCATCTGTGTCTTGCGCTTGATTGGATTTTCGAAGAAGTAGCTCATCATATCAACGCAGGCAACGCCCGGCTTTTTATAGAACCAGTAACCGCCAAGTTCCAGAACCAGGTTCATATCCTTAAGTTCATCCTTAAAGTATGCTTCGCAGAAGCATGGGTTCTTTTTGAAAGTGAGCGGGATTTCAACACCTTCTGCATCTTCTGCTCCACCCCAGCGGAGTTTTGCAGGAAGTTCAATTTCGCCCGCAACTTCGGCTTTTGTGCTGAAGAAATCTTTGTGTGCTTCCTTGCGGTAAGCGCCCAGCAAAGGCTGTTCAATACCAACTTCAGGATTGTTAGGATCTGTCACTTCACAGCCAAGGCGTCCGTCATCGCGGAACTGATACATTGTGAAAGCACTGAGCCACTGTTCTTTGTCTTTTTCAAGGCGTTCCATAAAGTGGCGCATCATGTTTGCCTGTTCCCAGGCACCTGTAACGTCACCGTCGCCGTTCAGTTCTGAAAGAACAAAAGGTTTATCCTGTCCTGTAATTTCACGAAGACGTTTAAGGGTTCCCTTTGCTTTTTCGTAAACTTCATCAACATCGTAACAGCAGTGTGTAATGTTCAGGTTTTCTTTTTCGGCAACATCGTTTGGCCAACCCCAGTGAAGTGAAAGGTACTGGTCGCCTGACCAGATGTCTGCAACTTTGTGAGCTTCCAGAAAAATATCTTCCATTTCGACTTTTCCTGTTTCTTTCTGGAACATACCTGCACAAAGAATGATTTTTACGTTTGGAGCATATTCATGAATAATGTTTGCAAAACGAACGAAGAAATCAGCAATTTCCTGATAAGTAGCACGTTTGTTGAAACAGAACCAGGAACCTGTACATTCGTGGTTTACGCGAAGAAGAAGGCGTCCGTAAGAACGGAGATCTTTTGCCACTTCGATAAGGTATTCATCTTCAAGATGAGGATCAATTGTCATTGTCAGAACAACATCCATACCGTGCTGGCGGATGTCTTTCATGTAGCAGAATGGTTCCGCATTTCTGTCCCCGTTTTTTCCGCCCTGATAAGGGAAGTAATCTTCATAAGGAAAGTTCCATGCACCGCCTGCTTTATTTTCCGGCAGAGCAACACTTACTCGCTGAGGCCATTCTTTATCATGTGGATAATATGTATACATCAATGAGATTCCGCGGTGTACCTTGCGCATTTTCTGCAAAAGGTAATCCTGATTAACATAAAGACCGCGTTCGCTTCCGTCACCCATATCCAGCGCACATGCAGCTGGTGTCAATTTTACTTTAGTAGCTTTCATATATATTACTATAAACGAATAACAAAAAAATTTAATATCAAAATTTATAAAAAAATACCTAAATTTTTTGAAACACAGCCTTTTATATGATTTTTTTCTATAATATTTGACTTATTAGACATTTTAACGTTACTATAGACATTATGAGTACATCCAATAAGTTTACTACGGTGCGAGTAATCGCAGCACCAATTGTTTTTCTTCTATATTTTATTCCAATTTGGACCGGACATTTTGCAGCAACCTCTATGTGTATTCTGCTTCCTTTTCTTGTATTTGCGGAAATAACAGACGGACTCGATGGTCATTTTGCAAGAAAACACAATGAAGTTAGTGACTTTGGAAAAGTTTATGATCCTTTTGCCGACGTAATTCTTCACCTTTCTTCATTCTGCTGCCTTATGTTCAGTATGAAAAGAGCAGAAATACCTATGGGCGGTTATATGCCTGCATTTATTTTTGTTCTGATTTTCTATCGCGAACTGACAATGACATTCCTAAGAATGGTTGCCGTAATGCAGGGAACAGCAATTGCTGCACGTAAAGGTGGAAAATTAAAAACAGTAATGTATATTATTTCTGCTTTTTATGGATTCATGCTTGAAACACTCGTAAGATGCGGCGTTACTGTTCAATACAATACAATGCGAACAATGTGGGGAGTAGGAATCGGGCTCTTCGTAGTTTGTCTGATTCTTTGCTACGTTTCTTTCGTTGATTATCTCATCGCATTCAAACCTGTATTCAAATCGATAAATAATAAAAAATAAAAAACTAATACATAAATCTGAAAACGGGTCACTATATTTTTTGACAACAGGAAATTTAATGAATATAAACAAAGAGCAACTTACTTGGAAAGGACGCTGTCTGGATTCAGACGGCATCCGTTTTTTTAACTGGACTGCATCAAGTTTTGAATTTGCTTTCACAGGAAAAAAAGCTGTCGCAAAAATCATAAGTGACCCTGAAAACTGGAATAAAGAGAATCTAGGTTGGATTGGAGTCTTCATTTCTGACTTAGACAAAGATTTTAATCTTCAAGCTGATAATAGAATTGAACTTTCAAAAAATGAAAATGACTGTATTCTCTTTGAAAGTGATGTAGAAAAATCCGTAAAAATCCGCGTTATGAAAATCTCCGAAAATGCCTTTGGAGTTGCAGGATTTGCAGGTCTTGAAATCGACGGCAAACTTGAAATTCTTCCTGAACATAAATACGATCTGAAACTTGAATACATCGGAGACTCCATTACATGTGGCTACGGCATTGATGGAGTCTGGGAAAAAGATGTTTTCCGAACCGATATTGAACGTGCAGACAAAAGCTACGCTTACCTTACTGCCAGAAAACTCAATGCGGACTACAACATGATTTCCTGGAGTGGAATCGGGCTTACATCCACTTATGTAGATCCTTCTGTGGAACTTCCCGACAACAAGTGGACCATGCCACGCACCTGGCCTTATACAGATAAAAGCGCCAGTTTAAGACTTAAGAAAGATCCTGAAGTTTGGGATGCCTCAAAATATAAACCAGACTTTATTATCATAAATCTCGGCACAAACGATCAGAGTTTTACACGCGATAAGGAAGAACGAACTCTTGCCTTTATCAACGTTTACCGGATGCTTATTGAAGAAGTACACCGCCGTTCACCGGAAGCAAAAATTATCTGCTGTCTTGGAGTTATGGGACAACTTCTGTGTCCTGCAGTGGAAGAAGCCGTAAAAATGTTCAAAGAGGAATTTCCTTCTGCAAAAATAAAAACATTAACTTTCCCTGTTCAACTGGAAAATGATGGAATTGCTGCAGACTGGCATCCTAGCGCTGTAACTCACGAGAAAATGGCAGTTCAGCTTTCTGACTTCATAAAGAGTTTCGAATAAGCTTTCACAAAAACTCCAACCATTACTGCTGCAAAAACAGTGCCTTCTCGCGTTCCGACAATTGTTCCTTCAAAAAAAATAAGTGAAAGAACAATTGATAAAGTTACACAAGAAACGTCAAAAATGATTTTTAGAGTTCCAAATGACAAAGGACATTTTTCACTTAACGCCTTAACAAATGCTTCACCAGAATTCATTATTAGATTTGCATGAACCATCAAAGTGACACCAAACGCAAGAACTGCTGTTCCCAAAACCACACACAAAATTTGAATCCAATAAACGCCGTGCGGAATTACCGAACAAATCATCATGCCTAAATCTGTAAAATATCCGAATAAAAATGAAAGTGGAATCTGAAGCAACTGCCATAATTTAAATTCTTTTCGAAGAATCAGAACTTGTCCCAAAATCAAAATGCAGTTCCAGATAATTAGCCAGTTTCCAATAGAAAGAACAGAAAATCGAATGCTCATTACATTTGCTACTGAAGAAACAGGCGAAACGCCAAGCTCTCCTGTTTTTGTAAGAGCAACACCGAGCCCCATTATAAAAAGTCCCAGAATAAAGGAAATCAATTTTACGGAGAAAGTTCTATTCAATTTCATAAGTTTATTTTATCAGAACCAAGCCCTTCATACCAACTGATTCGACTATATCTTTTATACTCGCTTTACTGAACGAACTTCCAGTAAATTCCATAGCTCTCTTTATCATACTGATGTGCTGCTTTCAGCACTTCTTCTACATTGCAAGCTCAGTAGAAGAAGTAATCAATAAAATGACAGTGAGGTCTCCAACATCTCTTTGATTTTCTTTCTGACGCTTTCAGGACCAATCAACTCAATGTCAGGACTCCACTGCATTATATAGCGATACAGTTCCTGTGGATTATTTGTCGAAAAATCCAGATACAAAGTCCCATCTTCGTTATGAATTATTTCTTGTGTCGAAAACCATTCACGTTCTTCCATAAAAGTTGCCAGATTTTGATGCACTAAAATTCTTCCACGAATAGGTTCATATGACCATAAAATCCCCGCCTTCTCATCAAAATATTGATCCAGTTTAAATCCGTCTTTCACTTCGAAGTTTGTTTTCAGGACTTTTACACTTTTAAATCGGCTGAATGAAAACCATTTGAAATCCTGGTCCTTATGACAAAATGCCAAAAGATACCAGCTGCCTTTCTGGCAGACAATATGATAAGGATCTGCTTTTCGTTCTCCTATATCGCCACTAGAAACTGACTCATATTCAAAAGAAATAGTATGTTGACCTCGGCATGCCTCATAAATTTTTTGAAAGACTTTCGGATTAATTTCTGGTAATGGGTCTGTCTTTATTGTCAAAGGTTCTTTTTGGAGAGAACTACCTGCTTTTATTACGCTAATATTTCCACGTATTTTTTCCAAAATTGCCTGAAAAGCCTTTTTATAAGGAGTATTACTATACTCTTTCATAAGGATATTAATAATAGAAGCCGCCATTAAATCTACATCCGTAAGACTCGTTACTTCTGTCGGATTCAAAATTTTATAACCATGATTCTGACCAATTTGTTCAAACTTACAATTTTTCAAAAACTTTAATCTATTGATAGAATCATAAACGGTATAACGGGAAGAAAAATATGGGGATGTTACAGGAGATGCCAGAATATCTTTTGCTGTTGGATATGCTTTATCCCCATTCATTTCTATAATATATTTCAAAAGAACCAAATCCTGGTCTTTCAAATTTTCACTTATTCTGTTTTCGTCTCCAGAATTTTCTACATTATATTCGTCCTGCAAAATTCGCTGGCAGGATTTTATCATTGTTATAATCCTGCTTCGTTTTCTACCGGTCATTTGTTTTAATTCTGTAACCGACTTACGTGTGCCGTCCACAAGCCCACTGAATTCCAGAAAAACATTTATCTTTCCTTCAAGTTCTTTTTCTTTAATACCTTTTGTGTTTTTCCGAATTAATTTAGCAACCTGCTCTTTTTCTCTTTCACGCTCTTCTTCAGATAAAAAATTCGCTTCAATATTTTCAGTAATATCAGCGAAGTTATCTGCGGTTAAATCCTCACTCAACTCACTGAAAGAGGATCTTTCCATTTTCTCCTTTTTGATTTTTTTTAATTCATGAATAATATCACGTTTTACAAGAAGCGTAGCCCAGGTAGAAAACTTACCACCTTTTTCATTTTTCGGATTATAAGTTTCCGCTGCTTTTTTAAGAGAACTCAGACCTGTTATGAAAAGATCATCTTCCTCATCAGAATCAAGCTTATTAGACTGAGCAAAATTATGTGCCCATTCTTTGGCAATTCCTTGATTAGCTATAATCAAATCATTAAGGAATTTTCTGTCCAGCTTTTCACCACTTTCAAGTCTAGCATTTACAATTTCATAATCTTTTCTTTTTTCGGCCATAAGTTTCTCCTGAAACTTATTATACCATAACAAAAACTTTGTTGTGTTTCTATGACCAACAGCTCAACTATTTAAAGTGAAATCAAAAAACTACAAAGCACTGAAACGAATTTTTCTTGGAGTAGGAATATTTTCAAATTTTATTAAGAAAGCACCTTCACTTTCAGAAACTTCCAGAATCTGACCTTTCCCTAAAATTGCATGAGTAATTTCATCACCCACTTTCATACTTGCAGTTCTAGCTCGACCTTCCAGAATTCGATCAAAAGAATCTATAAAACTTTTTGCGCTTTTTGTAAATTGTTCTGAAAGTTCAGTTTTATATTCAAGACAATTACGATCAATGTCAAAAATAAAACGACTTGGATAACGAACACTACCATCCAGATTTTTTCCTTCTGAATCGGAAATATATAATGAACGTTCGGCACGAGTCACAGCAACAAAACAAAGACGACGTTCTTCTTCCATTGCTGCCGGATCTTTTACTTTACGTGACGGGAAAATACCTTCATTCATTCCACATAAAAATACATGAGGGAATTCCAGTCCTTTAGCAGTATGAACAGTCATCAACTTTACAGCATCATTACTTCCACCAACATCAAGCCCTGTCAAAAGAGCAGCATGTGCCAGAAAATATTCTGCCGGACATTCTTCTCCACAAGATGTTTCAAATTCATAAACGGCCTGTTTTAATTCTGCCAGATTATCAAGTCGTGTCTGACTTCCTTCCGTTCGAAGCATTTTTTCATATCCGCTTTCATTTATTATATGACTTATTATTTCGCTTGCAGGAGTTTCGCGGCTTTCGGCATAAAATTTATTCACAAGATTAATAAAATCCTGTGCCTTTGTTCCATTCATTATCTCTTCTTTTGCGTCTACCATATCGCATAAAGCCTGATAAAGAGAACACTGGTTTTCTTCAGCTTTCTTTTCCAAAGCTTCCATTCGACTTTTCCCAATGTTGCGACGCGGTTTATTTACAATTCGACGAAAACTTAAATCATCTTTATAAATACACATTCGTAGATAACTTAAAGCATCTTTTACTTCTTCCCGATCAAAAAACTGGATACCTGAAAACATTGTAAAAGGAATTTCATTTTTAGCGAGAGCATCCTCTAAAGATCGTGAAACATAATGTGCACGATACAAAATAGCACAATCTGAATATCTCGCGCCTTTTTCATGAAGCTCTTTTAACTGATCACAAATTTCCTGACACTCTTCTTCTTGTTTTTTTGAATGTGTGTATAGAGGGATCATACAATCATCATTGAAAGCGGCATGAAGATTCTTTTCCATTCGATTCTTGTTTTTACTGATCAATGAATTTGCAACATCTATTATTTTAGGTGTTGAACGATAATTTTCATTCATCATTATAGTTTTTGTTTCAGGAAATTTTTTATCAAAATCCAGAAGGTAACGAATATTTGCGCCTCTCCAGGTATAAATAGTCTGGTCAGGATCACCCACTACAAATAAGTTTTTGTGATAGGCAACTAACGCTTCCATCAATCTATACTGAATATCGTCTATGTCCTGAAACTCATCAATCATGACGTATTCCAGTCGCTCCTGCCATTTTTTACGAACTTCTTCATTGCAATCAAAAACATGAAGAACGAAAACAATGAGGTCGTTATAATCTAACGCAAAAGTTTTCTTTTCCTGATACAAATATCCATAAAAAAGAATATCATCTACCTTTTCTGCGTTGTCGTATTTTTCTTTCAACACTTCCAATGGCAGAGTTATCATATCTTTGTAATATTCTTTTTCTTTTTGCGTTTTACGAATCTCAAACATATCACGGGCATCACTAAAAGTTTTATCCCTAAGCGTGAGTCCGCGCTCATCATAAATAATCTGAAGCATCTGATCGATATCGCCATTATCAAGTACTACAAAACTTTTAGGATATCCCACAGCCCAGGAATCTTCCTGAAGAACATTTACACAAAAACTGTGGAAAGTTGATATATAACCTGTGTCGTTACCGCCTGTAATTTTTCGAATACGAGTCCGCATTTCTGCTGCCGCTTTATTTGTAAAAGTGACACACAGAATATGGGATGGAAGAATTCCAATTCCATTTACAAGATAAGCAAAACGATGAGAAAGTGCTTTTGTCTTTCCTGAACCGGCGCCTGCAACAACTCGAACGTAACCTTCTGTTGTTGTAACCGCTTCCGTCTGGGCTTCATTTAATCCGTCAAGAATATCAATCATTATTCATTTTCTCCGCCAAATTTTTTTTCATAGGCCCAGCGTGTAATGGCTAGAACAAAACGCATTTGAGTATCTTGCACAAAGAAATAATAAGATTTTGTTCCCACATTCAATAAAAGAGTTGTATTACTTACAGATGAAATAGATGAAAGTTCTCCAAGAGTCATATCAAGGGCATCTTTCTTTGACACAAAAATAAACCGCTTATTTGTTACAACAATATCACCTATATTCGCCTTTTGTTCAGCAGTGGTGGCATACAAAAGAGTTTCTCCCTCCTGCAAAGTCACTTTTGTATAATGTACCTGGGGAAATTCAAAATCATCAGGAATTGGGATTTTATATTTTTTTGTATCAACATAAGGATTTTCAGAAATATTTCGTGTACCACCTTTTAAATTTCTCCAGGCAATAAGAATCACCATTATTAATACAAAAATGAGAATATAAGTGACACGGCTTTTTCCGGCCTTTTCGATAAATGATTCAGAAGGAACTTGTGCATTGCTTCTTTCGCTTCCATCTCCTTTTGAGCGGGAAGAAGATTTTCTTGGCTTATATTCACCAGTTTTTCCGCTGCTTCCACCGCCAACCTCATATTCCTGTTCAAGACCAAAATAAGGGGCTCCACTTCCAGAACCTGAATGAGGATTTGTATTAAGAATCACTATCAAAAAAATAATTAAAGCATATAAAACAGCAAAGGCACCTGAAATAATAATCTTAACCTTCTTAGTCCACTTACTTTTCCACCACATAAGTCCAATTCCCACTGGAGAAAAAACAAGTGAAATAAAACAAGCTAAAACAATAATATCAAATAGAGAAAGGTTTTCCTTTTCATTTTTTTCGCTTTTTTCCATACATTGATTATACTGATAATATTAAATAAAATCAGAAATATGAAACTTTCCAGTGAAATTCTTATTCTTGTACTGATGCTTCTTAGTAACGGTCGTGTTTTAACACTCCGAAAACCTCACCTCGATCCTTTAGTAATGCTTGCACCCTTAAGTTTTTTCCTGGCATCTTTAAACCTTTTTGCATTTAGACTGGACTTATTTACCCTGGTTATTTTCTTTCTTTCTATTGTAGTTCTTCTTTCAAACTTCCATGCATTAATTCGTTACAGTTCAGGTTTAGTAATTGACCGTTATAGTCCTCTTATGAAAACATGGGCATGGCTCACTACAGTTCTTTCCACCATAATGATTATCATTGTTTTTATTTTCAGACCAGTTTCTTTTAGTGAAAAAAAACTTCCTATAAATGAATCTATTTATAAATACACTGGAAGCTTTACCAAAGGCTTTGAACCTGCAGGAAATTTTTCGACTTGTACAGCTTTCTTGCACCAGTTTTCTCCTGAAGATACATCAGCTCATAAAAATAACATCATAATTTTTATGCCGGACAAACGAGGCGACACAGAAAATTACAAACCTTTCCTTTGTTTACTTGCAAACGAAGGTTATACCGTTTTGTCTACAGATTTTTATTCAAAAGACTGTCGTTGGATTCACACAATAGAAGACGCCCGTATGCTTAGGAAATTCGGACTTTCTTTACGTGGTATTTATGCAGAAAAAAAATATAACTCTCAAAGAGAGTTTTACACTTACAATTTCAGCCGTGAATTCAAGGCAGTTCTTTCAATGACCAAAGAACTTGATTTTTATTCTCCCGAATCACATTTTTTTCTTGTGACAGATAACATGTCATATACTGCTGCATTAGATATTAAAAATGAAATACCCGATTTGATTTCAGGCATTTATAACATTTCCAATTCAACCGAATATAAAACTCCCGGCTATGGTTTTGTTCAACAAACCGATCCATTTATTGCAAAGCAACTTGGGTATAAAAGAGACAAAACTTTCGAAGCTGTAAAGTCATGTCTTTCTGAAACACTCAAGGCCATAAACACAACATTCAACTCAATAGAAAATTAGGAGATAAAAGTGACTGTATCTGAACTGGAAAAATATTTTAATGCTTTTTTGAATCCTGAAAATTTTGAAGCCGACCCTTCTATGAATGGACTTCAGATACAAAACTCTGATCCTGAATCAAAACAAATAAAGAAAATAGCTTTTGCGGTGGACGCCTGTGAAGAAACTGCCCGCCGTGCTGCAGAACTTAACTGCGATGCTCTTTTCGTTCATCACGGACTTTTTTGGGGACACAGCGAAAAAATCACAGGATCCGTTTACAAACGAATTTCAACATTTATAAAAAATGACCTTGCACTCTTTGCATACCATGCACCTTTAGATGCAAATAATCCATACGGAAATAATTATGGACTGGCTTCCAGAATTGGACTTCAGAACACAGAAGTATTTGGATACTGGCGTGGAATGCCTATGGGAGTGAAAGGGATTCTTCCTGTACCAATGACAATTAATGATCTGGCGGAAAAAACATTAAGAGACGGTAAAAAGCCAAACACTATTCTTCCTTTCGGTAAAGAAAAAATTTCTACTGTTGGAATTATTTCTGGCGGCGGTTCGGAAGATGTTGAAACTGCTGTTGCCGAAGAGCTTGATTGTTTTATAACTGGGGAATTTGCTCACGAACAATTTCATTATGCAAAAGAAAATAAAATTAATGTAATCGGTGGCGGTCACTATGAAACAGAAACCGTCGGCGTTTCTCTTGTAATGAAGAAAGTGGCCGACGATTTAGGAATTGAGACCGTTTTTATAGAAAGTGAAACAGGGCTTTAATTTTCTTTTTTTTGTGAAGCCATCCATTCCATTATGGATACATCATTTTCTTTACACTGATTCGTCAAAGTATATATCCATGACCAGTGGCCGTTATACTGAAAACAATCTCCTTTGAAATCTTTGTATAATCCTGACGTGTCGTGTACATCATCAAAAAAAGAAAAATGAACATTCTTTGCACCAGCTTTTTTTAATCGCTTAAATGTTTTTACAGTACACTTCTTCGGATTAACAGTTCTGTCATTTTTTGCGTGAGTAAACCAAATGTTCTGACGACAAAGTTTTTCCAGTTTCTTTTCATCAATTTTTCTATCTGGATATACTTCACACACTGGATAAGCTGCAGCGAAATAATCTGGATATTCAATAAGCATATTCATTGTCATATAACCGCCATTTGAACAACCACCCACATATATTCTGTTCATATCCACGTTTGGATTCGATTTCACATAATTATCAATAAGATTAAAAAGAGCTTTCGTGTAAAAAGAAACTGCTGGCGTTCTAAAATTCGATGCCCAGTTTTTCATATCGTTCTTATTGGAATTTGTCATAAGCCAGAAACCGGGTGTCTGAGGAACAAGTACAATTGCACCTGTGGGTCCGAAATGTTTTTGTATATTTTCTGTAATCAGATTTACTACACGATTTCCAAGAAGCGCAATGTACGGATCTGTTCCACCTTCCCCCATTCCATGAAGCCAGATAATAACAGGTGTTTTTCCTTTCTCTGCCTTTGGAGGATTATATGCTGCATATGATAATGTAATTTCCCCTAAAGAAGATTTTCCTATTTCAAACTGATCAGCTAAAGGACAAATCTTTTTTCCTATAGTTGTACTTTCAATTTTTAATTTTTTATTTGAAATCACACAGTCATAAGGAACTGACCATTTATTCACCATTTCGCTCGAATAGAAAAAAGGATTTGAGAATGGATCCGCCGGATGAACCGAAAGTTCAAGCGCAATTAAATTGCTCTTATCAACTTTTTCACCCTCCTGATTTACAGGATACGCAGCCGTTACATTTCGTTTCCCCTCAATCATTTTGTTCACAAATTTTTTCCAGTCCATACCCTGCATTTTTACGGAAATATCAAAATCGGAAGCCTGAATATTTTCTGCCGAAATTGCTTCATCAACTGTCAAAACTACTTTACTGATTCCAGGACCCCAATCATAATCATTTATATAAACATCAAACATATTTGTACTCCTATACAGTCGCTTTAAAAATTACTTTAAAACATGAGTCTTTTTCCATTCCGTTGGAGAAAAACCTGTTTCTTCTTTAAAAGTTTTCATAAAATATTTTACATCACCAAAGCCAGATTTTTGTGCCACTTCATAAACCTTATAACAATCTTTTTCCAGCAATCGACAAGCTTCCTCGATTCTTAATTTTCGTAAGTATTCGTTAAATACCATTCCTGTGTGTTCTTTAAACTTTTCAGAAAACCAGGTGTAATTTATTGAAACTTGATTTGCCACCATAGCCATATTAATATTTTTTGTAAAATTCTCTTTCACATATTCCAAAGCTTCATCAATAAAAGGATATTCCGACGTTTCTTTTTTCAACAATTCGGAAAGATAAATTATATAATCCGAAACGCAGTTATTCCATTCTTTCAAATTTTTATACTGCCAGATATTTTCAATCATAATCCCTTTCAGATGCAAATAAAGATCGTTGTCAGTCCAGCCTGGGAATCTAGTAAATAAATTTGCATTCAGTTTGTTATAGATATAGAAAAGCAGAGCAGCATTATATTCTTTGTTTTCATTTTCAAAAGCAAAAAGTTTCTTTAGCCCCGAACTTATTTCCTTTACTTCTGATATTGCAAGCTTTGATACAATTTTTTCATAAGCCGTATCGATTTCTGACCAGTTTGATTCCATTGCATTTTCTGGAAAATAATAACATCCATTCATTTTTTCAAATGATTCTTTCACGAAATATGATTGTAAGACTGCTTCTACAGCCTGTTTCTTGGATATTCGAAGTGAAGAAACATTATTCGAACTGTTACTAATTCCAACAATATATTGATTTAGTGACAAATCAGTTTCTATCAAATACAAAGCTTCGCGTGGAATAACCACACATTCAAATCCATTCTTGCTTTCTAAAGTCCAATAATCTACCGAATTCAACACCTGGCTCAATATGCTTTTACAATGATTTCCAATTACTACTACACAGTAAAAACCATTTTCAAATTTTACTCCAGAAATTTCTGTACTACTATCCAGGCGCCCTTCGTCTACGATGTTTTTTAACGTCTCTTCATTTTTTTTCTGTTCAGTTTTTCGGTGAGCCGCAATAGCTTTTTCAACTGCTTCCACCAGTTCTTTTTTATCAAGAGGTTTCAGAATATATGAAGTAGCTCCACTTTGAATTGCCGCTTTAGCAAAAACAAAGTCATCATACCCACTGGAGACAATCATGGAAGGTTTATTTTCCAATTCAGCAATATTCTGCATAAGTTCTACGCCATCCATAATCGGCATACGGATGTCGGTAATAAGAACATCTGGTTGTTCTTTTTTACAAAGTTCCAAAGCTTCTTTGCCATTTTTTGCTTCAAGAATCTCAATCGGAATTTTTATAGAATCACGCAGAATTTTTGCGATACCAGCTCTGATTATTTTTTCATCATCGGCAATTATTATTGTTATCACTGAGCAATCCTCTTTAATGGTACTGGAACACTGATTGTCGTTCCTTCCCCTAGTTTTGAATTAATCTGTACCTTATATTCTTCACCGTAGAACACCGTAAGTCTTTGTTGAATATTTTTTAATCCAATACTTCCTTTTGAATCTCGTTCATAAGTACTGTCGGCCAGATAGTCTTTTATACGCTTAAGCTGATCTTCGCTCATTCCTTCGCCAAAATCCTGAACACTTAAAACAATTCTGTCTTCGCTTACTTCAGCAAAAACTTTTAGTAAAGCGTCATTCTCTGTTTTTTCAATAGCATGAACAAAAGCATTTTCAATCAAAGGCTGTAACGTCATTTTTGGAATTTCAATATCCATGTACTCTTCAGGAATGTCTACTTCCAAAGAAATAGTATAATCATTTCTAATATTCAGAATGTAAACATACGAACGGATATATTCAATTTCCTGAGAAAGAGAAACTCTATGAATTCTCCAGCGTAAACAATATCGCATCATTTTTCCCAATACCTGAAGGCTTTCGGAAATATCATCTTGATCAGCAAGAACTGCCTGCATGCGGATTGTTTCCAAAACATTATAAAGAAAGTGTGCGTTAATTTGGTTTTGCATAGCTTTCATTTCAGTATCTGCAATTAAGCTTTGCTCTGTTTTAATCTGTTCAATCTGGCTGGAAAGTTGCTGAGTCATGGAATTAAAAATCTGTTGTGTTTCCGCAACTTCGTCTAAGCCGGAAATTGGAATTGTAACAGACACATCGCCTTCTTTTACTTTTTTCATTCCGTCCATTACCGAATAAATACCAGACATAAGGCGGTTTGTTGTGTACTTAACAATTAAGTAAAGAGCAATTGTCATAAAAATAACAGCGGCGATAATAGAAAAAATATAAACTGAAAATCCATGAATAATTCCTGGATTTGTATTTTCTGTAACCAGATAAATATTCATTTCTGGAATAAAACTCCAGGAAACCATTTTATAAAATGGCCGTATAATTATTGATCCAATATTCTGGTTACTATTTATAATGCGTTTTTGTATTCGCTTATTATTTTCTGTTACTAATTGTGGAAGTTTTTCATCCAGAATATTTTCCAGAACAAGACATAAATATTCATCATTAATATCTTTTCTGAAAATAAACTGAGAATTATGAGGATCAACATTTGAATAAATTGAAGGAAAAAAATCCTGAACTTTAACGGAAGTCTGAAAGTAACCAATTTGTCGTCGATTCTTCTGAAGTTCTCTTGTCAAACAAACAGATTCACTTTTCAAAGGATCAAGGTTTCCTAAAAAATCTGCTTTATAATTCAAATTCCATTCATTTGGAATTGGATTTAATCGCCAGCTCTGCAGAATAACAGGCCATCGTTCTGGAATTTTTTCATTATTTGTAAAAATTCGAATACTATAAATATTTGGTGTAATAGATTGAATTTGCTCAAAAAGATTAGTCTTTTCTATTAATACATCGATCGTTTCATCTTCTGTATAATTATCAGGATTATATAAAAAAAGATTCAGTCGATCATCAGTAGTAACTACAGTCTCTATAGAATTTATTTCATCCAAAATTCTATAAATGTTTTCAGTGTCATTCTGAATTTCAGAAACAGCAACCTTCTCCAATTCTTGAACCTGCTTATGTAAATTGTAAGAAGAAACTGCCATTACCAGAATCAAAATGGGAATAATAATAATCGAGGCATAAACTAAAACAATTCTTTTTGAAAAACTCATCTATATTATTATAACCTATGTTTAACAAAACGGGCTGTTCATTTTTCATGAACAGCCCTAAGGAGTAATTGTATTGAAATCTATTTAGATTGCTTACATACCAAGTTTTTTCTTATTGATGTTCATAAGTTTTGTCTGAGCATCAATAACTTTGTCGTATCCGTGTGATTTCTTGTATGCTTCGAAATCTGCCACGATTTTGTCGAATTCAGCTTCGCTTGATGCACGAATCAACTGTGGAAGAACTTTACCCCACTGTCTCTGGATTTCTTCTGCAGAAATTGCTTCGTCTGATCCAACTGGGAGTGTAAGTCCGTCGTAAGCTGCGAAAGACTGTACGTATGGACGTGTCCAAAGCTGTGGCTGTCCAAGTGAAGGAGCATATTCAACTCCGAACTGTGCCTGCCATGCTGTATCCATAAGCATCCAGTATGTGAACTGAATACCTACATCATTTTCCTGCTTGTTCTTATCTGTTGAATCAAGTTCTTTCATTTCTGGAGTGAGTGTTGGAACACCATTTTCCATTGTGTAAGTCTTGCCCAGGATACCGAAGTTTGTATCCATCTGTCCTTCTTCAGAAATCAAGTATGTAAGGAACTGAATAGCACGTGCTTTATCTTTACAGTTTTTAGAAATCATTGTGATTGTCCAACCAGCAATTCCGCCACCAGCGAGTGTAGGATCATCACCTTTAGAGTTCTTTGGACCCTGAACTGCAATGTAGATTGAGTTTGGATCTTTAGCATAAAGTGCATTCTGTGCAGCCTGCATATCCCAGTTCTGATACAACATACAGAAGTAACGACCCTGAGCTGCTTTTTCTTCAATCTGTGAACGTTTGTCTACGAACATATCTGTAGAAATCAAACCTTTTTCATGAGCATTGCGGAAAGCTTTAAGCCAGCGAACATATTCTGGATCATGTGTAAGACCAAGGTCAGCATTCTGGAATTTTCCGTCTTTTTCTGGAGGAAGTGCCAGGAAGTGAGCCAGGTAACCCTGAAGCTGTGAACAACCAACATCGCTGAATTCATTTGTTCCGAATGGAATAAGTGGCTGACCATTTACTGTTGGGAACTTTTTCTTTGCAGCTTCAAGAGCAGCAACAAATCCTTCTGGAGTTGTCATGTCTGGTGAACCAAGAGCTTCATACATATCTTTGCGAACAAGGAATGTTTCGTTAGATGTAAGTTTACCATTGTAGTCTTTGTAAGCCTGTGGTGTGAAAGATGCGTTAGGATATCCGTATACGTGTCCGTCTTCCTGTGTGTACCAACCCATTTTGTCATTGTCTACAACTTTGAAGAAGTATGGGTCATAATCTTTTGCAAGTTTATCGAGAGGTTCAACGAGACCTGCATCGATCATCATTGGAACCTGTCCTTCGTACCATCCCAAAGTAATGATATCAGGAAGTGCATCACCGGCAATCATTGCGTTGAGTTTTTCTGCTTCACTTCCAGCTGGAACGATAAAGTTTACATCAACACCTGTTTTTTCTGTGATGTATTTAGAAACTTTTGAGTCTCCCCAGTGGCGTGCAAACCAAGAGAAATTGATGTACCAATCGAACTGGATTTTGTTATCCTTGTTCACTGTCCAACCTGCTACATTTTCTGTTCCTTTCTTTGTAGCATTCTTAGCGTTTTTCTTAGATTTTTTTGGTGCAGCAAATACTGTTGTACATGTAAGTGCAGCGATCAGTCCTAAAGCAAGGATCTTTTTTGTTTTAATCATAAATTCCTCCTATTTGATTATATGACTAAATATTGAAAACTGTTTAACCCTTTATAGATCCAACCATGAATCCCTTTACAAAGTACTTTTGTAAGAAAGGATATACACACATAATTGGGAATGTTGTAACAACCATTGTTGCAAGACGAACTGAGTTTGAACTAACCTGCTGTGCAGTAAAGCCAGCTGGCATAGCAACTACAGATTTTGAAGCAGATGCACTTGCTACAATTCTATAAAGATATGTCTGAATAGGCTGCAACGCAGCTTTATTTATATACATAACTCCGGTGAAGTAATCGTTCCAATGTCCAACTCCGTTGAAAAGTGCAATTGTGGCTACAACTGGCATGGAAAGTGGCAAAATGATTCGCACAAAAATTGTCATGTCGTTACAACCATCAAGCTTTGCAGACTCTTCCAAAGCGGGTGACATTTCCCTGAAGTAAGTCATGAAGATAATCATGTTGTAGAAGTTGAACATACTTGGAAGAATATAAACCAGGAAGTTATCATATAAGCCAAGGTTTTTAAGAATGATGAATGTAGGAATTAATCCACCATTAAAGAACATAGTGATTGTTCCCATAATCATGTAGAACTTATGCCCCATAATATGTTTCTTTGAAAAAGCGTATCCAACCATTGCTGTGAAGAAAACGCTTGTCACAGTACCTATTACAGTTCTTAAAACTGTAACAAGGAAAGCTCGCATAATCGTATTGTCCTGGAATACAGTGCGGTAACTTTCAATGCTGAACTTTCTTGGGAAGAAGTAGATTCCACCACGCATAGCATCTGAAGAATCGTTGAATGAAATTACTACTGTGTACCATACAGGATACAGACAGATGAAACAGATTAGGACCATAATTGCTCCCAAGATCCAGTCCCCTGTTGTTACACCATTTAATTTTCTCTTTGTAAGTGTCATTTTTCTATCTCCTATAAGGTCTTATTAGAACAATGAAGTATCATTTAATTTTTTAGTAACCTGGTTAGCAATGAAGAGCATGATGAAAGCGATTACCGATTTGAACAAACCAATTGCTGAAGCGTAAGAATATCTCATGCTGCGCATAGCAGTTGTAAAGGTATAGATGTCGATTGTGTTACTTCGTGGTGCATTCAAAGGATTGTACAGAACGAAAATCTGATCAAAGTTCGAACTCATCAATCCACCAACAGCCAGAATAAACATAATTGTGATTGTTGGAGCAATCGAAGGCAGAGTGATTGTCCAGATCTGCTTCCAGCGGCTGGCACCGTCAACACGGGCAGCTTCGTACATTTCCTGATCGATACTAGAAATTGCAGCCAGGTAAATAATTGCAGACCATCCAAGTTCCTTCCATAAATCTGAAAGAATTACGATAGGCCAGAAATACTGTGGATATGCCAGGTAAGGTTTTCCTTCTGAAATTATTTTGGCCTTCACCAGGATGTCATTAAGAAGTCCTGTCTCTCCAAGCCATGTGGTAAGAATACCGCCAAGAACAACCCATGAAAGGAAGTGTGGCATATAAGAAACTGTCTGAATAAACTTCTTAAACTTGGCATTTCTTACTTCATTAAGAAGAAGTGCAAAAACGATTGGCAGTGGGAAGTTTATAAACAGCTTGATAATACTGATACCAAGTGTATTCAGCATTATATTTTTGAATTCATCATCTTTGAAAAAATTAATGAAATGCTGGAATCCACCACTTGCTGCCCATGCAGATTTCAAAAAATCTGAACTGAATAATGGTGTTGTAATTCTATAATTCTTTTTGAAAGCAATAAGAATACCATACATTGGAGCGTAATTAAAAACGAGCATCCAGATTACACCAAGAATAGCCATAACCTGAAGATATTTTTCTTCACGGAATCTGACTAAAAAAGGTTTTTTGAGTAAGGTTGTTTCTTCATCAGTTTTTTTGTTTTTCACTTTGAAACTCCTAAAACTTCCCCGAGGGGAAAAATCATCTTACAGTTTGAAGTATAGGACCGGACCTGTTGTATTTCTAGAATCAAAAATTTCAGAAAGGTGTTTTTTTTTCGGTTTACAGGAAATAAAAATTGACAACTAATTTTTTCTTAGATATTTTCAAATCATCAAAATCAAATTATTTATTTGGAGTCAAATATGAATAAAGAAGTAAAAGGCGTTTTCACTAAGCTTGAAGGAAAAGACGTTTACAAAATAGAGAACTACGATCAGATGGAAAATTTCTTTATGACCATAACCAGTTCTTCTGATATATGGAACTTCTGTTGGAGCCAAGGGGGAATTACTGCAGGCCGTATAAACAGTAACTATTCTATTTTCCCTTATTACACCGCAGACAAAGTTCATGACGCATCTTCTTATACAGGAAACTACACCTGCATAGCAGTAGAAACATCAAATGGAATTGAATACTGGGAACCATTTTCCAGCTTTTACAGTTCTGCGACAAATAAGAAATCCGCTCAGAAAAAACTGATTAACAATATTTACAAAAACAATAACGGAACACAGGTTTGGTTCGAAGAAATCAATACAGAATTAAATCTCGTTTTCCGAACAGGTTGGACTTCCAGCGAAAAATACGGATTAGTACGAACCAGTCGCATTGAAAACCTGGGAACAAAAAGTGTAAAGATTTCGGTTTTAGACGGTTGCCGCAATATTCTTCCTGCTTGTTGTACCTCTGCTTTTCAGAACGACAACAGTATTCTTCTGGACGCTTACAAAAAAACTGATTTAGATGAAAATTCAAACCTTGCACTTTTTAGTGTTTCTTCAATCGTTTCAGATAAAGCAGAGCCAAACGAAGGTCTGTATGCAAATACCTGCTGGTTTTCCACAGAAGACAAAATCATTCTGGATGTAAACGCTCCGGACCATTTCATTAACATGGAAAAACTGGCAACTGCAAAAGATTTTCCAGAAAGTAATGTGATTAAAGGACAGCGCTCTTCCTGCTATATCTGTCGAAACATAGAACTGAATGATTTTGATAGCTGGTACCAGGTATTTGACACATCTCTTTCTATGGCACAAATTGAAAATCTCAAATGCCAGATTTCTAACCGTAAAGAAGCTGAAAAAAATCTGGAAGCTGATATTCTTCATTGCGATGAAATAATGACAAAATACATTCAGAGTGCTGACGGACTTCAAGACACTGCTGACAAAATGGCATGTCTTCATCACCAGCAGAATGTTATGTTCAACATTATGCGCGGAGGAATCTTTGCTGACGAAGGGCAAATCAGCCTAAACGATTTTTTAATTTTTGTAAAACAAAGAAACACTTCCTTTGTTGAAAAATTTAATGACTATATCAAAGATTTGAAAAATGATGGTGATTTGGTTTTCTACGGAGATTTTGCTGAAATCGTAAAAAACACAAAGGACCCGCAATTTACACGCCTCTTCCTGGAATATATGCCGCTAACATTTAGCCGCCGCCACGGAGACCCAAGTCGTCCTTGGAACGTTTTCAACATTAAGCTTAAAAATCGTGACGGAAACCCCATTTTAAATTACGAAGGAAACTGGCGCGATATTTTCCAGAACTGGGAAGCACTTGTTCAGTCCTACCCACAATACATAAAAAATATGTGTGCAAAATTTTTGAACGCAATGACCGCAGACGGCTTCAACCCATACAAAATTAACCGCCAGGGAATAGACTGGGAAATTCCTGATCCAACAAATCCTTGGGCACAGATTGGATATTGGGGCGACCATCAGGTAATTTATTTTGAAAAATTACTTGAGTTCTACAACAAAACAAATCGTTCAGAACTTCTAGCATCTGTAAACGAGAAAATCTACACAAGTTCAAATGTTCCATACAGACTGAAATCCTATGACAACATTGTGAAAAATCCACGAGTTACCATCGACTTTGATCACCTCTTGAGCAAAGAACTTCAGAAGGCAGAAAAAAAACTGGGCTCTGATGCAAAATTGATTCAGGACAAAAATCAAAATCCATACCTCGTTAGTTTTGCGGCAAAAGCTCTGCAAATTGTAATCTGCAAAATTGCAAACTTTGTTCCTGCCGGTGGCATCTGGTTGAATACCCAGAGACCAGAATGGAATGACGCAAACAATGCATTAGCCGGTTACGGACTTTCCGTTGTAACTCTCTGTTACCTTTACCGTTACATTTCACAGCTTCAGGAAATTTTTTCAAACACAAATGAAAAAACTGTAACAGTTCCAAAAGCACTGGCAGTTTGTTTCCAGGCTCTAGCAAAACTCTATAATTCCACAGATGTAAAAAATTGTGCTGAAAATGATACAGCACGCAAAGCTTTTGTAGATAAAGCAGGCGTTATTTTTGAACAGGAAAGAAAACAGTTCTATGAAAATGGATACAACGATGGAGAAGTTGAACTTTCATGTTCGGAAATTGCTTCAAATCTTTCGCAGATCAACAAGCACATGGAATACACTATCCGCCTGAATAAAAGAGCAGACGGACTTTATCATTCTTACAACACTTTGATAATCGAAGATTCCAAGATGAAAATTTCATATCTTCAGGAAATGCTCGAAGGTCAGGTGGCAATTCTTTCTTCTACCCTTCTGGAACCAGAAGAGGCATTGGATTTATACAAGGCTCTCAAAGCAAGTAAGATTTATGAACCACATCAGAATTCTTACATGCTTTATCCAAACAAAGAATTACCAGCATTCCAGAATAAAAACTCTATAGCTCCTTCAGATATTTCTGGCCTGGAAAAATTAATTGAACGAACTGGAAATCTCTATCTGGAAAAAGACATTACTAACAAATATCACTTTAATCCTGATTTCCGAAACGCTCATGTTTTACAAGATTTCATTTCAACTCAAAGCGAAGCAAATAAACCAGATGCCGATGAATCAAAAACCCTTTTCAATCTTTATGAAAAAACTTTTAATCATCAGTCATTTACAGGCCGCTCAGGAACATTCTACGCCTATGAAGGACTTGGAAGCATTTACTGGCACATGTGTTCAAAACTTTTACTTGCTGTTCAAGAAAACCTCTTAAAAGCATTTGAAGAAAACAAACCGGAACTTTCAGTAAAACTTACCGATGCATATTACGACATCCGAAAAGGATTAGGTTCAAATAAGTCACCGGAATTATACGGTGCCTTCCCTGCCGATCCTTATTCGCATACTCCATATTTGCAAGGTGCAAAGCAGCCAGGAATGACAGGCCAAGTAAAAGAAGAAGTACTTACAAGATGGGGCGAACTGGGAATCACTATCAAAGACGGAATTGCAAGCTTTAATCCTTTGTTCCTGAAAAAATCAGAAATCAAAGAAGACGGCACTTTGAAATTTACCTGGTGTGGAGTTCCTGTAACATATAAATTTATTAACGGAACTGAAAACTATATTACAGTAGCGGGAAATAAACACAAAGGAACTGAACTTTCTGAGTCGGAAACAAAAGCTCTTTTCCTTCGTCAGGGAAAAATCTCTTCAATCGAAGTAGAGTTTACCTCCGGCTTTGGAATTTAATTGATTAAAAGAAAAAACACATCCCAATTATACAAAAAACATTTTGTATAATTGGGAGAATAAACTTTTCGGGAATTGTTAAAATGAATTCCTATTTTTCTGATATACTAAAAATATGAAGCATCACATTATTGTTAAATTTAACGAAAAATCCCCAAAACTGGACGAAATGATTCCTGATATCGAAAAAATCTTTTCAGGGGTTTTAGAGGTTTCCGGAGTAAAAAGCTACAACCTGGTAAAAAACTGCATAGACCGTTCCAACCGTTACAACCTGATGATAATTATCGACATGGACAAATCGGCACTGGAAGCTTACGACAACTGCCACGCACATCATCAGTGGAAAGATAATTACAGCCAGTTTATAGAATCAAAAGCAATTTTCGACAGCGAATAAAAAACCTGTAAGGCAAAAAAATGGAACTTTACTTAGTACGTCATGGGAAAACACTCTGGAATGCAGAAAACCGACTTCAGGGACGAAGCGACATCGAATTAAATGAAGAAGGAATATCTGCTGCACAAGAATTGGGTGAGAAATTAAAAGACATTCCATTCGACATGATTTTTTCTTCACCATTAAAACGTGCTTACAGAACTGCAGAATTAATTCGCGGAAACCGAGAAATCGAAATTATTAAAGATGACCGTCTAATGGAATTAAGTTTTGGAATATGTGATGGCATCTATTATAAAGACTGGACTGCAGAAAACTGTCCTTACCGCTTCTTTTTTACTGAACCAGATAAATATTTCCCGCCTGAAAAAGGAGAATCACTCAAAGAATGTTGTGATCGTACCAAAGGATTTATTCAAAACGTAATTGAACCTTTAGCAGAAAAACAAATTCAACGGGTCATGATTGTTGCACATGGAGCTTTAAACGCCAGCATAATGTGCTATCTGGAAAAAAGGGACCAGAAACATTTCTGGGGAAACGGACTTCAGAAAAATTGTGAAGAAAGAATTTTTTCGTTTAACGGTTCGATTTGGACTGCCAATTAGTTTTCAAGAGTTTTTTCGTACTCTTCCATTTTGAAAATAGAATAACCAGCTTTATTTGCATCCCGAATTTTCTGGATATAAATATTCGTAGGACTAATTTCCAGCGCCTGATTTACATAATTCATTGCGGAATCAATTTCTTTCTTTTCTACGAGTAACTGACCATATAACACAAGAGCGTTTGCTTTTTCATAATCGCATGCAGAAACTTCAATAGCTTTTTTGATTTTCTCTTCACCTGCTTTTTTATTTCCGCCAAATGCGCCAGGCAAAAAATATAAAACTGCCCCGTACATATTCAGAGTTTCTGCAAGATTTGGATTTATTTCTTCCAGTTTTTTATAATCATCCAGCATACCTGTCATCATTTTTAATTGTTCATTCTTCTTTAGGTATGGCACAGTGGCATACATTGTTTCGTTGTAATGAAAATAAAAATATGATGATAGATCCTTATTATTTGCTTCAAAGTTTTTATATTTTTCAAAGCAGCCTATTATCACACTTTCTGCATCAGGATTTAAATCTTTCTGATTGATTTTCTTTCTATTCTTTTTACCTTTCTCACTTTCTCTCAAAACTTTCAAAGCTTCTGAAGTTTTCACAGTTTCAATTTCAATTTTCAAAAGTACTTCAGAAATTAATTTTGCTTCACTGCTAACTTTGGCTTTTTCTATTTCACCAAGTTCCGATTTTAAAAAAGAAATTTTCTCATCTACATTTTCATAACAAGTTTCAATAAGTTTTGCATTTAATGCTCTGTGAACAAGGACAAGGTTTTCACCTTCAAGTTCTTTTGCAAAAGAAATAAAACAAAAACTGCCAAACAAAAAGAAACAAAAAAATCTTTTGAAATTTTTCATATTTTAAAGAGTCTCATAAATACTCAGCAAAATCAAGGATAGCTTCTTCTTGTTTATTAAGAATCAGATTCATCTTTATACTTAATAGTAGCAATAAGAGATGCCAAATCTTTTGTTATGATTAATGGTTCAGTAAATGGATCCAAAACTATTTGCTCGCAATCATCTAATCCATTGAAGAATTCTATACAATCCAGCATAGAAATTTCTTCAAACACACAGTCTTCCCCTTGCGAATAAAAACCGCGAATTTCTTCTTCATTTGAAAAAACAGCCATTGATACTTCTTCTGCATCATTAGTTACTGTCATAGGAAAATATTTCAAATCCTCTCTATATTCGCTTTCTTCTTTTCCTTCCAGAATTTCCTGTGTAATTTTTCCTTTTAATTCTTCAGGAATTTCCACATGCATTGGAACTGTTACAGTTGAGTCACGAAGACAACAAACAATCTGAACAAAATTCTCTGCTCTTCGGTCTTCCAGAAAATTATGCTTTAACTGAAGAAGAATTTTCCCATCTGCAAGTTCTTCGGCTGTTGGTCTACTTGGAGCTGGATCTTCTTTTTTTAAAGAGTCTGTTTCCGGATTTTCACGTGCTTTATTAATTCTCATATTTATCCCTTGTTTTATTTTTGTTTTACTTCGGTCATCTTCACTTCACCATTTGCAAAATGAATAACCGCTACATAACAATAACCTTCTGGTATTTCAGTCATATTAAAAGTATATCCTTTTGCATTTCCCGTTTCACCACCACTAAGACTTAAAACTCTTTCATTAAGGGTCTTTCTATGATGTTCCCATTGTGCCGCAGTCCAGGATTTGCATTCAGAATATGGTTTTAATGTTATAAGAGTGTGTACGAAAGCAGATTTATCCGATCTAAAATAAACTGTATTTCCGATTTCCCGTAACATTTCATTATATGTGGATTCACCACCTGTATAACAATAAGTATAATCAGAAATATTGAAAGTGGTTTTTGCAGGCTGCGATTCATCAGGAACTAAACCATTATATTCAGTTTTATATCTAATCCATGCATTATATGGCATCTCCTGAACTTCTGTTACTGCCAGAATATCTTTTTCAAGTTCTATATCTTTTTCATCTGTCCATAAATTGGTTTTAGAATCTAAGCTTTGTATTACCAAATGCTTTTCCGAATATTTTTTTGGTTCTTGTTCTTTCTCGATCTCTGTATAAACGTCTGCCCTAACAAATCTCTTTTTATTTTCAATGTAAGGTTCTTTGCATTTTAATTTGTATTTTAATTCTGGAAGGAAACGATAATTATATTTATAAATTGAATAATTTCCCGCTTTATCTGTGCCTTTTAAATACAAATTACCATTATTCTCATCCATATCTACAATAGACACACAATCTTTTGTTATTTCTTTTTCTACTGGTGTTTTTCCTGATTTACTAAGATATTTAAAAGTTCTTCTTGAGATTTCATCTGTTCTGACAGTTGGAAATTCATCTGTCCACCATTCAAAGTTTACTATAGGATTAACAACTTTATCTGGACTAACACCATAATCTATTGGCGAAATAAAATATGCTAATGGGAATATATCTCCTCCTAAAGCTTTTACTTCCTCATAAAGTGTATATTCATCTTTTGTATTTGGTGATCTGTTATAATAAGAAAGGGAATTCTCCAGATCTTTCAAAGCAGGCGGATATTCTATTACAAATCCTTTATGTACTATTCCTTCTTTATCAATTCCAAATAAAGTAAGTTCTTCTGGAGCATTATATAAATATGCAGTTTGTGCCTTTGTTTGGGCTACAGTTGACTTATATTTAAAAGACGTTCTGGTTGTTTCATAATAACTTGTGCTTTTATTTTCCACATAAATTCCATCATATTTTTCCCATAATGATTCCGGAATTTCCATATTTATATTAATTTGATCCGTATTAGGGCCACAAGACTCAAATGATAAATTTGAAAAAGTTAAATCCGTCACTTGAGAACCTATAGGATTATCATAAGTATTATCATAAGATATATCGCTGAATTCTCCAAATAACAAACCATTTCTAGAAAGCATCCAGAACTTATCAATTTCTTCATTTTTATTATACTGAGCATATGGAGTCACTAAATTTGTGATATCATATCCATCTTCAAAATTCATCCACATAAATATCTGAGTATTATGTCCTTTAGAACCCCAGTAAAATTCTTTTACTGCATCTGAAACAATTGTGAAAGAAATGAATGATTTTCCAGGGAAACTATATTGTTTAGAAAATTCATTTTTATTTTTATCAGTAACATATAATGTAAAATCAAGTTCATCTATAGTTTCAACATCAAAAGAATATGACAATTCATTATTCTCCAAATTACTAAGCATTTCTGACCGAACTGGATTTTTATTTCTGTCAAAATATTTACATTCTATACTTGTATCACAATAAACATTTTTATATACTCGCTTTCTTGTATTTTTTTTCTCGACAGAAATCTCATTCTTATGTAACTCATAATAATCTTTATCAAAATGCCATCTTTTACCCACATCAGGAATGTTTTTATAATTGCAAGGCTCAATTCCCGACCAGTCAAAGCTTAACGAATTTATTACATAAACTTTATCACCTTGATTAATATTTCCACATTTATCTGCTACACGAATATTCAAACATATTCCACCGTCTTTTACTGTTTTTATTTTGTATACAAACCCAAACGTAGCATATCCATTTTCATCAAAAATTATATTCAATTTGTCACTCGGACTAGAAACAGTATACGTAGATATGGCGTCATAACTATCTGTATCCTTTTTTAATTCTTTACCGTCTAAGTCAGTAACCAGAGTCTCTTCAATAATTACATTTTCCACTCCGCTGTCTGCATCATAAAAACGACCTGTAATATAAATTGAATCTGCTACCCAGTTTGTTAAAATTTCTGTTTCATTTAATTCAGATAAACTTTTCTTTGAAATCAAATTCGTTTCTGCAACTGCAGGAACAGCTTCACCAACTGGTAGAGTTTTAGAAATTTCCAGGGCATACTTTGCTGGTGCAATTTTCTCTGTATCCGGTTTATAACGAAAAGTCCATTCTGATTTTTCATTCTGCAAAAGCGAATATTCTTTTTCATCTGAAATTGCTTTTATTCCGTTAGTAAACATTACTTTTACATCAATAAATGCGGCATTCTTTTCTTTTATAAAACTAACAAGTTTCAGGGCTATTGGATTTATTGTGACAGTTTTTCCTTCGTTACTTAAAACTGGCTCATCAAAATATTGAGTAATATTTTCTCCACCATTTAAGATGTAAATATTTGAAAAATTAATATCCTCTGCTTTTACAGGCATATTAAAATCTACAGAAATCGGAGTGTTAGCATCAATTGCTATTGTACTGGCTTCAGGTCTATGATTAATCACTCCTGGCAACAATACATTCTCAGGAATTACTGAAATACCACGTTCATCTTTTAGAACTGTAACAATTGTTTTCATCGATGCTCTATTTTCAATTTTAAGCACATCGTCTGACACTGTATTTCCTTCACTATCAAGAATTTTCCATCCAGTAAAAGTGTATCCAGTCTTTGGAATAAAGTTTAATTCAAATGTTTCTCCGATGTTATAGTTTTGTGTTCCTGACGGACTTACGGTTCCCGTTTCACCACCATCAGTAAAAATCAATTCTGCTTTATTGCTAGTAGTGCTATTAACTTTATAGGTAAATAAAGTTTCCTTTCCCATGAAAACCTTTCTTTCATTTTCCATATAAAATAGATTATCCGGTAATTTTACGGAAACTGATTTAGTTTTACCACTTTCGACATTAACCAGATTTTTCTTATCAACTGGAAAAGTAAGCAGGTTTTCATTTAAAATCGGATTTTTAAAATTAATGCTAACATCTTCGCCTGCAGAAGTAATTTCAATTTTCGAAAAATCATTTTCTGACGACAAAGGTTTATTGAAAAATATTACAATAGAAGAATCTCTGCTTACACCTTCTTCTGTCATTTCAGGAAGATTACGTTCTACTACTGGCCTTACATAGCAAACTGGTTTTATCCAAAGTTTCTCCAATTTTTCATTGACCGTTACTTTTGTTGAAGTAGACGAAGCATTTTCAAAAACCACTTTATCAGAATACTGTTCCCCTGTGCTACTATTCACCGCTATCCAATGGTCAAACTGATAATTTTCTGCTTCAGTAAAGGATATTTCAAATTCGAAACCCGCCTTTTTTTTATAAGTACCACTCGGAATTGTTGTACCTTGATTCAAGTCTGGAGCAACAAGAATTTCTATTTCCTGAGCATTAACATATTCAACCTCTTTTTGAAGAGTCTCTCTAAAAAGTTCTGCAGATAAAGAATTATCACAAGAAATAAATAAAAAAATTAAGAAAATTAAAAAAGAGAATTTCCCAATTAAGTAAAAACTTTTTGAATTAAACATAACAATAACCCCTATCTCGTAATTTTATCATAGAAGCAAAAAAAATTATATTTTATATTTCCAGGGTGTACTAAGCGGTTAAATTAAACTACAGCTTTATCCCCAAAATATTATTTGCTCTATATAATAATTGATATGAATAAAAGCGAACTGCACGAATCCATTCTGAATAATTCTCAAATGACTTTTGCGCGAAGCGGAGGAAACGGAGGACAGAACGTAAATAAGGTAAATACAAAAGTTCATCTTGTGATGCCGGTTTCTGCTGTTGGTGGAATTACTGATGAGGAAAAACAGAAAAAGAATATTATCTGCAAAATTTCTTTATTAATTCTTCACGACAACTGACATTAACTTTATCGTAAATACGGCTTGTATAATTTTCTACAGTGTGTGTACTGATAAAAAGATCTTCACAAATCTGCTGGTTGCTTTTACCCTGCAAAATGGCTTCAAAGATATTTTTTTCTTGTTTCGAAAGCATACATAATATTTCTTCTAATTGAGTTTGAGCGTTCTGCATAAAATCTTCCAGATAAGTTTCACCTCTCTGAACTGAATTTAAACAGTTTACCAGTTCCTCTTCGGCCGCCACTTTAGAAATATATCCTTTTGCACCGCAATCCTTTGCCTGTAGAACAAAGCCCGCTGTATCATACATGGAATACATTACTATTTTAATTTGAGGAAAATCTGCTGAGACTTTTTTTGCAAAGTCAAATCCACTTTCCCCAGAAAGCTGAACATCAACAATAATTATTTCAGGTAACATGTCAGAATCTTTTGAAAGAGAATTTAAAGATTGTAAACAATCTGTGCCGCTGGAAAAATCCTTCAATATTTTCCAATGAGTATGAGATTCAAGCCAGGCTTTTAAGCCGTTTCGAACCATTGTGTGATCATCAATTAAATAAAATGTATTTTTCATATTTCCAACTCAATTCTTACTTCCATTCCATCATCTTGAGATGAAATGAAATCAATTTTTCCACCCAGCAATTCCATTCGATCTTTCATAGATCTGAGACCCAAGTGTTCATTACTTTTCATTTTTTCTGTTATTGTCTGAGTGTTGCAACCAATTCCATCATCATTTATATAAATGACAAGTCTGGAATCCTTTTTGTTTATAAAAATACTCGCCTTTGTGGCATAAGAATGCTTTTCGATATTATTTAAAGCTTCCTGCACAACTCTAAAAAGATTTTGTGTAACTTCCTTTTTTAAAACAGGGTAATCAAAGCTTTCTGCTACTCCAACAGAACATGGAACATGGGTTCTGGCCGTAAACTGCTGAGCCAGACTTTGTATGATAGAAACAAGCTCTATCTGTGACGAGGCATTTTGAGAATGATTCATTAATTCAACTGGAGTAAGGTTGTAACAAATATTGCGCAATTTAACGATACAATCAGTTGCTATCTGCTGAATATGTTTTTGACCTTCTTTTGATTTTTCTTTTACTTCAAGATTTTCTGCCTCAAGTCTGATTACGCGAATATCCTGAATCACCGAATCATGAATATCCCTACTGATTTTTGACCGTTCCATTTCCTGAATATTAAAAATGAATCTGTTTTTTTCTTTTGCATTTACATCATTTAGTGAAGGAGAGCTTCTCTTCTGTAACTGAGTTTTTGCCTTTCTTTTAAGAAGATAAAAATATAAACAAATGAGAACCACCAAAAGAAAGAAAATAATCAAAACATAAATGAATTGAAATTGAAAAGTCGACGGGTTTTGAGTTTTCTGAAATTCCTGATCATAAATTACTGCTTCTTCCCGAGAGTTAAATTTTTTTACCGATTCATCAGTGCAATTAAAATACCACCAGTTTTCTCCATCTGCATCCAAAGCTATGATTGCATGTTCCGTACTAAATGCTAAATCCTGAAACGTTGGAGAATCAAATTTTAATTTTTCATTTCTCCAGGTTATATAATGCAGTTCAATATCATTCATCTGTTCCGGAACTTTTAAGGAAATCTTATCGCCATCAAAATCAAGTTTATAAAGTTTACAGTTTCTGCCATCTCCGACAGGATTATATTCACCAAAAAGTTTGATTAAATAACAGCCATACTTATTTGAAAAAAGCTTTCCAATTTCACTGTATTCAATAAAAGTTCTGTTAAAATTCAAAGCGGAATAACGTCCATTCTTTTTTATGAACTCGTAAAATCCACCATCTTTATGACCGGGAGTCCAGTTTGGATAATACACAATAAAAGAATCACGCTGATAATTTGTACAAACTGAAGGTAAACACCAGCCGCTCTGTTTAAAACTTAAAAGTTTTTCAGGTTTATTCCAATAAAAATCTGTAGAAAAAAGGACAAAACTTTCTTCACCATCATACTCTCCGCCTTCCTGAACCATACCAGCAACCTGCCAGTTTCCATCCATAGATGTTGCAATTTCATGAACAACACTGTTGGAATCCATCATAATTGTTGCTGCTGATAATTTAGTTGTCGAAAGAAAAATTAAAAGCAATAAAGTGAAAAATCGGTTCTGATTCATAAACTCATTCTATCACGGGGAATCGGATTAAAAAATTACCTGGATATTTTTTATTGTGACATTCATTCCACGAATATCAAATCCATTTTTCAGTGTCGCTACATCCTGAGCAGAAAGCTTAATATACAAAGGTGAATTATTTCCTTCATAGTAAAAATTATCGCTATCATCCCTTTTACCTTTTTCTGAATACACGGTTCCATTGATTTGAATTTTATTCCAAGTTCCAGCTTGATGGATAGCAAAATTTTTATAAGAGGTATCGCCTTCTATTTCAATTTTGATGATTGAGTTTTCTTTCAAGCCGACAAGTTTATCCGCTTTAACAGAGCAAACCGTTGAAGCTCCCCAATCTGAAAGAGTCACAGCTTCATTCATAACAGAAACTGCTTTATCACTGTTTTCAATAAAAATGTCAGCCAATGTTTTTTCCGGAGATTTTGGTTCCAGTTTCTTTCCTTCATGCCAGGCTTCAATCAATTTTGGGAAGAAATCTTCACCATCAGTTAATGCATATGGAGCACTACGATTTACAATTCCGTGAACCATTCCATCATCCCAGGCCGTCATAGAAATTCTATACTGACCTGCTAATTTACAAAAATCATAGAGGCATTCATAGCGGGCTTCCTTTGTAAAGATTTTACTTTCTTCGCCAAGATTCTGAACATTAAATTCAGTCATACAAACAGGAATCCCTTTAGAAATATAATCTTTGTAAAGGTTATAAAATACTTTCTGGAATTTTTCCTTCAGTTCAGGTGTATATTTCTTAATTCCAGTATGAGTCATTGGATACCAGTGAACCGCAAGCATCAGTCTGCCATCGACTGAATCTGTTGGAAGTTTAAATCCTGTATCAAAAACTAATTCATTTTCAGCATCTGTGGCGTAAGGAGGAACCATAATAAATCGTTTTGCATTGTTTCCACCAGTTGCTCGGATTGTATCAACAATAAGCTGATTATACTCATTTAAAACTGCTGTTCCTTTTGCAATCTGTTCCTTTGTCATTTCGTATGGCCAGAATTCACCACGAGGATTTTCGGCAGCAGAACAGGAAATTCTAGGTTCATTCAAGGTTTCAAAAAGAAGATGCTCATCGTAACTTCCGTTGAATGCAGTTGCAATTTGTTTCCAGACAGCCTGCAGGAATTTTTTTGATTCAGCTTTGTCGGCTTCTGTAAGATTATATCCCTGAGCATATCCAATGGGAGAAGACATGAAGGCGTAAATAGAATGATGATCGTTTAAGAAAACATAATATCCATCAGCAATAGCCCAATCCACAACTTCCTTGACCCGTTCCATCCAATAAGGATCAATTGTGTATTTGTCGTCAATGATATGGGCAAACCAGGTAACATTTACACGAAGAGATTTAAATCCGTGATCAAAACCAGCCTTAAGGTGAGCCTGAGATTCTTCTGGGAGTAAGTTTCCTTCGATAGAAAGACCCATGGCAGATGTTCCCAGAATCTTGGATTCAATTTCTGGATTATTATTTGCATCCAAAACTGGTTTACCATCAGCGTCTTTTTTTGATTCAAAATCTTCCTGCAATCCAAAGCGTAAATTTTCTAAATCTACAGTTGCATAGTGAGGACAAGCACTCATACGGGATGCATTCCATCCAATGGCAATTTTATCGGTTATATCATTTCCAGAAATTGTGTCATCAAAATTTCCTGAAACTTTATCTACAACCGGGGATTTTTCAGAAGCCGGCTTTTCTTTTACAAACTTAAAATCTCCCAATTTTAATGAAGCAGAATCCGCATAATAATCATCAGTCATAATCGTCTGGAAAGTGATTGATTTTACGGCTTTTTTCTTACTTTCATTCAGTTTGATGTAAGCTTTGTTCAAATGATCCTGCAAATAAACTTGAGAATAGGATTCATCAGAATAGATAATACGGAAAATTACTACAGGCAGTGTCAAATCAGAATATGAAAGTTCTATGTAATTAAAATTACTGGCATCAACAGTCTCGGCATTTTCAAAATTAAAGGTGGCAATTTTCCATCCTTTTTCAAAAGTTAAAACTTTTGTCTGCTGATTATAGGTTGTTCCCCAATTAAAAGAGTTTTGTACTTTAAGAAGTTTTTCATCAGATTTTTCTGTAGTTCCAGAATTTGTATTTGAAGGAACATCATGATTACAGCCGGTAAATTGTAAACATGTAAAGAACATGCATAAAATACCTGCTGTAAAAATGGCATTCAGTTTTTTAATATTTCTTTTCGACACTTTGGGCCTCCGTTTTTTTAATTATATAAACGGACACATGATAAAACTACATAGTTAAACTCCCAAAAATTTTTTCTTCAAACACTCCTATTTATTCTATCAACCACATCGGCTGGCTTTACTGTCATTTCTACCCAGAAAGGAACAAAGCCTGCCTTAATTGCATTTCCAGCAGAACGAATATTGGACCAGGCACAGCAGTAAAACGGAACTTTGTCATGTTCAAGAATTTCTACAGCAAGATTGATAATATACCACAATCATAAATCTCCTGTAATTAAATCATTGCTTTATCCAAAAATTTCTGATCATCATATATAATGGAAGAATAAAAATGTTCTGGAAAAAAGTCTGATGCATATTTTGTAGATGAAAGACTAGCAGAAAAAGTTCAAAAAAATGAAAGGAGTATGATTCAAAAATGCCACATGTAGAAATTAAGTGTTATTCCGGTAGAACTGATGAACAGAAAAGAGAATGTGCGGAAAAAATTGCAGAAGTTCTTTCACAAACCTTAGGATGCAAATCTTCAAGTGTTTCTGTTGCAATCAAAGATATAGCACCAGAAGACTGGAAGGAAAAAGTCTGGGACGCAAATATTGTTCCAGATGAAAAAGTGCTTTTCAAAAAGCCCGGTTACACCTGCGAGTAATTGAATAAGTCAGTAAGATTAGTACTTCTTGATAACGTAAAGCATATTGTGACAGATAATAGAGTAAAAGAAAAAAATGATTAAAGCAGTTATATTTGATATGTACGAAACCCTTGTCACTTTGTTTGAATCTCCTATGTATTTTAGCAAAGATATGGCAAAGGACGCAGAAATTGATCCTACAATTTTTAAGGAAGCCTGGACTAAAACAATATCAGACAGAACTTTAGGCTTAATCACTTACGAAGATGTGATTGAAAAAATCATGAAAGATAATGATTGTTTTACTCAGGAAAAATTACTGCTTCTTTCTAAGAAGAGAACTGAATGCAAGGCGGAAGTTTTTAATCATATGAATCCGGAAATAATTCCCATGCTGAATGCTTTAAAAGAAAAAGGCTTAAAAATCGGATTGATTAGCAACTGTTTTTCGGAAGAAGCAAAAGTAATAAAAGAAAGTATTTTGTTTCCTTATTTTGATGCAGTAATATTATCTTTTGATGAAAAAATCTGTAAACCTGATACCAGAATTTTTTCCCGCTGTCTTGAAAAGATGAATCTGGCGGAGGATGAATGCCTGTACATTGGAGACGGTGGAAGCCAGGAATTAGAAACTGCCGCTTCTTTGAATATGAAAACTGCTCAAGCCGCATGGTATTTAAAAGATGGCTATGAACAGCCTGTTTCCAGACTGGATGGATTCATTCATTTGGAAAATCCCATGGAAGTATTAAAGTTGATATAAGAAGAAAAAAATGAACTACAACCCATCAGAAGAAGAAATCAATTTTGTAAATAATGCTCTTGAAGAATTCAACAATAAAGCTGTTGGTCCAGATAATCATGAACTTCTGAATATCGTGGAATATGATGAAGACGAAAATGTGATTGCCGGAATCCTTGGAGGAACTTACTGGGGATGGATGCACCTGGATATTCTTTGGGTGGATGAAAAATATCGTAAAACGGGAATCGGATCAAGACTGCTGAAAGCTGCCGAAGAAGAAGCAGTTCACCGCAGTTGTCATTCAGTACATGTGGACACAATGAGCTGGCAGGCACCTGAGTTTTATAAGAAACACGGATATAGAATTATTGGTGAACTGGATAATATTCCTGATGGAAATAAGAAATATCATCTGGTGAAGGAGTTATAATGGCAAAAGTTTATATATTATGCGGAAAAATTTGCAGCGGGAAATCAACTTATTCTCAGCAGCTTCGTAAAGATAAAAAGGCAGTCATTCTTTCTGTTGATGACATTACGCTCACTCTTTTGGGGCAGAACGGTGGCGACACTCTGGATGTTTATGTGGAAAAACTGGAGCAGTACTTTTTTCAGAAATCGGTAGAGATTGTGGAAACTGGAATCAATGTTGTTCTGGACTGGGGATTCTGGACTAAAGCTGAAAGGGATTTTTCAAAAGAGTTTTACGGCTCCCGTGGAATTGAATACGAGTTTCATTACATCAGCATAAGCGATGAAGAATGGTACCGCCGGTTGGATAAACGGAATAAAGATGTTATGGGAAAAAAATCTGATGCGTATTATGTTGATGAAGGACTGGCTCAAAAATTCAAATCGATTTTTGAAATCCCTGGGAAAGAAGAAATTGATGTTTGGGTTGAACAGTAAAAGGTAGGTGAAATGACACACACAGAAAAAACGGAAATTAAATACGTCACATCTGATGACAAAACGTTTTGGTATAGCCTTGATAAGCATTTACCTGAAGATCAATTTAAAATAAAAGTCCGGGATAAATTGGGTTATGTTCTTTTTGAAGAAGGAAAACCTGTGGGCTTATTGAGATACAATTTGTTCTGGGATAATACCCCTTTCTGCACAATGCTTTTTGTAGACTGGAATGCACAGAAAAAAGGTTACGGCCGTAAGTTGATGGAACATTGGGAAGCTGATATGAAATCAAAAGGCTACGGCATGGTGATGGTTTCTACTCAAGTGGATGAAAGCGCCCAGCATTTTTACAGAAAACTTGGTTATAAAGATTGCGGCGGCTTTACTGTTGATATTCCAGGATTTGAACAGCCAATGGAAATGTTTTTGAGTAAGGGGATTTAATTAATGCATATAGAAAACAATATTTTACGATACTATCTCCGAAATGTTT
>JAKSTM010000013.1 GCA_024402565.1 Treponema sp. | reverse complement strand
GGAAAACGGCAAGAATATTTATGGAAGCGGAATGTGGGCAGCTTCCTTAAAGTTTCACAACGGGAAGTTTTACGTTCTTCACATTGCCAACGATACTCACAGCTCATATCTTTACACAGCAGAAAATGTGGAAGGCCCATGGACTCAGAAAAAGATTCCGGGTTTTTATTATGACCCGGGACTTTTCTTTGATGATGACGGCCGCATTTTTGTAGTTCACGGAAACCGCGAAATCCGTCTTACAGAACTTTCAGAAGATTTTACTCCAAAAGCCGGCGGCCTTGATAAACTGATTCTTCGTGACAGTGACGAAGTGCCCCTTGGTTATGAAGGAAGTCATCTTTACAAAGTGAACGGAAAATATCTTTTGACATTAATTCACTGGCCAAAGAACAGCATGAGAACTGAAGCCGTTTTCATGGCAGATGATCTGAATGGGGAATGGAAAGGCGGAGATGTTCTTTGTTCCGATATGGGTGAGTTTGGCGCAGGCGTTGCTCAGGGCGGAATTGTTGATACGCCTGACGGAGACTGGTACGCCGTTCTGTTTCAGGATCATGGCGCTCAGGGACGCATGCCTTGTCTGGTGCCTGTCACTTTCAGAGCTGACGGTTATCCTGAATTCGGCATTGATGGCAAAGCTCCAAAGTCTCTTGAAGTGAAAGATTATAACCCGGGCTATAATTATGAACCTTTGGCTCAGAGTGATGATTTTGATTATAAGGCTGGTGAAATCTTTACAGGCGGTGAAGTCGCCCTGGGAGACGTATCTATTGGAACAGGGCGCGACGTCTCTGGGGAGATCTTAGAAGGAAAATTCCATCCGAAACTTAAGTCAGCCTGGGAATGGAATCATATTCCAAAAGATGAAAACTGGTGGATTGAACCAGCTTCTGACTGTGAAGGCGAAAAGGCAGGGGGCGCTCTTTGCATCCGGACAGAATACAGAAAACAGAATCTTGTAACAGTGCGCAATACTTTGACTCAGCGCGTTGTGGGCGTAAAGCCCAAAGCAAGTGTCATTGTTGATTCTTCGGAATTGAAAAACGGCGACGTTATTGGACTTGCTGCTTTTGAAAGCTGTTATGGATTTGTGGGACTTACAAAGAAAAATGGAAAAACTTTTGTGGTTCGTGGAGAGACAAATTATCCTGACGGAAAAATTGAACAGAACCGCAATAACAGAAACCCGGACAAGATTACAGATGAAATTGAAATTGAAGGCAATTCGGTTGAAGTAAAGCTTGATTTTAATTTTACAAACTTGAAGGATGAAGTGACTTTCTGGTGGAGACCTGTAGAAAAGGCTGAGGCGGAATGGAAGCAGATAGGGAAGCCTCATAAACTTCGCTTCATGCTGGATCATTTCTGTGGTGTTCGCGCAGGGCTTTTTGTTTACAGCACAGAAGAAAGCGGCGGCATTGGAAAATTCCGTAGATTTCGTAACAAATAGTAAAAACTATTAAAAATAGTACAGTTATAGTTTTCTTCTATAACTGTATATAAGATAATACTATTTTGTCTTATATAAATTTTACTGTCTTTTTCCATTCTTTTTTGATATATTTTCAATAAATAACACACACTGATTAGCATCAGATTAAGGACTGCATTGTGAAAAAAATCAAAACTATTTCATTGGCTCTGGCAATTTGTTTTGTTGGAGCCCTTTTTGTTTCTTGTGGAGAAAAAAAGGCTGCACAGGATGTTATCAAAATCAGTATTTCATCAGAACCAGATGCTTTCTTTCCATGGAAAGCTGCAAGTTCAGACAGTAAAGCGATTATCTATAATATTTACGATTCACTTACATTCTTTGACGCTGCTGGAAAAATTATTCCTCAGATTGCAAAGAGTTGGTCTGTAAGTGAAGATGGTCTCAAATATACTTTCAATCTGGAAAGCGGAATAAAATTCCACGACGGTTCTGCTCTTACAGAAAAGGATGTTATTTACACATATAAGAACATGGCTGGACTGGACGGTTTCACAGTAACAAACGACAGCATGACAATCGTTTCTTCTGTTGAGTCTCCTTCTGCAGGTGTTGTAGAAATCACTTTGAAATCACCTTCAAGTGAATTTGTAAACCTTTGTGCCACATGTCCTGTTGTAAAAGACGGTGCCACAGCTGATGATCCGATTATCGGTTCAGGTCCTTACAAGTTTGTTTCATACGATATTCACAACAAAGTGGTGCTGGAAAGAAACGATGAATACTGGAACAAAGCTCGTAAAGGAAAAATCAAGACAGTTGAACTTTACGTAATGACAAATGAAAGTGCTACACTCAGTGCTCTCAGCTCAAATCAGATTGATGTTGCCCAGCTCATTACACCAGGTACTGCAAAGGCAATGTCTTCAAACTTCACACTTGTAAACACACCACAGAACATGGTTCAGATTCTTGCCATGAATAACCTGGTAAAACCTTACGATGATGTTCGTGTCAGAAAAGCAATCTCTATGGCAGTAAACAAAAAAGAAATCATCGCCGGTGTAATGGATTCAAGTGCAACAGAGCTTTATTCAAACTTCTCACCAATCATGAAAAGCTACTATAACGATGAATTAGTAAATGAAAATCCTTATGATCCTGACCGTGCAAAGGCTCTTCTTGCTGAAGCTGGTTATGCTGACGGTTTTGAAATGACAATCACTGTTCCTTCAAATTATCAGGCTCATATGGATACTGCTCAGGTTATTGTAAACAATCTGGCACAGATTGGAATTAAAGCAAAAATCGAAGGCATTGAATGGACAACATGGCTCAGTCGCGTTTACACACAGAAAGATTACGAAACTTCGGTAATCGCCTTTGGCGGAAAGCTTGAACCAAGTAATATTCTGAGACGTTACTATTCAACATACAAACGCAACTTCGTTAATTACAAAAATCCTGCTTTTGACAAGGCATTTGATGAAGCTTTCGGAGCTCTGACTCAGGAAGAACAGACAGCAAAATACAAGGAATGTCAGAAATACCTGGCAGAAGATGCACCGGCTGTATTCATCTGTGACCCGAACAATGCAGTTCTTACTCAGAAAAACGTGAAAGGTTATGTTTGCTATCCTGTAGTTTTCTATGATCTTTCAAGTTACTATTTTGAATAAAAACATCTATAATAGTAAGTAATGGATAAGGTAAAGTTTTACATTAAAAAGGTTTCAGGACTTCTGATTACAATTTTTCTTGTAACCCTTATCACATTTTTTACGTTCAATATCCTGCCGGGGAATCCTGCCCTGGCAATACTTGGTCCGGATGCCGATACTGCACAAATCCAGGCTCTGGAAGCAGAATTCCATCTGGACCAGCCGCTTTACGCCCGTTATTTTTCCTGGATTGCCGGTGTGCTCCGGGGAGACTTGGGCTATTCTTACCGCTATGGCCAGAAGGTTTCAGTAATCATTTCAAAAGCATTCGGAGTTACTTTTTCTCTTGGGCTTTTTTCCCTTGTTTTGACTGTTTTAATCGGGCTGCCTCTTGGAATTGTAATGGGTCAGTATTCTAGAAAAAAATCAGTAAAGGTTCTTGAAGTATTTGATCAGATCTGGCTTTCAACACCGGGCTTCTGTACAGCAATCCTTCTGATAATGATTTTTACTGTGATTCTGAAACTATTTCCTTCCATGGGATATGTTTCATTTTTTCAGAATCCTCTTCAGAGTTTACGGACCATGTTTCTTCCCGCTCTGTCACTTTCATTCGGTTCCAGCGCAATTCTTGCCCGTTATCTGAAAACTGATTTTACAATGCAGAAAAGTCTGGACTATGTTCGCACAGCCCGGAGCAAAGGTTTGAGTACAGGACGCATTGTATTCGTTCATATTCTCCGTAACAGCCTTATCTGCGTTGTTACAACTTTGGGGCTCATTGTTACTGATATTCTTGGCGGAAGTATTATCATTGAAAATGTTTTTTCACTGCCAGGAATCGGCCGCCTTATAGCAACTTCCATTACAAGCCGTGACTTTCCTTTGATTCAGGGTCTTGTTCTGTATCTGGCAGTAATTACTGTTTCTGTGAATTTTATTGTTGATGTTCTTTACCACGTGATTGATCCACGAACCCGGGAGGTACGCAAATGAAAAAGTACTTCCAGAACAAAACTTTCCTTGCGGGTTTTGTCATTGTTTCGCTGATTGTAATTTACATGTTCATTGGTCTGATTTTTCTTCCATATGATCCGACGGCAACAGATGCTTTCAACAAATTTCAGAAAGCCTCAGCTGCTCATCTTCTTGGAACAGATCACCTTGGCCGTGACGTTTTTTCGCGCCTCATTGTGGGAACACGGAACTCTCTCCTTGTTGGACTTTGCGTAATGATTTTCGGTTCACTTATTGGAATTGTTCTTGGCGCATTGGCTGGCTATTTTGGAAAATGGGTGGATGCAGTAATTTCAAAGCTCATCGAAACTCAGATGGCATTTCCGGGCATTCTTCTTGCCCTTATGCTTATAAGTGTTCTGGGCGCTCGCATAAGCATTACAATTCTTGCTCTGACAATTATGAGTATTCCGCGCATGACACGAATTGTTCGCGGCGGATTTATAAAATATAAAAACTCACTCTTTGTGAAATCAAGCGTGGCTAAAGGTGCGGGAAGTTTCAGAATTATTTTCCGCCACATTCTCCCTAACGTTTTGAGCGATGTTCTTGTAACGGCAAACCTGAATCTTTCGCTGGCAATTTTAAGTGAAAGCGGACTCAGTTATCTGGGACTTGGAATTCAGCCGCCGAACCCTAGCTTTGGTCAGATGCTTTCTGACGGCCAGCGCTTTATTTTCCAGTCGCCTTATTCAGTTCTTATTCCTGCCATTATGCTTATCCTGATGGTACTGGGATTTAACTTTATGGGTGACGGCATTTCGGAGGTGAACAAACATTAGTATGAAAATCACTTCTGAAAAATTAGTTTTAAAAATTGAAAATCTCAGCGTTGTTTTTGAAAACAAACCTCTGTTTAAGAAAAAGGAAATACTTCCGGTTCTGGATGACATAAATCTTGAAGTCGGGCAGGGAGAATTTGTTGCCCTTGTAGGCGAATCAGGCTGCGGAAAAACAATGACCACTTTGAGCATTACAAATCTGCTTCCTGAAAACGCACGAATTACAGAAGGCAGAATTTTGTTTTCGGATGGAAAAGATGGAGGAACTCAGGACCTGACAAAGCTTTCGAAAAAAGAATATAAGAAAGTTTTGGGAAATGATATTTCCATGATTTTCCAGGATCCATTAAGCGCCCTGAATCCCCTGATGAAAATCGGGCGGCAGATTATGGAGACCGGAATTGCTCACGGCATGACAAAAGAAGAAGCTCATAAAAAGGCTGTTGAAAATCTGACCCTTGTAGGAATTGCAGGCGCTGAAGGAATCATGAATGTTTTCCCAAAGGATTTGTCTGGCGGCATGATGCAGCGTGTTCTTATTGCCCAGAGCCTTATAAACAATCCGAAGCTTCTTATTGCCGATGAGCCCACAACAGCTCTGGATGCAACGGTTCAGGCAGAGATTATCGAAATCCTAATTTCATTAAAAGAAAAAACTGGCACATCACTTTTGCTTATCACACACGACCTTGGCGTTGTTTCAAAACTTTGTCCCCGCATCTACGTTATGTACGCCGGACAGATTATTGAACAGGGTGAAACGGAAGAGGTTTTGAAAAATCCTCTGCACCCGTATACAAAAGCATTAATCGGAACTATTCCGGACATAAATCAGCGGAACCGTGAGCTTCCTGTATTGCATGGCATAGTGCCGCCTCTTTCAGAGCGAAAAGGTCTTACATGCCGTTTCGCAGAACGTTGCCCAGAATGTAATACAAAATGTGCAGAATTTGCTCCAAATATGGAAAATGTAACACAAAATCACGGGGTTAGATGTAATCTTGTAAGCCGAAAATTAACAGAGGAGGATGCATAATGTCAGACATTCTTCTTTCAGTTGAGAACCTGAGTAAGGTTTATGAACGTACAGACGGCAGAAAAATACATGCTGTGACAAACGTGAATTTGTCTTTACAAAAGGGCCTTTCTTACGGCTTAGTGGGCGAATCCGGATGCGGAAAATCTACCTTGGGACAGATGCTTGTAAAGCTTCTGGAACCGACAGATGGCGACATAAAGTTTGAAGGAAAATCAATCTGCGGGAAAATGAGCCGCGAAGAAGAAATTGCTTTCCGAAAAAAAGCCCAGGTGATTTTTCAGAATCCTTATGATTCTTTGAACCCGCGCATGAAGATTTTCCAGATAATTGAAGAGCCTTTGATCATTCATAAAATCGGAAAAACAAAACAGGAAAGGGCAGGCTACGTAAACGAAATCAGAACTTTGTGCGGCCTTGATCCAAGCGTTCTTGAAAAATATCCTTCAGAACTTTCAGGCGGCCAGCGTCAGCGTGTGTGCATTGCATCAAGCATGATTATGAATCCGAAGTTTCTGGTTCTGGATGAAGCAGTTTCGTCTCTTGATGTTTTGATTCAGGCACAGATTCTGAACATGCTGAAAAAGCTTCAGAAGACCTTAAAGCTTACATCACTTTTTATCTCACATAACCTGAACGCAGTCTCGTACGTTGCCGATGTGATTTTTGTAATGTACCTTGGTCACATTGTTGAACAGGGACCGGTAAAAGATATTCTTGAAAATCCGCTTCATCCGTACACAAAGGCTTTGTTTAGTGCCGCTTATAATGTTAATCAGAGAGAAGAAAACAGAATTGTTCTTCACGGCGACCTTCCGGATCCTTCAAAAAAAATAACCGGATGTCCCTTTGCTTCACGCTGTCCTTTTGCCGACGACAGATGTCACAAAGAAAATCCGGTTATGAAAGCAGAGTCACAGAACAGTGAACATCTCTGTGCCTGCTGGAAAATGACTTAAGTATTTAGTCCAGTAAATCCCAGGTTGATGCAATGTCATCATCTGTAATAACGTTGCACTGTCCTTTGTGGAGGATTGTATATTCGTGCTGGCAGTGACCGTTCTTCTTTTTCTTTGAAAGTTCTTCTGCCGAAACAATAAGGACAACAATGCAATAGTCCTTGTGAATAAGGCGCTTTCCTACAAGTTCCTTCCATTCGTGTACAAAGTCGATGTTGCATTCAGGAGCTGGTTGTTCAATCACTTCCTCTTCTTCATCGTTCATTACTGCATCCCATGGACTTTTAGCTTTTTCTTCTTTGTCTTTTTTTCCGAACATTTTTTTCTCCTGGGTAATATTTTGATTCAAGAAAGAATTTTAAGCAAGAAGATTTTTTCTTGACGATGTATGCACATTGCAGTAAATTTGCATACAGGAGGCGCTTATGGCACTTTTGCAGGTGAGAAACTTTCCCGACGATCTTTATGCTCTTCTTACTCTTCTGGCAGAAAAAGAAAACAGAAGTATTGCCCAGCAGACAGTTCATATTCTTCAGAATGAATTTTCGGATTCAGATTTTCAGAATATTTTGAAACGCCGTAAAGCCCTGGATTCACTTAAGTCAGTTCAGCTGAAGAAAAAATTTGATTCTGAGAAAATGATTGAAATAATCAGAAAAGACCGGGACGGCAATTTTTCACCGGATTTTGAAAACAATGAAGGAAGGCTCCGCTGATTATGGATTACGTTCTTGATACAAATGTTGCTTTTGAAATCGCTTTTTGCGGGTCACGAGCTGATGAATACAGGAAAATCCTGGAAAATGCGTCTTCCGTAATTGTTCCGGATCTGTATAAATCAGAAATTACAAACGTTTTGTGGCAGTATGTCCGTGCCGGGTATCTTGATGAGCAGAACGCGAAAATCATAATGATTGATTTGATGAATCTGGTGGATAATTATGTGAGTGCAGAAGAAAATTCAGTCGAATCACTTCATGAAGCAATCCGACTGAATCATTCCGCTTATGATATGTTTTACTTTACCCTTGCCCGCCGTTATGGCGCTGTTCTTTTAACAATGGATAAAAAATTGAAAGAAACAGCAGAGCGGGAAGGTGTACAGGTTATTTAACAAAACTTGTCAGTTCGTTTTTGCTGAAGAGGGCATTTTTCTGGGCAGCTGTTGCAATGTCGTCCATTGTAAGTGTTCCGGCTTCAAGTTTTGAAGCGAAGTCAGCATCTTTTTTGTAAGCACAGAGGATTCCGCGGCTTGAGTTTACTGTACCGCCGGCTCTGTCTAAAAGTGTTGCAGCAATTTCTGCGGCACCACCCTGAGCACCGTAACCTGGAATCAGGAAGAATGTGTTAGGGTAAAGGTCGCGGAGTTTACGGGCGTCCTGAGCCTGTGTTGCTCCAACTACGGCACCGATTGGTCCACAAGTCTGGTCAGCGTAAGTTGCTTTCCATTCTTCACCGATTCTTTCAAGTTCAGTTCCAACCCGGTTCAGAAGAAGTGAGCCGTCTTTCAGTTCCTGGTGTTCAATGTCTACCATGCCAGGGTTAGAAGTACAAAGGAGAACGAATGCGCCTTTGCCACCCTTTTCAGGTGCACAGTATTCTGTGAAAGGTTTAAGTGTATCGAAGCCCATGTAAGGGTTGATTGTGATGATGTCTGTTTCGAAGTCGCCTGTGAAATGAGCGCGTGCATAAGCTCCGGCTGTGGCGGCAATGTCTCCGCGTTTGATGTCGGAAATGCAGATAAGTCCTGCGTCTTTTACAGCTTTTATTGTTTCGGCATAGACTTTCATGCCTTCAAGTCCCATAGCTTCGTAGTAAGCAATCTGAACTTTACAGCAGCATGCAGATTTGTCTGCGGCTACACGGCGGATAATTTCTTTGTTATAAGCAAGAACAGCTTCTGTGGCAGAAGAATAATTTTTCAAAACTGATTCAGGAATGTAAGAAGGATCAGTATCCAGTCCAACGCAGAGCGGTCCGTTTTTTGCTGCAAGATTCTGCAGTTCCATCATTTTATGTGTCATGATAATAATGATACAGTAAAGTAGGAAAATGTTGTATAGTGGAATTCATAGTTTGAAATTCGAATGATTAAGAAAATTGCAAGATCTAAAAAATTCGGATTACAACCCTATAAGAAAGAAAAGGAATAAAAGATGGAAGAAAAGGAAAGGGCACCAAGAAACAGGACGGTAACAATTTCTGATGAGGAAAAAGTTCTGTATGAGAAGAAGTTGAGTCCTGTGAGTGATTTTATAAAATCGGGTGGAGTTGGCAAGCTTCTGGAAAGTGATTTCCTGGACCGGATTTTTAATGATACTTTAGAAAACTTTACTGCCGTCCTTCCTGAAAAATCAGTTGATCTTCTTATTCTGGACCCGCCGTATAACCTTTCAAAAGACTTCGGGAAAATGAAGTTCGGCGGGCGAAGTGATGAAGCTTACGAAGAATACCTTGAAAGCTGGTTCCCCAAATTGATTCCTTTACTTAAAGACACAGCAAGCGTTTACCTTTGCGGCGACTGGAAATGCTCGAATTCGTTGTACAAAATGTGCGAAAAGTACCTTAAAACGCAGAATCGTATTACATGGCAGCGGGAAAAAGGCCGCGGTGCCGCACATAACTGGAAGAACTGTACAGAAGATATCTGGTTTGCAACGGTAACTGACGACTATTATTTTGATGTAGAAGCGGTAAAACAGAAGCGCCGCGTAATAGCACCATACAAGGAAAACGGAAAACCAAAGGATTGGGAAGAAAGTGATGAAGGAAAATTTCGCCTTACATTTCCTTCAAACTTCTGGGATGACATTTCGGTTCCTTTCTGGTCCATGCCTGAAAATACTGATCACCCGACACAAAAACCCGAAAAGCTTATTGCAAAGCTGATTCTTGCAAGTTCTCGTTCGGGCGACCTTGTTCTGGATCCGTTCATGGGAAGCGGAACTACAGCCGTTGTGGCAAAAAAACTTGGCCGGCATTTTACAGGTTCGGAAATAAACTCAGAATATTGCATGTGGGCTATGAAGCGTCTGGACATGGCAGAAAACGACAAGACCATTCAAGGCTATGAAGACGGCGTTTTCTATGAACGAAACAGCGGAAAGTAAATAAAAAAAGGCTGTTTGTACTGACATTTGCAGTACAAACAGCCTTTCTTATATGCACAAAGTGGTTTCGACAAGCTTAACCACCCTATTTATCCATATCTCCCATACAGGCCGCTTTCCTCTCATTCAGAAAGTCTTCCCATACAGAAAAAAATCTTACCTATTACCTCTTAATTATTATTTACCCAAGAAGCATTCTGTCGTTGGCGCCTTCGTTACCGTTGATGATGCTGAATTTTGCCAGCAGGTCTGCAACTGTAAGGTTTTTCTTTTCTTCGCCGCGAACATCGTAAACTACCTGTCCGTCTTTCATCATGATAAGGCGGTTTCCGTAGCGGATAGCGTCGTTCATGTTGTGGGTAATCATGAAGGTTGTAAGGTTATCCTGTGTTACGAATTCTTCTGTAAGTTCCAGAACTTTCTTTGCAGTTTTTGGGTCCAGGGCTGCTGTATGTTCATCAAGAAGGAGAAGCTTTGGTTTCTTCAGTGTTGCCATAAGCAGTGTGATTGCCTGGCGCTGACCACCCGAAAGAAGTCCTACTTTTGAATGAACGCGAGCTTCCAGTCCAAGATCCAGAAGCTTAAGTTTTTCGATATAAGCTTGTTTTTCATCATTTTTGATGTACCAGCCAAGACCGCGTTTCTTTCCACGGCGGTAAGCCATGGCCAGATTTTCTTCGATTTCCATGTTTGCGGCAGTTCCCATCATTGGGTCCTGGAAAACGCGGCCAAGATATTTTGCGCGTTTGTATTCAGGAAGATTTGTAATGTCTTCGCCGTCCAGAGTGATGGAACCTGTGTCAGCCATGTGAACACCTGAAATCAGGTTCAGAAGAGTTGATTTTCCCGCACCGTTACCACCAATAACTGTGATAAAGTCTCCGTCGTCAATTTCAAGATCGATTCCGCGGATTGCTTTTTTCTCTGTGATGGTTCCCGGATTGAATGTTTTTGTGATGTTAGTCAGTTTAAGCATGCCCGTTCCCCCTTATTTGTTGTCGCCGAGTTTACCGGCCTCTTTATCATGATGTTTGTTGATTACATTTGAATGGCGTGTGTTTTCATCATCATTTACAGCAACACCGATCTTCTTTTTGAAAATTTTTGCCTTGAAAGTTGGTACTGAAAGTGCCACGGCAACGATAAGTGCTGTAAGGAGCTTAAGGTCAGTTGATTTAAGACCCAGCTGAAGAACAACTGCAATTACGATTCGGTAAAGGATTGAACCCATAACAACCGAAATGAGTGTGTACCAAAGTCCAAAGCGTTTTCCGAATATTACTTCACCGATAATAATGGAAGCAAGTCCGATAACGATGGTACCAACACCCATTTGAACGTCGGCATAACCCTGGCTCTGTGCAACCATGGCGCCTGAAAGAGCAACCAGGCCGTTTGAAAGGCCAAGTCCCATGATTTTCATTGTATCTGTATTCACACCGAGGGCGCGAACCATTTTTTCATTGTTACCTGTAGCGCGGAGGGAAGCTCCGATTTCGGTTCCCAGGAACCAGTACATAATCACTACAAGGATTGCTACAAAAACAACCCCGATAATAAGGGATGAAGTTGTAACTGTCATTTTCACGTTCTTGAAAAGTCCCGAGAACATTTTCATTGCTGTTTTTGTTCCCAAAAGCGGGATATTGGCTTTGTTTCCCATGATACGGATGTTTACCGAATAAAGGGCAATCTGAGTAAGAATTGAAGCCAGCAGAACGTGGATTTTAAGTTTTGTTGTCATGAAGCCTGTACAAAGGCCTGTCAGAATTCCTGCAAGGAAGGCAAAAACTAAAGTAAGGTACGGATTCATTCCTCTTGTAAGAAGAACAGCACAAATAGCGCCACCTGTGGCAAAGCTTCCGTCAACTGTAAGATCGGCAATGTCAAGAATTCTAAATGTAAGAAATACACCGAGTGTCATTATTCCCCAGAGAACACCCTGAGAAACAGCACCCTGAATAGCAAGCAAGATACCCATAATAAAAAATCCTTTTTGTGTCACATAATGGTATTGTGACCAGAGAGTAATAAAAAATTATACATTAAATATGGGATTTGAAAAAGTGTTGAAGGGAGAGGGTGGGACGCAGGCGAGAAGACAGGGAGGGACCCTGTGGGAGGAATCCCTGTCTTTCGCCGTTGCTGGGCCCCACGCTCGAACTGCAATCTTTTTAGCATATTAGTATGGAAAAGATTGCATCATGATTTTTTTTTAGTTTCTTGGAACTGTTATACCGATTGCTTTTTCTGTTTCTTCGTTTACACAAAGGTCACAAGATTCAAGGTATTCGATTGGCATTGTAGCTGGTTTTGCTTCGCCTTTAAGGATGCGAACAGCCATAGCAGCAGTCTGTTTTCCAAGTTCGTAGTAGTTCAGACCGTATGTTGCAAGACCACCCTGCTTTACCATTCCTTCTTCTCCACAGAATACTGGGAGTTTAGCAGGAGTTGCAACCTGAGCAACTGTAGCCATACCTGCGGCGATCATGTTGTCTGTTGGAGAGTAGAGAGCGTCTACTTTTCCGATTGCAGACTGTACAACCTGCTGGATTTCGTTAGAAGAAGAAACTGTGAAGTCTACATATTTGAGACCGAGTTTGTCACATTCTGCTTTTGCAAGAGCAATCTGGAAGAATGAGTTCTGTTCGTTAGAGCAGTAAAGCATACCAACAGTTTTTGCTTCTGGAAGAGTTTTCTTCAGGAGCTGCATCTGAGCTGCACATGGTGTAAGGTCAGATGTACCAGTTACGTTTCCGCCAGGTGCTGTGTTTGAAGCAACCAGTTTAGCTGATTCTGGGTCTGTAACTGAAGAAATAAGAACTGGAATGTCCTGAGTAAGGTTTGCAACAGCCTGAGCTGCTGGAGTAGCGATAGCGAAGATCATGTCATCGCGGTCGTTTACGAATTTCTGTGCGATTGTAACACAGTTTGCCTGTTCACCCTGAGCATTCTGATAGTCAATTTTGATGTTTTCGCCGTCTACGTAACCAGCTTCTGCAAGTCCGTCTACGAATCCTTTGTAGTTTGCATCCAGAGCAGGATGTTCAACCAGCTGGATAACACCAATTTTTACCTGCTTTGCTTTTTTAGCCTTTTTTGCTTTTTTTGGTGCTGCGAAAGCAGTTGTTGCAGTCAGAAGAGCGGCTGCCAGTAACAGTGTTTTTTTCATTTGTTTTATACTCCTTTATATTTAAACCAAAATGAATGAAATATTGATAGATAATTATAAAACAAGGAAAACGAGAATTCAATAAGAATCAATACTATCTATAGAAACAGAAGATAACAGAAAATTAAGGGAAGATACTTATGTATGGTACTTAATGAAAGTATCTTTTCATACCGACAATTGTAGAGGAGAAATTTTGTTTTCTTTTAACAAGGGGTTTTTATGAGTTTCAAAAGAAAGGTTATAATTGTTTGTGGAGTGGTTTTTGCTCTTCTTTTAGCTGCCTGTACTATTGGTCTTGGAGAATCAGTTGATACTGTTGCACCAACGGTTGAGATTTTGTATCCACCAAAGGGCGCCGTAGTAATGGACACATTTACTTTGGCCGGAAAAACAACGGACGACCAGGGTGTAAATTTTGTATCAATTACACTTACTCATAAAACTCTGAAAAATGCCGACGGAGAAAAACTTACATTTGTTTATACTTCGGAAAAAGAGCAGGTTCAAATAGATGAAAATGGAAAATGGACAGCTTCGATTTGTTCAAAGACAGAAAATCCTCTTTATAAGGGATGGGAACTTGCAGACGGTGAATATTTCATAGATGTTGAAGTAAAAGATGCCTCAGGAAAACAAGGCTTTGACCGCCGTTCGGTTATTATCGATAATACTGCCCCTGTATTTATTGTAGAAAACCTCTCATCACTTGGAAAAGAAACAAACTCAGATAATCTTTCAACTTTTGGTCACAAAATTCTCCTTACTGGAAAAGCAAAAGACGATGCTGAAATTCAGAAAGTATATATCCGGGCTTTTGGAAACGATAAAACCGAACTTGGAAAAACAGAAATAAATTATGAAATGACTGCTGACGGTCTTCTTATCGCACAGTATTCAGAAACTATGCCGGAAGATGCAAAGAAGCAGGTTCTGGCAAAAAATTACAACCTTATTTATGGAATTCAGGAAGGCGAACCTCTTGGAACAGAAATTCGTGAAAGATACATTTCTATTCAGCTTTCCGATAGTGCTCGAATCTATAACAATCCAGAAGATCTGTCTGGTGAAGGAACAGGCGAAGGAAATTTTTCAAAAGAATTATATTTGAATACTCAGGCATTTGGTCTTGCTTCTATTAGTATTGATGATCTGAATGAATATAAAAAGCAGATAGAACTTAATCCTGTAATGGATGATGCATTGAATGGACTTAAGGAATCAAGTATTGCATATGCCTTAGATGACGATGCACCAAATTTTGACACATTAAGTAAGTTAAAAATTAATCCGGAAATTAATCCAAAATGGTATATTACCAGCTTTGAAAAAATAACAGGTGAAAACTGTGAATTTAATCAGGCCTTTTTAGGTTCTCCATTAACACTTATGTTTGAAGCCGGAAATGACAATGTAAAATTCCGTCCTTCAAATATTAGAATTGCAATGGTTCGTATGAAAGAAAGTTCACGGGGAAATTACGATACGCCTGTAATTAGTTATGAAAAAATTCCAGAAATGACCGAAAGCACAGAAGATGTGATTTTCTTGAGAGATTATAACGAGATGAGTTCAGATTTAACTCTGACTTTAACAGAATCGATAAAGCTGGATAATCCGTTAATAAAAACACCAAACCGATATCGAATTATGGTATTTGGACATGATGGCTCAGGCGGCATTGGTGAAGATTTTGTAGAACTTGGAAAAACATGGTACGGAATTAAAGCAGTACGTAGTGCTCAACCACCGGTTATTACATTCCTTTATATAAATGATTCAACTTTACCACGAGAAGAAAGTTGGTTTGGACCAAATAATAAAGAAATTAAATTTGATTTTGCTGTAAAGACAGACAGTGAAGACGTTCTTGATGATTATCCGAAAGTAACTGTTGAGGTAACAAATAATGATGGAGCATTGGTAACTGAAGAAAATCTTTCAGGTAAATTTAAAATCAATAAATCTGAAATAACACCAGTCCGCGATGGAAATTCTGTAACCACATATCGCTGGTCACTGTCAGGTGAAGATGGAAAATTACCAATCCCAGTTTCAGCCGGTCGATATAAAGTAGTAATTAATATCGATGTAGAAGATACAGCTGGAACCTCATCGTCAAAAACAATTAAATATCAGATTGATACAGAGCCTCCTGTTGTTACAATGGGAATTCCTTCGCCTTTAGTAAGTGAAAAATATTTGAATGGAACCGCTTCTATTCCTTTGTCTTATTCTGAAAATGAAAGTTTGGCAGCAGAAAAAGGTCAGTACTTTGAAATAATAAAAATAGCAGACGGTTCAGTACTTACTTCAGGTGATATTAGAGAAAAACTGGATGAAGCAAAAAAGAATTTCGTACTGGATACATTGAGTCTCCCTGACAATACTGAAATCAGATTAGATACAGTTTATACAGATCACGTTGGAAATATCACAAAAACTTCATCGAGTCCTTACACTGTAAATCAGGAATCTGATAAACCGGTTTTCGTTTTCAGCAATTTGAAAAAAATGTCGGATGCAGTTTCGGAACGTTCAGAAAACAGCTTTGGATTGAAAACAGGAAATATGATTTCTGGAAGCATTTCAGACGATGACGGAATTAAACTTATTGAAGTAAGAGTGAAAGGAATCGACTCTGCGGGAAATGAAAGTGCCTGGTCCGATTGGGCAAAAGTTTCAGAAAATACAGCAAACCTTAATTACATTTTCTATGCGGAAGCAGTAGAGGGAGTAACACCAACTGGAAAAATTTCTTCAGATGGAAAGTATAAAATTCAGTTCCGTGCAACAGATGTTGTTGGTTTGGAAAAAGGAAAGGAAATTGAATCAGAAGAATTTAATATCCTTGTAGATGGTCAGGCTCCAATATTTGATGATTCAGCAACTGTAGTAAATGCAGGCATTAACGGAAATATGACTGCATTGGAAAAAGACGGAAACTATTATTATGTTTCAGAAGGAAAGTCTGTACAGCTGACAGTTCTAATTGATGAAGGAAACTTGAGCAAAGTTTCAGTGAACGGCGCTGATTTACCTGCGGCAAATATTGAACAGGTTTCAGGAGAAGGAAACGAAACAAAACGTAAGGCATCTTATTTGTGGATTCCTGGTGATGTAACAGGTGAAATTGAATTGAAGTTTGTGGCAGAAGATGAATCTAGAAACACAAAAGAAAAATCACTTCTGCTTTATTATGATAAAGCGGCGCCTGTTCTTTCAGATTATGAAGTTTCAAAATTTATTACAGCAAATGGAAAAGATAATAATGTAAATGGTGATATTACCATAAAAGGAACCTTAAGCGATGGTGATAAAGTTGTAGAAAGTAATCTTTCAATTTATGAAGCAGATGGAGTAACTCCTGTTACAACCGAAGGTGTAAAAACTGCAGGAGTTAATAATTCTGTAATGAAGATTGATTATGTGATTGATACAACAAAATTAACAGATCATAAATCATATTATTTAGTTATTACTGCAAAAGACCGTTCGGGAAATATTCTGGAAGACAGATCAAAAATGATTTATGTAGACCAGAGTACTGATAAGCCTTTGATTACCCCAGCAAACTTCGCAGAGTTTGCCTCGTTTGAAGATATAGAATCTCAATCGAATGCTACTCGTCAGAATTTCTTTACACAAAGCAGCATAATTTCCGGGGCTGTTTCAGATGATGATGGTATTGGAGTAATTTATGTGGCTTATCAGAAAGACGGAGATACAAACTGGCTTCCTGCTGCTACAACAGAAGGTGAACCTGCAGGAAAGAAATTTACAGGCGCTTCTTTTGCTTGTGGATTCGGAAGTGATTTAGGAATTGTACAAGACGGAAAATATAAAATAAAAGTTACAGTTCGCGACAACATTAGAAAAGCAGGTGCAGATTCTGAAACAGAAAAAGACTATAACGTTATTATTCACGGTGTAGCACCTGTTATTTCGGATATAAAAGTAACAGCTGCAGCTGACTCAGAAACAGAAATTACAAATGATCGCGGAACTTATTATGCAAATAATATTGCTTATTTGAAGTTTAAACTTCAGGAAGTTTATTTAGATGAAAGGGATGTAACTGTAGGAATTACAGGAAATCCTGCTGGTTCTGTATATGGAAGTGTAGAAGGTTCAATTTCCAGAGTTGAAACAACAGATATATATAATTGTATTTATACATGGAAACCAGGCGCTACAGTTTCCGGAACATCAATTGAGTTTACAATTAATGCAAAGGATACATCGAACAATACAGCATTGGCTAAATCTGTAACTGTATTCTTTGATAAAGATGGACCAGAAATTGAAGCACCTGTAATAACAAAATTTATTACAACAAATGAACGTAATGATAATGTAAACGGAAAAATTACTGTAAAGACAACAATCAGTGATGCTGTAGATAAAGTTAATGATCAGTCTACTAAATTAGAAATATATGAATCTAAAGGAAATGGAAATCATGATACACAAGGAACTGCAATAACAACTCCTGATTTGACTACTACTGTAACAAATACTGCAACAAATCAGACATATACAATTGATACAACAAAGCTTACAGACAAAAAAGAATATGTATTAAAGTTTATTTCAAAAGACCGCACCGGAAATGAATCGGTTAAGACGGAAAAATTCTATGTATATCAGGCAACAGATATTCCATATGTAACATTCCCTACAATAGATAAAGCAGGAGATTATTCTGCAAATGTATTCGGAATGGGAAGCTGGGTAATTAACGGAAATGCCGAAGATGATGATGGTGTAAGTGCTCTTGCGGTTTATGAAAAACAGAAAAAATATAAACAGGGAACTGAATATTATAAATACGAAAGTGATAGCAAATTATTTACTCTTGTAAGCGCCGCAGAGAAAAATAAACCAGGTGTAGATCCTGTGGAAGAACTGGATAATGACACAGATATTGATGCAAATAATTGGTATACAAAAACTCCTTTAACAGTTGAAAACGGCGGAGCCTTCAAATATGAAATTCCACATTCACCAGTAGTCTCTGGAAAGAAAGATATTGCCTTCGAAATTATTGATACAAATTCAACTCCTAAAGTTGGTGTTGAATTTGTAAAATTCGCAGTGGATAATGAGTCTCCAAAATTTGTTTCACAGACAGTTGGCGGTCAGATCTATCAGGAACAGATGTTTGCTGATAAGGATCATACAATTGTGCTTAATGTTTCTGATGATAATGAAGTGAAAAAAGTTTATACAAGAAAACAGACAGAAACTGAATGGTCAGATGATATAGCATCTACTAATCTTGATTCAACAAAAACTACAGTTACTCATTCATTATCTGATTTAGCTGATGGCGATTTTAAAATTGAATACAAAATAGAAGACTTGTATGGACGAACAAATGAGTTTGCTTTGAATTACAAAATTGACTCAACGGCTCCTGTATTTGATGAAAGCAAGATTCAAGTAACTGATGGAAAAACAAATATTCAGAAGAATGATAGTGACTTTGCAAACAAATGGTTTACTGGAAATAACATTACTGTAAGAGGTGAAGCTGGTTCTGTAACAGAAGAGAATTTCAATTCAGTTGGTGATGTTAATATTACAAATACAGTAAATCCTGATGGAAAGCCTGGAACATTTACAATGGCTTCAAGTTTTGAAACAACAATGGCAGGACTTCCAGAAGGAGAAACCGGTGTTACGATTGTAGCAAAAGATAAAGCCGGACATTCAACACCTCTGACATTCACTGTTCACGTTGATACAACAGCACCAGAAGTAAGTGCCTTAAGTTTAAATGGAAAAACAAATTCATTTATTACAAATAATAAAAATATAACTGTAGCATTTAATACAAAGGATGTTACATCAGGTCTGGAAAAAGCATATATTTCAACTTCTTCCGATATGTCAAATGCAACTGAAATTCCTGTTTCATCTCAGAGTGATAAATCAGTAAATACATCAGTGTCAGAATCTTATGTTGTTGATGATGTACCTTCCGATTCTGATTCAAAGAATTACACAATTTACATTCAGGTAAAAGATGTTGCCGGAAATCTTTCTGAAGTAAAGACTGCTGGAACATTTGTTCTGGATCAGAAGGCACCGGTTGTTACTTATCCGGCCCAACCAACTTATGACAATAAACTAACTTCTATTACTGTTTCAGTAAATGAATTGAATGGACTTGATTCGGCTAATCCAAAAGTATATTGGAAAAAAACTTCGGACACAGACTGGAATGAAGTTACTACTGAAACAAATGGAAGTGCATTAACATTTAGTGCAGATAAAAAAACGATCGGTAATATAGATACTACAAAATTTAATTCAACAGGAACTGATGTTTCTGTTGATATGTATGTGGCCTTCACTGATTCGGCTGGAAATATAACTCCTGCACCGACTACAGAAAATGGTTTTGCAAAACTTACATTTACAGTAAATCAGAGTAATGACCGCCCTGTAGTTACTTTTGATCAGGTTAATATTAACCCTTCAAGTCCAAGTACACTTAGTACAAAAGATATTCTCTTTACAGTGGAAGATGATGATGGTTCGCAGCAGACTGATCTTACAGTGAAATATTTTGCTATTCCTTTGGATCGTTCAAAGAACATTGTAAAGAATGACACTACATGGGATTCCGAAGGAACAAAATGGAAGGATTTTACATGGACAGATGCTGTATATGAAAACGGAAAATGGAAAGCTTCTGTTAGTGGTGAAGGTAACTATTCAATTATTCTGAATATTACTGATAAGAGTGGAACAGAATTTAAAGTTCCTGCTTCATATGCAAAAGTTGAAAACTCAAATCCAGAAGTGTATGTAGTTTCATCTTCAGAACCAGATGCAACTGCAATTCTTTCTGTACCAAAATTGAAGTATCGAAGTGATGATATCAGTATTTCAAATGTTGCTCTTTTCTTCAGTGTTGATACAACACCTCCAACAATTATTGATAACAAAGTTTATCTTCACATTTCTGACGAAGATAAAGGAGAGCTTACAAATAATACAAAACTTGGAGGAACAAAACGTCCAAGCGGAAAAATTTATATTAAGGCAACAGATACAGTAACAAGCTTTAATGATGAAAATTTCAAAGCTGTTTTGAAAGGCTTCGGCGCTGACATTAATATGTCAAAAACAGGTTCTGATGAATTCTATGCAGATGGAATTGATTTCACAACATTAAATGGACTTAAGAATATTAGTATTCAGGTTACAGAACCTTCTGGACTTACAAGTGAACAGATAATCAGAACTGTAATTATTGATAATAGGGCACCAGGAGAAGACGCAATTTCCAGTCAGAGCCCTGGTAGCGGTCAGATGGTTACTGGTGAAGTGACTTACACAGGTTTCGTTCAGGATGATAAAGATGTTAACACTGGTGTTGAAAGTATAGAATATTACATTCCAAAATATTCAGAAAAAGATACAGCCCCATCTGCAATTTCTTCTGGCTGGAAAACATCAAATGAATCGAATAGTGATGAAAGCATTATCATGTCTGCTAGCGGTCAATGGAGAATTAACAAACTTCCTCTTTCTGTTGTAAGGGGTGAAGGAAATGTTGCAGATACAATGCATTCTGATTATAGCGGTTATGAGACATCAACCGGTTCAGGCCTCTTTAGTATTCCAATCTGGTTTAAAATTACAGACGTTGTTGGAAATGTAGGATATTCAAAAGAAAATCGTATTCTTTACAATCCTGACGGCGACAGACCTCGTGTAAATATTACATATCCTGTAGAAGACACAGTTTTGAATGCAACAACAAAATATGTTGTTATGGGAGGAAACGTTATTGTTTCAGGAAACGCAACAGATAACGAAGGCGTAGATGCAGTATGGCTTCAGCTGGATGTAAATGGAGACGGAGTCTTCAATTACACAGACGATGAAACAACAAATCCTTCCGATAAAAAATGGCTCGAAACAGCATGTACAGATTCTGCAAACACAGGAAAAACATATGCAGATCTTCTTGGAATAAAAGTTGAAAGCTTTACAAATAATAGTGTCACATATTATGGAATTAAAGCAGATGGTACACAGAGCTGGCAGAAGATTGTAAAACTTGGCGCAAAAGATGGAACAAATTTGTTGTTGAATGATCTTGAAATTGGAAAGACTGGAAACTCAACAAATAAATGTCTTGCTGTCCGCGTACTGGCTGTAGATTCTGCAGAATTAAATAGCGGAACTGAACGTGGTCAGTTGGTTTCGTCATGGAGTACAACACTTCATATTTCTGTAAACAATTCCGTTCCTGTTTTTGAAGACTTTATTTTGAATCAGTATAACAATGCACAAAGAAGTACTTTGATTGCATCTCAGGCTTATCAGGAAGATAAATATATAAGTGGCTCAAACTGGTTCCTGGAAGGAAATATTACTGATAATAATGGAATTAAAGAAATTGATGTTTCAGGTTCTGTGAATTCTTCAGGAATTAGTAAAACTTCAATTCCAAACGGATATTCTGTTTCTATTCCTGTTTCTGGAAACGGATCATGGGGAATTAATATTGTCGCCTATGATAACGATTCAAATGGGTCTAAAGAGTCAAAGATGAAATATTCTTTGAATATTGATAACACAGCTCCAACCTTTACAGAAGGTACTGTAACTTCAACTGATGAAAATAATGGTGACATAAAAATTCACAAAGGAAGTATTAGTGGAAATGTATTAAATGCTGGAGATGTAAAAGTACAGAACAGTGATGGTGCTTTCACAATTGCTGGTAAAATTGATGAATCAGGTTCTGGATTTGAACGTGTTGCATTCTATGTAGTTCGTCGTGGTGCTTCATCAAATAATACTGTGGATAGAATTTACAATGTGATGAAAGCTGTAAGTGAAGAAAAACAGCGTACAAATCTTGAAACAGCTACTTTGTCTGGAACAACACTGACAGTAGGAACTACTCAGAATACAGGTGTTTATATTGATCCAACAGATAATCTGCCTCTTAAGAAGGTAACTGGCCTTACACGAAATTCTGAACTTTCCATGACATTGTCTGCGGCTCCAGATGCAAACGTTCGTAAAGGCGGCCTTGTAAAAATTGGTGGAGTTTATCGTCGTATTACAAATATTTCAGGAAATAGCATAGAGTTTGATTCGCCTTGTCCTGTGAATTATAAGGAAGCATATTTGGTTTATGCAACTTTGAGCATCGATCAGACAAATGATACTAAGAAGAATGGAATATATTTGGAAAGTGATGGTGACGAACTGGTTGAGTCTTATACAAAAGCAGGTTCAACATACACATGGGATGCATCAATTGACAGTACAAATATTCCGGACGGTCCTCTTGAAATTCATTTTGTTGTCTTTGATAAGGCCGGAAATAAATCGCATGGTATTGTTCATACAAATGTAAGTAATAATGCTCCACGTCTTGCAAAAATCCGACTCGGTACAGATTTGAACAAAGACAAGAAAATTTCGAAAAATGAAATAAGAGTTTATGACCGGTACAGAGAAGAAAATAACCTTACTGATGTTGCTGATCTTTCTTCCGAAGTTGCGCTTGATACAGATGGTTTCACTGTTAAGAGTGGACTTGCAGTTATTCCTGAATTTGTAGGTGGAAACTTAAAAAGTACTGAAAAAATGATGATGGTTCTGAAACGTGGTGTAGACGGAATGTCTGCTGGTCAACAGAATTTCGTGGCTTATAACAATAAGACAGGAGATTCAAAAGTTGGCGATCTGGAAGTTTCTGAATTTGTTGCATCAAAATACACAGGGGTAATGACAGAAATTTATTCTCCTGTTGCAACAGCAGGCGCTACAGATGAACGTTCTCTTAAGTCTTCAAAAACAGGAAATAATCGTGACAGAGTGGATTCAATATTTAGAGCATTCTTCCTGAAAGATTCTGATTTGTTTGCATCAGGAGAAAAAAAGAATACTGCAGCCGATGCATCTGAAAAGATTTGTCTTACTTTCTGGGATAACACAGAAGAAACTATTCAAGGACAGACTTCTCAGAATGCGGTTCTCTACCTGAAGAATATGAAATATGAAATGGTAGATAAGGTAGCTCCAAAAGTTGTAATTAAACCGTTTAAGTGGGTAGATAAAGATGACAACTCGCTTTACGAAAATAAAACAACAAACGGACACATTGAAGTGGAAGGCGATTTGTCTAACGGAACTTGGGGAAGCGATTATACTGATGGGGCTCCAAAAGTTTCCGGAAAGATTGTATTCCGTGGAACTGCTTATGATAATGTTGGATTGAAAAAACTTACATTCTCATATGGAACAACACAGAATCAGATTAATGCCCGTTACGATAGTTCAACTAACACTTGGGCTGTTTATGGTGGAGACAATTCCATGGATTCTGATCACTGGCATTTGGAAGTTTATAATGAAATTAATGCTACATCTCCGGCTGCAGCGGATGTTGCAAAGCGTAAGAACTTCTCTTCTGCAGACGCATACTTTGGTCAGAATGGACATAAAGTTGCCTGGGAATTTGCAATCGATACAGAACAATTTACTAGAAATGTCGCTGCTCTGAATCAGAGTTTGAAGGTTGTGGCAGAAGATAACAGTACAGATAACAATAATGGTAGTAACAGTTCAATTGAAACAGCTTCAACCGCAGCAGAGGAAGGAACCCTTACTGGCGTTGAACTGGATAGAGTAAAGAACAAGAGCGTTTATGTGGTGGATGTAGTGCCTTATATTACAAGTGTAAGTACATATCTTTCTGGAAAAGATATGTCTATAAAAGGATCTTATTCAAGAACTTCAACAGGAAAATACACTGTAAGAAATAATGAAACCGCTATTAAGCTGTATGGATTTAATCTGGCAAATGTAGCGGCAGATGCTAGCGCTGAAGTAAAAGCTACTTATTATGTTGCAGACAGTCAGACTACTGCAAATACAGCAACTGTAGGAGCAAAAGCTTCTGATACAAATGGATCTTATTTACCACTTACAAGTATAAGTTCTTTGCGCTCAGGAAATATTACAGTTTCTGTAAATGGTGTAAAATCAATCAATAACGTAAATAATAATAACGCCTGCGGTTCTTATAAGACTGCTACAAGAGATATTTCTTCAGAAAGTTCTTATAACGATATGATAACATATGCATATAACCGTATGCCAAATAATATTTCAAATAATCAGCTTACAGATGATGTATATTTTGATATTTGGGAAATTACACCTCATGCAGCTACAGCCCATGGCTCATTGAAATATCCAGTAATGCATATTAATCCAAGTAATGATCAGATTGGTTTCGGATTTGCAAATGCAGGAGATTCAATCAGCTTCCCAACAAATGATTATTCATACCGTTGGTTCCAGAAGAATAACAAAGACTACAATGGAACAAACTTTGCTTACGATTCACAAGGGTATGCTCATACAATTTCAGTAGGACTTGATGCCCAGATGGGAACAGGTGTTACTGGTCGTATGACATATATTAATAGCCGTTGGTTTGAAAATAACGACGGTAGTTCAAAAGGTGTAAGACATTGGGATAAACGTTATTCTATTGCACTTGAATCTGTGGGTATTCCTAACGGTGTATATATAAAAGGGGTTTTGAATAATGTTACAGGTGACGTAGGTAAAATTACTGTAGACAGATTTGCTACTCCTTCTATAGCTGTTGCAACTCATAATAATGTGCCAACAGTTTATACAATGTATTATGACTCATATCATCAGCAGATTCGCTTCCGCTATGGAACTGTAAATAATGCAACAACAGCCAGAGCAACTACTACAGGAGGCAATACAACCTATACTCAATATGGTTTGTTGAATGATTCTAAATCTTTGGCTCAGGTTCATAGTGCTACAAATAGCGGAACGGCTAATACTGGAATCGAAACAGATACTAATGAATCAGGTAATAATTATAATAACCACCGAACATTTGAAGCTTCTAGAGATTACTATGCATTAGTAGCAGGAGATTATTATTATCAGAGCGTATTTACGGGTAAGGATAGAAGTAATAGGGATACTTATAGTACAGATATTACAATTCCAAACGGGAAAAACGCTGGTGACTTAGCTTATTCAACAGGAAATAATGCAAGTGAATACTATTGTCTTGATGTAGTACCAGGAAATTCTGTTGCAGCCGATAAGGTTGTTATGGTTTGGTATGATGATGTTAATCAGAAGTTAATGTATATGTATCGAACAAACATCGGAATTGACAATAAGGCAGATTCTGATAACAGAGATGCATCTTCGGCAGGTGTAAAATCTGGAAATAATGTTCTTTGGTCTGTTCCAAAAGAAATAATTACTGGAAAACTTCTTCAGGACTGTGTAATAAAAGTCGACCCATTAGGAGGAATTCATATCGCTGTTTATGAACAGACAAATGCCGATTTGATTTATGCATATATGCCATCTGCAGATAGTGCTACGGTTTATACAAGAACAATTGATAGTTATTCTCAGGTAGGTAAGAAGATTGCAATTGATACAGCGGTAATAAATAAGACTGTAAATAGTACTGAAAAGAGTTATGTAGTACCTTACATCAGTTATTTCTCAGAAGGTTTATCAAATCTTCCAAAACTGGCTTACTTACCAAATGGTATTGATAAAACTTCTGATGCAACAATTAAGACAACATTAACAGATGGCGCTGATTTATCTTCAACATTATTTTCTGGAACTTGGGAAGTTTCCCTTGTACCTACAGTTTCTAGTACACAGAATGATAATGTTAATGTTGGTGTATGGAAAACGGCAGGTGTAAGACGCGCTAGTACAGTTGCTCCAAATGGAACAAGTACCGCTTATGATAGTAGTCAAAGCCAGAAAGTATATGGTAACGGTATTACAGAATATGTAGTTGGTTACGCAATAAAAGATGCTGGTGTCGGTTATATTGAAACCGCAATGAAGCGATAAAGATCTAGAAACAAATCAGGAGGAATCTATGGCAGATTCAAATGAAATTACAAGAAAATATTTTGAAAGTCTTCTTTTAGAAATGAGGCATATCGGAAGCGTAAAGGCAGATACAAAAATCACTCTGTTCGGGCAGGAATTTGAAACTCCCGTAGCAACAGCCGCTCTTTCGCACATGAACAATCAGTGTGAAAACGGAATGGCAAAAATGGCGCTTGGTGCAAAAATGGCAGGTGCATTATGTTTCAGCGGAATGGGGGAAAAGCAGGAAATTGTTGATATGTGTGCTACAGGCGCAAAAGTCATCAAAATAATAAAGCCGCATGAAAAAAATGAAACTGTTCTTCAGGAAATCCGCGACGCAGAAGATGCAGGCGCTTTTGGCGTTGGTATGGATATTGACCATGCGTTCCGTGCAGATGGCGAATATGATGTGGTTTGTGGTCTGCCAATGAAATCAAAATCTTTTGATGAAATGAAGTCTTTTGTTCAGTCAACAAAACTTCCGTTTGTGGTAAAAGGTGTTCTAAGCGTTCAGGATGCAAAGCTTGCTGTAGAAATGGGCGCCGCTGGAATCATCGTTTCTCATCATCATGGAATTATGGGTAGTTGTGTTCCGCCACTTATGATTCTTCCTGAAATCGTGGAAGCAGTGGGTGGAAAGCTGACTATTTTTGTAGACTGTTGTATTGAAAGTGGAATGGATGCATTTAAAGCATTGGCTGTTGGGGCTGATGCTGTTTGTGTTGGTCGTGCCATTATGCCACCATTAAAAGAAAAAGGCGAAAATGGCGTAGCAGAAAAAATGACTTCAATTACAAACGAATTAAAAGGTGTAATGAGCCGAACAGGTTTTTCAAAACTTGAGGAAATTAATGACAGTGTAATCTGGAGCAGCTAAAACATGAAGAAGCATTTTTTCTTTGTTCTGATTGCAGGTACCTTGTGGGGTACTACCGGTGTTTTTAGACGATTGCTAGATTCTTTTGGGCTTTCAACAATCGGTGTAGTTTTTATACGATCTTTTGTTGCTCTGATTTGTTTTACGATTCTGCTTTTGGTGAAAGGCGGGAAAGATTTTAAAATCAAACTAAAAGACTTCTGGTGTTTTATCGGAACAGGACTTATTTCTTTTTTGCTTTTCACATTGTGTTATTTTAAAGCAATGCAATTGATGAGTCTTTCTACGGCCGCAATTCTTTTGTATTCAGCACCATGTTTTGTTATTTTGATTTCAGTTCCATGTTTCCAGGAAAAAATCACCGGACCAAAAATAGCGGCATTAATCATGGCGTTTGCCGGATGTTGTCTCGTTTCTGGTATTGGTTCAGGAGATGGTCATCTTTCCTGGATGGGAATTTTTTGTGGACTTGGATCTGGAATTTGTTATGCTCTTTACAGCATATTCAGCAGATTTGCTTTGAATCGGGGATATTCAAGTTTTACAATCAATTTTTACACAACACTTTTGTCTACAATAGGGGCTTTGTGTCTTGGCGGCTGGAACGTCTTTCCAGCTTGTTTTTCATCTCCTTCAGCAATTCTTGTTTCTGTTGGAACCGGGATTGTTACTTGTTTTCTTCCTTACCTTTTTTATACTTACGGACTTTCAGGAATGGAAAATGGAAAAGCTTCTATTGTGGCAAGCATTGAGCCAGTGGTAGCAACTGTAATGGGAATTTTGATTTTTGGTGAATCACTAACTTTAATGAGTACTGCAGGCGTAGTGCTGGTTTTATCTGCTATCGTTGTGACAAATCTTAAAAGGTCTGAAAAAAAGACAGAAATATAATATTAAAAGGAGAATGGACCGTAAGCAGTTGACCGACAAAGGCATCCAGCTTACAGGACCATTTTCTGTTTAGGAGTAATAGTAATGGCAGTTTTGCATTTTGAATCTGATTATATGGAAGGCGCTGCACCACAGATTTTAGAGCGTCTTAATGAAATTAATCTTGATAAAAATCCGGGTTATGGAAGTGATGCATATTGTAAAAGCGCCGTTGAAAAAATCAGACAGGCATGTAAATGTCCCGAAGCTGAAGTAAACTTCCTTGTGGGCGGAACACAGACAAATGCCACAGTAATTGCATCTTTGTTAAAACCGTGGCAAGGCGTTGTGGCTTTGGAAACTGGCCACATCGCGGTTCATGAGGCAGGAGCTATAGAAGCCACTGGTCATAAAGTATTCACTTTAAAAGGAACAGACGGAAAAATGTCTTCTGATGACTTGAACAAGTTCCTGACTACATTTGAAAAAGATGAAAATAACAGTCATATGATTGAACCGGGTCTTGTATATATTTCATATCCTACAGAATATGGAAGTGTTTATACTAAAGAAGAGTTGAAATGTATTCACAATGTATGTACAAAACACAAAATTCCTTTGTATTTAGATGGTGCTCGCATGGCTTATGGCCTTGCTGCCCAGAAAGATGTAAAGCTTTCAGATATAGCAAAATATTGTGACGTTTTCTATATTGGTGGAACAAAATGCGGTGCATTGTTTGGAGAAGCCGTTGTCTGTACAAAACCAGGTCTTTTACCACATTTCTTTACACAGATTAAACAGCATGGTGCACTTCTTGCAAAAGGATGGCTTTTAGGATTGCAGTTTGATACTTTATTTACTGACGATTTGTATTACAAATTGGGGGAAAATGCCATAAAAATGGCTGAATATTTGAAGAAATGCATGAAGGAAAAAGGCGTCCAGTTCTATAACGATTCAATTACAAATCAGCAGTTTTTTGTAATGTCTGATGAAAAATTGAAAACCCTTGGCAAAAAAGCGGTGTACAGTTTTTGGGAAAAATATGATGAGTCTTACAGTGTAATCCGCTTTGCAACAAGCTGGGCTACTACAAAAGCTGACGTTGATAAACTGGTAGCTTTAATATAATCAGTAAAAATTTGATGGACTAAATATTATTAAGCAAAGGATATTTTTATGGATTTTAAAACAAAAACAATTCCTTCTTTTGGAGTAGCAGGAAACTTTACAGGACATTTGGAACAGGCTGGAGAAGCCCGTGATTTTACAAATATAAAAACTGCTGAAGCAAATGCACCAAAAGCTTTGTTTCCAACTTTCTTGCCAAAATTAAATAGTTCTATTACTCCGGATTTTTTACACGTTTTCCCTTTTACGCCGGGAAAAATTATTTTTCCAGAAGGCGAAGAAAAGCTACAGATTGAGCCGGAATGTGCAATTCTTTGCGATATGTTTTGGGAAGGCGACGTAATTACAAAAATCATTCCAAAGACATTTGCTGCATCAAACGATTGTTCGATTAGAAAAGAAGGCGCAAAAAAAATCAGTCAGAAAAAAAACTGGGGACCAGCAAGTAAGGGGCTTTCAGAAAACCAGATCGAAATTCCTAATGGATTTACATCGGGCGGACTTTTGGATAATTATCGAATTGCAAGTTTTCTTGTTCGTAATGGAAATGTTTTTGATTATGGGGAAGACAGTGCAGTTCGTGATTACAGCTACATTTATGAAAAACTTCTTTCCTGGATTGTTGATAAATTGAATAATCAGAAAGATGAAGGTCCTGCAGAAAATATTCATGCTTACCTTTTGGAAAGTGGAAAACCATCTCAGGTTATGGTTTCAATCGGTGCAACTCGTTACACCGATTTTGGAGAACATAATTTCTTGGCAAAAGGGGATCGTGCAGTTGTAGTTGTGTACCCTGAAAATAAATATGACCATGCCGCCATTAGCCGCATGGTCGCTAATCAGGAATATGATGATTCCATGGTTTCCGTTCTGGACCAGGTGATAGAAGTTTAAAGAGCTAAATCGATAAGAACGGCGTCGGTTGCTTTTACTAAATCCATTGGATTTAAGGCAATTTGTACGCCGCGTTGTCCGCCGGAAATGTGGACTTTGTCACAAAGCTGAACCATTTCATCTATAAATGTTCTGAACTTTCGTTTCATGCCTAATGGTGAACAACCGCCACGAATATATCCTGTAAGTGCCATTAATTCTTCTGGCTTTACAGGACCTATTTCTTTACACCCTGCCACATTTCGTGCTTTTTTCAAATTGATTTCATTTACTGCACTTTGACAGAATACACAAATTTCTTTTGTATCAGTTCGCATTACGATTGTTTTGTAAACGGTTTCAGGATCAATGCCGAGTTTTGTCGCTGTGTCATTGGCTGCTCCCCTTGAAAGTTCGTGTTCTCCGTCATCATCATATGTGAAAACTTCATAAGGAATTTCTAGTCCGTCCAGGATGCGCATTGCATTTGTCTTAATCTGTTTTGAATCTTTTGCCATGTGTAAAATATATCACGCATAACAAAAACAGTAACCACTCTTTTGAATTAGTATTACAATATTCATGAGGTGAGTTTATGAAGGATATTTCTGTAAAAAAATTAGTATCAAATCATTTTGTAATTCTTTCTTCATTTTTTTCGTTTGTAATTTCTGCTTTGTATTTTTTGAAAGGATTACAGTCTGGATTTCTTTTAGGCACTTGGATTGTAATCGGAATGAATTTTCTTTACATTCCTTTTGCAATTATTTTCCGTCGAAAATGTTTTCCGTTTTATTATTTTATTTACGGAATTGTTCTTGTGTTTTTGACGGCATTTGAAAAAACTTTACTTCTTAATAATTTTACTCCTCTTTTTATTGTCTGCATTGTCATAGGTCTGAGACCTAAATGGAAGTGGATTGCACTGGCAGTGTATTTCGCTGCTGCGGGTGTTGCATTTGCTTTGAATGAAGAAACAACACTTTGTTTTTTGATTCATGTTGTTCGTGGGCTTTGGTTTGTATTATGCGTTCTGTATGTGCTGGATAATAATTATGAACGTAAAAAAGTAATCTTATATGAAGATGAAAGAAAAATTCTTGATCAACTTCTTGAAGGAAAAGTGTATCAGAAAGAAGTGGAAGGATTTTCTGAGAATACAATTTATAGAAAACTGAAAGCGGCTCGTGAAAGAAACGGATGCAAAACCCGTGATGAACTCCTGGAAAAATACAGGGCGGAAAAAGAACAGAAAAAGCTTTGATGATTTTCTGGTGACCGTTTACGATTGAAATCATTTCCAAATTTATTTGTCCTCCTTTATGTTTGAATTGACCGTTCGGCAGAAAAATATCTGGCAAGAAACGGTTAAGGAGATTGTATGCAGTTAAAATTTTATCATTGTAAACACTGCGGAAAAATCGTTGCCATTGTTAAGGATTCGGGAGTTCCTACAGTGTGCTGCGGTGAAAAGATGGAGGAACTGGTACCAGGCGTTTCAGACGAAATGACTGAATCTCATGTTCCTGTTATTAAAATAAATGGAAATACTGTAACTGTGACTGTTGGAAGCAGATTACATCCTTCTCAGGCGGATCACTATATTGAATGGATTTTGCTGCAAACGGACAAAGGAATTCAGCAAAAATGGCTAAAACCGGGAAATGCACCGCAGGTGGAGTTTGCGGTAATGACAGGCGAGCATGTGAATGCCGCTTATGAATATTGCAATATACATAAACTTTGGAAGCGTTCTTCAGTTTCTTGTTCAAAAGAAATGCCAAAAGGGAATGAACAAAAAAAATAATGGGGGAGAAAAATGAAAGATAAGATTTATACAATGTTGAATACACAAATACAGAAAGAATTGGAAAGTGCTTATGCATATCTGGACCTTGCTGTTTTTTTTGACTCCCTTGCTTTGTCGGGATTTTCCCGATGGTATAAAATTCAGGCTGAAGAGGAAGAGAAACATGCGATGAAAATTTATGATTATCTTTTTGATTCTGATCTGGTTGTTCAGTTGTATCCGCTTTCCTCTTTGCGGGAAAAACCAAAAAGTATTTCGGCAGCCTTAAATACGGCTTTATCTCATGAAATTGAAGTGACCGGTTTGATTTACGCAATCTACCAGGAAGCCGAAAAAGAAGGAGATTTAGCAACAAGAGATTTTCTCGGATGGTTTGTTTCTGAACAACTTGAAGAAGAATCAACTGCCAGAAGAATGATAGAAGATTACAAAATGTTCGGTTGTTCTTCTGAAGGTTTGTTCCTGTTGAATGAAAAACTTTTCAAGAGAAAAAAAGCGTAAGGCATGCGGAAGATGGGCGAAGCCCAGTCCGAAGGACCGGAGGCGAAAGCCGTAGTCTGGAGCTCGCCGACCTGTCCGAAGGACAGGTTACGCCCATTTTCTAAAAACTAGTTCTGCCGCGGAAACTAAGACTTAAGGTTCGCTTATCGATATATTCCAAATCCCCTCCAACAGGGATTCCTGTAGCAAGGCGGGTAACTTTTACAGGACGGTCTGTAATCTGGTCGGAAATAATTTTATTCAGGTAGAGAGCAGTTGTATCACCTTCGACAGTTGGGTTTGTTGCAACGATTACTTCCTGAATTTTTCCTTCCCGGATTCGATTGATAAGGGAACCAAATGAAAGCTGGTCTGGTCCGATTCCTTCCAGAGGCTTTATAAGTCCACCTAGAACATGGTAAAGTCCGCGGAATTCTTTGTATGCTTCAATAGTCCCAACATCCTGGGGTTGTTCTACTACACAGAGAATTGTCTGGTCCCGTAAAGTGTCTGAGCAGACAGGACAAGGATCATTTTCGGTCCAGGTACCGCAGATTGAACATGGTTTTATTTTTTCATGCAGAACAGAAAGCCGCTGAGCAAATTTCATAGCTTCAGCGGCGTCTTGTTTTAAAATATGATTTACGATTCTGACTGCCGATTTTTTTCCGATTCCCGGCAGCCGTGAAAATGATTCTGTTAATTCGTCAAAAGCAGACATAAACCTTAAATATTCAATCCCGAAAGCATTGGTCCTGACATTTCCTTGATTTTTTCTTGAATCTTTGTCATTGCGTCATGCTGGGCTGCCTTAATCAGGTCTTCCAGCATTTTTACATCACGGTTGTCTACGCAGATTGGGTCCAGGTGAATATCAGTCATTTCGAACTTTCCGTTCAGTGTAACTTCAACCATGCGGCCGCCAGAAGAACCTGTTGCTGAAATTGATTCAAGCTGTCCCTGGACATTTTCCAGTTGTTCTTTAATGGCGCCGGCGTTTTTAAGTAATTCAAATGGATTCATTAGAGTTGTGTTCCTGTTGCGATTTTTTCGTTGAAACGGTCAAGTTTTTTGCCTTCCAGAGGATTTGGCTCGCCGTTCATTACTGCGCGGAGTGCTTCCATTTCTTCGCCACTGAAGTTTACTCCGTGTTCCATATGATTGATGAAAGATTCAGTTGCCATTGGAGCAACTTTCTTACACATTTCAAGCATTACTTCTGCGTAAACGCGGATTTCGTACTGTGCGTGAGAATCCAGGCGCAGCTTCAGGAAGTGGAACAGGTTGTGAAGGTCCATTTCCCAGTAGAATTCTGTGTACAGAGAAAGAGGAAGGTTTACACGTGCAAGTTCGCGTGCAACTCCGTCTTCCAGAAGTTCAGAGTAATTTTCGTAAGCGGCTTTCTGTCCGGCAACCAGATTGTCTACAACTTTCTGTGCTTCCTCTGTGTCAAAAGCTTCTGTTGCGCGTCCCTGTTTGTTGTCCTTGCTCTGAGGAGAAACTTTGTCCAGTTCAGGAACATAGAATTCTTCCTTCATAACAGAATATCTTCCTGAAACTTCGTTCATACGTCCCATACGGTGACGAACCCACTGGCGGGCAACGAAGATAGGCATTTTTACGTGGAAAGTCATTACAACCTGTTCAAAAGGTGATGTGTGCTGGTGGCGAAGCAGATAGTCGATAAGTGCTCCATCCTGTGAAACAGTTTTTGTTCCTTCACCGTAAGAAACGCGTGCTGACTGTACAATTCGCTGGTCTCCACCAAAGTAGTCAACAAGTCTTACAAAACCTTTATCGAGAACCGGGAATTCTTTATCCAGGATTTCTTCTGCTTCAGGTACAACGCAATGTGCCATAAATAAAACCTCGTATATTTTAATTATTCAGAATCAGTTGATTCGGTAGTTTCAGTAGTAACAGTTATAGAATCTTCAATAGAATCATCGATAGATTCATCGATAGAATCATTATCAGAATCATCGTCGCTTACTTTTACGTCAGTAATGACTTTTTCTTTCTTTTTTTCCAGGACCTGAACCAGTATGAAGCATATTCCAATGATCAAACTTACAGCGCCCAGAATACGAAGAATGAGTGTTCCAAGTTTTTCAGGTCCAATAAAGAGAAGCAAAATTCCAGATGCAAGTGTAATTATGTTTTCGATTTTTAATTCTTTGGAATCATCTTTTTCGCTTTCGTTAGTTTGTTTGACTTTAGAAGAAGCAAGAAATCCTGCACAACCTGAAATCAAAAGATAAAATGCCAGAACATAAGTCATTATTGTCCAGGCGACTCCAGCAATTGTTAAAGGCATAATAAGTGAAAGAAGCCCGATGATAATGTTTCCGATTGATTTATAAAGGATTGTTTTCTGGAAAAATACATCATCAAACAGTTCTCGTTCAGAAATGATTCCGTATATACCTTCGATTACTGCGGTAAGTCCAAAAAGAATAAGAATCAGTTTAATGCAGAAAGAAGGGCTAATCAAAAGAAGAAGACCTGCTACCGATGTTGAAATTCCGATTATCCAGTTTCTTTTCATAATAACCTCCGAGAAAAAATGCTGTTAGATTAAATATACTGAAGTCTTAATTCGTTGTGAAAAAAATTAACGAACCTGAGTTCTTGTGTCATACATACGTTTCATTTCTTCAATGTTATGTACAACTACGTAAGTGTCGTAAACTTCAATCTTTCTTTTTTCTACCAGGCGGTTTACTTCGTCACGGGTAACTTCCAGTGAAAGTCCAGCCCAGTGTGCAATATCGGAAACTGTAACGTTGAAACGTCTCTGTTTGTCTGTTTTTGATGAAGTGTTCATTTCATCCAGCATAAGGAATACGTCAGCAAGACGAGCCTGAAGATCTTTTACAACCAGAATTCTGAAGCGGCGTTTCTGATCGTAAATGCGTTTGCAGAAAAGTTTAAGCAGAATTAAGGCGATCTGTGGGTTTCCTGTAATGAGAATTTCAAAGTTTTCTTTATTGAATTCGAGACATTCTACGCGACCTGCAGCCATACAAGTTGCAGAGCGAGGAGATTTGTCCAGAATTGCCATTTCTCCGAAAAATTCACCTGGTTTAAGAATATCCAGGTTTTTAGAAGAACCATTTACACATTTTACCAGCTGAACGTTTCCGCTCTGGATAAGATAGAAACAGTCTCCAGGTTCGTGTTCAGCAATAATAACCTGACCTGGTTCATATACTTTCTTGAATCGTTCAAATGCAGGAAGACTGAAAATCGGGAGAGATGAGCCTTCACTTGGAGAGTCGCTCGATTCTGTCAGGCGGCTTCTCTGTGCTGAACGTTCAGAGCGAAGCTTTGCATCTGCATAGAGTCTTGCAACTTCGTCTTTGCGTACTGTATCAGGATATCTTTTAAGGAATTTCAAATAAACGTCGCAGGCTGAACGATACTGTTCATCATCATAAAAAGCTTTTGCAACTGCAAGCATTCCAGTCTGCTGATCTTCCATAACGTTGTTAAGGATAGATTCTGTTTTTCTGTGAATCTGACGGAGCTGATTTGAGAAAACACGGAGCATTTTCATGATGAGGGCTTTGTTGTTACTGAACATCAGTTCAAATTCCTGAACTGTGAGAGAAACAGCAATTGTGTCCTGAACTACAGTAGCAGTTTCTTCGCGCTGAAAGTGTCCGAGAGCTGATTTTACACCAAAGAACTCACCTGATTTAACCTGTTCTGAAACTGGCTCACCAGATTCAATGTCTGTACTTGAAAGGAGAACCATTCCGCGCTGGAGAATGAAAATACGTTCATCTCTGTCGCCTTCAAAGTAGATGATAGAACCTTTTGAATATTGAATAGCCTTTGGCATACTTTTTGCGCTCCGTTTTTTTTTAAAAAGTCTTTAGACTAAAGTACATTATATCATAGTTATTTGAAATGTGCTATTGTAAAAATGATGATAGATTTTCACGTCCATACTACAGCCTCGGACGGTCAATATTCGCCTTCTGAGTTAATTTTAAAAGCAAAAGAAAAAAATATATCTGCAATCGCTATTACAGATCATGACACTGTTTCCGGACTGGAAGAGGGCGAAAAAGCGGCCCGTGAAGCCGGACTAAATTTTATTCGTGGAACAGAATTAAATATTCAGTGGCCTACAGGGGAATTTCATCTGCTTGGTCTTGGCTTAAAAGAAATTTCATCTTCGCTAAATGACATAATTGAAAATCTTCAGAAGAATCGGGATGAACGAAATATTCAGATGTTTGAGCTTTTGAAGAAAAAGTTTCCTGAACTGTCTTGGGAAGAGCTTTCCGAAATGTTTCCTGGAACAACTTTAGGGCGGCCTCATTTTGCCCGTTATCTGGTAAGTAAAGGAATCGTAAAACAGAATCAAGTAGCGTTTGATTTGTATCTGGCAAAAGGACGCGAATGTTATGTTCCCAGAACAGGCGCAAACCTGGATGAAGCAATTGTGGCCATTCGTGATTCAGGAGGTTATCCTGTTATTGCACATCCAATGTCACTTTTTGTTTCCTGGGGAAAACTGCCGGATGTGATTTCTGATATTTACGACCGTGGAGTAATGGGACTGGAAGCTTTTCATCCTGGGGCCAGAAATTCTGAATGTTTCAGATTGAATGAATTGGGACGGAAACTGGGATTTTTTATTACAGCGGCCAGTGATTTTCATGGTGAGAAAATTCGTAAAGACAGAAAATTGGGGCATACTTGCGGTGGAAGAAAAATCGACGAAAAGTTGATTCCAGAAATTGAAGAACTTGTAGCGATGTTGAAAAATAATAATTAAGAGGCAAGAAGTTAGAAGTGGGGAATGGTTTGAATGTGTGATATTTTGCTGGTTGCTGTTAACTCAAGTTTTTCTCATACGAATATTGCGGTTCGATATCTGAAGTATTATGCGGACCTCTTTTTAGGTAGTGTAGCAACCCTGCAGGGCGATTTGTGCGGCGGCGCCGCATCCCCCATTCAGTTCTGCGAGTTCACAATCAACCAGCCTCTTGGTGAAATTATCCGCGGCATCAATCTTCAGAATCCAAAAATCATTCTTTTTTCTACTTATATTTGGAATATCGAAACAGTTGTCCGCATTGCAAAAAACATAAAGGCGCTGCGACCGGAACTTGTTGTGGCAGCAGGCGGACCTGAAGCAGGTTTCCGAGGAAAAGAATTTTTACAGGAAAATCCGGAATTCGATCTTGTGATGAAAGGTGAAGGAGAGGAAACTTTTTGTCAGCTGGTGAAGCGGGAAGAAGCGAGCGCCATCCTGCAGGGCGATTTGGACGATGGGGCTGAGAAAACTGAAAATTGGCGTGAAAGATTTCTTGAGTCATTGAAGGATGTGAAGGGGCTGTATCTTAGAAATCCTTCTGATAAAAATGACATTTTCTTTTCGGGCGAACAGGAACTTATTTGCGATATGGGTAAGATTCCTTTTCCATATCCTGATCTTGAAAAAATGGATGGGGACCACAAAATTTTCTATTACGAATCCAGTCGCGGTTGTCCTTTTAGTTGTGCTTACTGTATGAGTTCGCTGGATACGAAAGTTCGCTTTGTTCCACTTGAAAAAGTTTATAAAGAACTTCAGCGATTTCTTGATGCCGGTGTAAAACTCGTAAAATTTGTAGACCGTACTTATAACCTGAAACCTGAAAGATACATTTCCATCTGGAAATACATAATGGAACATCACAATGGAAAAACTATGTTTCATTTTGAAATTGAAGGAGAATTCTTAAGCGAAGAGGCAATGGAATTTTTGCAGACTGTTCCAGAAGGAATTATGCAGTTTGAAATTGGTGTTCAGAGTTCAAATCCTAAAGTCTTAAATGCCTGTGGTCGTTCACCGGAAACAGAAACTCTACGCAAAAATATTCTGCGTATCCCAAAAACAATTCACACTCACCTGGATTTGATTGCAGGACTTCCATTTGAAGATTTGGACAGTTTTGGTCGCTCTTTTGATTTTGTTATGAGCATGGAGCCTGATGCACTTCAACTTGGATTTTTGAAAGTACTTTTTGGTGCTCCGATAAATCAATATTGTTCTTCTGCGGGATGGAAGTGGATGGCAACTCCTCCATATGAAATTCTGGAGACTCCTTATTTATCTTATGAAGAAATTCTTTTTTTGAAAGATTTGGAATCTTGCTTAGATGCTTTCTGGAATGATCATCATTTTGATAATGTAATGCGGTATCTTTCTAAAGCTTTACAAGGCGTTTCGGATTCATCACATAGCACCTTTTCTAAAACGAATGATGTGGGCAGTGCCGCATGGTGGAAACTTTTCGTCTCCCTTACAAAATGGCTTCGAACAAAAAATGCTTTTTCTTCCGCTCATCAAAAAGATTATTGGGCGCAAATGTTTTATGAGTTATTAGATTTGGAAAAGATTTACAGCTCCCAAGGTGGCGTGGCCGCCTGTGGGGATTTGACCGCCTCGAAAGGCGGCGTGGCCGCCTGCACAGAAGTGAATTCCTCGCAAGGCGCTGGAGCCGCCTGCAGGGATTTGACTGCCTCGCAAGGCGCCCCCGCCGCCTGCAGGGATTTGATTGCCTCGCAAGGCGGCGTGGCCGCCTGCACAGAAGTGAATTCCTCGCAAGGCGCTGTGGCCGCCTGCACAGACTTAAGCGCCTCGCAAATCCTTGTGGCTCAGGAGCTTCTCCGCTTCGATTATATTGCTGGCGGCAAAAAAACAAATCCACCATCATGGCTTCGTCGAAATTACGATGACCAGGGACATTACGATGCGCTTCAGCAAACAACAGGAATTAAACATTCCCGTCTGGACTTCGTTTATTCCGATTTTGACACGTTCCTCGTAAATCCATTGGATTCTGCCACCTGGCACAGCCCCCTTGCCGCCTGCACAGACTTACCCACCTCGCAAGGCGCCCCCGCCGCCTGCAAAGACTTACCCGCCTCGAAAGGCGGTGTGGCCGCCTGCAAAGACTTACCCGCCTCGAAAGGCGCCCCCGCCGCCTGCAAAGACTTACTCGCCTCGCAAGGCGCCCCATATCCAATCCTCTTCCTCTACGCCCGCAAAGAAAGTGACCGCCCGACCGATTTTCAGCGCGTCCCACATCAAATATTAATAAAACGATAAGTTTTTTATCAAAATTATTAATTATTTATCGAAAAACGATAAAAATTTATTGACAAACTCATTTGTTACCAGTAAATTCGGAATCATAAGATATCTTTGAATCTAAATTAATTTGAGGTAATAAAATGAAAAACAAATTAACAAAAGAAGAACGCAGAGCCGCTTATGCCGCTCTTTCAAGTAAAGAAAAAATCCAGCACGATGGAAAAAGACTTTTAAAAGTTCTGGATATAGTTCGAAAGATTCTGCACGTTTTTGCAATCATTGCATTTGTAGTTGGGATGATTTTTGTGTCGGCAAGCATCACTCATAAGTCAATGGAACTTCAGGAAAAAACAGGAATCGTCGAGCTGGAAAAAGGTCAGGGCGGAATTCACCTGGTATCCATTTTGGACGATGAAGAAATCACTCTGGAAGAAAACACACCTGAAGGATGGGATAAGTTCTTTATGGAAATCGGCGTTTACTGTATTGTCTGGTCTCTTGCAATTATCGTTTTAATTTTAATTGCGCGATTTATTAAAAAAATCTTCACACAGATAGTAAATGATGAATCACCTTTTAGTGAAGAAAGCAAAAGGCCCCTTAAAATCGTATTTATACTTTTGACAATCCTGATTTTCGGAAAGGAACAGATTCTTGGAGTGGTTTGTGGTTTTGTATTCCTTTATCTTTACCGCCTGTTTGCTTATGGTTGTGAACTTCAGACTGAAAGTGACGAAACACTTTAGGAGGCTGCGAATGGCAATTATTTTGAGACTTGATCGGGTAATGGCCGACCGGAAAATCAGCTTGAATGAATTGAGCGAAAAAGTCGGCGTAACAAACGTAAATCTTTCCAAAATGAAAACCGGAAAAATCAGTGCCATAAGATTTTCCACGCTGGATGCAATTTGCAAAGTTCTTCAGTGCCAGCCGGGAGACATTCTGGAATACACTCCTGACGAAGAATAAATTAAGTGAATCATTTTGAACCGTGGTTTGAAGAAGCCGCGGTTTTTTTGTGTCATTTTGGCGTGCCGGCTTTCGCCGTCGCGTCGTCCGTGGTTCCGCGCAAAAGCGCTTCATTCCTTCACTTCGTTCCGGAACCCGCATTTTCTGCGAAAATGCGGGCCACTCCCACCGCTCACGCAGTCATAAAAAAAATTTTTTTCATGAATTTTTCACATTTTTTCTGTCAATTTACAAAATCATAAATTTTGGCATGAAACTTGCTATATCTTAAGTGTAACGAAAGTTACAAAACCAAAACTTAATCTTAAACAGGTTTTCCGCCGGATGCGGAGGCCAAGGAGGCATGAAAAAAATTACATCCTTGTAATTTTTTTCATTCAAGTTTGTTCATGCGTTGCATTCACAAACTTGGATTCTCGCCATCCATGGCTCGCCGCTGTCGCGGAGGCTAAGGAGAATAACATGAACGAACTTTCAATTTTTGACTCACTTTTCGATGACGTAATGGGAACACTCAGCGCACCTTCTTATCGTGCCTGCTACACCGCTCCTCGTGTAGATGTAAAATCAGACGCTCAGGGATACGTTCTGGAAATGGATCTTCCTGGCCGCTGCGAAGATGATGTAAACATCGAACTGGACCACAACACACTGACAATTTCTTCAAAAGAGGAATCAACTCGCGAAGAAAAGAAAGAAGCAAAAGAAGAAGCTAAAACAAATTGGATTCTTCACGAACGCCGTTGTACACAGTTCAAACGTACTTTCACATTGCCAGAAGATGTGAACGGCGAAGCAATTACTGCAACTTTCAAAAACGGCGTTCTTACATTGAACATGCCTCGTCAGGAATTGCCTGCACCTAAAAAGATTCTGATAAATGCAGCTTAATCAAAGCCAAATAACATAAACCTGCCGCTTCGCGGCACAGCAACTCCTTTGGGCTGTGAATCCCTTAGATGGATTTACAGCCCTTTTTATTTAATCAAATGGTCCCTGAGCTTGTCGAAGGGCCCATTTGATTTTTTTCGAAATACAGCGTTCAGCGGATAAAAGTCGCCTTGCGGGACAAGGAGTTCCTACGTTGCCTTAACGCCCCATGGGGACAATGACCGGGAGCCCGGATAGGCGTTTTGAGCGGTGTGGCTAGAGGCGGGCACAGGTTTGAAGCTCTGGCAGGCTGGTGTTTGGGGCGTTCTGGGGCTCTCGGTAGAGGGAAAAAGCTATAAGGTTGCCAGTTTTTTGTGATTTATAGCCGAATTTTTGTGTGGCGAGAGCCGGGGGTGCGGTTTTTGTGGTTGAAAAGCTATAAAACTGCTGTGTTCCCCCGATTTATAGCTGAATTCTTGCGGAATGATTGCCCCGTGAAGCAGTTTGCGTGAGGATGCGGCTATAAATCTAGCTTTTTACCCAGATTTATAGCTTTTTCGCGGCATTTCGAGGCGGGCACAGGCTGGATTCCTGTGAAAACGGCTATAAATCCTCGGAAACGGCGAAATTTATAGCCAAAACGCCCGTTTTCCCATGTCGTGCCCGCCCCGCAAGGCACATCCATAACGCTGCTCCAGGTGTGTACATCCTGAGTCAGGATGGTGCTGATTCGCGCGGCGCAGCGGCAGTACAATCTCGTACCATGGACGAACGTCTTGCCGAAATGAGAAATTTGTCGTTGCGTAGGGGTCTAAAACGCCGCCCCACGTTCATGTATCCCGTGCCCGCCAGCCCTATCCGTGAAGCGTCCGCTCTACCGTGACGCTACCCCGTCCTGTAAGGTGCACCCATCTCGCCGCCCCACTTGGGCCAATCGCGTTGTGTCTCGTGTTCTGTCCCGTCAGTGCGTCACCCCATTGCGCCGTGACACGTGCGCTTACCCGCAAAGAGGAGCCAGCAATTTATCAAGTACTCTTGTGTCCAATGGTACAGTGTCTGTTTCTTGAGTAAAGAGCAGAGTTTCCCCAAATACATATCCGTTCAAGAGATACAGATTGATTTTCTTTACCATGGACACCGCATATTCAGGATTATCTGCCAGACCGAAGTGCTCGAAAATAATTTCTTTGCGGGTACGTTTGTCCAGAATCGTGAAGTCAGGGTGAAAAGTCATAGTGCGTAGACTCATTTTCAGTTTCACAGGCGCTTCATATCGATAGGGGATTCCAAGAAAGTTCAAACGATCAGCTATAATCTTTTCACTTTTTGAGCGTACGCGCTCACCGCGGTTTGTCAGAAAACCAATATCCGTGGAATCAAAAGGTTTTCCCTTGAATGGTGTATTCAGCCAGTTTTCAATAAATTCAGAATCTGACAAAATCGCGGGTTTGATAATGTCCCGGCGGGCGGGACAATTTGTGTAAATCTCTTCGGGGCGTTCCCGTGGGGCGGCCTTTAAAAATGCGTTGATGGCTTTATTCCACGCTTCACAATTTTTCAAAAGCTTCAGATTGTAATCGCGCTGTGCAAGCCGCATGGTCAGCGCTTTTTCTTCAGGTCTTTTCTGACACAGATATCGTCCGTTGGTATCACCTTTTTGTGTCATTTGAAAATACTGCGGCTTGTCGTTCGGCCGCCCAACTCTCAGATGCCCTTCATCAGGACTTTTCTTAAGTGCCACATTAGTTTTTTGAATCAGAGATTCGAAGAAGATTTTCTTTTCATTAAGTTGTGAGATTATATTTTCCATATCTTATATATGGATTTTTTTTGTCATTTTAGGAAAAAAGAAAAGTGAAAAAGCTATAAATATCAATTATTTTTTGTGATTTATAGCCGAATTTGTGTGTGGCAAGAGCCGGGGGTGCGGTTTTTGTGGTTGAAAAGCTATAAAACTGCTGTGTTCCCGGTCAAGTCCAAAATCTGGTGTAAATTCCAATCCTGACAAAATATAAAAGTTAGG
>JAKSTM010000012.1 GCA_024402565.1 Treponema sp. | reverse complement strand
CGCGACATCCACCTTGGCAAGGTGGCGCTCTACCACTGAGCTATTTCCGCAAAAAATTCAAGTTTTGTGCGAGAGGAGGGACTTGAACCCTCAAGCCGAAGCGCCAGATCCTAAGTCTGGTGTGTATGCCAATTTCACCACTCTCGCTTTAGTAGTTGGCCTCTTCAGCCACAGAAAACAATCACTTGTTCTCGATGAATGTAAAAATATTATACAAATAGAAAAAAAAAGTCAATAAATAAATTGAAAAAACTTGTTTTTCTCTGGTTATTATGAATATCGAGACTTGACCAAATCTAATTTTTAATGATATATTTCTAACACTTGATTCGTTCAAGAATCATGGTGCCTGTAGTTCAGTGGTAGAGCGCCAGATTGTGGATCTGGTTGTCGTGGGTTCAATCCCCACCAGGCACCCTTTTTTATTTTAAAATAAAAATAATTTGATTGTATGGGCCTGTAGCTCATCTGGATTAGAGCACCGGACTTCGAATCCGGTGGTAGCAGGTTCGAATCCTGTCAGACCCATTTCCCTGGAATTTTTTTCCAGGGATTTTTTTTTATATTTTTTTTCTATAATTTAATTTATTTTCAATTTTGTTTTCATTTCATATCTTTTTGTTTGCATGTTTTGGTAAATAAAAATCTATTCTTATTTTGTATGATGAAGAATGTAAATAATTTTTCCAGATTCAGGTTTTTGTTTTTCCAAATCAATGAGTTTATTAAATTCATTCTCCGTTTGTTTTTCACTTCTTCAACAGGTGGAACTGAATGTGTTGTTTGTGGTGGAACGTCTTTTGTCATGCCAATCTGTAAAGTCTGTCGTTCTGAGATTTTCTACGTAAAAAATATTCGTTCCAGTAAACGGTGTTCTGTGTGCGGAAAACCTTTGATTTCTGAAGATGAACAATGTATGGAATGCCGTAATAATTCAATTTATCAGAATACTAATCAGGTTTTCCCTATGTTTGAATATCGATTATGGAATAAAGAACTTCTTTTTTTGTGGAAGATTCAAGGGGTGCGCAGTTTGACTTCATTTTTTGCAGAAAAGATTCATGATGTTCTTTTCCAGCTGGATGAAAAATATATAGTCCCGGTTCCTCCACGAAAGGGAAAAATTGCAAGAAAAGGGTGGGATCAGATTGAAGATATCTGTGGGTTTCTGGAAAAACGTTATGGATTCTGTGTTTTACGAATTTTGAAACGAAATTGTGGTCCCGAACAGAAAAAACTTGGGAGAGAATCGCGAATTGAAAATATAGGAAAATCATTTTCCCTTGAAGACGAAAAAAAATTAAAAAAAGAGTTGAAAAAAACAGGAGGCATCTTTCCGGAAAGTTGCTGCCTTATAGATGATATTCTGACTACAGGTTCTACAGCAGAAAGCTGTGCATCTGTATTAAAAAAAGGAGGAATAAAGAAAGTGGATGTATTAGCGCTTTTTACTGCATCTTAAATAGTTTACATTGCATATTTTGGAGATTCGAAGTAAAATATAGATTAGATTTAGAAGCGAGGTATTTTTATGGCAGACGATGTACAGTTTCAGCTTGTTACTTTCAAACTAGGTGAGGAATTATATGGCGTTGACATCATGGATGTTAAGGAAATTGTGAAGCTTCAGGAAGTCCGCCTGATTCCTAACGCACCGTTTTATGTGGAAGGAATTATTAATCTTCGTGGTGAAATCATTCCTATCATTGATCTTCACAAACGTTTCAGAATTCAGGCAACTCAGGTTGCAGAAGATGATTTACAGGATGCTGGATTTATTATCCTCAATATTGAAAATAATAAAATCGGTATCATAATCGACAAAATCGCCCGCGTAGTAACTGTAAAAGGCGAAGAAGTTCGTGAACCTCCACAGATGGTAAGTGGAATCGGAACCGAATATATCGAAGGTGTTGTTCGTCAGGATTCGGGATATCTGATTATGCTTAACAGTCGTAAACTGTTTAATGCAAAAGAACTTCAAAAAATTGTCGATTTCTAGTAAGATTCTTTTATGATTCAGACTTACAGTACAACTATCCGCAGAAAAGAAATGGACGCCGTACTTACATGTATGGTGGATGAGAAAATTGGGCCTGGGGAATTGAACGCCAGGCTTACTGCTCAGGTAAAAGAATTTTTTAAATGTGATGGATCTACAGCTTTTAGAAGTCCATCCATTGCCTTGAAATATGCCTTACAGGCACTGGATATTGCTCCTGAATCAAAAATCGCAATTTCTGCACTTGCCCCGGCTTGGCAGTATCAGGCTGTACAATCGATGAACATGGTGCCTGTTGTTCTTGATGTAAAGGAAGAAACAGGTCTTGTTTCTGTTGAAAGTCTTCAAAAAGCTGTTATTGAAGGGGTTAAAGTAATTCTCTTTCATGAATCAGAAGGTATTTTACCAGAATATTCCGAAATGGAAGAAATCCTTAAATTAGGTGTTCCAGTTATCGAAGATATTTCCATGAGTGCTGGCAGTTCCTGGACTCAAAGAGAAGAATCAGCCAGTACAAATTCAAATGGCGAAACACTTTCGCGAAAAAAGGCTGGTCTTTTAGGAGTGTTTACAATTCTTGGTCTTGAAGAACGGGATGTAATAACTGCAGGAGGAGGGGCTGTTCTTATGGCTCCCGGCCGTCGTGAATGGATTGTTTTGAAAAAATTCTGTGATGAAGCACCTCTTACAGATTTACTTCCAGATATAAATGCAGCTTTGGCCTGGGTTCAGTTGAAGGAATTCAACAGAAATGAAACCGCCAGAAAAGAAATATTCAATTTGTATCATCATTCATGCCTTATTGGGCGTCATAAGATGCTTGTACGTGACATTGATGAAGGCTCTACAATGAGTTGTTTCCCATTGGTGTTGGCTTCTGCTTTTAAAGATGTAAAACAGTATGCAGCAAAAAAGGATATAGAAATCAAACCGGCTTATGAAGGGTCGGTAATTGAATTAAAGATGGAAGAGCTTTCTGAATCCTGCATCAAAGCAAAATCTCTTTATTTAAGAACAGCTCATTTTCCGTTGTATCCACGCCTGACACATTCTGAAAGTGCAAAAATATCAAAAGTATTAGGTACTTTGCCGTAATTTTGACGTAATTCTATCGTTTGGTAAGTTACGATTTTTTTGCGTTTTCTTACTTGTTGAAGAAAAAAAATGAAAAAAGTTCTTGTAATTGTTAATACCGGAAAAGAAAAATCAACCTCTCTGGCAAAAGATATTTCTCTTTATCTTGAAGAAAAAGGATTTGAGTGCAGTCTTTTTAATTTTGATGGTTTTTCAAAGAAGAATCCCGTTTCAGGATGTGATTTTGTTATCACTTTAGGTGGTGATGGAACTGTTCTTTTTGCCGCAAGATGTTGTGCAAAATTTCAGATACCAGTTTTTCCTGTGAATCTGGGAGAGTTTGGTTTTATTGCCGGAGTTCAACCGGAAAAATGGAAGAAATGTCTAGATTCTTTTCTGGCAGGTAAAGCACCTGTTGCAGAACGAAGTCTTGTAAGTGCAGAAGTAGTTCGTGATGGGAAAACAGTTTCTACCTGTCTGGGACTCAATGATATAGTAATTTCTGCAAAAGAAGCTGTAAAAACTATATCTCTTGTTGTTTCTTATAATAAACAAAGACTTACTCAGTTGAAAAGTGATGGAGTTATTATCAGTACACCTACAGGATCAACAGGATATTCGTCTTCTGCTGGAGGACCTATTATTGATCCTGATCTGGATGCTTTGGTATTCACTCCTAATAATGCTTTTTCTCTTTCTGCCCGACCAATTGTTTTGAATCCGGAAGGCGAAATTTGTGTTGAAGTACAGGAAAGCCGTACAAAAGAGATGATTCTTTCGGCAGATGCACAGCTAGTCTCTAAATTGAAGCAGGGTGACCTGGTTAAAGTTCGAAGATACGATAATAAAGCTCTTTTAGTATATTGTACAACAGAGAATTTCTATAAAGCTCTTCTTTCAAAAAGAAACTGGTCAGGAGGTCCAAATGCTTGAAGATTTATCGGTAAAAGATTTTGCATTGATTGATCAGAATTTTCTGGAATTTGAAAAAGGATTTACTGTTCTTTCGGGAGAAACCGGGGCTGGTAAATCTATATTGATTGGGGCTTTGAGTTTCCTGTTAGGAGGAAAGGCAGAGACTGGTCAGATTAGAGCTGGAAGTCATGAAGCAAGTGTGACAGGAACTTTTTATCTTCCTGAACTCGAAGGCTATGATTTTTCTTCCAACATTTCCAATGATCTGGGGGAAGAAATAGAACCCGAAACGGTAGGTCAATGGCTCAGCCTTCATGGAATAGAACCTGAAAATAACAGAGTAATTTTAAGACGTTTTATTCGGGATAATGGAAAGTCCGGGGCTTTTATTGGTTCTACTCCTGTTACTCGTTCTGATCTGGCACAATTTTCATCTTTTCTTGTAGATATTCATGGACAGCACGAACATCAGTCTTTGATGAAGGTGGCTGAACATCGAAAGTATCTGGATTCAAAAGCAGGTATTACATCAGAAGTGGCAGAATTTACTGCCTTATTTGCCAGTCTTGTTGCAAAACGCAAAGAATATGAATCTCTTTTATCAGATGATGGGGAAAGAGAACGAAAATTGGATATGTATAACTTTGCAGTTACTGAAATTGAAAATGCAAAGTTGAAAGAAAAAGAAGACGAAGCCCTGGAAGAGGAACAAAGCAGGCTTTCATCATATGAAAAAATATATTCGACTGTAACCGAAATTAACCAGATGCTTTCAGAAGATGAAGGATCTGTTGTGTCTTTAATGAAAAAGATAAGACGGGAATCTTCATCTCTTACAGACCTGGATAAGAGTTTGAAAAACCTTGACGAAAGGGTTGAAGCTGGTTTTTATGAACTTTCTGATTTATCAGAAGAGTTTTCTTCTTACGCATCATCGCTGGTATTTGATCCGGATCGCCTTCAGGAAGTACAGGAACGCTTAAGCCTTATTTATAACTTAAAAAAGAAATATGCCTCTTCTGTAAATGCTCCTCTTTCAGAAGTATTTGAATATGCTCGTAAGGCTTCTGAGTACATTAGTATTAATTCAGATTCAAATAATCAGAAAGATAAAATGAAGACAGAAATTGCAGCTCTTGAAAAGGCTGTTCTTCAGAAAGCGGGAGTTCTTTCTAAAAAAAGAAAAGCCGCCAGTGAGCTTTTATCTTCAGAAGTGGAAAGTATTCTTTCTGAACTTGGAATGAAAAATACAAAATTCTGTGTAAATGTGTCTGAAAAGCCTGGAAGTGAGCTTACCCAAAAGTGCGGGCCATACGGAATTGACAATATCGAGTTCCTTATTTCTGCAAATCCGGGTGCGCCGGTTCAGCCTCTTGCAAAAATTGCATCTGGTGGAGAACTTTCCCGTGTTATGCTGGCATTGAAAACTATTTTTGCAGAAGGGGACAATACAGGAACCTTAATTTTTGATGAAATTGACACCGGAATAGGTGGAGAAGTTGCTATAAGTGTTGGAAAGCATATTAAAAAACTTTCTGAAAACAGACAAATTTTTTGCATAACACATCTAGCGAGTATCGCAGTTTATGCCGATAATCAGATAAAGATAGAGAAAGGTGTATCTGACGGCGTAACATCCTCTCATGTTCATCCGATTTCAGGGGATGAAAGAGTTCGCGAAATTGCACGTATGCTTTCTGGTGATGCTGACACTGAACAAAGTCTGGAACATGCCCGTTCTCTTCTTCAAAAATATTCCGGAGGAATTTAATGGCAAAAATTTCCGAACAGACTCGTCTTCAGTTTAAAGAAGCGATTCGTCCTTATGAAGAGAAAATTACAGCAACTCTTGAAAAGGAAAAGACTATTTTGAATACAATTCATCCCGGTGATGTAGGTTCAGAATACAAAAAGCTTTCATTGTGTGAAGATGTAATTTATGTAGCAACTCTTTATATGGCTCAGAACAGTCTTTCTTTAAGACTTATGGAAGTAAAAAATAATGATGCGCTGAATGATGCAAGAAAGATGCTTTATAAGGCTGTAATTTACCTGGAAGAAATAGTAACTGCGAATATTGATGTCCCTTACAGTGACCTTACTCCTTATCATGAAAAAATTCCAAATACACCTTTGGTTCAGAGATTTACCCTGGTTAGAAAGCTTGGACTTGCTATTACTCTCTTGAAAGAAGCATTTGGTGATAATAGTAAATGGAAGTGGTCTTTTGTAGAACTGGACGGTCGATTTGCAACTGTTACTAAAAATCTTATTGATACAAAAGCCGCTGTAAAAGATTATTTTGATCCACGTGCACAGGACTACGAAACAACTGTCCTTTATATTCGACTTATTATGAAGCTTCTTGAACAAAGTGCTTCAAGTTATCGCGATAAGTATGAACTTTCATCACGTCGTATTGATGATATGCGTAGCGGAATAAAATATCTTCTCGCATTACACAGACTTTATATTGTTCTTGGAAAATCACAGGACGCAGAAGAAATTAAAAAGAAAGCTATGGTCTGGCGCGATAAGATGGATGCAGACCAGAAATCAGGAAGTTCAAATTAAATGAATAAAACTTTGGCTCTTAAAATATTTGAAGGATTCTCAATTCAACGCTGGAACGATTTGGTACGTCCTTTTGAACTGGTAGAAATGGATAAAGCCGGTGAGAAAATGGTTCTGGCTTATATAATCGGGAAGTTTGAAGAGCACAAAGGAAAATATGTAGACTGGAAATGGATTATTTATGCCTCACTTTTTGATCTTCTGAAGAAGATTGCTCTTTGTGACATAAAAGCTCCAGTTCAACAGATGCTAAAACGTGAATATCCTGCTGAATATTTGAGACTGAATGAATGGGTTTTGAACCAGTACCGGTCATTAATTAATGATGAAGAATTATTTTCAGCCTTTACAATTTACATCGGGCAAAAAGCTGGTTCCATTCCACTTCCGAAAGATAAAGAACTTTCATTAAAAATTTATCAGGCTGCACATAAATTCTCTACAATGCGAGAACTCGAAATGCTTTCCATGGTGAATGAGCCTGTTCGAGTTGAAAAAATTGAAAAAGAATTAAAAGCGGATTTACAAAAGTCTCTGGATCTGGAAGGTATTCAGATGCTTATTACACATCAAAAAGTTTTTGATTTTCTTTTGAAAATAGAACAGCTTCGTTTTCAGACAAGGTGGAATCAGACACCTCGTGTACCTGGGACATCGGTTCTGGGACACAGTTATTTCGTTGCCATTATGACTCTTCTTCTTGGTCGCGAAATAGGTGTTGATATGTGTGAACGCCGTGTTATTAATAATTTCTTTTCGGGGCTTTTTCATGATCTTCCTGAAGCAGTTACACGAGACATTATTTCTCCTGTAAAACAGGCAACTGACGATCTTCCAAACATCGTAAAGAAGATTGAAGATGAAATTGTCAATAAAGAACTTGTTCCTCTTATGGAACCTTTCTTTAAAGACGAATTGATTTTTTATACCAGCGATGAATTTGCGGATCGTGTACTCTGTAAGAATGGGGTTGTTGTAAAAGTTTCCTGGGATGATTTAAATAATCGTTATAATTCCGATGACTTCAATCCTGTTGACGGACGTTTAGTTAGAATTGCAGATCACCTTTCTGCTCTCATGGAAGCAGATATTTCAATAAAGCATGGCATTACTTCGAAACATCTTGCAGGTGGCCGCGAAGGAATGATTTCTCACTATAAACCTGGAGAAATCATATCAGGTATTGATGTTCATTCCTTATTTAATACTATTTGTGAATAGCAATATGTTCACATGGTTTTCTTTTTCTACTATAATGTAGATATGCTTGAAGACTTTAAAATTCCTATCGAAGAATTAAAATCCGAAATTTCCAATGTTTGGGGGCGTCTTTGACTCGGACGCCATTTATAAATCAATAGACGAAAAAAACAAGTTAACTGAAGCTCCTGGTTTTTGGGATGACCATCAGAAAGCAGAAGCAGTAATGTCACAAATCCGCAAATTACGAAAACGAGTTGAGCCTTGGAAAGATCTCATCAGCCGTGTGGAAGATCTGGAAGCTATGTATGAACTGGCTGAAGAATCTGGAGAAGAATCTGATGCAGCTGAAGTTCAGACAATGTTTGAAGAATGCAAAAAAGAATTTGAAGAATTGAATGTTTTGAATCTTCTTTCTGGTGAAGTTGACGGTAATGATGCCTTCATTTCTATTCATGCAGGGGCTGGTGGAACAGAAGCCTGTGACTGGGCTTTTATGCTTTCCCGTATGTATACCCGCTGGGCGGAGCGACATAATTTTAAACTTGAAGTTGTTGATGAACTGGAAGCTGAAGGTGGTATAAAATCAATCACAATGCAAATTTCCGGAGACTTTGTTTACGGATATTTGAAAGGTGAGTCGGGAATTCACCGCCTTGTTCGCATCAGTCCTTTTGACGCAAATGCAAGGCGTCATACTTCTTTTGCTTCTGTTTATGTTTTCCCTGTTCTTGATGATTCAATTGAGGTTGAAATCAACCCGGCAGATCTTCGTATTGATACATACAGAGCTGGTGGTAAAGGTGGTCAGCATGTAAATAAAACTGACTCTGCTGTTCGCTTCACACATATCCCTACAGGTATTGTTGTTGCCTGTCAGAGCGAAAGAAGTCAGCTTATGAATCGTGCTACTTGTATGAGTATTTTGAAGTCTAAACTTTATGAATACTATCGTGCCGAGAAAGAAAAGGAAAACGAAAAATTTGCTGCCGAAAAAAAGGATAATTCATTTGGCAGTCAGATTCGTTCTTATGTTTTCTGTCCTTATACCATGGTAAAAGACCACAGAACAAAGTACAACGTAGGAAATGTTCAGGCAGTTATGGATGGTGATCTGGACGACTTTATGAATTCGTATTTAGTTGCAAAATGGAACGGTACAACATCAGACGGTATTGATGATGACGATGAGGAAATGTAAAACATTTGGTTTAAAAATTTTTATTATTCTTCTCATTTTATGTAATCCCTTTATCTTGTTTGCAGATGATTCTGTGTGGATGATTGCCTGTGATCGTTTTTCTTCAGTGGGTAAAGATACTTCTGTTTCAAATGCTTTGGGAGAATTACTTCCTAATTTGATTTTAGAAAATCTGGAAGAAGGAAAAAGCAGAACAATTTCTCCTGAAGAAAATTTTTCGCGTATCGCTTATAAATTAAAGAATGATAGAGTTTCACTTTTCCTTCAGTTGGAAGCGGCTCTTAAAACACGGGACAGTTTATTGTTAAAAGATGTTAATGAAGCGGGCCTAAAAAAAATCTTAAGAGATGAAGAAAAAAAGATTGAAGAAATCCGTGAAAAAATAAATCAAAATATCGCAGAATTGAAAGAAGCGGAAGAAAAGTCATATTCAGAATCTGTTGAATCAATGTTTTCGGAAAAGATACAGCTTTCTGAAGGGCAAAAATATTTGAAGCTTTTTAAGGGACTTGTTTCAACAGAAAATAATGATGCAGAAGAAGAGACTGTTTCTTTATATGGAAATAATGACAGTCACTTTGTGTCTTCTGCATCTGAGAATTATGTAAGCCGTGATTTTATTAAACAAATGCAATCTTCTGGAATAAAAGCTTTGCTTACCGGGAAGATAAAAATTATGGGTGACTTCATGATGGTTACCAGCGAATTATATATGTATCCTTCTGCGAAAGTAATCTCTACGGTTACGGAAGTGGGGAATGTATCTGATTCTGATTTAATGGCACGGAATATGGCCCGAGCTCTTTCTCCTGTTATTTCTGCTTCTTTTCCTGTTGATGTTTATTTTACAGTTACTCCTGAAGAAGCTTTGGAAAAATTTACCTTTGTTGTTGATGATGTAGTTTACAATGATATTTCACAAAAAATAGTCCTTGATGCCGGAGTTCATTCTATTCGCTTTGACTCACCAGGATTTAGAACGGCTTCCACCAGTTATTTTTTTGAAGGAAATCGTTCCTACCATGTTGAGGTAGAAATGAAAGAGGATTTTTTGACTCAGATGGAGATAAAGTTTCCGGCTTCAGTTTACGGAAGTTTTACACTTAATGGCGCCCCGGCAGGAAATATTACTTCAGAAAACAGCTCTGCTAAAATATCCGTAAATGGAACACAGATTCTTGGAAACTTTATTTCAGATGATGGTCCCCAAGGCTTTTTTTTTATACCTGAAAAACTTGTAGAAAATTTTAATGTAATTTCAGTAAAACCAAAGCTTTTTGATAAAAGTGAATATATCGATAAGCGAAGAAAGATGATGTATACGTCTTATAGCGTTTTTCTGATTTCTCTTTTGGGGTCTATTTTTATTCAGGGAAATCAGACATCTGTAAGCCAGGCTCTTTATATTAATCCTGATAATATGAAATTGCAGAATGATTTGGATGTATGGAATAAGGCGTACCTGGGTGCCTTTGGTGTGACCATTTGTTCAGGCGGGTGGTTTATATTTGAATTAACGCGATACTTTCTGGCGGCAGACACTGTTCTGCCTGTTAAAGCAAAATAAAAAAGGATTTGATTATGGGACTTGGTGAAAAATTAAAGTCGCTGTTTGGTGCGAAAAAAATCGATGAAGAGTTTTTTGAAGATTTAACAGATGTACTTGTTGAAAGTGATATCGGTGCAAAAACGTCTTATGAAATAACAGATGAACTTGAAAAGGTTTGCAGAAAAGAAAAAATTTCAAATGAAAAAGATATTGTTGAAAAATTAAAAACAATGCTTCTTGAAAATGTTAAAGAAACAAAACTGGAAATCGTTCCAGATAAAGTTAATGTATGGATGGTTCTTGGTGTAAATGGAGCCGGGAAAACAACGAGTGTTGCAAAGATGGCAAATATGTATAAAAAACAAGGAATCGAAAATCTTGTGCTTGCATCTTGTGATACTTTCCGTGCAGCAGCAATTGAACAGTTGAATTATCACGGAGAAAAAGTGGGTGTAAGAGTGGTAAGCCATCAGCATGGCAGCGACCCTTCAGCAGTTGTTTTCGATGCATGTGATGCAGTTCGTGCAAAAGGACCTGGTCTTGTGATTGCTGATACTGCAGGACGCCTTCATAATAAAGAAAACCTTGTTCGAGAGCTTCAAAAAATAGATCGTATTTGCGCTACAAAAGCCGATGAAGGCTGCTATAAGAAAATAATTGTATTAGATTGTACAACAGGTCAGAATGCATTACGTCAGGCAGAAGTGTTTAATGAAGCTATAAAAGTTGATGCTATTATTCTTACAAAATTTGATTCTACCGCAAAAGGTGGCGTGGCGGTTTCAATCGGAAGAGAACTTGGAATTCCTGTTGCTCTTGTTTGTACTGGTGAACATTATGAAGATATTTCTTGTTTTGATTCACAGAAATATATTAATGAATTGATTTCAAATTAAGGTTTTTCATTGAAATATAAATATCTGTTTTGCATTTTTTTATTTTTTTTCTCAAATGTTTTTCTTTTGATATGTGAAGAAAAATTTGAAAAAAAAGAGATGCCTAAAGAATATATTGATTCTGATCTTCAACTTCGAAACATGACATTTGATTCCGAGATTTTTATTCCTGAAGTCAGGGGAACAGAAACCATTCTCATTAATTCGTTTGAAAATAAAGCTGTTCGTGATTTTTTTGATGAGAATAACCGTCTTGTAAAAAAAGAAGTTTGGGAAATTTCTGATGTTAAGTCTTCTTATCCTGTACAGATTATTTACTTTAAGTATTCTGATTCTGGATTATTAGTTTCTAAAAATATTTTAAAAGACGATATGGAAGAACATGTTGAATATGATTCTGAAGGGCTTCCAGTATTACTTGAAGAATTTAATTTTGCAGAAGTAACAAAAAATGATAAGACTGAGAATATAAAGTATAAGGTCCATAGTGAAAGCTGGAAATACGATAAAGAAAAAAGAATAGAGAGTTTCGAAAAAAAAATATTTGAATATGGTAATGAAAATTACAAAAAGCCTATAAAGAGTTTCCTGGAAGAAAAAAAATATTTTTATCACGAAGATTCTGAAATTCCAGCAGATCAGGAAATTTATGAAAATGGGAATCTTCAGAAAAAAATTATTTATTCAACAAAAACGAATTACATTACAGAATTATTTTTCGAATCTGATTATGTTGTAAAAACTTTTTATCAAGATGATAGGAGAGTAAGAGACGAATATTTCCTTGACGGAAAACTTTTGCGCTCTAAAGATTATGAATGATTTTATAAACCGAATAAAATGGATTTTTTTTGTTTCTTCCAGGTTTTCACGTGTGGATAGAAAAGGAAGAAGCCGTGTTACTTCACTACTTGCAACCTTGGGAATTTGTTTTGGAGTTATGACACTTATTGTGGTTATGAGTGTTATGAATGGATTTCAGATGAAGTTTATCGATTCTATTATGGAAGTGTCTTCCTATCATATTAGAATTTCTGAATTTGATGAAATTACAGAAACAAAAATAAGGGATTTTTGTCAGAATAATAAACAGGTAAAAAGTATTTCTGGATTTTATGAAGCACAAAGTCTTGTAACGACAACAAGAGTAAAGCAAAGTGTTGCTTTGATTCGTGCCATTGATCAGGATGTATATGAAAGTGATCCAGGATTTAAAAAAGAAGTAGAAATTCTTGCAGGTGATTTTGATCTTTCAGAACCAGATTCTATCATAATTGGAAATTCCATGGCCCGCGATTTAGGAATCAGACTGAATTCGAATCTCAATTTGTTTGCTTTAAGCGGAGGAAATGATGTACAGCTTTTAAGTTCTGATCGTTTGTTTAAAGTAAAAGGGGTTTTTAAAACTGGTTATAGCGATATTAATTCCAGTTTTGTTTTTATTAATTCTGATGCGGGAAAAAAATATTTTGGAAAAGAAGCAAAGAAAATTCTTGGTGTAAAATTAAATGATTCTAAGAATGACCAGTTGATTGTCAGTATGATGAAAAAGGAATTCCCTGATGCAAAAATACAATCCTGGCGTGAATATAATAAAACTTTTTTTTGCGCTTTACGTATAGAAAAAAATATGCTGCTTCTTTTAGTTGCAATGATATTCCTCGTTGTAGGAATAAATATTTATAATGGAATGAGAAGACTGGTTTTTGAACGAAAAAGTGAAATTTCCATTTTGTCTGCTGCTGGCGGAAAAAGTTCGGATATAAAAGCTATTTTTATTTTACAGGGATTTTTAACGGGAATAAAAGGGGCTGTTCCTGGAATGTTGTTTGGTTTGCTTTTAAGTGTTAATTCTAAGACTATGTTTACTGTTGCTTCCAGACTTATGTATCTGGTTTCATATGTACTCACAGCAGTAGTAAGTCCTGAAAACCTTATGCTTGTTTCTGAAAATCCAATGTATAGTGTGTATGGAAATATTCCGTCAAGGATATTTTTTGCTGAAACTTTCTGGATTACATTATTCGGGGTTTTTGCTCCTTTGGTTGCATCCTGGGCTGCCAGTAGAAATGTATTAAAAATGACTGTAGCGGAGGTTCTTCATAATGAATGAGATTGTAAAAATATCTGGTGTTGAAAAAACTTATGTTTCAGACGGTGAAAAACTGACTGTTCTCCGTGATTTAGATTTATCTATTTTTGAAGGAACAAAGAATGTAATTGTAGGTGAATCAGGAAGTGGAAAATCAACTCTTTTGAATATTATTGGTGGAATTGATTCTGTAACTTCTGGTTCGGTAATTGCGGGAGGCGGAAAATGGGATGTTACGAAACTTTCTGAAAATGAAATAAGTGATTATCGTTCAAATTTTCTGGGTTTGATTTTTCAATTTCATTATCTTTTAAAAGATTTTACTGCACTTGAAAATGTTTATCTTCCGCTTTATATGACTGGTGTGTCAAAGAAAGAAGCTTGTGAAAAAGCAGAAATGTTACTGAATGATGTTGGGGTATATGACCGCCGAAATCATTTGCCAAGTCAGCTTTCAGGTGGAGAAAGACAGCGTGTTGCTGTCGCTAGAAGTTTGATTAATGATCCAAGCCTTATTCTGGCAGATGAACCTACTGGAAATCTGGATCCTGCAAATGCTGTTTCCATTGGAGACCTTTTGTTTAATATGGTTGAACAATATAATAAAACCCTTGTTCTGGTTACCCATGATATGAATCTGGCAAAAAAAGGTGATTATATTTATTCAATTAAAGATGCGAAGTTAGAGAGATTATCATGAAATTAAAAGCATCCTTAATGTTCGCACGGTCTTTAATTTTTCCAAAAGCGGAAAAGAATTCCTCTGCCAGAAGAAGTATGATGGGAGCTCTTCTGTGTATTGGTCTTTCTTTGGTTCCACTAATTGTTGTTTTGACTGTAACAAATGGCATGATTGAAGGGATGACTGAAAGATTAATAGGCCTTTCTTCAAGTCATCTTGAAGCATTAATTGCCAGAAATTCTAAAAATATTGTATCTGCACCTATGTTTCAGAGATTTGCAGATGAAGTCAAAACTGCCGAAGGTGTAACTAATGTGTATCCTCAGGTTACATTAACTGCTTTGGCAGGAGGAAAAAAAGAAAGGACTGGTGCACAGGTTCGTTGTCTTCCAGGAAATATTTTTGAAGTAAATGATTCATTTGGAACTTTATTTTCTGTTGTTGAAGGAAATTTAGCAGTTTTTTCAGAAGGAGAAAAAACTGCTGTAATAGGGCAGAAACTGTCAGAAATTCTTGAGCTTTCCCCTGGAGATTCTTTCAGGCTTATTACTACTAAAACCGGTGCAAAAAATACTATGACCCCAAAACTTACAACTTTTAAAGTGGCAGCAATTGTAAGTTCAGGGTATCAGGAATTGGATGCACTTTGGGTTTTTATTCCTATTGATGTTGCTTATGCCTCGGTGCCATTGAATACAGCAGAGTTTTCGTTGTTAATAGAAACAGAAGATGCTTTTTCCCCTTACTTAAGCAGGGTAAGAATGAATGTGGAACAAATTACAGGCCGTCATGCAAATGTTTTTACCTGGAGTGAAATGAATGCTTCTGAGTTTGAGAATTTTTCATCAACCAAAGTCATGCTTGTATTCATTATGATTTTAATTGTACTTGTGGCTTCAGTAAATATTTCATCTGCAATAGTAATGCTAGTAATGGAACGACGAAAGGAAATTGCGATTTTAAAAAGTACTGGCGCAAGTAATTCTGGAATAACATTTGCATTTTTAATTGCAGGATTAGCCTGCGGGACTGGTGGAGTTTTGATTGGACTTCCTGTTGGACTTTTATTTGCCGTGAATGCCAATTCAATGGTTTCTGTTGCAGAAAAAATAGTAAACTGGTTTGGTAAAATTTTTAATTTGATGAAAGGAATTCCTTTGTCGGAAATTAAGGATATTCATTTGATGGATCCTGCATATTATCTTTCAGAAATCCCTGTAAATATTCCTTTTTCTGAAATTTTTGGAATAATTGCCGCAACGTTAATTCTTTCTTTGCTCGTTAGTTACATTCCGGCCTATAAAGCTGGAAAAGAAAAACCTATATCGCTAATTCAGAAAAATTAATTTAAGGAGAAAATTTTGAATAATTTTTTGAAAAATAAAATAATCGCAATATTTATCTTATCAGTTTTTATTTCTCTTCCTTTATCTGCAGATGAGAAACCACAATTTAATCTTTGGGGAAGTGGAGAAGTTTTTAAGCTTGATGCAAAAACTGATTTTTCTTTAATTGGAGCGGGTTCTTTATTATATGGAACTGAACTTATTTTATCAAAAGGATTAAAGTTAAATCAGAATCTTTATGAAGATACACGACCTTTCCCAAATATGGATGGTGTTAATACTTTTGACAGATTTTTTGCACAACCATATAACCATACAATGGATAAAGTTTGTGACGTTTTTCTTGCTTCCTCATTTTTGTTACCATTAGCATTAGGAGTTACTCCGAATTCTGAATGGTTTACGATTCTAACTATGTATGGAGAAACAATGCTGCTGTCTCAGGGAATAAAGGAAACCGTAAAACTTTGTGTATACCGGCCAAGACCATATATGTATTTTGACGGGTTTCCTGAAAAGGATGTTTATAAAGATCACGACTGGGCAAATTCTTTTCTTTCTGGACATACGACAATGAGTTTCGCAGCAGCTTCATTTACTAGCTATACTTTTTGTAAGTATTTTCCCGACAGTCCATGGAAATATGTTGTTACCGGGGGGAGTTTTGCTTTTGCCACTACAATTGGGGTAATGCGTATAATGGCCGGTTGTCATTTTCCAACTGATGTTCTTTGCGGTGCAGTTCTTGGAACTTCTATTGGCTTTCTTGTTCCATGGCTTCATACTTTTAATTTGGGAAAAGAGGAAAATGCTCCAAAACTTGCAGTTGCGCCAAACGGTGTTATGGTGACTTTGAAGTTTTAAAAAGATGGAGGGAATTGAACCCCCGTCCGAAAATTAAGGTTAAATAAAAAAAAGGACTTCAAAATTGAAGTCCTTTTTTATTGACGCTTGCCTGACTCGAACAGGCGACCCTGTGCTTAGAAGGCACATGCTCTAATCCAGCTGAGCTAAAGCGCCAAGTGATATTTATATTATACTAAATACCTTTTTGTTTCAAGATGTTGAAAGATTTTGAAATATTTACTTTACTCCAAGCATTTCTTTCATTGTGCGCCAGCCAAGCATTGCGCATTTTACACGGGCAGGCATGTGGGAAATATCCTGAAGAGCGGCAGCTTCGTCCAGATTTTCAAGCTCTTCATCAGATACAGTACCTTTAATCATGCGGTCAAAAATATCGGCAAGTTTTAATGCTTCTTCTTTTGTTTTTCCGATTACAAGTTCAGCCATCATATCGACTGAAGCCTGACTGATAGCACATCCGCTTCCTGTAAAGCTGGCGTCCACAACCTTTTCTCCCGCATCATCAAATTTGATGTTTAGTGTAATTTCGTCTCCACAAGACGGGTTCACGCCGTTACAGGTGAGGGAAGGAGATGTCATATCTTTTTTATGAATAGGATTGATGTTATGTTCGTTTAAAATTTCGCGGTAAAGTTCTTTTGTATCCATAATAAGTGTCCGTAATAATTTATAATTTCTTTAGTCTTTATAACCAGACCATTTTCTGACCTGTGCAATTTTATCCAGGAAGTAAGAAACTTCATCTTCTGTATTGTAAAGGTACATTGAAGCGCGGGCAGAAGACTGAATTCCAAGATATTTCCCAAGAGGCTGTGCACAGTGGTGTCCAGCACGGATTGCAATATTTTCATCACTTAAAAGACTTGCAATGTCGTGAGGGTGAACTCCGTCTACAGTAAAGGTAACGATTCCGGAATGTTTTAAAGGATCTTCATTTCCAATAAGGTTGATGTAAGGAATCTGTTTCATTCCGTCCATCATCATTTTTGCAAGTTTATCACAGTGGGCTTCAATGTTATCAAGTCCGATTGAAGAAATGTAACGGATAGCTGCAGCCATTCCAACAGCTCCAGAAGCATTTACAGTTCCCGCTTCGAATTTATGAGGAACTTCTGCCCATGTGGCACCTTCACGTGTTACGTATTCAATCATTTCTCCGCCACGAAGAAACGGACTCATATTGTCTAAAAGGTCATAGCGGCCGTAAAGGGCACCGATTCCCATAGGTCCGCCGAATTTATGTCCAGAAATTGCATAGAAATCGGCCCCGATTTCCTGAACGTTGATACGGAAATGTGGAGCGCTTTGAGCACCGTCAACTACCATGATGGCACCGTTTTTGTGTGCAATTTCTGAAAGCTTTTTTACAGGATTCGTGATTCCAAGAACATTTGAAACATGTCCGCAGGAAACAATCTTTGTTTTTGGTGTGATTTTTTCAAATTCTGATTCAGGAAGATTTCCATACTTGTCACATTCCATAAATTTCAGAACTGCATTTTTTGCTTTGCAGACCATCTGCCATGGACAGATGTTTGAATGATGTTCCATAATCGAAACAACGATTTCATCACCTTCTTTTATGTTGTCCATTGCCCAGGTGTAGGCAACAAGGTTCAAACTTTCGGATGTATTTCTGGTAAAAATGATTTCTTCTGAACGTGCAGCTCCAAGGAAATTTGCAACTGTTGTACGTGCGTCTTCATAGGCTTTTGTAGCGCGTTCACTTAATGTGTAAAGTCCACGAAGAGGGTTTGCGTTTTGTGTTGCATGAAAGTGAGTCATGGCATCAATCACAAGATAAGGTCTGTGTGTAGTTGCTGCATTGTCAAAATAAACCAGTCCCTTTTCCGGGTTCTGTGAAAAAAATGGGAAATCCTTGCGATATTTATTTTCTGTTGCCATACCTATAATATACACAAATCTATAAAAAATTTGAATATAAAGAAAAGGTAAAATAATTTTCAGTTAAACGTTTAATAAAAAATTTGCTCGATTGATTTTTCCATTATAAAATATAAGAATGAGTGCCAATGTAGTGGGCGGTTATTACAAGAAAGACGAAGAGCCTGGATTTTGCTTTGATCACCCCCACGTTTCCACAAAATTTACTTTCCTCCATTTTTACTGTCCTGTTATTTTGCAGCTGGATAATCAGAATATTCAAACAGAAAGTGATGCATGTATTATCTATAAGTCCGGTACTCCACAATTTTATAAAGCGGTATCAGGTGAACTGGTTTATGATTACATTAAGTTTGAAGCTGATGATGATTTTTTCTTTAATGTTGATCTTCCCTTTGATGAAGTTTTTTATATAGATGTTTCTTCAACATATAAAACACAGATGAAATTCATAACATGGGCTCTTACAGAAAAATTAACTGATCAAAGTACTTCCATTGGTTTAGCTTGTGCAAATGTAATGAGTGAACTTGCACAGATAAGGCGTTTTTCTAGCAGTAAAATAAAAAGGGAAAATGAAATAAATTTCAGGCTTTCCGTCCTTAGAAAAAAAGTGGAACAGAATCCTGAAAAATGGAATGTCAACTTAATGTCTGATGATTTTGGCCTTACAAGAAGTCATTTTACAAATCTTTATAAAGACCATTTTGGAATTGCACCTGCTGATGACGTTAGGAATTTGTTGAACGAAAAAGCCCGAAATCTTTTGGAATATTCAGAGAAATCAGTAAACGAAATTGCCGAAGAATGTGGGTATACTGCTTGTGAGAATTTTATTCGTTCATTTAAAAAATTAAATGGTCTTTCTCCACTTCAGTTCCGAAAAATGAAAAAGCCTGATGCTTAAGTAATTCTTAAACATCAGGCAGACATATTTGGAGGTTTTCTTATTTAGTTTTTTTAGACTGAATCTTTATTTTTTCTTGAAAGAACAAGGCTCTGAACCAGAAGGAATATACAAATCATTGCTGCAACTGTAATGTTAGTCCACCATGCTTCATCAAGACCAAGTGAAGAAACAATGCTCTTAATTGTTGCAAGGGAAATTACTCCGAAGAATGTACCGATTATGTTACCAACACCACCAGTAAGCATTGTTCCACCGATAATTGAAGAGGCGATAGCATTCATTTCAGCTCCCGCAGCATGGCTTGGAGAACCAGAACCAACGTGCATGAAGTATACCCATCCACCAATTCCTGCCAATACTGAACAAATTACATGAGCTAAAAATTTTGTGCGCTTTACATTGATTCCAAGCATGTTTGCACTGTATGCATTTCCACCAATTGCATAAAAATGACGACCAAGTTTACCCCATTTAAGAAGAGCAAAAAGTCCGATTACAATTAGGATTGCAACTATTACTCCGATTTCAACGTAAGCTGGAACCCAGTTTCCAAGTTTGTTGTAGGAACCCATAAAAGGAACGTGGATACGTGTTGCTTTCAAAGCCTGGAAACCTTCATGCTGAACATTGAACTGTGTAGCATTAACAATAGTGGTCATACCTTTTGCAAAGAACATACCCGCTAAAGTAACGATAAAAGGCTGAATATCAAGGTATGCAACTAAGAAACCTTGAACAAGACCAAATGCTAAACCAATTCCGAGAGCAATTAGTATTGCGGTTCCAACTGTTCCGCCTTGTTTATCCAAGTGGACTGCACAACTCATACAAACTAAAGCTGTAAGAGTACCAACGGAAATATCAATTCCACCTGTAATCATTACAAGACTTAAAGCACATGAAAGAATAATAAGCGCTGCATTATCGTTCAAAAGATTGAAGAATCCCTGAGGCTTCCTGAAACCTTTCCCAAGAAAAATTATTGCAAAGAGATACATTACTACAAATACACAAATAGTAATGAGAAGAAGAAGGTTCGAATCCGAAAGCTTCTTTTTGTTTGTAAGTGGTTTCTGTGGTTTTAGTTTGTTTTTCATTATTTAGCCTCCACTGTAACCGGTTTCTTATTTAATTTTGTTGAGATTTCCTTTCCCAAAGACTTAAGTTTTTCACGAACTACTGGAGCACTGAAAACAACAAGTAAAATAACAACAATTGCTTTATATGCAGGAAGCGCTGCTGCACTTACATTGAACTTATAAAGTGTAGTTGTAAGGAACTGAATAACGTATGCGCCAAGAATAGAAGCCCACATGTTAAACTTACCACCGGAAAGGGCGTTTCCTCCTAAAGCAACTGCAAGAATTGCATCCATTTCTATATCAAGAGCAACAACAGAATAGTTGATGGTCTGGATACGAGAAACTTTAATAAGTCCTGCCACTGCAACACAAGCACCCATAATTACGTAGGTAATCAGCTTAATGAGTTCCGGATTAATTCCATTTAATCTTGATGATGCACTGTTAATTCCAACTGACTGAGAGTAAAGTCCAAGAGTAGTAAATTTAAGAACAAGCCATATTAACAGCATACAGATAAGTGCTATGAAAATTGGTGTTGGAACGGCGATTCCTGGAATGAAGTTTCCAAAGTAACTGAAAACAGCATCTTTAATAATTGGAAGTTCGTTGTGATTAATCCATGCCGCGATTGAACGTCCTGCTGTAAAAAGAATAAGTGTTGCAATCATTGGCTGGATTTTGAAGTATGCGACCAGAACACCATTGAAAGCACCGAAGGCCATAGAAACGATAAGTGCAAGGAAGAATGCAAGAAAAATTGAATGCTGCATTGTTTCAGGGTGTGCACCGGCGTTTCCACATAGAACGCGAAGAATTACGGAACCTGCAATTGCAATACATGAGCCAACAGAAATATCTTGTCCGCCGGAAGCCGCGGTAACAAGAGTCATACCGATTGCAAGGATTGCAAGTTCTGATGCATAGTCAAGAATCGTAATAAGGTAACCTGAAAGAACAGGGTAACCTGCGCTTGATTTACCAAGTGTGATTTTGAAAAAGCTTGGATCTGCAATAAGGTTAATAACAATCAGAATCAGAAGTGCAGCAAGTGGAATAATAATCTGATTATGCAGAAGCCCTTTAAAAAATGAAGCAGCTTTGTTTTCATTAGTAGGTAATTTTTGAGTAGGCATTATTTGTTTCCTCCTGCAATTGTTTCCATGATCTTTGTCTGAGTAAGATCATCTCCCTTAAGTTCACCAACTACTTTAAGATCACGCATAACTGTGAGCCGTGAGCAAGTGCGAAGCATTTCATCAATTTCTGAAGAAATGAAAGTAACGGATTTTCCTTCTTTTGCAAGTTTCAGTACCAGATCCTGGATTTCAAGTTTTGTTCCGATATCAATACCGCGAGTTGGTTCATCCAGAATAAGGTACTGAGGATTTGCCAGAAGCCAGCGTGCAAGAATAACTTTCTGCTGGTTTCCTCCCGAAAGTGATTTAATTGGAGTTTCGGTTGAAGCAGTTTTGATATCCAGAAGTTTAATGTATTCTTCTGTAAATTTTTTAGCCTGGGCCTTCGAAATAGGACGTCCCATTCCTTTAAGGACCTGTAAAGCCAGAATCAAATTCTCACGAACAGAAAGATCTCCAACAATGCCGTCACGTTTTCTGTCTTCTGCAAGATATGAAATACCGTTTTTCATAGCATCAATTGGTTTATTGATGTTTACATCTTTTCCATTAATTTTAACCTTTCCTGAAGTTACTTTGTCGGCACCAAAAATGGCACGGACACATTCGGAACGACCGGAACCAAGAAGGCCTGTAAATCCATTTACTTCGCCTTTGAAGATTTTGATGTCGAATGGTTTGATTCGTGAAACTGCAGAAAGTTCTTTAGCTTCGTAGACAGGAACTTCATCAGGGGAGTGTTCAATAACTCCTTCAGGTTTTTTTACTTTGGAAAGACCGTCAAGTTCCTTACCGAGCATTTTTGAAACAAGCACAACTTTTGGACAGTCTGCAATAAGGTATTCATCGACAAGCTGTCCGTCACGAAGAACTGTGATTCTGTCACAAACTTCATAAACCTGTTCAAGGAAGTGTGTTACGAAAATAATTCCAACGCCTTTTGCCTTAAGATTCAGCATAAGTTTGAAAAGTTTTGCAACTTCCTGTTCGTCAAGGGATGAAGTAGGTTCATCAAGAATGAGGATTTTACATTCCATATCAACTGCGCGTGCAATTGCAACCATCTGTTGAACTGCAATGGAACAACTTGAAAGCTGCTGGTCAGGTTTACATGGAATCTGAAGATCATCCAGAATTTTCCCAGCTTCTTCATTCATTTTTTTCCAGTTTGTGAATGCACCTTTTGTGCGACCAATATATATGTTTTCTGCAACTGTAAGGTTGTTACAGAGTGTGATTTCCTGGTAAACAGTTGAGATACCCGCGTTCTGAGCATCTTGTGGAGAACGAATTAAAACAGGCTTGTCTTCGATTTTTACTTCCCCAGCATCTTTCTGGTAAACGCCTGTAAGTACTTTAATTAAGGTTGATTTTCCGGCCCCGTTTTCTCCCATAAGGGCATGGATTTCACCTTTACGAAGTGTAAAATCAACATTTTGCAGGGCTTTTACGCCCGGAAAGAACTTTGAAATGCCACGCATTTGTAAAACAACGTCGTTCTGCAAAGTTTTCCTCCGTTTTATAAAATTTAAAAAAATTAAAAGTCAAAAAAAATGGCTGCCCAGAATAGTGGATATTATGGGCAGCCCCAATTACTGAATTATTCTACTATGTATTAGATACCGTAGTTGTTTACATCGTCGTCTGTGATTGTTGCAGCGTCGAATCCTTTTTCTTTCATGATAATTGTTTTGTTAGCAATTGTCTGACCTTTTTCGAGCTGTTCGATGATGCTTACGATGTAAGATGCCTGGAATGGGTTACACTGTCCGTCGTAGTTCCAGTTTCCAGCTTTCAGTTCCTGGAGAGCCCATTTGTTGCAGTCGAATCCCATAACGATTACGTCTTTTCCAACACCGTGAGAGATGTTTGCTTTGTCCAGAGCTGCTACAGCACCCTTAGCCATATCGTCGTTTTCAGCGTAGATTACGTTGAATGGTTTTTTAGCATCGATTACAGCCTGTACAATCTGCTGTGCTTTTTCTGCGTTCCATTCAGCTGTCTGCTGTGTAACCATGTTCCAGTTTGCGTTTGCAGCGATTTCTTTGTCCAGAGCTCCTGAACGTCCGATCTGAGCTGCAGATCCCATAACACCCTGAAGGTGGATTACATTAACAACATCTTTTTTCTGACCTTTCAGCCATGCAACAGCTGTTTCACCTTCCTGAGCCATGTCAGAAACGATTGATGCAGCATAAAGTGAAGCGTCAGCATCGATTGTGCGGTCGAAAAGAATTACTTTTACGCCAGCATCTTTAGCATCTTTAAGAACTGAATCCCATCCTGAAGTTCCTGCAGCAGAAATAAGAAGGTAGTCTACTTCATCCTGGATGAATTTCTGAGCAGCAGCAATCTGTTCGTCGTTTTTAAGTGAGTATGCGAAAGAAGCTGTGTATCCTTTTTCTTTTGTGAAAGTAGCTTTCATGTCGCGGTCATTAGCTGTGCGGTATCCTGATTCGTTAGGGTCATTGTTGATGATACCTACTTTGATTGTTTTTGCTTTTGCTTTCTTTGCCTTTTTAGGTTTTGCAAAAGTTGGTGAAACGAGAACTGTCAGTGCAGCTACCAGAACCAATAATTTTTTCATAAATTCCTCCTAAGAATTTTTTTAGTGTTGTGGTTTCCAATAAGTTTTTTGGATTTTCTAAATATTATAATGAGGCAGGTTCTTTGATTTGGGTATAGTTAATTTGTTACAAAATGATAGGAATTTAGTAAAACGTTTAATAAAAATCGTGCAAAATGATAGTTTTTATAAAAATATTAAGCATTTATAAATATTCATTAACTTGAAAATGGGGCCCCGCAACGCGAATATGTGGGGTAAGCGGCGTAGGTCCTCACTTCGTTGCGGGACGCCGCTTTCCCACAATTCGCTGCGCCCCATTTTCATTTTGTAGAGTAAAAAAAATGCTTAGTCTTTTATGAATTCATAAAATCTTCTATTTTTTGACGGGTGCTTTCATCTGGAATCTTTGCGCTTACGGCATTGATTTTTGCGCGGGCCATAAGGGCGCAGGCTTCTTCTTCTGAAATGCCGTGGCTTTCCATGTAGAAAAGCATGTCGTCATTCAGGCGACCGATTGTGGCACCGTGTTCACCTTCAACATCTTCTTCATCACAAAGAATCATAGGAACCGAACGGTTCACGGCTTTTGGAGAAAGAAGCAGAGTTTCTTCTGTTTCGTTTCCTTTTGCTCCGGCACAGCCGCGCTTAAAGTCGATTGTTCCGCGATATGTTTTCTGTGCTTCATCAACCAGTGTTCCGGCAACTGCCATTGAACATTCTGATTTTTTTCCTTTAGGGCTGTGGGCACAGACATAGTTCATGTCGATTTTCTGGTTTCCCTTGCGGTAATAAGCTGTATCACTTTTGTAAGAAGCTTTGTATTCAGAAAGATTTGTGTATGCTCCTGTAATAACAGAAGCAGCTCCAAGCTGAAGTTCTGTATATTCAACTTTTGCGTTTTCGCCGCATACGTTTTCTGTTGAATCAATGTGATAGAATCCGTAAGGAAGAAGCTGCACTTTGCAAAGGTGAATCTTTGCATTTTCTTCGGCATAGCACTTTGTGCGGATCAGGGTAACGCCGTCATTTTCTTTGCTTTCTGTTACAAGAATAACTGTAACTTCTGAGTCAGGAAGGGCGTGAATAATCTGTTCTGAAACACATTTTCCTTTTGCATTTACATTGATAACAACAGGAACTGTTTCTTTTTTTGAAGCCTCAAGAACAAGAGTTTCGGCATTGCTTTCATCAAATGCGCAAGCTTCAGGTTCTTTAACTTCCTTGTACTGGATTCCAAGTTCGCTTGTTTTAGCAAAAACCGCAGAAAAAGGAACCGGAAGCGCTGTTTTGAATTCATTATTCTTAATGATTTTTACAGAGTCTGGTTTTGAGAGAATTTCATATTCAGCTTTATCAAAAATGATTTCCTCATTCAGAATGTCATCGTCTTTTATGAGGGCTTTATTCATCTTAAGCCAAGTCCAGGTTTCGGCCGGTGTTCTATTAAATATCATATCTATTACCAATAAATTATTAATTATTAATTATTAATTATTAATTATTAATTATTAATTATTAATTATTACATGGCCCCCTTCATTTCAAGTCTGATAAGGTTATTCATTTCAACTGCATATTCCAGAGGAAGTTCCTTGCTTACAGGATTTGCAAAGCCCGAAACAATCATGCTCTTGGCTTCGTCTTCAGGAATACCGCGGCTCATCAGGTAGAAAACTGCATCGTTTGAAATGCGTCCGATTTTTGCTTCGTGTCCAACGTCGCTTGAATCGTTCATAACCTGCATTGCAGGAATTGTATCTGAGCGGCTTTCTGAGTCCAGCATAAGGCTCTGACAGCTTACAGAAGCTTTTGAGTTTTCGGCATTTTTAGCGATATAGACTGCTGAGCGGTAAATGGAAGTTCCGCCGCCTTTTGAAATGGACTTTGTTGTGATTACCGATTTTGTGTTCGGTGCCAGGTGAACCATTTTTGCACCTGTGTCCAGGTTCTGTCCGTTTCCGGCAAAGGTTACGCCTGTAAATTCACTTCTTGCATTTTTACCGATCAGGTCGCTTTCAGGGTAAAGGTATGAAACATGGCTTCCGAAACTTCCCGAAACCCATTCGATTGAAGCATCTTCTTCAACCTTTGCACGTTTTGTGTTCAGGTTGTACATGTTCTTTGACCAGTTTTCGATTGTCGAATAGCGGAGGTGTGCACCTTTCTTTACGAAAAGTTCAACACAGCCTGCGTGAAGGTTTGCAACATTGTATTTTGGAGCAGAACATCCTTCAATAAAGTGGAGGTCAGCACCTTCATCTACGATGATAAGAGTGTGTTCAAACTGTCCGGCTCCTTTTGCATTCAGACGGAAATATGACTGAAGAGGGAAGGAAAGATGAACTCCTTTAGGAACATATACAAATGATCCTCCTGACCATACAGCGCCGTGAAGAGCTGCAAATTTGTGGTCTTTTGGAGTAACAAGAGTCATAAAGTACTCTTTTACCATTGGTCCCCATTCTTCGCTTTTAAGGGCTTCTTCAAAACCAAGGTAAATAACTCCCTGCTTAAGAACTTCGTCCTGTACATTGTGGTAAACAAGTTCCGAGTCGAACTGTGCACCGACCCCGGCAAGGCTTTTACGTTCTGCTTCAGGAATACCAAGTTTTTCAAAAGATTCCTTGATTTCGTCAGGAACGTTTTCCCATGTATTTGCCATGTCAGTTTTTGGTTTAACATATGTGGCAATGTTTTCCATGTGAAGTTCAGAAATATCAGGACCCCATTCAGGAGTGCGGAGCTGGTTATATACTTCAAGGGACTTAAGACGGAATTCCTTCATCCATTCCGGGTCACCTTTTTCTTCCGAAAGTTTCATTACGATTTCCGGTGTAAGGCCAGATTCCATGCGGTAATAGTCTTTGTCATTTTCTTCGTAACGGAAGTCGTAAAGAGAACGGTCAATGTCTTTTACATCAGTTTTTTCGTTATTTGCCATGTTATTTTCCCAGGTAAGCTTCAAATCCTTTTTCGTTGATTTCCTGAACAAGACTTCCGTCACCAGTTTTAATAATCTGTCCTTTTACCAGGATGTGAGTGTAATCAACTTTAAGAGCTTCAAGGATTTTTGTAGAGTGGGTGATAATCAGAAGGGATCCGCCTACAGATTTCATGTATTCTTCAATTCCTTTGGAAACAGTGCGTACAGCATCAACGTCAAGACCTGAGTCTGTTTCATCAAGAATGGCAAGTTTTGGTTTAAGCATAAGAAGCTGGAGGATTTCGCTCTTCTTACGTTCTCCTCCGGAGAAACCTACATTCAGGTCACGTTTTGCATAAGATTCGTCCATATTCAGGATTTCCATGCAGCGTTTCAGTTCTTTCTGGAACTGGAAAAGTTTTACGTGTTCTCCTGTTTTGTTCTGGAGTGAAGCACGGATAAAGCTTTCAAGAGAGATTCCCGGTACTTCAAGAGGTGCCTGGAAACTCATGAAAAGACCTGCTTTAGCACGCTTGTCTGTTGAGTAGTCAGAAATATCTTCTCCGTCAAAAATGATTTTTCCTGAAGTCATTTTATAAACTGGATTTCCCATAAGAGTATTACCAAGGGAAGATTTTCCGGCCCCGTTTGGTCCCATCAAAACATGAACTTCGCCAGGATTTATCTGAAGGTTAAGTCCATGAAGGATTTCTTTGTCTTCTACACCTGAAAAAACGTTTTGAACATCAAGCAATGCCATATATAACTCCAGTTCACAATTCACAATGCATAATTCACAATGCACAATTCATGATATGTGTATGTGAAAACGGTATGTAAATGGTGTAAATAGTATCTTTGTGATTTTAATATAATAAAACATATTAATTTTATCAAATTTTGTTTGCATTCTCAATTACTGTTCTAAAATAGTAATAAAATGATAGTAAAAATAAATTCTTGACAAATAACCGCAAAGGATGCAAAATACAGTAAAGATTTCAAAAGTTTTACAAATTTAAGGGGAAAGTGATGGAAGGAGATATCCTTGGAGAGATTCTTACTATAGAAGAAGTAGCAAAATACCTTCGTGTATCAGAAAGAACAGTTTACGATTGGGCACAGAAAGGGGAAATTCCTGCTGGTAAAATCGGAACAGTCTGGCGTTTTAAGAAAACAGAAGTTGAAAACTGGGTAAATGCACGCCTTTCATCAGATCTTCAGAAACAGAATGAAACAGTAGTTCAGGTAAAAAATATTCTTTCGCCTGACCGCGTTATTTTTATAAATCATACTTCAAAAAGAGATGCTCTTACACAGCTTGCAGATGTTCTTTCTACAGCTCCTCAGGTTAAGAACGCTCAGGAACTTACACAGGAAATCATGAACCGTGAAGACCTTATGTCTACAGCAATCGGACGTGGTATTGCAATTCCTCACGTTCGTCTTTCTTCCGTAACAGACCTTGTTATGGCTGTTGGAGTTTGTAAAAAGCCTGTAGAAGACTATCAGTCTATTGATGATGTACCGGTTCAGCTTCTCTTTATGATTGCAGCAGCTTACAACCAGCATTCATACTACCTGAAAACAATTTCTCATTTTTCAGGAATGCTGAAAAGTTCAGAACTCCGCGAAAAAATGCTCAATGCTCAAACTGAACGCGAAGTTTATGAACTCCTTCTCGGCTAATCATAAAATTACAATACGCTAAAAATAAAAAAAACTCTGGGTCTCCCAGAGTTTTTTTTTCTATTTATTACTTATTATTTATTACTTATTACTTATTACTTATTATTTATTCCACAACAATCCATTTGCTTCTGTCCGCGTGGTCTTGGGCAATCATTCCGGGAGTAACTTTAGCTGTTGTTTCACACATTAAATAACTTCCGTAATCTGTTTCAAAAGTCTGGCCCTGTCCATTTACTGCAAACGCACACATTGCATGGCTGTATTCCCGTGAAATCAGGAGAATGGAATCTATGCCTGTATGCTGTAAAAGACAACACATAAGGAGACTTCTGGAATCGCAGTCATTTCCGTCTCCACAAAGTGCCATAACTGGTGGAGTTAAATCCGATGATGCATTCGTCTGATGTCTTTCGTATTTAAAATTCTGAACCCAGCTTAATAATCTTGAAAGATATTCAGTTTCAGGATCTTCCGGTCTGGCTTTTTTTGCTTCCGGAAATATTACCTGGTAAAAGTCTTTTGCGGGATTCGAAAGCCTTCCGTAATTATCACGGAAGACGAGGCGATAGTATCTTTGCCAGGCTTCTTTCCATAAAGCATGGTTTGCATAAAGTTTAAGTACACTGAATTCCAGGTCCACCAGAAACTGACTTGCTTCTTCGTCTGATTTATCTATATAAGTGTTAAATTTTTTCCCTCCCACATTTATACTGACAGTTTTTTTTCCTTCTTTTGGAAAAGCATAAGCCAGAAATATTCCAGGGTTTTCAGAAGTTTCTGCAGAAATTGTCAGGGAATTTAAAATGGAAATAATAAACTGCTGGCATCTGTCGAAAGTATCTTTTGTAGAATAAGCAATAAGTGTGATGAATGCATCTTCTTGCTCCAGTGGAGCACATACACTCCAGCCTTTATAGTCAGAATCCAGAGTCATGTCAAAGGATGAAATCGAACACAAAATTCCTTCCCACTGAACCTGATCATAAGAAGCTTTTGCTTTCAGTTTTGTCATCGATGTTTCCAGAATATCAAATGCTGAAGAATTGCTTTTTTCCTGAACTTTTAAGATGAACTGGACAGGAATCTCTGGATGTTTGAAGTGATAGGAATAATTTTTTTCATCTGCCTGAACAACATTAAAACCTTCAGGAATATCAAGCGAAAAGTTCAGTTTCTTGTCGGCCATTATGTCGGCAAATAAGATTCCAGCGGTTAAAAGTGTAATAAAAAAAAGGACAGGTTTCTTCATTATTTTCTCCTTATATATTAAAATTATCGTATGACTCAAGTTCCTGTTTTATACGAAAATGAAGAAATCTACATTATTAATAAACCTTCCGGAGTTGCGGTTCAGGGAGGTTCGGGAATATCACATCCTTTAGACGAAGAATTTGCAAAACAAGTGGGACAGAAGGTTCATCTTGTTCACCGTCTTGATAAAGATACAGCAGGATTAATGATTGTTGCAAAAACTCCACAGGCTGCCTCAAAATGGACAAAACTTATTTCTTCTAAACAGGTCCAAAAAACTTATACCGCATATTGTTTCGGATCCCTTTCAAAAAAGAAGGGTGTAATAAACGATACTGTTATTCAGCATGGGGAAAATAAAGTTGCAGTTACAAATTATCAGGTTCTTGAAGAATTCGATGTGTCTGTAGTAACTCAGTCTGAAGAAGGTGAAAAAAGCCAGAATATAAAAGTTTCAAAAATAAGTCTTGAACTTCAAACAGGTCGAATGCATCAGATTCGTATTCATCTTTCTAAAAATAATTGTCCTATTATTGGTGATGATACCCATGGAAATTTTAAACTTAATAAGCTTTTTAAAAAAGTTTATAAGATAAAAAATCTGCAATTATATTCAACAAGGCTTGCTGTTCCGATTGATGGAAAGAATAAAGTTTTTGAAATTGAGGATGATTTTAAAATTTAAAGTTCTAATAAGGCTTTTTACGTATAGAAAAAAATCTGATTTTAGGTTAAACGTTTAACTATGAAAAGACATATTTTTAATGGGGCAGTTTTTGCTGCATTATCAATAATATTAGTAACATCGGTTTCCTGTGCTTCTTCTACACAAAAAGGAACCAAGGTAGATTCATTTATGATTAATACAATTTCCAATTTTGTTTCAAAGCCCGTTAATGACAATAACCCGCTTTTACCGAACTTTTATTGTGCCGACCCAACGGCTGTAGTTTATGACGGAAGACTTTATGTTTATGGTACAAATGATCATCAGATGTATCAGAACCTTAAAGCCGATGAAGAGGTAAACTATGGATACATAAATACTCTGGCAGTCATGTCTACTGATGATATGGCAAACTGGACTTTTCATGGAGAAATCAAAGTAGGGCAGATTGCTCGCTGGGCAGGAAATTCCTGGGCACCTTCAATTGTTTCTCGTAAAGAAGAAGACGGCCTGACTCATTTTTATCTATATTTCGCAAACAGTGGAAATGGGATTGGAGTTTTAACAGCAACTTCACCTCTTGGTCCATGGACAGATCCTATCGGGAAAGCCCTTATCAGTCGTAGTGTAAAAGGTCTTGGAAAATGTGACTGGCTTTTTGACCCTGGTGTTTGCATTGATGATAAAGGCGACGGTTATATTTCTTTTGGTGGTGGACCTGGACACAATAACTGTAAAATTGCAAAACTTGGTAAAGATATGGTTAGCCTTGATATGGAAACAGGAATAGTAGCACTTCCTGATACTCCAAATCATTTTGAAGCTAATGAACTGAATTATGTAAAGGGAACTTATATTCTTTCATATTGTTCTGCATGGGATATCCAGCCACAGGCAGAAATGTGTTATATGACAAGTAAAACTCCTTTAGTTCCTGAATCCTGGGTTAATGGTGGTTCTTTCTTTGCAAATACAGGAACTTACGGACTTGGTGGCGGAAACAACCATTCCCATATAGAAAAATATAATGGAAAATATTATATGATTTATCAGGCACATGATTTACATACTAAGTTTAATGTAAAAGGTGACTGTCGAAATATAAATATTGATGAACTTGAAATTGATGAATCTACAGGAAAGATTTCTAAATGTAAGGGAACTAGAAAAGGGGTTGATCAGATAAAAAATCCTTCTCCTTTTGTTCAGACTGGTTTTGAAACTCTTTCGACAGGTTCAGGTTTTAAATATAAAACATACCAGGGAAAAGATACTATTTCTGTTCAGGCAACAACCCAGGATACAATTGGTGGATGGACTTTGCTTAAACAGGCAGATTTTTCTAAGAAGGCAGAAAAAATCCGTATCATGGCTAAAGGTACTGGTACTCTGAATATTTATCTTGATTCAAATAGAATTTCCGATACTGAACCATTGGCTTCTGTAAAAATTGATTCTTTGGACTTTTCGGAAATTGTTTCAAATCTGGGTTCATACGAAAATGGAATACATGATGTTTATTTTGTATTCTCAAATGGCCTGGAACTTGACTGGTGGGTAATGGAATAACACCTTGAAAAATCGCTGAAAAAAACGGATAATCTATAAGGTTATCCGTTTTTTTTATAAAAGGAGAAGAAATTGCGCAAACTTAAAAATATTTTGGTAACAGGTGGAGCTGGCTTTATCGGTTCAAATTTTATTCATTATCTTTTCGGTCAGTCATCAGCAAAAGGAGATCTTTTCAATGATGCAGGGTTTGAAGGAACAGTAGTAAATGTAGACTCTTTAACTTATGCCGGAAATCTTGAATCTCTTAAAGACATCGAAGAAAAATTTGGTGGAACACGTTACTTTTTTGAAAAAGTAGATATCTGTGACCGTGAACAGATTGAACGTATTTTCAAACAGTATGACATCGATACTGTTGTTCATTTTGCAGCAGAAAGTCATGTTGACCGTTCGATTCTTGGACCTGAAACATTTATTCGTACAAATGTTATGGGAACATTCACAATGCTGGATGTAGCCAGAAATTTCTGGAGAAGTGCAGACGGTACATGGCGTGACGGAGTTCTTTTCCATCACATTTCTACTGATGAAGTATACGGCTCACTTGGTGAAACAGGTTATTTCCGCGAAGATACACCATATGATCCACGTTCACCTTACTCAAGCTCAAAAGCAAGTTCAGATCATATCGTAATGGCTTACTTCCACACTTACGGAATGCCAATTACTCTTTCAAACTGTACAAACAACTACGGTCCATATCAGTTCCCTGAAAAACTCCTTCCACTTATGATTTCAAATATTCGTGATGGAAAGAATCTTCCTGTTTACGGAAAAGGTGACAATATCCGCGACTGGATTTATGTAGAAGATCATAACCGTGCCGTATGGCTTATTCTGAAAAATGGACGCACTGGTGAAAAATATAACATTGGTGGCGAAAATGAATGGCAGAATATTAAGCTTCTCCATAAGGTAATTGAACTTACAGCAGCCAGAACAGGAAAAACTGTAGACGAAGTAGAAAAAACAATTACTCATGTAACAGACCGTGCAGGTCACGATAAACGTTATGCCATCGATTGTACAAAAATCAAAACAGAACTTGGATGGGAACGTAAAATGACTTTCGAAGAAGGTCTTGCAGAAACTGTAGACTGGTACCTTGCCAATACAGAATGGCTGAACCATATTCTTAGTGGTGACTACAAAAATTGGATCAGTAAAAACTACACAGAACAGGGAAGATAGGAAATATATAATATGAAAGGAATTATTCTTGCAGGCGGTTCAGGAACACGCCTTTATCCGATTACAAAAGCAGTATCAAAACAGATTCTGCCTCTTTATGATAAACCAATGATTTACTATCCTATGTCAGTTCTTATGCTGGCTGGGATTCGTGAAGTTCTGATTATTTCTACACCACGTGATCTTCCTGTCTTTGAAGAGCTTTTTGGAGACGGTTCATGGCTTGGTATGCATCTGGAATATAAAGTTCAGGATAAACCTCGCGGACTGGCTGATGCTTTCATCATCGGAAAAGATTTCCTTGCAGGTGACAGTGCTGCCCTTGTTCTTGGAGATAATATTTTCTATGGACAGAGTTTTACTTCAACACTGAAACGCGCAAAAGAAACTGTAGAAAAACAGAATCGCAGTGTGATTTTCGGATACCAGGTTGCAGATCCAACTGCTTATGGTGTTGTAGAATTTGATTCAACTGGAAAAGTTCTTGGTATTGAAGAAAAACCTGCAGAGCCTAAATCAAATTATGCTGTTCCAGGTCTTTACTTCTACACAAAAGAAGTAGTAGATATTGCAGCAAATGTAAAACCTTCTGCACGCGGTGAAATCGAAATCACATCAATCAATAATGAATATCTGGAACGTGACCAGCTTTCTGTTGAACTTCTTGGACGAGGAATGGCCTGGCTCGATACAGGTACATACGACGGACTTCTTGAAGCTTCAAACTTCATTGCAACTATTCAGAAACGTCAGGGACTTTATGTAAGCTGTCTTGAAGAAATTGCCTTCAATAACGGATGGATTACAAAAGATCAGGTTCTGGAAATGGCAGCCGGTTACAAAACAGATTACGGCCGTTATCTTAAATTTATTGCAGAGAGATAATTATGGCTTTTACTTTTAATAAATGTGTTTCAAACGACGGCGTTGAATTTCCAGGTCTTTATGAAATTCAGCCAAAGGTTTTTGGTGATGCCCGCGGATATTTCTTTGAATCTTACAGCGAAAAAGATTTCTTTGAAGCTGGCCTTACTATGAAATTCGTTCAGGATAACCAGAGTTTTTCTTCCAGAGGTGTTCTTCGCGGACTTCATTTTCAGACACAGCATCCACAGGGAAAACTGGTACGTGCATTAAGCGGAAAAGTTTATGACGTGGCAGTTGATATTCGTAAAGATTCTCCTACATTCGGAAAATATTACGGAGTAATTCTTGATTCAGAAAAGCAGAATCAGTTCTATATTCCTGCAGGTTTTGCACATGGTTTTATGGTTCTGACTGAAACAGCAACCTTTGCTTATAAATGTACAGATTTTTATGATCCAAAAGGCGAAGGCGGGCTCATGTGGAATGATCCTGCAATCGGAATTGAATGGGATAAAATCTGGGCGGAAGCAGGGATTACTGAAGAATTTGTTCCTAACCTCAGTGATAAGGATACAAAACATCCTGCCTTTGATTTGAAAAGTGATTATTTCGATATGAATGCTAAATGGCTTAAGTAGCTTAGGTAGCTAAAATAGTAAGTAGCTTAATTAGTAAGTAGCTTAATTAGATAGAAGAAAGGGTATAGAAGAAAGGGGCTTTACAGCCCCTTTTTTTTATTATGTGAATAACGGTGATTGAGCTTGGTCCCTGAATATGCGGTCCCTGAGCTTGTCGAAGGGTCGAAAGGTCGAAGGGTCCAGTTGATTTTACGGATGGTGTCTTCTCTGGCGAAGTACTTTTCAGTTTTTCTGCATATCTTTATTCTTTTCTGATTTTCCGTTAAAATTATTTAATTAAAATTTGTAATACTTTGAAAGGGGTAAATTATGATTACATTAAAATTTGGCGGAACATCAATGGGAAATGCCCGCCGCATTCTGGACTCAAGTGACATCATTATTAAACGCGCAGAAGAAGACAGACTTTCAGTTGTTGTTTCTGCAGTAGCCGGAGTTTCAAACTCTCTTCAGGCTGCAATCGATGCCAGTGTAACCGGGACCCCTTCCACTAAATTCACAAACGAACTTAAAGGCATCCATTCTGATATCTGTTCAGAAATCCAGTCAAAGCTTTCTGGATTCAGTGCAGATAAAGTAATGGAAAAACTTAATCCATACTTTGACGAAATTTCAAAACTTCTTGACGGCGTTGCAGCATTCGGCGAATGTCCTGACACAATTTACTGCCGCCTTATGGGGATGGGCGAACTTCTTTCTTCACCAATTATGGAAGCTGTTCTCCTTGCTAAAGGTATGAGCGTAATCCTTCTTGATTCACGCAAGTTTATTTTCACAACAGGAAAACAGGGAGAAGGTGAAGCAGACTACGCAAAATGTGCAGATGCATGTCGTCCTTTCCGTGACGGTGAACGCGAAACTCAGACACGTATTCTTCTGTTCCCAGGATTCATCTGTTCATGGACACGCGGAACAGGTTATGAACCTGTAATGGGACTCCTTGGTCGCAACGGTTCTGACTTCAGTGCAGCAATCATCGGTGCTTCACTTGGTGTAAAACGTGTAGAATTCTGGACTGACGTTGACGGTGTATTCACAGCTGACCCACGTATCGTAAAGGATGCTGTTCTTGTTGATGACATGACTTATGAAGAAGCAATGGAACTTTCTTTCTTCGGTTCAAAAGTTCTCCATCCAAAAACTTTGGCACCTCTTCAGGCAAAAGGAATTGAAGCCTGGAGTCTGAATAGTCACAATCCTTCAGCACGCGGAACACGTATCGGTAAAGGTCCATACGAAAGAAAATCTCCTGTATGCGGTATTTCTTGTCTCAAGAAAGTTGCAATGGTTTCTGTTTCAGGAACAGGAATGAAGGGACGCACCGGTATGGCAAGCCGCATTTTTGCTAGCGTAGGACAGGCAAATATTTCAATCCTTCTTATCACACAGTCATCATCTGAATACACAATTTCTTTCTGTGTACGTGATTCAGAATCTAACAAAGTTCAGGATGTTCTGAACCGTGAACTTGGTCTTGAAATTGCAGAAGGACTTATCAATCCAATCGAAGTTGACAATGACTGCGCAATCGTTTCTGTAGTAGGTGACGGAATGATCCAGAACCGCGGTATTGCAGAAAAGTTCTTTGACGCTCTTGCTTCTCAGGATATCAATAACCTGGCTATTGCACAGGGATCTTCAGAACGCTGTATTTCAAGCGTTATCCGTGGAGATATGGGTGACACTGCTGTTCGCGTAATCAACAGATTCTTCTTTAACACAGCAAAATCAATCGAAGTATTTGCATTTGGTGCCGGTACAATCGGTGGTACACTTATCGATCAGATTGCTGCCCAGCACGACAAACTTCTTGAAGAAAATATCGACATCAAAGTTATGTGTATCACAACTATTGATGGTATGACTCTGAACGAAGAAGGAATTGATCTTTCTAACTGGCGTGAAATGATGAAGAATCCTGAAATCAAATTCGTTTCTTCGGACAACAATGTTGATGAAATCATCAAATTTGTTCAGCGCGTAAAACCTCTGAATCCTGTATTCGTTGACTGTACAGCAAGTTACGATCTTCCTGAACGTTACCTTGACCTGATTAAAGCCGGTATGTCTATTGCAACACCTAACAAGCGTGCTAACTCTATGAATATCGACTTCTACAGAAGCATTCGTGAAACAGCAGCAAAAATGCACCGCAAGTTCCTTTACGAAACAAACGTAGGTGCAGGTCTTCCAATTATTGATACTCTGCAGAATCTTTATCGCTCAGGTGACAAGCTTTCAAGCTTCAACGGAATCATGTCAGGTTCGCTTTCTTACATTTTCGGAAAACTGGACGAAGGTGTTTCTTTCAGCCAGGCTGTTAAAGAAGCAAAAGAACTTCGTTATACAGAACCGGACCCACGCGATGACCTGAACGGAATGGACGTTGCACGTAAAGCACTTATCATTTCACGCGAAAGCGGAATGGATATTGAACTTTCTGACATCACAATGTACAAAGTATTCCCTGAAGATTTCGATTCAACAGGTACTGTTGATGAATTCATGGCAAATCTTCCTAAAGTTGATGATTACTTTGCAAAGAAAATTGCCGATCTTAAAAAAGAAGGAAAAGTTCTCCGCATGGGTGCTACAATCAAAGACGGAAAAGTATCTGTCGGTATGATTGAAGTAACAGCTGATGATCCTCTTTACGGTGTACGCGGTGGTGAAAACGCATTTGTATTCTATACAGAACGTTACTCACCAATTCCTCTTACTGTTCGCGGATACGGTGCAGGTGCTGGTGTTACCGCTGCCGGTGTATTCGGGGATATTCTTAGAACAGTTAATATTATTGGCAGATAGCTGCTAATTTAGCGTTGCTAATATATCGTTGATAGCAAATAGAAAGTAATCTGGAAAAAATTGAATGTATACTTTTGAAGCTCTTTCAACAGTTTTCAATATTCTCCGCCCTGTACTGGATGTAGGTATCCTTACTTTTATCCTGTACAAGGCTTATGTTCTCCTTTCTAAAACAAATGGTATTCAGGTAATTAAGGCCCTGGTAATCATTGCCATAGCTTATGCAGTTGCTGAAATCTTCCGACTTCAGACACTTTTGTGGCTTATGAATTTTATAGCGCCAGGGCTTCTTATGTGTTTTGCCGTTATTTTCCAGCCGGAAATTCGTAAGCTTTTTTTGAAACTGGGACAAAGCCGATGGTTTGCATTTGGATCCCGTTCAAAACATTCTTATGTAGATGCTGTGTTAACCGCAGCCGATATGCTTGCAAAACAGAGACGCGGAATGCTTGCTGTTTTTCTTAGACAGACTAAACATGATGATATTATGGGAACTGGAACTATTCTTAATGCTGATGTTTCTTCAGCTCTTTTAGTTACAATTTACTCCTATGACTCTCCACTTCATGATGCGGCCTGTTTTATCCAGAATGGAAAGATTCTTGCTGCTGGTTGCTTTTTACCTCTTTCAGAACAGTTTGATATTAAGAAAACTTTTGGTACACGACATAGAGCAGGACTTGGTCTTTCTGAAGTTTCTGATGCTGTAGTACTTATTGTTTCTGAAGAGACAGGGGCTATTAGTCTTGCTTATGATTCAGAACTTCATTATGACCTTACACCATTAGAGTTAAAAAAGACTCTGGAATATCTTCTGGAGTTACCTCCTGACGCTAATAATTTGGAGGACACTATCGATGAAAGTAAATTCATTTCTTAATAAAATTATAGAGAACTGGCCAACAAAAATTCTTTGTTTTGTTGTGGCTCTTTTCCTTTATCTTTTTTATCAGATTTCACTTGTGGAAAAACAGACTATTGTTATTCCTCTTTCTCTTGAACAATCTGGTGGAGTTGTTCTGAAAGAAACAGTTCAGCCATCAGTTAAGGTTTTTGTAAAAACTCAGTCTACCACGGCTTTTCATGCAGAAGATTTGAAAGCAGTTCTTGATTTGAGCTTTCTTTCTGAAACAGGCGAATATGATGTACCAGTTTCGCTTACAGTTTCTGATGAACTCCTTGCAATTGATCCACTTGAAATCAAAATTAAACCTGAAAAAATTCATGTAGTTGTTGAAAAAAAATCTTCCGGTGCTGCCTTTGTTCGAGTCCCAACTCTTGGTGAAGTAAAGCATGGATATCAGGTTCAGAATATTCAAGTTCAGCCTGATATTGTTCAAATCTCAGGTCCTGAGTCTATAATTAAAAATACATCGTTTATCACTACGGATGTTATTTCTCTTGAAGGATTATCAGATACTAAAGATTTGACAGTAAAGCTTCATAACACAAATAAAAAGATTACTGTTACAAGTCAGGATATCATTAATGTGAATGTAGTTATCGAACCTTTGATTTCGGAAAAAGTAGTAACAGGAGTAAAACCGATTATTCAAAATATTAATCCAGAATTAACAGTTTCTTCTGTTTCTGAAGAGTTAACTGTTAATCTTTCTGGACCTTTTTTGCTTCTTGAAAATATTACTCCATCTACGTTAATCAGCAGGATTAACCTTATATCTGTGACTGAACCTGGGATTTATGAATTTCCGGTAGTTTTTGATTTACCGTCAGATATTCTTGTTCTTGAACAGTCATCAAGTGTATGGAAAGTAACTTTAGAAAAAGTTCCGCAAATTATAAATGTTCAGGATTTGAATGATTCAGCTCCCGTTTCTTCAACAGCTTTAGAGGGAATTAACTAATAAGTATGATTTATGGAGTCGGAACTGATATTTCAGAAGTAAAACGCTTCAAAAAATGGGTTGAAAATCCTTCAATAATTTATCGTTTTTTTGCTGATGAGGAACTGTTTTCGTCTGAAGGGAATCCTGAAGAAGGAAAAGTTTTACAGCATTATGCAGCCAGGTTTTCTGCCAAAGAAGCTTTTTCAAAGGCTCTTGGCACTGGAATTAAAGATTTTTCACTAAAAGAAGTTTATGTGTTAAAAGATTCAGAAGGAAAACCATTCATAAATGTTTCAGGTAATGCCGAAAAAGTATTGAAGAAGCGTTGTGGTGAATGTAGTATTCATTTGAGTATTAGTCATGAAAAAGACTATGCCGTAGCTTTTGTTGTTATTGAAAAACTGTGAGGGGATTATGGCCGTTAGTGGAGTAAAAACTAAATCTGAAACAAAAAAGCCAGTTATTTCTTACTGGGCAAAAGAAAAATGTGCATGTCCGATTTGTAAAAAATCTTTTGATCATGAAGTGATGATGAGTGGTCAGGGACGAATGATTGCCGGTAGCCTTACAGATGAACTTCACAGAAACTTTGAACCTTCTGCAAAATATGGTCGTGTATATCCTTTAATATATGAAATCGGGGCATGTCCTAACTGTTATTCAGCTTTTTTCTGGAACGATTTTAAAGAAATTAAAGACCGTGATATGGAAGACAAGATTTTCGGGCATATGGAAAAAAGAAAAGCGGCTGTTAACGAAATCTTCCCATATTTTAACCTGAAGCATGAACGTACACTTTTTGATGGTGTAGCAATGTATTATCTGGCTTTGCTTACATATAATGATGTAAATGAAGAGCTTCTTCCAACTCTTAAACAGGGAATTATTTCTCTTCGTCTTGCCTGGCTATGTAAAGAATTGAATCTTAGATGTGCGGATCATAATTATGATTATGTTTCAGAAGTTTTTTATAGAAAAGCTTTGTTTTTTTATCAGCAGGCTGTAATTAATGAAACTGCAAGAACTGAAAAAAGTTCAACTCTAGGAAATATGGGACCAGATATGGATAAGAACTATGGCTGGGACGGAGTTATTTATCTTTGTGGTCTTTTGGAATATAAATATGGTCAGCAGGAAGACTTGCAGTTGAGGCTTAAAAAACTTGCTGAATCAAAAACTGCTATTGCACGTATTTTCGGACTTGGAAAATCTTCAAAAAATAAACCAGGACCGCTTCTTGAACATGCAAGAAATTTATATGACAACCTTTCCAAGGTTGTTGCGGACGATGATATCTAATGCGTAATATTTTACTTCTTATCTCTTATGACGGAACAGATTTTTGCGGCTGGCAGCGACAGGATAGGGCTTGTGATGGAAAGCCAATGCGGACTGTTCAGGGAGATGTTGAAGCGGCTCTTGAAAAATTTCATAAATCAAAAATAACTCTTTATGGTTCAGGGAGAACAGATTCTGGTGTTCATGCTTTCGGTCAGGCAGCTAATTTTTTTTCACCTATAGATTCTATTCCTGTGCAGAATTATCCAAGAGCCCTGAATGCTTTTCTTCCTGAAGATATTAGAATCGTATCTGCCTGTGAAAAACCGGAAGAATTCAACTCGCGCTTTTCAGCAACTTCCAGGAGTTATCGCTATTTTATCAATTTTTCCGAAGGTCTTTCCGCAAGTCAAACCCGATATGTATGGGATGTTAAAAATTATAATCCAAATCTTGAACGTTTAAATGCTATGTGTTCCTGTCTTCGTGGAGAACTGGATTGTGCAAGTTTTGCTGCTAGTGGGGATCAGAGTCTTTCCACTAACCGTTATATAGATAACGCTCATTTCTTTTTCCAAAACGATATTTTTGGAAAGGAACTACTTGTTTTTGAAATTGAAGCTAATGCATTTTTGTGGAAAATGGTCAGAACACTTACAGGTACAATAGTAAATCTTGATAAAAACAATGCAGAACCAGATGCCCTTAAAAAAATCCTTGATGCAAAAGATAGGACTTTAGCAGGGGTTACTGCTCCTCCAACGGGATTGTTTTTATGGGAAATAAAGTTTGATGGCATTCGCCGCCATGTTTAGGATAAACCGCTTTCTTTTTAGAAAGCGGTTATTTTTTTGCAACTCCAAGCTGGCCGCAAGCTCCTCCAATTTTTCTTCCACGTTTTGTTCTTAATGTGACGTTTAATCCGGCTTTTTCCAGCCGTTCTACGAATCTATGAACTTCGTTTGAACCAGGTTCAGTGAAAGGAAGGGTTGCAACAGGATTCCATGGAATCAGATTGATGTTTACATCAATTCCCCTGGCAAATTCAATCATATTTTTTGCGCTTTCTTCTGTGGTGTTTTTGTCGTGGAGAAGGGCTGCTTCAAGAGTAACTCGTTTTCCACTTTTTTCTGCATAATAGGAAATTGCTTCTCGTAATTCTTTTAAACTGTTTCCGATTGTAACAGGCATCAATTCTTTTCTTAAATCTTCATCTGCTGTTGTCAGTGAAACTGCCAGGCGGATATGAGGTCCATTGTCTGCAAGGTCATAAATGCCTTTGATGATTCCAGATGTGGAAAGGGTAATTCGTTTTTTTGAAAGTGCTCGTCCGTCAGGACTACAGAGAATTTCTATAGCTTTTCTGATTCCATCCAGATTTTGCATAGGTTCACCCATACCCATGAATACAATATTATCCAAAGGACCTGCTTTTTCTTCCAGATAAAGAAACTGCTCCACAATTTCTGCAGGTGTCAGGTTTCGTGAAAGTCCAAGAGTACCTGTCTGGCAGAAGGCACATTTCATTGCGCATCCTGCCTGACATGAAACGCAAGCCGTTTTTCTGTCTTCTTTGTCTGTTAAGAGAACTGTTTCTACAGCATTACCATCTTGAAGGGTAATCTGGAGTTTGATCGTACCGTCAGGATCTTCTAGTACATTTGAAACAACTGATGTTCGAATAACTGCTTTTGAAGAAATCTCTTCCCGAAGATTTTTACTGAGATTGGTCATTTCATCAAAAGTTTTTACTCCACTTCCAATCCACTTAAAAATCTGTTTTCCTCGGAATTTTTCTTTAAGTCCCAAGTTTTCAGTAATTTCTTGAGGTAATAATCCTGTTAGTACAATCTGGCTCATTTAATTCTATCCATTAAGTCATTTACAGCCTGGCTCTTGATTCCGCTTTTCTGGAATTCCTCCAGTGTAGCGATGGCATCAGCTTTTCTGTTCATCTTAAGATAACATTCTGCAAGGTCTACATAAAGACGGTAATTTTTTCTGTCATCTCTAATCAGGCTCTGAAGTCTTGTAATGGCTTCATCATATTTACCTTCATCTTTACAAAGAAGGGCAAGTCCAATTGCGGCGTAAATATCAAAATCAATATCCAAAGCTTTTTCGTAATATTCCTTAGCTTTGTCGAATTCGCCGATATTTCTATAAGCATCGCCTGCACGAGTAAGGATAACTTTGTTTTCTGGGTCTATGTCCAGAATTTTGTTCCAGAAATAAATTGATTCTTTCTGACGGTTTAATCCGCGATAACAGTCCGCCATACCAAAGAGGGCATAGAAATTTACAGGGTCTCTTTCCAATGCCTTGTTAAAATATGGAATACCATCAGCATAAGTTTTAAGTTTTCTATGACAGTTACCAAGAGAAGTCAGAACTCTGATATCGCAGGAATCCTGATTCTGATTATACATTCTGGTCCAATAATGAAGTGCTTCTTTATATTCTTTGTAATCGTAATGAAGATGACCAAGTCCAATTAATGCATATGGATTTGTGTTCTCCAGTTCCAGAACTTTAAGGTAAATATCTTTAGAACGTTTGAAAATTCTGATTTTTCTATATGCATCTGCAACTCGTGTCAGGACGGTAATGTTTTTTTCGTCATGTTTAAGATACTGTTCCCAAATCTGAATAGCCTTTGTAAATTGATTTAATGCTTTATAACAGTCTGCGAGTCCAAAGAGGGCATAATTATTATTTTCATGGAATTCCAGACAACGGTTGTAATATTCAATTGATTTTGCATAGTCATGATTTTTTCTCATTGCATCACCAAGACCAACCAGGGCATAGTTATTGTTAGGGTCAATTTCCAGAACTTCATTGAAAGAATTAATAGAGTCTTCTGTATTTCCTTCTTTCAGAAATTGATATCCCAGTTTAGACAATTCTGAAATTTTTTCGTCTAATTCTTCATTTCCCGTATCTGAGGCCTTAATGTCATCAGGAAGATAGATTTCCTGAACATCAGATGTTCTCATTTCGTCTGATTCAATTGAATTTTCTGTCACCGATAAATTTTCCGATACGTCCATCTTTTTAAATCCAAACATAGCATTCTTCCTTTTTTTATATATTTTTTTTTCTTAATTACTTATTCTAATCATTTTCTTTCAGTAAAGTTGAAATCACTTTAGCTATATCGCTGTAAATTGATTCAGCTTTTCTTGCGTTATGTGCAAGAGTATATTGTTTTAGTGCTTTCAAACTTTCGTTCTCATCCATGTAATGATCTCCAACTCTAGTCAGTCCGTCCGAATAACCTGTTGTGATATAGATTCTTCTGGCGTCTTCAATGTTTCCGTTATTGAACATTACATTTGCCTTTCTGTTCAGAATTGCTTTTTGTTCTGAACTTAATCCTTGAACCGGATTATCAGTTACCTTAATAAAGCCTTCCGGAATTGTATCCTGCTTTTCAGCAATGATATCCTTAATATCAGACTTTTTATCAGACACTTGATTCACTACCTCCTGATTCATATGTATAAAAATCAACAATGGATCGGCCGTAAATTCTCTGGTCGGTTCGTTTTAATTTTCCAATTGTGTCTGGCATTGCGTGTTCTTCCGGTCGGTGAACCAGTATTGTGCCGGTTTCTTTTAATAAACCATTCTGATCCGCTTGTAGTATAAGTTGTTCATGATATTTGTAAGGGAATGGCGGGTCAAAGAAAATATAATCAAACTGAGTCTTGCAACGTTTAATGAAGTATTCCACTGGCATAAAATGGCATTGAATCCTGACTCCGCATTCTGTCTCAGCAACTTTTACGTTTTCCAGAACTGTATTTACTTTAATCTTATCTTTTTCACATAATTCAACAGGAGATGCACCACGAGAAACAGCTTCCAATGCAATGGTACCGGAACCTGAAAATAAATCTAACCAGGATTTTCCTGTCAGGTCTCCGAGAATTGAAAAAACTGATTCTCTCATTCTGTCCATTGCCGGTCTGATAATTCCGTCAGGACATTTAATTTGTCTTCCTTTTAGCTTACCGCCTGTTATTCTCATGCTATTTTCTCGTATATATTTTTTTTGTTTATTTAGTATTTATTTCTTGTTCAATGACCAATAAATATCATCTCTTGGTAATGATTTATTTGTTTTTGCATAATCAAATGCTGTCTTACCTTCTGTTGATCTGACAGAAATTTCTGCTTTTTTATCTAAAAGCAGCTTTATAATCTTTGTCGATGTACAGTACTTACATGCGTACATTAATGGTGTTTTGCCATCGTAATATGAATTTACTGGAAGACCAAAATCCAGGAATATTTTCACTTTTGAAACAAGTGAAAAGTTATCAGCTGTCTGGGTTGAAATAAGCTGAACAAAAGCTTTCTGGACCTCTTTATCGCTTGGAGAATAAAAGGAAAGTAACTTTTTAATTACATCCGGATTATCATTAAAACAGGCTGCGATAACAAGGGGAGAAAGGGAATAGTTATTTGAAATTTTGACATCTGCTTTTTCTGAAAGAAGGAGTTCCATTATAGATAGATTGCTCTGGTATCTGGCAGCATACATTAATGGAGTCCATCCTTCTTTGTCCTGAGCATTAACCTTTGCTCCAGATTTCAAAAGGGTTCTAATTTTCCAGTCGTTACCTTCTCTTACAGCTTTCATTAGAATTGAAACACCTTTTGAATCAGTTTCATTGGCATCGCCTAAATAATCCTGTTCAAGATTTGATTCTTCAAATTCTGGGACTGAGAACATGTCTTTGGCAATGTAATCAGAAAGGTATGAACTTTGAATTGATCTCGAATCTTTAGCATCAGTTTTTTTCTGGCTGGGAAGGGGAAGTTCAAATGTAAAATACTTTGCTTCCTCTTCTATTTGGTTTATTGGGTCTATTGACTCTTTTGGATCTGAATCAGTGAATCCAGATGATTTAGAATTGTATTCCGAATTTGAATTTTCCTGGAATGCCGGTGCGTTTTGGTTTGATTTGTCGGCAGGTAATAATTCTGTTTCGGCAGATTCTAAATTTTCTTTTGTTTCTGTTGAGGGGTCATTATTTGAATCATTTTCGTCTGAAATTTCGCTATTTCTTTTGATTTCAGAGGCATTATCAATTGCATTATCAGTGACGTTTTTATTTTTTGATGCTTTTTTCAGTTCTTTCTGACGTTTCTTTTCTTCTTGTTCTAATGCCTTTTTTTCAGCTTTTTCCCGTTTTTCTTTTTCTTTTTGTTTTTCCTTTAACTCTTTTTTTTGTTCTTTTGTTAATTGGGTTGAATCGGATAGCTCGGTTAATTCAGTTGATTCTGTTGATTCTAGTAATTCGTTTGAATCGATTTGTGATGAAAGTTGTGATGAAAGCACTTCAGATTCTTCGATAGTGTCAGGAGAATTTTCTGTGTCGTTTTCGGTGTTATTAGTTTTGTTGTTTTTCTTGCTTTTTTTAGCTTTTGCTGCTTTTTTTGAGTCTGGATCGTCTTCGATTATTTCATCTGAGGAAATATTTTTTATTTCAGATGCTTTTTCGGTCTTTGCTTCTTCAAGCCTTTTTTTTGCGGATTCTGTTTTTTCTCGTTCCGCTTGTTTTTCAGCTTCTTTTTGAGCATCTATTTTCAAAATAATTTCTTCGTATTTCCGGCGGTAATAAGATTCAGGACTGTCAGTAAAAAGTCTTCCGTTTCTTCCGATGTAATATTTTGACTGTGGTTTGATTTTAGGATTGTTTATCCACGCTTCAATTGTCTGTTCTACAGTGTCGAATGGTCCTTCTATGATCTTTTTTTCATTTTTGTAATAAATATACCATTCGTTTTTCTTTTGATTTTTCTTTTCGTTTTCCTTAATGTCGGATGAAATCGAATCCCCGTTTTCTGTATAGTTTTGTGTATCAGGGGGAGTAGTATCCTGTGCATATAAATTTGCCGCTGTTACCGGAAAAAGTTGTAAAGAAAAGAAAATAAAAATGAAAAATAACAGTCGGAAATGAAATTTCATAAATATTTTTAAATTTTGTTTTTTTAATTTTTATATTTATATGAAAAACTGCCGGAAAACCGGCAGTTTCAAAGGTGTTTAGCCGATTACATCAACTCCGGCCGATGTGATGGCGGCATTGATTGCGTCTTCAACCCCAGCTCCTCCGTCATAGTCGACCAGAACTTGTGATTTATCAACGTTTGCGGCAGCATTTGTTACTCCCGCTACTGCAGCAACAGCAGCCTGGACTTTTGATGCTGTGTCTTCGTCAAACATCCCAACGACATATATTTTTTTCTGCATTTCAGAACGCTCCGAATTGTGAAGTTTTACAATATAAATTATATGAAACAAAAGTCCATTTTTCAAGTGAAATTGTTCTATATATTAGAGTATTTTTGCATGTATCTGAAATAGACATTTTTGACTGTTTAGGCATATTGGAGTTTTTGTTTGTTAAACGTTTTAAGTGTCTGTAATACAAGTGAATAAAATCACGTTTTTTCAGAAAATTTTGTATTTTTCTTCTATTCATTTTGTCGGTTTATGGTGTACAATGATAGAATGTACAAGGTCTAGCTTTAAGCTAAATTGAGCTAGCATAGGAAAAACAATGAACAAAACTTTACGTATCACAATTATCGTTGTTGCAGTT
>JAKSTM010000119.1 GCA_024402565.1 Treponema sp. | reverse complement strand
TAGGTAATTGCGAAACAAAATCATACAACGAGGCTTAAAGTATTCCTGAATATAAAAACCGTTTTTTTTGAAACAATCTGATGTCAAGGTACTTTATGGTAACACAAATAGGCTTAACAGAAACCTGTTAAGCAGATGCTATGCAATTAGTGGCTTTAGACTTCTTATATATCGGTGCTGATGAATCTTGTCGGCAACTATAACAGTAGCAAGTTGCGTAATGCCAGCCAGCAATAAATCTGCATGAAGTGTTTTTTCATTCTGTGTTTTTCGATTGGCAACACAAAAGCTGTCCTTGAAATGATTAATAGCTTTCTCAACATTTACTCGGATTTTGTAAGTTTCATCCCATTCAGCAGAACCGCGCTCGACACCTGGATAAGCTCGAAGATTTTTTTCTGGGTAGATGTAAATCATACGACCACACGTGGACGTAGTGCAGGGATTGTCACACTGGCAGACACGACGGCTGGATTTATCAGCAGGATTATATTCCCACTTCATTTTAGGACAGACAAATTTCATGGTAGGAATCTTGCTTTTTAAGTGAGACTTACTTCCTTCACGTTTCATAGGAAGAGAAGGATCATGTGGACAACAGGGAATTCCATTTTCGTTCAGTGTATAACCGTTATCTTCTATGGAGAGCTTTACGTGAAGCGGGATAAAGGCTTTCTGAAAGCCGATCTCACCTAAAAGAGCCTTATAAATCTCGATCGTGTCAAAGGCAGCATCACCCAGAAATGTTTTGGGATTGATAAGTGGATGTTTTTGGAAGAAATCAATCAGGACAGGCAAAAGAGCTTTTGAATCTGCGAGAGATTTGTCTTCATCTGGTGAATCAGATTTCTTTTCAACGACGATATCAGGATGAGCATTCAGGAATTCTTTGTTATAAAAAGAAATATCACGGACAATGCCGAGACCATTGGTAATTATACCAAATTTAAACGCATAGCAAAAATGACCATTGATATACATCTGTTGAATGGCCGGATTAGACGCAGCATGAGAAGGCATGGAACCATATGCAGCTTTATAAGGGTCATAAGAATTGTCCAGATTTTGTGCCTTAGCAAAAGCCTTTAACTGTTTAATAATGCGATTAGCATATTTAGGATTGTTTTCCGTAACCCAGGCTTCGATACCGGAAGTATCAAAAATAGTCATCGAAGCACGAAGAGGATCAAGTTCTTGACAGATAGGTTCTGTAAGATCAACCATGTTATCGAACATATCTTTTAAATCAGGAAGAAAATCCTGTTTGAAGCGGGTAATTTTGGAAGGATCAGGAACAACATCTAATCCACAGAAATCACGTAGTTCTTTTGAATACTTAAGGAATACAATCAATAGCGTATCTGTAGGGATAGAAAAAATGCGTTGTATAAGGAGCATTTTAAGCATTGGATAAAGTTGGTGCTTTCGTGGTCTTCCTGTACGTGCATGAAAATGAGAAATAAAAGAAGCCGGAACAATGTCATCAAGATTGAGGTTTTCTTCAAGAAGAGACAGAAATTTATATTTGTCATTATCGAAATGATTTTGACAATTATCAAAAACTTCTGCCAAAGTGAGCTGCTTATGTGTTATCATATAAGTATATCTCCTTTAGGTTGATGGTTAATTGGTTTCTGGACAATTCTAATTTTACCATAAATCTTGAGGAGATATTGTTATTTACGGCAATAAAAAATATTGAGTTTATAAGCAAAAATGGCATTTCGCAAATGCCTA
>JAKSTM010000118.1 GCA_024402565.1 Treponema sp. | reverse complement strand
ATATCTGCTGGAACAGATGTTTGAGAATGTGTAAGGCCGCTGGCGGCCGGTGTTAAATATGCGTGAATAGAAGAACCGTTAAAAAGTAATCCGAAAGGATTACTTTAGGTTCAACGAAAAAATGCAGGGGAACGAGTTTACGAGTGACAACCGTTAAGAAAATTGCGAAAGCAATTTTTAGGTTTACCAACTTCATAAAAGAGCAGAGTAGTGATAGTCTGAAACTCACATACGATGAAATCGAAAACATTGCCGGCGTTCCTTTGGATCATTCTTTTCTGACATATAAAAAAGAACTCTCTTGTAAATCAGCAGAAAGAAATTGATGTTCGTCTCTCCATAATCCATTCCCTTTTGGAGAAAGACAGTATGAAGTACCAGGTAACAATTAAAGAAATCCTAGAAATGACAGTTTATTATTCGGAAAAGCGTCTGGCTAAATATTCGGACATGATGCAGGTGATTCCTGAAATAGGGGAGGAAGTGAGAAAATATAATCCTGACCTTAAGTGCAGTGAACCTCCTTATGAGTTCAGTGAATATCCGGACGGTGAATATAAGGAAAGTGATGTGCTTATCCGCCATGTTGAAGCAGTTGAAAAAGTTGGTGTTGAAAGTGAAAACATCAAATTCAAAAAACTGACCGCAAGCAAAGTTTTAAGCATTTTCCACAAAGGTGCTTATGATGAAATTGGCGAAGCCTATGCATTCATCATGAAATATGCAGAAGAAAACGGCTACAAGGTTACAGGACTTTCCAGAGAATGTTATATCGACGGAATCTGGAACAAGGAATCTGTAGAAGACTGGCTAACTGAAGTACAGTTGCCGATTGAATAAAAATGGTATCTTAGGGGAGTCCCGATGGAACTCCCCATTATCACAGAAATTTATTTACAAGCAATATAAACATCCATAGTATCGCCGTCTGTTTCGAAACATGGAATAACATTCTTTTCTTCATGTTCCCAACCGTTTACTTTCATGTAATCCATTAAAGTTCGGTAAGCACCGGGAATTGTAACAAAAGGATTTTCAAAGGGACGCTCAATGTGGATTGCCGCGTAATTATGGTCGCCCTGCTGACGGATTTCCAGTTCTTTGTTTGCAGGTACAATTCCTTCTGGCAAAATAAGGGCTGCTGTATAACCATGCATGTGGTAAATATTAATCTGCTCTGGAGAAAGAAACGGAAAGTCCCAGCCTATAACTTTAGGATTTTCAATTTTGCATTCCTTTGCATATTTGTAAACTCTGTCCAAAGCATCATCTTCTGGAGCTGTGCTCAAAACTGTATGGGCAATATAACGGAATCCCTTTACCATTTCTATTCGAAGATTTGAATATTTTTCATCTGGAACAGACATTTCATCTCTAAAAAGATTATCCAGCGTGCAGTTGAAGATTTTGCAAAGTTCAAGAGCTTTATCCATTTCCGGCATTGCATCATCAGTTTCCCATTTAGAAACAGTCTGACGGCTCACATTCAATTTTTCAGCCAGCCCTTCCTGTGTTAGATTTCTGTACAATCTGCGTAAATACTGAAGATTTTTTCCAAAACTCATAAATTTAGACTCCTATTAATGTGGTTTAGTTTGCAACGCGTTGATAAAATGAATATAACATACAAATAAAAGTATGACTAACAACCCGCAATTGCTTTTTCACAGAACTGTGCAACTTGAAGTTGCGGAATAAAAAGGACAAATAATCACAAGAATTGTCGGGTGAACCATCTGAAAAAACAATAAACTCTCTTTCAGAAAGGATGAATGAAGGTTATATGAGTTGGTTAGAAGCTATCACATCTTCCATCAAATACATGGAAGAACATCTTACAGATGACATAACTGCAGAACAGGTTGCGCAAGAAGTAAACATCTCGCCTCTGTATTTTCAGAAAGGCTTTTCTATTCTCTGTGATATTTCGATTTCGGAGTACATCAGGAACAGAAGACTTTCTCTTGCCGGCAGAGATTTGAGAACAGGCGAGT
>JAKSTM010000117.1 GCA_024402565.1 Treponema sp. | reverse complement strand
CCTAACTTTTATATTTTGTCAGGATTGGAATTTACACCAGATTTTGGACTTGACCAAATTCTGATAAATAGTTTTATTTTTAGCTCAATTTAGGCAGTGGATAAAAGAGCTTTTGTTCACTGCCTTTTTTTATGAATGAAATATGCTTTATTTTTCATACAATTTATGATATATTATAAATTGGAGGCTCATAATGGCAATGTTACAAGTCCGAGATATGGATGACAGATTATATGACAGACTGAAATTTGCAGCAAAACATGATAACCGTTCAATAAGTCAACAAGTAGTTACAATTTTACAAAATTATTTTACTTCTGTTCCTTCAAAAAGAAAAAATGCTACGGAGGAATTTTTAAAATTAGCAGGTTCATGGGAAGACTCAAGAACAACCGAAGAAATTGTTGAAGATATTTATAATTCAAGAAAAAGTTCTACACGCTTTGAGGGTTTAGATGGCATATTTGATTGATACAGACACAATTGTTTTTGTTCTTCGTAATGAAAAATCTGTAATAGAAAAATTTGAAGAAAACAAAAATATACCAATTTCAATTTCTATGATTACTTATGCAGAACTTGTCTTTGGTGCAAAACGTTCCCAAAATGAACAAAAGAATATGATAAAAGTAAATCACATTCGTGAAATTTATCCTATTGAAGAATTGAATGAAGGTGTTATGGAAGTATTTGCTGATATAAAAGCACAGATGCTTGCTAGTGGAATAAGAATTGAAGATATGGATTTACTTATAGCCGCCACTGCTATCTATAATGATTTAACTTTAGTAACAAACAATACAAAACACTTCAAAAATGTTCCTAATCTGAAACTTGAAAACTGGAAGAAATAAAACCTAACACGCATTTCAAATCACCGACAAACGGTCAAGCCGTTTGCGGTTTAAATGCATGTTATCCCCATCAATAGAAATTGATCTTAAAAAAACTTCCCAAAACTACTTTTTAAATGTTTTTAAATCTGTTAACATTTAAAACATGAAAAGGGAAGTGACAACACAGGAAGCTCTTGCTGAACTGGCTGCTGCAAAACTCAAACTTGAGACGATGCAGCAGCTTTTGGTTTTAAAGGAACAGTTACTATCCTCAAAAGATGACCAGATTAATTTCCAGATTTTCACAATTCAGGAAAAAGATAAAGTAATTATTCAGAAAGAAAACGAAATTCAACAGTTAAAAACTGAAAATGAAAACCAACAGCTTAAAATTCTTAGTCTGGAAGAAAGGTTAAGTACTCAGATAAACTATCGATTCGGAACCCATTCTGAAAAATCTTTCGAACAGCTTTCATTATTTGATGACCTGGATGATGATTTCTTTCCTGAAGCTGAAATGCTTACTAATGAAGAATTACAGGAAACAATCGAAGAAAATAAGCTGTCTGTAAAAGCCTACAAACGCCGTAAATGCGGCCGTAAAAAGATTGCTGACAATCTTGAACGTGTACCAATCTATCACGATATTCCTGAAGAAGAAAAGATATGTGGCTGCGGAGCAAAGCTTGTAAAAGTAGGGGAAAGATTCACAGAAAAACTCAACATAATTCCTGAAAGAATCTATGTTGAAAAACATATCTATCCTGTATATGCCTGCAGAAATTGTGAAGGAAGCGGGGATGAAGAACATCCAGTTTTCCGACAGGCACCTGCTGCAAAGAATATCATTCAACAGGGAATCGCAACACCAGGTCTTCTGAGCTACATTTTCATAAACAAATACTGCAACCACATGCCGTATTACAGACAGTCCAAGAACTTTGAAAGAAAAGGAATTGATCTTTCAAGGGCAACGATGGACAAATGGCAGCTTGAAGTTTATGAGAAACTAAAGCCATTGGAAAGGATAATGATGGAGCATATAAAGACAGGAAAAGTCTTAAACATGGATGAGACCACGACTCAAATCCTGCATTATGAAAACGGGAATACCGAGCGAAAGAAATCCTATATCTGGCTTGCACATGGCGGCCCCAAAGATAAACCGCTGACAATATACAGATATTTTGAAAGCCGCAGTCCTCAATACATCCGGCCGTTCATAAA
>JAKSTM010000116.1 GCA_024402565.1 Treponema sp. | reverse complement strand
AAGACGTAACTGTAAACGTTCGCGGCGGCCAGATGATGGTCCGCTACACCGGCGATACAGTTTACCTTTCCGGTGAAACTTCACTTTGTTTCGAAGGTGATGTAAAAATTTAATGGAGTAGGGGGGAAGTCTCCCCCTCGCTCCAGACAAGGGCACTTCGACAAGCTCAGTGATCTTGTCTTCCGCTACCCCCTCTGCGGGGGCTCAAACGCCGCCCCCGCAACGCCCCGCTCGTATCAATCTGTTTAAAGATTTCATTATTAGACTTTTCTATTGGTAAGTTATTCTGTTAAAATGAAAGAAAAGTTTTTGGAGAAGTCATGAAAAAAATATTAATAAATCTTTGTTGTGTTTTTTTTGTCATTATTGCATTCGCATCTTGTCAAACAGCAGCGGGTTTTACGCTCACAAAGGAGAACAAAGCCTGTAATTCATTCCGATACAAAAAAGGTTATAACGAAAATAAAGGCGACTTAAAACAGGTTGTGTATTGCGGTGACGGAGATACATATCCTTTCATGTGTAATTTTTTCAAAGGGCTTGAAAAAAATGAACATTTAACAAAAGAAAGATCAGAAACTTTAAGAAATAATATTCTGGAAACTGTAAATGCTAAAAGAACAAAAGATATAAATCTTTTATGGTATGAAATCACTTACATTTCTGAATATTCTGAAGGGGATGCCAGTGAAGAATGTGCACTGCTTCTTCTACCATATTCAAATAAAAAATCAGGAGAGTTTCCACTTGTTGTAATCAGTCATGGAACACTTATTGGAGCAGATACAGGAACGACAACATATAATTCGAACTATTCAGAATGGTGGGCTGCCTGGTATCTTGCTTCTACTGGAGTTGCTGTTCTTCTTCCTGAAACTCCAGGGTTTGGATATACACAGAAACAAGTATTTCATCCTTATATGAATAAAGAAGCCTTGGGTGTTTCTTCTCGTGATGCCTTAAATGCAGCAGTCCAATTTTTTAAGGTAAATAAAAAAGAAGGAATATATGACAATGGGCTTGATTTTAATGGTAAAGTTGCTTTGGCCGGTTATTCTGAAGGTGGATTTACAACACTAGCTCTTCTTGAAGAACTTCAGAAAAATCCCGTGAAAGATATTAATCTGAAACTTGTTCTTCCAATGGCAGCACCTGCTGATGTTTCAGAGACTATGGCTGAATGTTTTAAATCTGAAAAAAAGTATCCTCATCCATTTTATATGCCTTACTGTTTTTTAGGGTGGGAAAAATTGAATCCGGTTCTTTTGGATAAAAATCGAGTTTTCTCGGAAAAATTTCTTTCAGATGTGGTTCCTTTGTTTCTGGATAAATCTTCAAAAAAAGTTCTGGAAGAAAAAATTGATGAATATCTTGGAGACCAGCCTTGTTATACAATGCTTTCTGAAGAAGCCCGTGACTGGCTTTTTAATCCAGAGAACTCAGCTGATGGAATAGCTTTTAAAACTCTTCTGGAAAAAAATAACGCTCTTGACGTTCCTGTTCCTCAAGATGTAAAGGTAAAAATTCTTCATAGCCCTGCTGATGATTCAGTTCCATTTGAAAACAGTAAAAAACTTTATGAACGAATGAAAAACAAATCTCCTTTGGTGGAATTGCTTGAATTACCAGATGATGCTCACGATTATGCATTTATTGATGCCTGGGGGTATGCTTATAAATTCCTCATGGATGAGTTGATGTAAGGTATACCGATCGGAAATTTTGCAAATTATTATTTTTTTTTCTTGACCTTCCACTAACTAGAACCTTTAGAATGAAGGCATAAACCACGGAAACGAGGTTAAGGAGAAAATATGATAACACAAACAGTACCGGCATTAAGCTTTGTAACAATGACTCTGGCACTTCTGTTCGGATTTGCCATTCCACTCACACTTCTTGTTGTTCTGGTAAGAAAGTATGGATGCAAGAAACTGCCATTTTTTGTTGGTTGTGCCACATTCTTTCTGGCTGCAATAGTTCTAGAAGGTGCAGTTCACTCTGTTGTTCTTGGGGGAGGCCGAGCCCAGGCTCTTATGGCTAAACCGCTTTTCTATGCTTTGTACGGCGGACTTATGGCAGGACTTTTTGAAGA
>JAKSTM010000115.1 GCA_024402565.1 Treponema sp. | reverse complement strand
ACTTTAATATAAAATTTTTCTCGAACTGTCTGAACAGACCGGTTCCTCTTGAAGTAATTATTCCAAACGATCCCCGCGCTGACTGGGAAGGTAAAGTTCCAAAAGTTGATAAAGAAAACATGAAATGCATTTTCTTATATCACGGCTACACAGGTGACGGCGGTAACTGGATACCAGAATGGGAGCTTGCAAAAAACAACTGCGCTGTTGTCTGCCCTTCAGTTGAAAACTCATTTTATCTGGATGGAATTTCTACAGCTCACAAATTCCAAACATTTGTTGGAGTTGAACTTGTAAACTTTATTCGTTCAACTTTCGGGCTTGCTCTTTCTCCGGAAAAGACTTTCACCATGGGAATGAGTATGGGTGGATTCGGAGCAATGCATACGGCTTTGGCTTATCCAGAAACATTCGGAAAATGCGTTTGTCTTTCTTCTGCCTTGATTGTTCACGGAATTGCCCACATGAAACCAGAAGATAAAAATCCTGTGGCTAATTACGAATATTACCGTGAATGCTTTGGAGACCTGGAAACAGTCGAAGAAAGAGATGTGAATCCAGAAGTTCTTGCACTTAAACTGAAAGAATCAGGTGCAAAAATTCCTGACATTTACATGGCCTGCGGTACCGAAGATTTCCTTCTGGAACCAAACCGCGCTATGGACAAATTTCTCACAGAAAAAAATATCGCCCATACTTATGTGGAAGACAAAGGTCAGCATGATATGGATTTCTGGAGCCGCTGCATTCCGGGCGCTATGGAATTCATGAATAAATAAGAACAGAGATTTCCCGTGGTCTATGCCTTAAACCTGCATGCCGCGGGAAGCCTTAATTTTTTTTCGTTCCGCTTTTGCACTTGCATCCAGAGCAAGACCAATACACATTCCAATGCTCAACCCCAGGCACATTCCTACAGACTGATTGTCATTAGCAATCCCAAGACTCATCCCTGATGACATACCGAGAAGCCAGAACACGGCAAAATATTTCTGTAATGGAACTTCATAATAATGATATCCCGGCTTTACTGAATCTTCCTTAAAGTCGTTTATTGCAGGAAGAAGATTTGCCGGAAGATTCTGTTTATTTACAAGAACAAAAGCGGCTTGCCACGACGGAACATTGTTTTGTAAAAGAAACTTCATAATCTCATTCCATTCATCCTGGGTAATTAATGCCCCCTTTTCTGAACAGATTGAGACTTTCATTTCACTGCATTTAAACTCATCAAGAGCGCTGAACTCTACTGTTGCAAGAATTTCCTCATCATCGATTCGTCCCTGATTTTTTCTCTCTTCTTTTGATAATCTGCGCCGAACTTCAAACAAAATTTCCGGTTGCAATTTTCCTTTAGAAGTAAGTGTCCATCTTTTTGTTTTTTGACAATGTATTTTTTCTTTTTTCATTTCTCTCTCCGAAAAACTCAGCCAGGACTTAAAGCCCCAAACGAGTTTGAATATACTTAACACTTTCACGATATTCTTCATCTGAATGAAGGTGTTCAATAATCATTGGCATATCTTCTGTATGAGCAGTTGCAAGCTTTGTGTAATATTCAATATTCAAACTGCCTTCACCACATTTACATTCTTCTGCTTGCCATGTATAAAGTTCTTTGTTTTTAATATCTTTCAAATGGCAGCTTAAAATAAGTCCGTCCAGTTTTGTAAATACATCTGTCATGAAATCTTCCTGACAGAAAAAACGTTCTGGAGAATTCATCATATTTACAATATCCATGTGAACACCGGCACCATCACGGTTAATATCCGAAAGCAAATCCAGATACTGGTCTGGTCCAGTAGGAATCATCCATGGCATTGGTTCAAGAGCATACTTTGTTTTTACAGGACGAACTGCATCGATAATTTCCTGAACGCTGGCAACTGTTTTTTTCCAGGCTTCTTCAGAAAAATTTTCTTTGTAACCACCGTCCCATTTTTCTCCGGCAATTGCACCTGCAACATTTACACAACAGCGGGCTTCAATCTCTTCGGCAAGTTCCAGCTGACGGATAGCATATTTTGTCATTTCAGCTTTTTCTGCGGGATCGGCACTGTTTACGTTTCGCCACACTCCAACTTCTGCAATCACAATGTCGTTTTCTT
>JAKSTM010000114.1 GCA_024402565.1 Treponema sp. | reverse complement strand
TATACTTTCAGGCAGCTGAAGAAATAATCCTTGACCAAAGCCGAACGGCTAAAACTGACGCTTTGGAGAAATCCCATGAAAATAACTGATGCAGCGTCCTTAGGAAATGCAATCCGTTCACGACGAAAAGAACTTAAATACACACAAGGTTATATTTCCGAAATTACAGGATTAAGCGTCAGCTTTTTATCAGATCTTGAAAATGGGAAACCGACAGCAGAAATCGGTAAAACAATCGGAGTAATCAATCTCTTAGGTCTTTATATTTTAGTGGAGGCCAGGGGAGCTGGAAGAAAAAGGTTTTGCCCAGGCTGGTGAAATTGCTGATAAGATTGAAAAAGGATTTAAGTGAATAAAAACCAAAAGCTTTTGGATATTGGATATGGCAACTTCTTAAACTTGCTGATAAAAAATTCTGCTGTAATCTTGTTTTTGCAGATATCTCTTTTGATTCAGTTTCTTCTATTAATATAGTTTATTTCTGGTCGGATACTGTAAAAGGGAAGTCTTTTGCTGTTGTTTACAGAAAATAGATAGGGCGAATTGAATTCTGTCAATCAGTTTTGATTTCTTTCGGCAGTGCAATCTTCCCTCATCTTAATTCTTTAATAATTGCGACCAAAAGCCAATTTATTTTTCTTTTTTCATAAATTTTAAGATGATAAGGAAAATCACCAGAACCACTGGGAAAATTCCGCCAAAGAAAAGTCCGTACTGAAGGTTGTCACCGGCTTTCTGAGAAATCATTCCTACTGTACTTGGTCCGATTGAACCGCCTAAATCTTCGGCCATTGCTAAAAGAGCGAACATTGCAGTTCCGCCTGTAGGAATCTTTTTTGAAGAAATGCTTAAAGTTCCAGGCCACATAATACCAACGGAAAATCCGCACATTATACATCCAAGCAAAGCAACAATTGGATTATGAGAAAGAGATGCCATTATATAGCAGATAAGACAAAGTACGCCAGAGCCAATCATGAACTTCATAAAATCAACTTTTTCACCAAACTTTCCGTAGAACACGCGGCAAATACCCATAGTAACTGCAAACAGACAAGGGCCTGCAAGATCGCAGATGGTTTTACTAAATCCAAGGCAAGATTCAACAAAAGCCGATGCCCACTGTGCCATAGAAAGTTCAGAGGCGCCGGAACAAACCATAAGCACAACTGCCACCCAGAAAAGTGGAGATCTAAAAAGCTGGAGAATTGTCATGCCTTTTCCGTCTTCAACAATCTTTTCAATAGGACAGGTGGCAAAATTGTAAATGTTATACAAAGGAACAATGGCCCAAAAGCAGGCAATGTATTTCCAGTTATCAATTCCTAAAGTTGTGAAAAGCAGGGTGGAAGTTAATGTTACTCCAAGCCAGCCCCAGCAGTAGAAACTGTGAAGGAGACTCATGGTTGCTTCCTTGTTTTCAAAAGGGCAGGCTTCTACAATTGGAGAACAAAGTACTTCAATCAGGCCGCATCCAATTGCATAAAGGACAACGCTGATCATAATTCCGGCGTATGCAGATGGTAAAATTTCTGGAAGGAAAGCCAGGGCAACTAATCCCACTGCAGAAAAAGCTTCGGAAGCAACAATGCTTACACGGTAGCCAATGCGGTCTACAAACTTGGCACAGAAAATATCTACATCAAGCTGTGTAAAAAAGAAGGCAGTTGGAATAAGGGCAATAAGTCCAAGTGGAATCTGATAATCGTTGTGAAGTTTAAGAAACAGCAAAGGAGCAAAATTAGCCGCAATTGCCTGAGTTATAAAGCCTAAATAGCAGGCACGTAAAGTTTTCTTGTAATTTTGTTTAGTTGTTGTATTCGTAATTGTAATATATAAAAATTTGATAATAAAAACTTGAATTAAATCACTATTTTATTGCACTATATCGTAATTTAGTTTGAATTATGAGGTATGTTTGTTTTATATCTTCGGAAGACAGCCTTATTTATAAAAAATTTATTCTGCCGATTTTACAGGCTTCCACAAAATGTGTGAAATTTTCTTCCTCGAATCATAGTCATAAAAAAATAATTGAGCTGTTAGAAAACATTATTCAAGTACAAAAACAAGAAGATCTGAAGGAACTGAAAACAAAACAAGCGCTTATTGAATTATGGGGACAGATTTATAGAAATATTGATTTT
>JAKSTM010000113.1 GCA_024402565.1 Treponema sp. | reverse complement strand
GTTCTCAGAAGCGGTGTTGTAAAGAAATATATACTGCAGGCTGAAATTACCATACTTAATAAAAAGCATGGTCCACATGCATTCAGAGCATCTCTTGCTACATCTATGGTAAACGACACAGTTCCTTTTGAAGCTGTAAGTAAAGTTCTTGGACATAGTACAAAGGATACAATCCAAAGATATGCAAAACTTGATCTTGATAGTTTACGACAATGTGCATTGGAAGTGGCTCCTGCTTCCGGTAAGTTTCAACTATGGCTGTCTGGAGGTCAAAATGGATGAATTTAAAAGTGATTTTTCCGAACTGATAAAGGAATTTCTTTCCATCCGGGCAGTTTCTGTTTGTAATAAAACATTAAAAAGAGATGCAAGAAATCTCCAACTTTTCGAGGAATATTTTGTTGAAAAAAGTGAAGGAAAAAGCCTTTTTGACCATGACAGCATAATAGACTGGCAGCTTTCATTGCAAAAAGAACACGATATAGATTCAAAAATCCATACAGTTCGACTCTTCCTTCAATACTATTCTACAGTTCAAAATGAAAATGTCTATGTACCGAAAAACAAAAAACATAACCATGAGTTTGTACCGTACATTTTTTCTGATGATGAATTCAAAAGAATAATTGATTTTACTGACAACTATGATAAGCAGGAAAATTTCGAAAATTCGATGATTCTAAGACTTCTTTATGGGTCAGGACTAAGAATTAATGAGACTCTAAGTCTTAAAATGGAGAATTTCATAATCGATTCAGGAACTTTATTTCTGACAGAAACGAAATTCAACAAAGAAAGGCTTGTTCCTATGCATCCTTCGCTGTCATCCATATTGAAAAATTACTGTTATAAAAGACAGTTGATAGGAAAACAGAATGCATTTATTTTTCCAGCTGAAAATAAAATAGGTCATGTGACCAGAGATTCTGTTTATGCTGTTTTCAAAAAGGCTCTGAAACAATCAGGAATTCAACTTAAATCTACAAGACAGTTTGAAAGAGGCCCTTGTTTTCACAGCCTTAGACACGTGTTCACTATGAAATCCTGTAATAAACTGGAGTTACAAGGATTATCTCTTTCTGACTCAATTCCATACATATCATTCTATTTGGGACATGATTCAATATTTGAAACAGAAAAATATTTGAATTATGGCAGTGAAATGTTCCCATTGGAACTTCAAAAATTCGAATTACAATCATCTTCATTATATCCGGAGGCAAAAGATGACATCTAAAAAATCAGACTTTTTAACTTTTTTGGAATACTTTGTTAACGACTATATGCCAATTATTGCAGGTTTCAGTAAAAATACGGTGAAATCATACAAGTATTCTTTCAAACTTTTCTTCACTTTTATGTCTACAGTAGAAAAAATCAGTCCCGATCAAATTACATTTAAAACAATAAGTTCAAAGATTATGCTTGATTTTATGAAATGGCTTAAGACAGAAAGAAAATGTTGTGCGAGTACATTACAACAACGACTTGCTGCTTTTTTAACCTTTTCTGAATACGCTCAAAACCGAAATTTCGATGCAGCCTGTTCTTTTAGAAATAGCGTATTAAGCATTCCGAGAAGAAAAACAGAACATAATCATAGATCGATTTTCTCAGTACAAGAGATTGATGTTCTATTGAAACTTCCAGATGATACGACTTCAACAGGTTATAGAGATTTAATTTTATTGAGTTTTATGTATTCTAGCGGTGCCAGGGCTCAAGAAGTATGCGATATAAAAGTAGAAAATATTCTTTTCGGTAGGGAATCTACAGTTGTAATTATTCATGGTAAAGGAAGAAAAACGCGAAGAGTTACAATCTCAAAACAAAGTTCAGATTTACTACAAAAATATATGAAATCAATAAAGATTTTTGATAAACCTGATGAATATGTTTTTAAAAGTCGTCTTAAAAAGCAGATGACAATAGCTTCTGTAGAATGGACGTATAACAAATATGTTCAGCAAGCTAAGGAACTATATCCAACAATGTTTTTAGAAGATAAATATCCACCTCATTCTATGAGGCATAGTACTGCATCACACATGCTTGATGCTGGTGTTCCTTTGACTGTGATAAAAAACTTTCTTGGTCATTCTTCTCTTCAAACTACACAGATATATGCTGAAATGTCCGTCGGTAGAGCTAACCAATACTTAAAACAATGGAATGAAAAATGGTTTCCATCGCTTGAAAGTGTTATTGAAAGAGAAAAATCAAAGTCTGATATGCCAGAATTTTTAGCAATATAAGACTAATGGTTATCCTAAGTTCAAATAACCAAATCTTTATATTATCAAGATTTATAATACGAACTTAGGATAACATTCAACTAAGGATAACAAAAT
>JAKSTM010000112.1 GCA_024402565.1 Treponema sp. | reverse complement strand
ATAAGGGATTCCACTACATTTGCACCTGCTGATTTTGCACGGTCTTCCCAGTCTCGGAGCCACTGGCCGTCGCCCCAGTCATAAGAACCAAAAAGTCCAACTTTTTTTCCTGCAAGACCTGATTCAATTCCTGTATAGAATTCTTCCATGGTGTCTTCCAGAACTTCGTCACCCATTGCAGGGCTGCCCAATAAAATGACATCACTGGCGAGAACTGCAGCTGCATCAGCACTATCTGCTGTTCCAAAAACAACTTCTGCATTTGCACTTGCTGTTTCATTAATTGCATTAGCCATAGCCTCTGTATTACCAGTTGTACTTGCATAAATAATTGCAACTTTCATTAATACCTCTCTTTAAGCAGCATCATTTACTGCTTCTTTATATTTTTTTATTATTTGAGGAACAGACAGTCCCTCATCAAACAATTGTTTGCATAGTTCACTGCACCATTTATATTTAGCACAGCAGGTTTTTGCTTCTGATGTATCAGAATAGGATTTCCAATAACCACAATATTTACAGTTCATTCCATGGTTTTCTTCAAAGCTCATTACATCCTCAAATGGGTAACCAAGAAAAAGACCAACTTCGTGAGGAAAGTCTCTAGTATTTTCCAAACGATTGAATAATTCATTTAAGGTTAGGAGAGTGTTTTCTGGATTCGTATAACCTTTACCTCGTAAATAAGCCTGAATTATAGGGGCTGAAATTATTTGTCTTATCCAGACAAAATCATAGACAAAAATCATCCAGCGATTAGAAGAAGTTTTAAAAAATGTCATACATAGATTTTGAACTTTTAAATTCGCTTCCCACTTCTGTAAATCTTCTGCCATAAATTGACTTTCAGATAAAGTAAAAAGATTTGCGGGTTTTATTCCACAAATTGTTGGAGCCGCATAACGGATAAATAAACTTTCTGTACTGAAAAAGTTAGTCATGGCTAACACCTCGGAAAAAGACAATACAGAAAAGAAATAAAAATGTCAATGAGTTAGATTAGACTAACAATCTTTTTCATAAATGATTTTCTTATTATGGATTGTGTTATTTAGTCGTCACAAGGCAGGCCCAAAAGATGCATAAAACCGAAATGGAAGAATTCCTGAATGTTTCCAATAAAAACAGCAGCTTCCTCTCTGTCCATATTGTGAAGAACGACTTCAGCAAAAGCATTTATTGTGGCTGTTGCAAAAACATGGATGGACATATCATCAATTGGTTTTGTTACATTGAATTTCTGCTTCATCCAGTGAACGGTTGAAAGAACGTTTTCGGTATAAATGTCTGATATTTCTTCCAGAAAATTTTCGTGTGTGCTTCCAGCGGCTTTTGTAAGCAGAAGAACAAATGCATCTTTGTTGGTAAGTATGTAATCTATAAACTGATTGGCAAAAGTTTTTTCATTTTCTGCATGGACGCCGCCAATAGGGTCTTCAAGATTTTCGTGATTTTCGACTCCACCAGCTTTTACCATTTTAAGAGTTTCATCAATGGCATCATCAACAAGAGCGCAGAAGAGGGCATCCTTATCTTTAAAATGACGGTACATTGCACCAGTTGTTAAACCTGCGTTTGCCGCAATTGTACGGAGTGATGCGTTTGTGAATCCCTTTTCCAGGAATTCAGTTTTTGCGCTTGTGAGGATTTTCGACTTTGTTTCTTCTGAAGCGTCTGCCATATCTATAAGTTATCGGAAAAAAAGATGATTAGCAACAAATTTTCTCGAAATTTGGTAACACTGTTACCAAATTCTATTGACACGATAACACTGTTATTATTAAGATAACATCGTTATCACTTTTAGATAACAGTGTTATCAGGAGGATAAAAAATTCACTATGAAAGTTTCGAAAATTAATGAATGGTTTGAAAAGTTCGGGCGCTTTCAGCTTAAGCACCGCTGGGCTTTTTTAGTTTGTCTTTTAGTTTTTACAATTGCCTCTTCTGCCGGCTTGTATAAATTAAAATTGAATAATGGGGAAGAAGACTGGTTCGATGACTGGGATACAGTAAAAATGAATCAGGATCACTTTGAAGAAATTTTTGGCAGCTGCGACAGTGTTGTTGCATTTGTTCAGGCTGAAGACGTTTTTGATCCTGAAGTTCTTGATATGCTGGACCGTCTTGGCCGCCGCCTGGAAAATGAAGTTCCATATGCCAGCAGCGTAACTTCCCTTGTGAACTTAAACATCCCTATTGGAAATGACGAAGGCTTTGATGTTGCAAATCCTTTTGAAGACGGCATTCCTTCTGACCCACAGGAACTTGCAGAAAAGAAAGCATTTATCCTTAGCCGTGAATCTTTAGTAAATGCCCTTGTAAGTGAAGATGCCACAGAAACCTTTCTGGTTTTGAATCTTGAACAGTATTCAGAAGGCCTTGAAACAGCGATGGAAAAAATAGTTCCACCTGCTATGGCCATTTTTAATGATCCTGAATTCAAATCTGACAAATACGTAATCCGCCCGGCAGGTCTTTCTTACACAGAATATGAAGAAAACGCTGCCATGAT
>JAKSTM010000111.1 GCA_024402565.1 Treponema sp. | reverse complement strand
GCAGGTTTTTCATGGTTACTACTGCCATGATAGACTCCTTCACGCGCATAATTCTTTTGATTTTTTAGGTGAATTATGCCCCGTACTCTGTTTCTCGTAACCGTTGTAAAATTAATTACTCAGGTCCGGAAGATCACAATTTGTAATACAGCAAACAGCCTTTTACAAACGTGGCAGAACTAATTCAAAAGAGAATAATTCTGCTCTTTTAAAATATCATAAAGCTCAAAGATTGGCAACCCGATGACGCCTGAGTATGAGCCTTCAATATTTTTTATAAAACAAGATGCAAGACTCTGGATTCGGTAGCCGCCTGCAGCTCCGTGCCATTCGCCTGTATCAGCATACCACTGGATTTCTTCATCAGAAAGCTCTGCAAAAGTAACTTTTGTTTTGTTTTTCCTTGAAGAATAGGAGTGGGTTCTGCCGTTATAAAGAACAAGTGAAGTAATTACTTCATGAGTTTTTCCTGAAAGTTTCCGTAAAAACTCACAGGCCTGTTCATTGCTTTCTGGTTTTCCATAAATTTGATTTTCAAAAAGGATTATAGTATCAGCTCCCAGTACCCATGGAATTTCCTGTCCGGCAGGCAATGAATGGATGACAGCTGAGATCTTTTCTCGTGCAAGAAGTTCCGGAATATCTTCATTTTCCAATGCAGATGTAAGGGTTTCATCAATGTTTGGCATTATTACTTGAAAGGGAATATTCAGCATTCTTAAGATTTCCTGACGGCGAGGGGAAGAAGATGCTAAAATAATTGGTTCCATAAAAGATACTCCCGTTTATTTTTTTTGGGAGATAGGCGATTCGAACGCCCCACCTTTGGCTCCGGAGGCCAACGCTCTATCCAAATGAGCTAATCTCCCGATATACAAATCAGGCTGTCTAAATAGACAGCCTGAAAAATTTTCAATATTTGAATTAATCGTTTTTATTCTTTAGATTCATTAGATTCTTTTGAATCTTTAGAATCTTTTGAATCTTTAGAAGAACTGTCTGACTGTGACATCTGTTTAAGGAGTTTGTATGCCTTCTGGCGAACAGGTGTTACATAGTTGTAATCAACTGCAATTCTTGCAATGGCATCAATCATTGTTTTCTTATTTTCAGCAGTTGGTGAAAGAGTTTCAAAAGCATTAAGAACTTCAAGAGCAAGACTTGAAGTTGGGTTCAAAACTTCATTTCTGCGGTTTGCAAAAGCAATTGCATCAATTACTTCGTCATTCTGGTTAATTCCGATTTCTCCCAGGGAGCGAACTGCTGCGGAAATAACCATTGGTTCATTATCTGCTACAGCAATAGAAACCAATGTGTTTTTTGCATGTTCAGTTTTAACTTTTCCCAAAAGAAGACATGCTTCGCGGCGAATGTCAGGGAAGTTATTCATTACACGTCCGTTTGTGCGTGCCTGGCTTGAAATACCGTCTCCAGCCAGTTTATCAAGGGCGGCTACAATACCGTCTGATGTATTACCGCCGTCTACGGCTTCTTTAAGGTACTGAAGTGCAACAAGTTTATTGTCATATTCATCAGAATTTGCAAGACTTGAAATAATTTCTGTATCGATATCGCTTAAATATTCGCTTTCTACAGATTTTTCAGAATTAGAACTTTTTTTCTGTACGCTTTCAGCAAAAAGAACGCAGCTCATTCCAATTCCAAGTGAAAGAACAAGACCTGCAGCAACTGTTTTTTTAATAAATAACATAGGTTAATCTCCTACCTAATATAATATTACTATATTATTATCGGTTAATTATACATAATCTCGAATAAAAAATCAAAATAATCTGTTTTATTTGTCTATATTTATTTTTATTTTAGTAGCTATTCTATTTCCGGCAGATGAACAAGCCATTTTCCGCCTTTTTTTACAAAATAATAATAAACAACAGTGGTGTCGTCTTCTTCGCGAACTTCTACAGCTTTGATGTAATCTTTTGATATATATCGGATTTCATCAACTTTACTCATTTTTCTTGAAGGAATGAACACGTATTTGAAGTAATCCCTTAATCCTTTCAACTGAATAGACTTATCCGGAAGCTTTTTTTGTGCTTTTCTAAGATGAAGAGGATTTGAATAATACTCAATAGATGTTTCATCAATAAAGTTTCGCCAATTGTCGTACTCGAAATTTGACATGATTTCATCAAGTTCGATTATTGTCTGGAGAATAGCAGCTTTATCACTGTTGAATTCATCCACTGTGATTGTGTCTTCTGTTTCATGAGTAGAACGGGTATATTCATCGTTCATGTCGTAAACTTCTTCAACTTCATCGATTTCATCGATTTCTTCTACTTCATCAACTTCATCGATTTCTTCTACTTCATCAACTTCATCGATTTCCTCGACGTCTTCAACGTCTATGTCGATATCAGCTGAATCATCGATTTCTTCGACTTCGGTAATTGAAATTGATTCAGGTTCTGTTTTTGTTTTGAGAACTTCGCCTGCATCTTTTTCAGGTTCCTGATCTGAAGTTTTACACGAAAAAAGGAAAATTGATAAACAAATGGTTAACGCAATAATTCTCTTTAACATAAAAGAAATAATACACTTTATTGCTATGTTTGGTCAAATAATGTAATTTGTTTGTTATGGTAAAAGCAATTTTTGCGGGCTCTTTTGATCCGCCTACTTATGGACATTTAAATGTGATTCAGCGTGCATCAAAACTCTTTGACTGTGTTGATGTAGTTATTTCAGTAAATCCTGACAAAAAATATATGTTCAACGAAAACGAACGTTATG
>JAKSTM010000110.1 GCA_024402565.1 Treponema sp. | reverse complement strand
TTCCATGGCGTCATTAAGATCGTCCTGGATGTTTTTTGGAAGCGCTGAAATGTCACCTGCGTGACGAATTCTAATTTTATTATCTTTATAAAACTGCAGTTCGCCCATTAAGTGGACATGAATCAAATTCATTAAAAATCCAACTTCTTCCTGAGCGCGTTTCCAGTTCTCAGTAGAGAAGGTGTACAATGTCAGGTATTTTACACCTGAATCAGCGGCGGCCTTTACGATTTTTTTAGCAACTTTAAGACCTTCCTGGTGTCCCTTTGTACGAGGCAGATTTTGTTTTGTGGCCCATCTTCCGTTACCGTCCATTGTGACGGCAACGTGAACTGGAACTTTTGATTCAGTAACTGCCATTAGTTCTGCATGATGTCTTTATTTTTTGCATCAAAAGCTTTATTGATTTCTTCGATGTATTTATCAGTAAGCTTCTGAAGTTTATCTGTTTCTGTTTTCAGATCGTCTTCTGTAATTTCTCCGGCTTTCTGTGACTTCTTCAGGTCATCGTTTCCGTCACGACGAATGTTACGGATTGATGTGCGGGCATTTTCAGCCATTGTTTTTGCCTGTTTTTCCAGTTCCTTGCGGCGTTCAGCTGTAAGGGCAGGAATCTGGATACGGATTACTTTACCGTCGTTTGATGGGTTGAATCCAAGGTCAGCCATAGAAATTGCTTTTTCAATTTCTGTGATGATTGATTTATCAAATGGTGTGATAATAACACTGCGTGCTTCAGGAATTGCGATTGTAGCAACCTGATTCAGTGGTGTTTTTGTTCCGTAATAATCTACAAAAACTCTGTTGAAGATAGCGGCGTTTGCACGTCCTGTTCTCAGTGTATTGAACTGTTCATTCAGAGATGCAACAGTTTTCTGCATTCTTTCTTCGTTGTTTTCTGCCATTTTTATAATTTCTCCTAATTTAGAAACAAAATATTTGCATCAGTCTTTTTGATTCATGTAAATATTCTGTATATACTTTTATTATAACAAAAAATGAACCAGTCCGAAAGAAAAAAAGGACTGGTTCATTGAAAATTTAAGCTGTCTGGCAGCTTAATTTATTTTCCCAGTACGCAGAGTTTAACATCTCCGAATGAAAGAGAAGCACCAACTTCTTTTCCAACTTCTTCGATTTTCTGTGAAACTGTTTTTTTATCGTCTTTAACGAACATCTGGCTTTCGAAACAGATACCTGCAACATGTTTATTGATTTTTCCTTTAAGGATTCCTTCAATAACATTTGCTGGTTTTCCAGCCATTTTTTCATCAGCAGCCATCTGAGCTTTGAAGATTTCTTCCTGTTCTGCAATATATGCAGCTGGAACTTCAGATGCTTTAAGATATTCTGGTGTAAATGCAGCCATGTGGAGACAGCAATCTTTAGCAAAAGTCTTAACAGCTTCAGCTTCAGATCCTTTAACTACTACAACAGCACCTGTTTTTTTGTCTGAGTGAACGTATGTTGCAACAGATGCTCCTGCTGGAACTTCAATTACATCCAGTTTAGAAATGTTCATGTTTTCACGAACTTTGATTGTCAGTTCTTCGAGAGCTTTTGTGTGAGCTTCTTCAACTTTTGTGTATCCGTTAGCAAGAGTAATGTCTACAAGGCGGTTACCCATAGCTACGAAGTCTTCGTTCTTAGAAACGAAGTCTGTTTCACATGTAAGACCAAGCATTACAACTTTGTTGCCTTCCTGTTTGATGAAAACAACACCTTCAGCTGTAGCACGGTCAGTACGGCTAGCCATTGCAGCCAGTCCTTTTTCTTTCAGGATTTTTTCAGCACCTGCCAGATCTCCATTTGCATCCATGAGGGCTTTTTTACAGTCCATCATTCCAGCACCTGTTGATTTGTTCAGGGCTTTGATATCAGCCATATTAATTGCCATAGTGGTTTCCTTAATTTCAGTAAGTTACACCGGCTGAAAGTTCAGCCGGCAATGATATTTATTTGTCGAATTTGTCTTCGTCAACGAGAGAATCATCATCAGCAGGAGCTTCTTCTTTAGCTTCTTCTGTTGAAGGCTGATAGTTTGAGTAATCAGTGATTTCTTCATCGTTTGATTTAACAGCTGCATCTGTTACAACTTCATCTTCGTCACCAAGGTTTTCAAGAATCTTGAGACCAGTTTCATTGTCAGCTTCAATTACAGCGTTAGCAATGATAGAAGTGAAGAGAGAGATAGCGCGGATAGCATCATCGTTACCTGGAATAGGGAAGTCGATACCTGTTGGGTCACAGTTTGTATCAACAACAGCGATGATTGGGATACCCATACGGCGAGCTTCAGCTACAGCAATCTGTTCTTTGTGTGTATCGATGATGAAGATTGCTCCTGGGAGTTCTTTCATTTCTTTGATACCACCAAGGTTCTTTTCGAGCTTAGCTTTTTCCTTCTGGAGAGCACCAACTTCTTTCTTTGTAAGGTTTTCGAATGTGCCGTCAATTTCCATCTTTTCGATTTTCTTGAGGCGCTGAAGTGATTTTTTGATTGTAGAGAAGTTTGTAAGCATACCACCAAGCCAGCGGTTGTTTACATAGAACATACCACAGCGTTCAGCTTCTTTCTGTACAGCCTGCTGTGCCTGTTTTTTTGTTCCTACGAAGAGGATTGATTTGCCAGATGATGCTACTTTGCGTACTTCTTCATAGCTGTCTTTGATTGCAGCGATTGTTTTCTGCAGATCGATGATGTGGATTCCATTGCGTTCAGCGAAGATATACTTCTTCATACGTGGATCCCAGCGTTTTACCTGATGACCGAAGTGAACTCCTGATTCAAGCAGGTTTTTCATGGTTACTACTGCCATGATAGACTCCTTCACGCGCATAATTCT
>JAKSTM010000011.1 GCA_024402565.1 Treponema sp. | reverse complement strand
TTTCTGCTTTGTCATTTTTTACCAGAACTCTGTCTGCTAATGGTGTGATTTTCATAGTACGCTCCTATATGATCCGCATAGTGCGGGTAATTTGATTGTTATTTTGTGTAAAATTTAATAAAAAAGCCTGTTTTCGGCAAGTAAAATCGTCAAAAAGACACATAAAAAAACTGGACTAAAGAAAATGTGTCAGAATGATACAAACTTAGAAGAATTGTTTGAATTTGTGACAGAAATATAGGGGTCCGGGGGCTCCCGGAGAAGGGGGTGTGCCGAAAACAGCTTGCTGTTTGAGGCCAGGGGGAAGGCTTTCCCCCTTGGAATTTCATAAATAATGCGAATTTTTTATTCGCCTGTACGAAAATTAAACTTTTTAATAGATTTTGGCATGAAACTTGCTATATATTCAGTGTAAATCTTAAAAAAGGCAGGTATAGCAATGAAAGACGAAAATGTTTTAGGTATTTATCTGAAAGAAATCAATAAGGTTCCACTTTTGTCTTACGAAGAAGAATGCGAACTGGCAAAAAAAGCTCAGGCTGGTGATAAAGCAGCTCGTGATCTTATTGTAAATGCAAATCTTCGTTTTGTTGTAAATGTTGCAAAGAAGTATCAGAACCATGGGTTGGATTTGACAGACCTGATTAGCGAAGGAAATATTGGACTTCTTTCTGCCATTGATAAATATGACGTTTCAAAAGGATATCATTTCATTTCATATGCAGTCTGGTGGATTCGCCAGAGTATTTTGAAAGCTATTTGCGAAAAGAGTCGCGCAATCAGACTGCCGATGAACAGAGCAAATGAATTGGTACAGATTGAACATGCCCGTAAAGAAATTAAGGGTATGTTGAGTGAAACAGAAGAGCTTAAAGAAATTGCCCTTATGCTTGATATGGATGAATCACATGTTCGTGAAATGGTAAATATTTCCCGTGATATGGTTTCTCTTGATGCACCTGTTTCTGGTTCAGAAGGAAAAGAATCGCAGGTTGGAGACTTTGTTGAAGATTCATATCACAAAAGTCCTGATGCGATGGCAGAAGAAAACAGCATGAAAGATGATATCAATGAAATGATTGATTCGCTTAAACCAAATGAGGCTCGTGTAATCCGCCTGCGTTATGGACTTACAGGAATGAAACCAATGTCTCTTAAAGAAGTCGGTGAAGAATGCAATCTGACAAAGGAACGTATCCGTCAGATCGAAAAACATGCTATTACACGTATGCAGCATCCAACACGTCTTCGCCGCCTGGAAGATTATATTGCAGCTTAATTTCTGTTGTGCGTGAAATGAAAAAAAGAGTTTGCAAATTATGCAAACTCTTTTTTTTTGAGTGATGCTTTGACTAGGCGTATTTTGAAATCTCCTTTATAATGTTAAAACACTTTTTTTCAGAGGTTATAGATGCTTTCAGATATCGAAATTGCACAGAAAAATCAAATGGCTTCGATTGTAGATGTCGCCAAAAAAATCGGGCTCTCAGAAGCGGATTTGGATCTTTACGGTAAATACAAGGCAAAGATTTCAATGCCTACTTTGCGTAAACTTCAGGAAAAAGCAGCTGTACCTTCAAAACGTGGAAAGTTGATTCTGGTGACAGCCATTACTCCAACTCCAGCTGGAGAAGGAAAATCTACTGTTTCGATTGGGCTTGCAGATGGACTTCGGGGAATTGGTGAAAAAGCTGTAGTTGCTCTTCGAGAACCTTCTTTGGGACCATGTTTTGGTGTAAAGGGTGGGGCCTGTGGTGGCGGTTACGCACAGATTGTTCCAATGGAAGACATCAATCTTCATTTCACTGGTGACCTTCACGCTATTTCAATTGCAAATAATCTTATTGCAGCAATTATTGATAATCATCTTCAGCAGGGAAATGCACTTAATATTGATCCTCGTACAATCAGCTGGAAACGTTGTGTAGACTTAAACGACCGTGCACTCCGTAATATCGTAATCGGTATGGGCGGAAAGATGCAGGGTGTTCCTCGTGAAGATCATTTTACAATTGCCGTTGCTTCTGAAATTATGGCAATCATCTGTCTTTCAAAATCAATCTCAGAACTTAAAGAAAGAATTTCCCGTATTGTAATTGCACAGAATTATAATAAGGAAGACGTTACATTCGGTCAGCTGAATTGTACAGGCGCTGTTGCTGCTCTTCTTAAAGATGCTATTCGCCCGAACCTGGTTCAGACTCTGGAAAAAACTCCGGCATTTGTTCACGGCGGTCCTTTTGCAAATATTGCTCACGGATGTAACTCTGTAAATGCTACACTTTCAGCTCTTGCAACCGGTGACTATGTTGTTACCGAAGCCGGTTTCGCTGCCGACCTTGGTGCTGAAAAGTTTATGGATATTAAGTGCCGCTCGGCAGGCATTGCTCCAAACGCTGTTGTAATTGTTGCAACAATCCGTGCTCTTAAAATGCACGGCGGAGTTCCAAAGACTGAACTTTCAGATGAAAATCTTTTTGCACTTGAAAAAGGTTTTGAAAATCTGGCAACTCATATTGAAAATATTAAAAAGTTCGGAGTTCCTGCTGTTGTTGCAGTTAATAAGTTTGTTACTGATACAGATAAGGAAGTTACAAAGCTTAAGGAACTTTGTGAAACTTATGGTGCAAAAGCTGTTCTTTCTGAAGGATGGGAATTCGGAGGAAAGGGTACAAGAGAACTTGCAAAAACTGTAGTTCAGATTTGTGATGAACCTTCTAACTTCCATTTTATGTATGAAGATCATATGACCTTCAAAGAAAAAATTGAAACTCTTGCAAAGGAAATTTACCGCGCAGGTTCTGTTGAATTCCAGGGCTCAAGCCTTAAGAAACTTAAGGAATTCGAAGAAAAAGGTTACGGTAACCTTCCAATTTGTATTGCAAAAACTCAGAGCTCAATCAGCCATGATCCAAAGGCTATTGGTGCACCAAAAGATTTTGTATTCCCTGTTCGTGACGTTCAGCTTTATGCAGGTGCCGGCTTTGTAGTTATCCTTGCAGGTGATATAATGACAATGCCTGGACTTCCAAAAGTTCCTGCTGCTGAAAACATCGATGTAGATGATGATGGAATTATCAGCGGATTATTCTAATCTGCTGTGAAAATATTCAAGGGGTGATATCACCTCTGTAATACGACCCTGTAGCTCACTTGGATAGAGCGGCCGCCTCCTAAGCGGCAGGTAGTGCGTTCGAATCGCATCTGGGTCATGTGTAAGGCCGTTAAAAAACGCGATGAAGGAGCGTTTTAGGCCGGTGTTCAATAAGGAAACTTTCGAAGAAAGTTTTCCAAATTTAAGGGGTGCCTTCTGTTGAACAGAAGTTGACACCCCAATTTTTTTTGAGTTTATACTTCCTCGCAAGAGGCTCGGATTTTTTGCTTCGCAAAAAAACGTATAAACTCAAGAGAATGATTTAAGGGGTTCCTTCTGTAGAACAGAAGTTGGAACCCCAATTTTTTTTGAGTTTATATTTCCTCGCAAGAGGTTCGCATTTTTTGCTGCGCAAAAAAACAGAAAAACTCGATGAAATCTTTCTACGCAAAAAAACATATAAACTCAAGCAGGTGCTTATGGAAAGTGTCAGATTATTTCCGGTAGGGTCCATACGTCTTCGACGCCTGTGACAAGAATGCCACCCATGCCAAGTTTCATCGGAAGGGCCAGATCTATGTCGAAGCGGTCACCAACGGAAAGACATTCTTCAGGTTTTGCGCCTGTTTTTTCGGCGGCAAGAAGAAAAGGCTTTTCATGTGGTTTTGAAACGTGACAGGTGTCCAGTCCGATTATCTCAGAAAAGAATTCCGAAACACCCACAGCTTCCAGAGTTTTACGGGCGGGAAGAACCGGATTGTTTGTTACCGAAATCATTTTGTATTTTCCTTTCAGTTTTGTTAAAGCTTCAATCAGTTTTTCATCACGGTTCAAAAAGTCTGCCGGTTCAAGAAGAGTTTTTCTCCATTCAATGCTTTCTTCAATAGGGATATTAAAATATGTCAGCAGGTTTCCAAGACTGATTTTCTGTCCGTCATGTTCTGCTGCCCATTTTCGACGGAAGTCTGAAACAAGTTTTCTTGCTTCGTCATGAGTCATATCGCGTAGTTCAGCAAAGTGACGAACCTGACAGTCAACCTGTTCAAATGCATACTCCGGACAAGAATATAATGTTGAGTCTATATCAAAAATGATTGTCTTTAACTTACTTGGTATCCTGTAAACCTTCATATTATTTATAACCTATTACTTATTACCTATTACCTATTACTTATTACCTAATATTTATACAACTGCTTTCCAGTCGCCTAAGAGTTCTGCATCAGGAATGTGACTCACTTCAAGCTTTATTCCAAGACGGAGTTCTTTTTCTGCCATCCAGCGTTTGTTTTTTGCCTGTCCGCCAGCTACGAACATATGGTCAGGAAATTCGATTCCGCATTTATCTGCAACATCTTTAAGGATAGAAATTGCATTTTCCGAGTTTCGTAAAAGGGTTTCAAGAATAAAGTGACCTTCAGAATTTGGATTATCAAAGCAGTAGTCGATTACTTCAGGGTAAGTCCATTCACGTCCTGTTTCTTTTTCAAGCTTTGATTTGTAATTGAATAGAAGTCTTCCGCTTTCAGGAATCATTACGGCCGCATTCCATAGACCCGGTGTTACGTTTGGAAGCAATCTGATTCTTTCATCTTTATAAGGAATTGGGATGCAAAGGTTGAATCCTTCGCTAGAACCTGCGCAGTCGTAAATTGCACCTATTTCTGTACATCCAGTTCCTATCATGGCAGCAATAAAGTCCGGCCCGGCTCCATAGACTGGAATACCTTGAAGGCATTTTAGTCCGGGAACAGAATTATTGCAGCATAAATCAATTGTTCCATAACAATTTCCGATTTTTACAAAAGGCGGAAATTTTTCAGGTTTCATTTTGTTTAGTTGTAATAGTTCATCACACCAATATGCATTTGTGTATCGGTTTTCTGGAAGAATGGTCACTTTGTTTCCTGTCAGCTGCCAGATTAAGAATTCAGGACCTGACAAAATAGATGCGCTTCTTTCAAATTCTTCCGGATATAGTTTTCTTAGTAACAAAATTTTTGGTAAGAAAAGAGAGTTTGTAGTATTTTTTATCTCATTTTTAATTGGGGCTGAGTCTGCATTCCATAAAACGGTACTGCCATCTTCAGTAACAACAGTTGGACCGTTTCCAGAAATGCTTACGGCTTCAGCAAGTTTCACATTCGGGCCTATTTGAATAACACATTTTTCCAGGGCTTTAATCCAATCCTTTGCTATATACCTTGAATCAGGATTTTCGAAAGGACATTGTGCGAAGGCAAGCTGTTCACCTTCTTGAGAGATTAGGGCTACTTTTAAAGATGTTGTTCCAATATCCGCAGTAAGAACTGTTTTTCGCATAGAGATAATATAACATATTTTGTTTTTTTTGGTGGAGTGTAATAATCCAACTGAAAATATTCGGAAATGCTAATGGTTTTAAGATTAGTCTCCGGCGTAATTAATCAGAGTTGTTACAGGTGTTGGAGCCAGTACTTTTTCGTATTGTAAATCTGGTAAACCAATAACACCAAAGAATTCAGTAACAGTACCGCCACCCATTTCGATTAATTTTTTTGTTGCTGCAAGAGTTCCGCCTGTAGCAATCAAGTCATCAATTACCAGAACTTTATTTCCATGTTTAATATCGGCTTTGTGAATTTCGATTTCAGCTTCACCGTATTCCAGTGCATATTTTGCGCTGAATGTATCACCCGGTAATTTTCCTTTTTTACGAATAAGGATCAGAGGTACGCCCATTTTTTCTGCAAGTGAACTTGCGAAAATAAAGCCGCGAGATTCTACAGCTGCGATGGCATCGATTCCAGAATCTTTATAAATTGCGAACATTCTGTCTAAAACGAATTTAAAAGCTTTAGGTTGAACAAGAATACCTGTTATATCGTAAAAAAGAATTCCAGGTTTTGGGAAATCTGGTACACGGCGAATTGCTTCATCAATAATTTTAATATCTTCTGTCATATTTAGTTCCTGTTGATTATAATATTTTTATTTTACTGTAAGTGCACGCTTTGCGTACCACAGAACTTTGTTCCATTCTTCTTTTACGTCTTCGGTTTTCTTTCCAAGACGAGTAAGGTATTTTACCATTGTTCCTACATTGAAACCTGCCGGTCCTGAAATATTTGAAACTACAAGTTCAATAACATCAATGGCTTCTATTCCAGATTTATTCAAGTAACGTTTTGGATGGTTTGTAACATTGAAATCGGATTTATCTTCTACACTAAAAGATTCTGTAGGGGTTTCAGATTCCGATTGGATTATTTGCATAGCTTCTTCTGGAATGAAGTTTTCATACTTGTCCACAAGAATTGCTTTTGCTGTGAGTTTTAATACTTTCTGTGCGGCCATAGAAGGCATTTCTTCACAGTATTTGTCGATAGTGGCGAGAGCCTCAGTTGTATTTATCATATTTTTCTTCCGATAGAAATTATACTACAAAAATGAAAAAATAACACAATTTCATATATTCATCATTTTTGTTTTTATATTAATTTCTTTTGACTATTTTCTTATTACTGCTTAAGTCAATGACTTTAAACATTAATTCTGCTAAAATAGAGTATCCCACACAAAAAAGAGGGCAATGTCCCTCAGGAGTATTTATGCCTTACACAGATCCAACAAGTCTTGCGATTGTTGCGTGTCCTGGTGGCGAAGCTTTCGCTGATGAAGTCATAACGCACCTGAAACATATGTACAAACACCGCTTCACTTTGAAGAACGATGTTTTGACAAAGCGTTATGAGCTGACTAAAGAAGAGCTTGTACAGAAAATCAATATGGAAAACGACATCCATACGTCTGATCTCTGTATAAGAGGTAGTACTGACAAATACAGACAGCCGAAGATCAAAGTTGATTCGCGCTTTACGTATTTTGCAAACGGTGAGTTCAAAACTGAACTCCTGGAAACAATCCGCGGAAAAGATGTTTTCATCTTCCAGGATGTTGAAAATCACGAAGAGATTTCAATGAACGATGGAAAAAATAAATGTCGTTTTTCCGTTAACGATCATGTAATGTGTCTCCTCGTAACAATTGATGCTGTACGCATGGCAGGTGCCGGAAGTATCTCTCTTGTTCTTCCAGCTTATCCTTATGCACGCCAGCACAAAAGAAAGGGACGCGAAGGACTTACTGCAAGTCTTCTTGGACACATTTATGAAATGCAGACAGTTCAGCGTATTATCACACTTGACCTTCATTCACGCGAAATCGTCAATGCTTTCTCTACACTCTGCCTGGACAATCTCCATGCAAGTTACCAGATTATCCGCGAGCTTTCCAAGATTGTAGATCTTACTGGTGAAACAGAAGATGTTGTTGTTGTATCTCCAGATACAGGAGCTATTGACCGTAATAAGTTCTATGCTTCAGGCCTTAAACTGCCTCTGGCAATGATTTACAAAGAGCGTGATTATTCTATAGTTACACAGGATGCTCACTCTACAAATATTAAGAGTGTTAAGCTTCTTGGTGATGTAAAAGGAAAGGTTGCATTCCTTGCCGATGATATGCTCGGTACAGGTGGTACACTTTTGAAAGCTATGGAATTCCTGAAAAATCAGGGAGCTACAAAAGTTATTTGTGCAATCTCTCTTCCATTCTTTACAGGAAATGCTGTTGAACAGTTTGATGAAGCCTACAAACAGGGACTTTTCTACCGTATTATCGGTACAAACGCAGTTTACCACGAAGAACTTCTTACAAAGGAATGGTACATCAGTACAAATGTTTCTGGACTTTTTGCAAATGTTATTACACGTATTCATTACAATCAGTCTTTGAGCGATCTTCTTGATAACCGCACAATTATTGAAAAAGTGTTGAAACCAAGCAAGAAAGCTGAAAAAGAAGCTGAAAAAGAAGCAGAAAAAATAGAAGAATAAGAAGCAGAATAAAATAAAAAGGACTGCCTTATCAGATATCTCTGAAAGGGCAGTCCTTTTTTTTTGTTTTTCTTAGTTCTTTATTTATTTCAGATCTGCAGCGTTCATGATTGTTTCTGTGATTTCTGGAACAAACCATTTCTGTTCATTTCTAATATAGAAACCGAATTTTTCTGTATAACCATTTGAGTCTTTATGGAAGGCCTGATTATCCCAGAGAATACAAGTAATTCCCATTTTACGTGTCTGGCGAACAAAGGTATTGAACCACAGAATGCGGTCTTCTGTGTTTTCTTTATTTACACAACCATATTCTCCAATGTATACAGGAATGTTCTTTTTGACGAATTTACTTTCAAGGTTTTTGAATGTGTATTGCAGACTGTTTGCCATTTTAGGATCATATTTTGAAGTCCCGTTTCCATTCATGGCAAAATCGTATGGATCATACATGTGTACAGCAACACCAAGGTTATTTGCAGGATCTTCAGGGAGAACGAAGTCGTTCGAAAGTGCTGCTGAAGGAGAACAAGCGTACCCTGGCATAACAATAAGACGTTTTGCGTTGTTGCCGCCTGAAGCACGGATTACGTTTACAATTTCCTGATTAAATTTATTTAAAATTTCCTGAGCGGCTTTCTGAACTGGATTACTTGAAGAATAATTCCATTCATTATTTGTTCCAGAAAGACGAGGTTCATTTAATGTTTCGAAAACCAGATGTTCGTCGTAACCATTGTTGAATGCGAGTGCAATCTGGCCCCATGTGTTTGTAAGGAATGAAAGAGATTCTTCTTCGTTCATTGCAGTAGGGTAGTATCCGTAACGATATGGCATTTTGTTGTCATGGCCATAGTTGTCGTGGTGAGTATTCAAAATAACATAAAGATCATCTTCGATTGCCCAATCAACAATTTCTTTTACACGTGCCATCCATTTGGGATCGATTGTGTAGTTGTCATCAATAATGTGGTTGTGCCATGTGGCAGGCATACGAATTGTTTTGAAACCAGAACGTGCAATTCCGTCGATTATTGCTTTTGTTGTTCTTGGCTGTCCCCAGCTGGTTTCAGAATTTAAACCGTTACCACCTAATGCGTCCAAAGTGTTTCCAAGATTCCATCCGGTTTTCATATCATAAACAAGTTCAAGTCCTGTCATGGATTTCATTTCTTTTGAACCGGAATCGACTAAAGCCTGTGATTTATCGAATTTCTTTGAAATTTTAGCAGGTTCTTTTGTTTTGCTTGGTTCAGTGGAATTTCCTTTATTTGTGGCACAGGAAATAAATGCAATGGAAAGTAAAGCTGCCATTAATAGAGGTAATGTCTTTTTCATAAATACTCCTTTGTCGGGGAAAACCCCTAGTTTATACAACTTTAAAACACATGTGGTATATTGTCTATTACTTTTGTCTTGTTTTTTATAAGAAAAATCGTTTACATTATTGGTATGAAATCAAAGTTTATTGCTGTTATTTTTGTACTTGCAGCTGCTTCCTTAGGCATTTTCTTTTTCTTCTTTAAAAAAGATTCCAAACAGGAAAATGAAATTTCGAAACAAGCCAAAATTGTAAATCCAAAATTTTCAGAAGAAGTAAAATCAAATGCGGAACATACTGATTCTTCTTTGGAGAATGAATCCTTTACTTCTTTTGTTCAACTTCATTCGACAGAAACTCTTATCAGTACTTTGATTTTTGATTTTGATAATGATACTTATGAAGATCAGATAATTGTAGTCCGTAAAGCTGATTCGCCTTTTCTTTGGCTGGTAGTAGGGCTTTACGATGCTGATACAAAAGATTATAACCGCATAACAGATATTGAAACTAATATTTCAAAAACCGGTACTTTCACATATTCGAATCTTGACGTAATTGGAAATCATACACAGGCCCTTATCTATCAAGGAGTAGAAGATTCCGGTGATTATGTTATGAATATTTTTATGTGTAAAGGTTCAGGATTGTCAGCAGAAATTGTAAATGTAGGTTCCTTTACATCTGATGGAACTGTGTTTATTCAACAGACAGAACGTACAGAAAGTTATGAGCTGGCAATTTCCAATGGAGACAGTTTTTCTGTCTGGGTATATAGTTCCGATAAAAAAGAAGGCGAAGATCAGAAAAGCGGTGCTAACCAGATTCAGACAGAATATCGCTGGAATTCATTTAATCAAAAATATGAATTTAATCGCAGTACTACAGTTACTGCCAGTCGTTTGGCAGCCAGAGAACTTTCCAGAATCCAGGATGGGACAATTGAAACTTTTGCTGCATTTATGGACGGACTTTGGTATAAAACATCTAATTCTGATAATACAATCCGATATTTGTGCTTTAATTTCCCAGAAAAAGAAATAATCTTCCTGAATGGTGACACGGAGGAAGTTTATAACTGGGAAGATTCAAAACTTCGACATAACGGGATTTACCTTACTACAACAAATTCAATTATTTCCAGTCTTCATCGCCGTTTTGATATTATGCTGGTTGGCGTAGATGAAATTCGAATTACCATTCGTGATGATGTAAAAATGGTTATTCAGGAAGGTTCTTTATGGGATGGAAATTATAAAAAAACTTCATCGGGATATAATTTTTCGCAAAGTTCCGGATCTGGCAATAGTCCAAATGCCAGAATAAATGCTAGAACAAACGATAGAATAGAAAACAAAAAAATAACTTCTCGTAAGTGGAAATCGGCTGATGGCAGTGCAGAGCTTTCTTTTGACGGTAACTGTTATGAAATTAATGTCAGTCAGGATCATGAAAAAGGGGTTTTTTCAATTTTTGCAATTGGAAATGATACTGTAATTCAACTCAGACCTGATTCTGGTTATTCTGAATTAGGTACAGAATATGCGTTGTCTTTTGGAACAAAGATAATTTCAGAGACTGTAAAAAAGAAAACAGTGGAACGTACAGTAACTGATGAAGATATGTTGATAATGACGCCTGTAAAAGTAACTCCGAAAGAATGTTTCCCTGTAGACGGAAAGGTCTGGCAGTTTTCAGCGGTTATTCAATAATGTTCTATTTTCAAGTATCAAGTATCAAGATTCTATTTTATATTGAAAATTTTGGGCGTAAATAATAGAATAATCCATTATGACAGCTAATGAATTACGCTCAAAATATATTGAGTTCTTTAAATCAAAAAATCATGCAGAAATTTCAGGACAGTCTTTGATTCCTGAAAACGACCCTTCAGTTTTATTTACAACAGCAGGTATGCACCCTCTCGTTCCTTATCTTCTTGGTGAAAAACATCCTGCCGGAACTCGTCTTACAGACTATCAGAAATGTGTTCGTACTGGTGATATTGATGAAGTAGGTGACCCAAGTCATCTTACTTGTTTTGAAATGCTTGGAAACTGGTCTCTGGGAGACTACTTCAAGAAAGAATCTATCGCATTCTCTTATGAATTCCTTACAAGCCCAAAATGGCTTGCACTTGATCCTAAAAAAATCTCTGTAACAGTATTTGCTGGTGACGAAAACGCTCCTCGCGATGAAGAAGCTGCAGGTTACTGGAAAGAGGTTGGTATGCCTGAAGATAAAATCGCATACCTTCCAGCAAGTGACAACTGGTGGGCAGCAGGTCCAACAGGTCCTTGTGGTCCAGATACAGAAATCTTCTACTGGGTTGGGGAAGGACTCCCTCCTGTAGGATCTAACAAAGGTACAGACAGTGCTAACTGGATGGAAATCTGGAACAACGTTTTCATGCAGTTCGAACGCAAAGATGAAAAGACACTTATTCCTCTGCCAAAACAGAACGTAGATACAGGTATGGGTCTTGAAAGAACAAACTGTATTCTTCAGGGAAAAACATCTGTTTACCTTACAGAAGTTTTCATGCCAATCATCAATAAAATCGAAGCTCTTTCAAACTACACATACGGAACAGATGAAACAAAAGACCGCAGTGTTCGCATTATTGCTGACCACTCTCGTTCTTCTGTATTCATTCTTGGTGACCAGAAAGGTGTTTCACCTTCAAACATCGGAGCAGGTTATGTTCTCCGTCGTCTGATCCGCCGTGCAGTTCGCGAAGGAATGAAGCTTGGAATCGACAAAGACTTCCTGGCTGAAATTGCAGAAACTGTAATTGAAAACTTCAAATGTGCTTATCCTGAACTTGAACAGAACGCACAGAAAGTTAAGTCTGAACTTACACAGGAAGAAGCAAAATTCCGCGAAGCCCTTAAAAACGGTGAAAAGGAATTCCAGCGCCTTCTTCCAAACCTTATGAAGAATCCTAAAAAAGAAATCTCAGGAAAAGTTGCTTTCCGTCTTTTCGATACTTTCGGATTCCCGCTGGAACTTACACAGGAACTGGCTTCTGAAAACGGATTCACAGTTGATGTTGAAGGTTTCAAAGAAGCAGAAGCAAAACATAAGGAAGCTTCTAAAACTGCAGATGCAGGTGCCGCAAAGGGAGGACTGGCAGAACAGTCTGAAGTAGCAACAAAATACCACACTGCAACACACCTTCTGCAGCAGGCTCTGGTAAACGTACTTGGTGAACAGGTTGCTCAGAAAGGTTCAAATATCAACAACGAACGTATGCGCTTCGACTTTACATTCGAACGTCCTATGACAAAAGAAGAAATTCAGAAAGTTCAGGATATCGTAAATGAACAGATCAAGGCAGACCTTCCTGTTGATATGCGCATCATGACTCTGGACGAAGCAAAAGCCGAAGGTGCCCGCGCTCTGTTCTCAAGCAAATACGGTGAAGAAGTTAAGGTTTATACAATCGGTAAAGATCCAAAAACTGACTGGTTCTCTAAGGAAGTTTGTGGTGGTCCACACGTTCAGCACACAGCGCAGATCGGAGACTTCAAAATCGAAAAAGAACAGTCTTCTTCTGCAGGTGTTCGCCGTATTCGCGCAACAATTTCTGGTGGTCTTCCACTTGAAAACTAAAAGCTAAGTAGACTTAAGTAAAACTTAAGCACGACTTATTATTTATAAAACTAAAATTTTGTAACTAAGAAAGCCTGGGAATGTTTATTATTTGTATAAATTGCTTCTCAGGTGGGGTAGAGATAAATGAAAAAGATTTGTTTAGCATTATTCGTACTTCTGGCAACAACAGCTGCTTGTTTTGCACAGTCAGACCTTCAGGTTTTAGCTGTAGTAAAACATTCAAAAAGTGAATCTGTTACTGTAAAACAGCTTAAAGCCCGTTGTGAGACTTATGAAAAGCAGATTGGAAAAAAATTGACAGTTGATGAAAGAAGACAGGTTCTTGATGCTCTTATCGAAGAGAAACTTGTTCTTCAGGCTGCAACAAAAGCTGGAATTTCAATTCCTGATAGTTCTGTTGATCAGTACTTTCTTGCAAATATGAGTCAGCAGGTAGGTCAGCAGGTAACAGAAAAGGAACTTAATGACCTTATCCAGAAGTCACAAGGAATGTCTCTGGATCAGCTTCTTCAGAGTCAGACTGGTATGAATGTAGCTGAATATAAACTTTTCCTTAAAAATCAGTTGATTGCACAGCAATATGTTATTTCTCAGAAACAGGCAGAACTTCAGAAGGTTGCACCAACAGACGAACAGATACGTCAGTTTTATGAAAGTAATAAAACTTCATTCGTATGGAATGACATGCTTAAATTGTTTATGGTAATTGTTCCAAAGGGAACAAATCCAGAAAGTGCAAAACTGAAAACAAACGAACTTAGAAATAAAATTATTGATAAAAAACTTTCAGTAGACCAGATACAGATTCAGGGAAATACTCCTGATGCTGGATATCAGGCTGGATTTATGCTGATTCAGAAAACAGAACCATTTGCAATTCAGCTGGGTATGACTTATAACAATCTTCTTTGGTTATCCAATCAAAAAATTGGTTTTGTTTCAGATGTTGAAGAAACTGATACAGATTATCGTATAGTAACAGTTGAAGGAAAATATGATGCTAAGATGCTGGCAATTAGTGATATAGTACAGCCAGAATCTACAGTAACAGTTTACGATTACATTCGTGGAAATCTTACACAGCAGCTTCAGATGCAGGCTCTTTCTCAGGCCGCAACAGATATTTCAAAAGGACTTAATACAACAGAAAATGTTGACCGTAAGAAAACTGGTGATGCATTAACAAAACTTTTGGATTGGGGTAATTAAGTGTCAAGAAGAAAAGGAAGAGTACTGGCTTTCCAGGGACTTTATTCATGGGATGTAGGAAAGAATCCTCTTGAAGAAATTCTGGCTTTTACATGGCCTGAAGCAAAAGATGAAGAAGCTGAAGCATTTGCAGGCCTTGTAATAAATGGTGCTGTAGAACATATTGAAGAAATCGATAAGAAAATTGAAAGTCACCTTTCTGATTCATGGACAATGGAAAGAATTAATAAAGTATCTCTTTCTATTCTTCGTATGAGTGTTTATGAATTAATGTTTCAGTCTTCTGCAGAATCAAAAGTAGTAATAGATGAAGCGGTTGAAATTGCCAAGAAATATGGTGAGGACGGAAGCTTTAAATTTATTAATGCAGTTTTAGACAATATCAGAAAAGAAACTAACTAAGATTACTAATTCTGGAGAAAATTTGTTGAAAAGCGTGTCTGATTTAGGTGTAAAGAAATTTGCTCAGGGCGCTTTTCGCATTTTAACTCTCTTTTTAATTTTTCCCTTTTTCAGTTGTTCAACAAAAGCTTCTTCATTAAGTATTGTAAATCAATTTGATACTGTGGATGCCCTGATTTCTCAAAATCAGAATAAAGATGCATTAAAAGAACTTAATAAAATCAGTAAAAAAGTTTATGAAAGCTGGAGCTATATTGGCATTTATAAACGTTATAAAATTCTTGATGAAAAGAAACTTTCCGAACAGATTCTTCTTAAAGGATTAAAGCGCAATCCTAAAAATCCAGAACTTTCAGCAGTTTATACAAAATTCCTTTTGGAGGAGAACCGTATTTCCGAAGCGGAAAAAATCTCCGAAGTTCTGCAGAAAACGCGGTATGCATCTATTTATGCTGAATGTGTTTTTAAAAGCAAACTTCAGAATAATCTGAATAATGAAAAATCCCTTTTATATGAAGATGGAAAATATTTTGATTTATTTGCTGATTCATATGAAGTAAGTAAAAATCCAGTTTGGCTTAGAAACTGTGCTGTTGTTCATCTTGTAAAGGGAAGGTATGATGCGGCATCAGACCTTACTCCTTCGGCTTTTAATGACTCTGATGATGCATATTTCTGGGCTCAAGTAAATTTTGATGGCGGTCGATATGTTCAGGCAGCTAATGCCTGTGAAGCTTCTTTATATTTTCTTGAAAGTTTGAAGAAGTCTTCTTCTTTATTTGCTTCTGAAATAAAAGTATCGGCCCTTGAATCAGATTCTTATTTTGCTTTAGCCGATAGTGCTAGTGCTCATTTAGTACGTGATAGAATTCTCTGTCATTATATTACGGGAGAAGATTTGTATTCAGGCCTTTCACAGGATGAAAAAGATCTTCTTCCTATTGTTATAGTAAATAGTGCTCTTGAAGAGAAAAAACTTGGGAATGATGACAGGTCCTGTGAACTGTTGTCATATTCTGTTATGAACTTTCCTTTTTATGTTCCAGGGTTAATTTCATATGCTGAATTTGCATATGAGTCAAATCTTGGTCGACGAGAGGATGACGAAATACTGGCATTACGAAACGTCGGGTTAAAAACACTGGAAATGGAACGTTACGATTCCCGGGCAAAAATTCCGCTTTCAGATGCTTTCTTCCGAATAGATCAGGCTTTGATGCAGGTTAATGATCCTTATCTTTATATAACAAGGCTTGATTTAAAATATAAAACAGATCCTTCCCTTTCAGTTCGAAATAAAACCGCAGATTTGTGGAAACTTCTGGAAGCCAGTTCAACAGAAACAAAAAAATATCATGATATTCTGGTTCTTTATACTGTAAATTTTCTTCTTGAAAATGGAATGTATAGTGATGCGGAAACAATTTTCAAAAAATATATTTCATCAAAATATGAGCTAGATCCTAAAGTTGATTTTTTTGAACAGATTTCCGATAACGTCAGGCATTTTGATGTAGCGGATCTTGAAGTTTCCGCTTATTTTGCTTTGAATCAGAAATACACAGATGAAGCATTACGTATTTATGAATATTGTGTATTTGAAAGTGCAGGAAGTCGTGGTGGAGAGGTGTCCCCAAAAGTTTCTTCCGAAACAGCAATGAATCTGGCAAACTTATATTATGGAATTGCAGCAAAAGAAAAATCCCTGGATTTGTATGGGAAAACTGCATCAAGAGAAACTTTACCAAATATGAGAGCAGAGGCCTTTTACAGAATAGCAACAATTTATTTTGCTTTTGGTGAAACTCAAAATGCTTTGCGTTCTGCAGATTATGCCTGTTCAATTTATCCAGAGCATGCTCGGGCCCATCTATTAAAAACGAAGATTCTTTCGAAGCAATAATTAAAAAAAATAATTTTTTTTCTCGTTCTTTTCATATTTTGTTAAAAAAAATAAATACTTTCATTGAGGAATATTTAGAAAATGAAAGTATTGAAAAAACTCTCTCAAGTCATATTTATAATCCTAATTTTAATAACGAAAAACAGTTTATATGCACAGGAAACTTTTTCCTGGGAATTCCCTGATACAGAAATAAAAGATGTTTTGTTTGCTATTTCTCTGGATTCAGGAATTTCCATAATCCCAGATAATACCGTTTCTGGTAAAATAGATTTCCGTTTTTCTGGAAATGATTTTTCTGAAGCATTTGATTCCTTTCTGGAATCTTCGAAGTTATATGTTTATAAAACAGAAAAGAAATGGACAGTAAGCCGTATTCTTGTTTCTGAAAATGAAAATACTTTTTCTCTTGATTGTAGTGAAGCAAGACCTGTAGCTGTAATAGAAAAATATTCAAAGTTTTTTGGTATCAATGTTACTTATGAACAACTACCTTCCACAGAAATCACTGTTCATCTTAAGGGTGAAAAAAAAGAAGAACTCCTAGAAAACCTTGTCAGATTTTTTTCGGGTTATTGTTTGGAAAAAAATGACCTTGGTTTTCATATAAAAAAAACTACGAAAAGCGAAAATATCTCAGCAAGAAATTTTTCATTTAAAATTCTTTCCGATAACAGAATGGAATTCAACCTTAAGGAGATTTATTTTTCACAAGTACTGGAATCTTTGTTTTCGTATTCAGGTCTCTATTTTTGTTTTGTGGGAAATACAGATGTAAAAGCTTCCAGATCTAGTTTTATCGCCTCTTCATTTGATGAAGCTCTAAATATTCTCTGTTCACAAAATGGCTTTTCATACAGAGTATCAGATAAAATCTATTACATTTTTCCTTCTGAAGAAAATAAAGGAGATTTAATAAATGGAAAACGGGACTGGTGTTTATTTCCCTTAAAATATGGTCGAGTGGAAAATGTCCTTCCAATTCTTCAGAAGCGATTTCATAATCTGGAATTTGTGGTGTCTGGAAGAGATTCAGAACCAGGAATATGGACCAAAGTTACAGAAAACGAAAAACTTGAAGTCGAAAGATTTATAAAAGAATGTGACCTGCAGAAAAAAACATACTTAATTCCTTTGAAGTATATAAAGGCGGAAGAGTTCATGAAAAGACTTCCACCATCGGTAGACAAAAATAGCGTATCGGAAGCAGATGGAAATTGTTGTATATATTTTTCGGGGTCTGAAGAATCATATAAAAAAATTCTTGAAGAAGTTGAATTATGTGACAGACCACAGACCCGTCTAAAGTATGATCTTTTAATTCTCCAGTATGATGATACTTCAGATAATCAATGGGCTGTAAACTATCAGGCAAGAAATCTACAGTCTGGCGATTCCAATACTATTAACGCCCGCCTTGGAAATGTACTTGGATTAAATTTGAATGTAATATCTGCCTTTGGATTGGATTTTGCTTTATCACTTCAAAATTCTATTTCCGAAAACAGAACCAGGGTCTTTGCGAATACTTCTTTGTATGGACTTGCAGGGAAGGAAATCAACTTTACAAATACTAACACTTATCGATACAGAGATAATAATCTCGATCCTGAAACAGGAAAACCAATCTATTCTGGAATTACAAGGGAAATAGTATCTGGTTTGAAACTTGAAATAAAACCTTGGGTAGGTGAAGACGGAATGATTACAAGTTTCGTAAAAGCATCTGTCTCAAGACGGGGAGTAGATTCATCTTCTGTAACCGGAAACCCGCCTCCAACCAGCGAAAAAATTGTAACAACTGAAGTTTGTGGAAGATCCGGAGAACCTGTTGTTTTGAGTGGTCTTGTTTCAAATAGTGAAAGTGAAGAATCATCAAGAACTCCGTTTTTATCAAAGATTCCACTTCTTGGGAAATTATTTAAGTCAGATAAAAAAAATAATGAAAAAACTCAAATGGTCATTTATCTTGTTCCTTTAATTGAAAATGAAGAGAAACAATGTGAGGAAGAAAAGTATACAGAGAATTGGTTTGAAAAAAGAAAGGAGGAGTTATGCAGAATTTTGAATTCAAACTAACACCAGCTTACTGTTTGTATAACGGTGCTGCGGTTATGGAACAAAAAGGAGCTTATATAAAATTTATTACAGAAAGCCCTGAAGATTCAGTCCTTAGGAAAAGGCTTGAGAAAGCATTTATGAATTATGTTTCTATTGCATTGAAGCAACCTGATTGTAGTTCTGAATTCAAAACAATTCCTAAAATAGAATTCCAGGAAGGAACTCATGAAGAAGTAAGAAACTGTATATCTATGCTTTTTCGAGAAAATGAAAAAATAGTAAATGAAGAATCACAAAATTTAAAAGAAGAAAAAGAGGCTGCGGCCATTCTTCTATTGGATTCTATATTGGATGAAGCCCGTAAAAATTGTGTTACTGATATACATGTTGAAAAAAGTTTCATCAGGTTCAGAAGAAATGGAATACTTGAAAATTATGCGGCAATTCAAAAAGAAAGAAGTTCAGAATTAGTTATACGTATAAAATTGCTCGCAGGAATGAATGTTCTGGAAAAAAGAAAAAGTCAGGACGGGAGTTTTGTTTATGGCGAAAAAAATCCTTTGTTTGTAAGGGTTTCGTCTATGGCTGTTGTAGGTGATTCTAATGAAGATGGGGAAGAATCTCTTGTGTTGAGATTATTAGATTCTTCTCGAGTTCCGCTCAGCCTTATGAATCTTGGCTTTAGTGACAGACAGCTCATGATGTTTGATGAAATTCAAAAAAAGAAAAATGGGTTGATATTAATATGTGGCCCAACTGGGAGTGGAAAATCTACGACAGCGTCTTCATTTTTGCTTGATAGAGTGAAATCAAATAATGGAAAAGAAAAAATAATCAGTTTGGAAGATCCACCAGAATATGTAGTTCCCGGAATTACTCAAATAAGAATTGATAAAGAAAAAGGGATAACTTATTTGACCGCTTTGGAAAATGTTTTTCGCCAGGATCCGGATGTAATAATGATTGGAGAAATACGAAATGAAGAAAGCGCAAGAACAGCTCTACGTGCGGCAATGACGGGGCACCTGGTTTTAGCAACACTCCATACTGATAGCGCTGAGGCTGCAATCCTACGATTAAAGGATCTTGGGTGTAAAGAAGAGATAATTTCCAGTGTTTTGATTTGTGCCATTGTCCAGGAACTGCAAATAGATTCAGGGGAAGTTAATCTTTTGGCTGATGTTTGTCCATTTGATGGAGAAGTTTTTTCGCATATTACAAATGTTCCTGAATTGATTAAAAAAACTCGAAAGCATCTTTCCAGAAAGTATTTTTCTATCCCTGATGATCAACATTTAACACATAAAAAAATATCAGGAGAAGACCATGACAAATAATGCAGCAAAAAAAATATTTACAGAAAGTTTACTTGAATTGATTTCAGAACGACTGACTTTGTATCAATCTTTGAAAGTGATTTCCGAATCAAAAATAGCGAATAAAAAAATTGCTAAAGCAGCTTCCTATATTTCAGAGGAAATAGAAAAAGGAAACTTATTTTCTGTAAGTCTAAAAACATGTAAAGAAATTGTATTTGATGAAGTGTATGTTACTTTTTCTGCTTTTGCAGAAGAGACTGGAAATCTAGAAAAGACTTTAGGTTATTTGCAGGAAAAATGTAAAAGACAGAATGAAAATTTTAATACATTGATAAATGCCTTATGTTATCCCGTTTTTGTGTTTTCAGTATTAATCGGTGTGGTTTTATTTTTTATGTTCTCAGGAACCGATTATTTTGGGGCTGAAGGATTATTCGGTATAAGCAAAATAGATGCTTTAAAAAGTGTTGGATGGAGTTTTGTAACTTTCTTAATGCTGTTTTTTGCGGTTGTCAGTTATATCTGGAATTCAATTTGCGAAAATCGTCTATATGAAGCTTTTCTTGCAGCAGGTTTTCTCGTTTCTTCTGGGTTGGGAATATCTAGTGCTATCGGTATGGCATCTGATATTGCCGGATTGAATTCTAAAAATGGAAAGACTTTTCTAAAAGCTAGAGAAGGGCTCGAATATGGGATGGATTTAAGACAGGCGTTTTTTAGGATGAAAAATACACGTCTGCAAAAGAAAATGGAAATAGCTTTATTGATGGCAGAGAAAACAGGAAATAAGAATGAAGTTTTATTGAAGATTGCGGATTCATTAAAACTGGAGTCAGAAAGAAAAAGAAAATTGTGTCTGACTCTTGTGGAACCGGCTTTTATTGTTTTGACTGGAGTTTTTCTTCTGGGAATAACAATAAATCTAGTGTTACCGGTGTTCAGTAATTTTGGAATATAAGAGGTAAATATGATTAAGACAAAGGAGAAGAAAAATGAAAGAAACAACAACGAAGGATTCACCTTTATTGAAACAATTGTCGTTTTATCAATTATCGCGGTCTTGGCCGCAGGATCAACAGTTTCAGCCTCAAAACTTCTTGCAAAAGCAAGACGTGTTACTGCAAGAAATCAGATTGAACAATATTCGGCCGGACTTCAAAGTTACTTCCTTGATTGCGGAAAATATCCCACAACAGAACAAGGTTTATGGGCTTTGTGGGAAAAACCAGAATTGTTCCCAGTGCCTGAAAAATGGAACGGACCATACATCGAAAAAGAGCCTTGCAAAGATCCATGGGGTTCAGATTACCGGTATTACAGCCGTGAAAGAGGAACCTTGCCAGGGGCAGCTCCTCAGAAATTGCCCTTTGTACTTTTATCATTCGGAGCAGATTGTGAAGAAGGAGGCGACGGGGAAGGTGAAGACATTGTTTCATGGAAATAATTTTTTAGCAGTGGTTCTTATTCTTTTTATGGTAACAGGAAGCCTTGTGATATCTTCGGGTCAGAAAAATCGAAGCAGGAGAAGACAACTTGATTCTAAATTCGAAAAAACTCTTTTATTGGAAAAAGCTAGAAACGAGGCGGTTCTTAATGCGAATAACTGAATGTATGTTTTTAATCGTTGTTGTTCTTCTTCTAGGTGGAAGAGTAGGAAATATGATTACAAAGAATATAAAAAGTTCTGAAAATCTTGCACAACAAATTAAAAATACACAGAGCATAGAGTTCATTCCAGAAAGTTTTAGGAACACGGTTCATGGTTCTGGTTTTGAAAATTTGACTGAATGGAAACTAGTTTGTTCTGAAATGTATTCGCTGGATGATATTCAAATATCAAAAAATGATGGATTAGTTATTGGGACTTGGGTGGGACCTATGGGGAGTGGAATTGTTTATGAATTGGAGGACAAATGACCCAAATAATAAATGATCAAGATTATGAAAAGTATAAAATAAACATTCCGTTTTTACAGATGTTTGGGCGGCGAAGGAAACGATATGTCGTTCAACAGCTGGAAAAATTACATCCATGCTTTTCAGACCGGTGTTCCGTTGATATGAAATATGGGGTTACAAAAAAAGGTTTAGTTTCATCTGTGACTGTTATGGATAAATATGTTTTAGCGGATTATAAATCAGAATATCCAGGTGCCAAATTACAAATTGAAAAAGGGCAAACTGTTTATAAAAAACAAAACTTTCTTTTTGTAATCCCTATAATTATTTTTTTATTTTTGATTTTGCCGTTACTTTCAGAATTGGGAAATAAACAACCTGAAATTAGGAAAGGACTAGATATTGAAGAAGAATTATTATTACCTGAAATTGATTTAGGAAAAAAAAGTATATTGTCTGAATTTCTAGAATATGAACACTGCAAAATAAAACAACTTTCTTGGAGTTTTGACGGAATAAATGAAGTTTTTTCTGCGACAGTGTCTGAATGTTATCCTGCAGATTTTGAAATGTTGCAAAATAATAGCAGTGTTTCATTAAGCCCGGTGGTCATTTCTCATAATAAACCAGAATTCTCTTTTCAAATAAATGAAATTATAAGTGGAAATGCGAAGTCTGGATTCATGGAAACAGAAGTTTGTGAGAGAAATCTCTTTTCGAAGAGAGTTAGGGAATGTTTGGTGGAGAATGGTTTTTTCATGGATTCGGAAAGTTATAAACCTTACAAGATTCAATTTTCTGAAAAAAATAGAAATATGTTTTTCTCTGAAAAATTTATAGAAAACTTGCTAAGTATATCTGACCAGTGTGGATTATTTTGTAACGGAATAAAAATATCAATTTCTGAAAATATGAGATTTAATTATGAACTTTCCTATATAGAAAAAAGTAAAGATGTTTTCTTTGAAAATCCATTGATAAAAATCCCCTCTTCAAAAGAGCTGTTTATTGAACAGAAAGTTGATTTGAGGAAGGAAAAACAGGAAAAAAAAACAAATCTAACGAACAATTCAGGAAAAAAAATCGGTTCTATTACTTATTCGGAGGGTAGGAAAATAGATTTTTATAAAAATGAAAAAGGAAAAATTTTAGATGAAGAAAAATAAAGTAATTGATTTTTTTTGTATGCTATCTGTTTCCCTATGTGTATTTTTTTTAGGTTCATGTGCATGTGTGCCTAGCCAAGATAAGCTTATTCTTACAGGTTTTGTGTTAGATGAAAAAAGTACACCAGTAAGTGAAATGGATATACGAATTAATACTGGTTCAGGTGGAATTGTTAATGTCAGGACAAATGAAGACGGCTTCTTTCAAGTATATAACGTTAAAAAAGGGATCTTCAGTTTTTCTGGAAAAAAAGAAGGGTATACAGAACTTGAAGAAAAAATGAAAGTATCTGATTTTTCTAAAGTAATGTGTTTCAGATTATCTTCTGCAGATTATGTTTTTGAACAAGTACAAATGATGACATCAAAAGGCGAATATAAAGAGTCTGTCATTCTTTTAGATAGTTTATATCCTGGTAAGGAAAAAATACTCGGAAAATGTATTTCATTTTATAAAAAAAATATAAATCAAAAGAGGCATGAAAAATGAAAAAAATATTTTTGTTCTTGGTTGTGCTGCTAAGTACAATTTTGGTTTCTTGTACATCTATGATTGCGCCTGGTTTGAAAGATAGTCCGTATTCAATAAAAGGAGAAATGAAAATAAATGAAGGAGAGTCAGAAAATCTGTCAGAATTTGTATTTGAGTTTAAAAATTGTTCAGCAAAAGAAATTCATTCGTTTGTAGTATCTTTTTTTCTTTTTGATGAAGAAGGGAATCCTTTGTCTGGAGGCGTTTCAAATGTATCCTGCATCATTCGGAAAAATATTGCGGCGGGGGAAATTCTTTGTAATTCTTTTGGACTGGATAATTTTCTTTCAGAAGTTCCAGAAAAACCGTACAAAGTGGAATATCTCTTTGTAAAAAGAATTGTGTTTGAAGATGGTACAGAATGGAATGATCCATTTGGATTTAAATCATTATAAAAAGGAGTTGATGTATGAAAAGAATAATAAAATATGTTATGTGCCTGATGATGGCATCTTTTGTTTTTGCTTCCTGTGATTTTTATGAAACTTATGGCCTTGTTAGAATTCAGGAACTTACTAAGAATGAAGTTGAAAAAAATGAGAATGTAAAAAATGAAGGTGTAGAGGAGTCTAAAGAAGAAGGCGTTAAGAATAACGATGAACAGGAAATTGAGAATCAAAAGAAAGAAGATACTGAAAATGTAACTGAAAAGACAGAGAGTAATGAGGATGAAGAAAATGAAAAGATAGAAAATAGTGATGAAAGAGACAACAATAATCCTGAAAAAAAATCTGAAATTGATTCAGAAACAATAGATGAAAAGAATGAAAATCTGGAAAAACTGGATGAGAGTGGAGACCAGAAAAAAGAAAAGAATACATCTGAAGACGAGAAAATTGAAGATCAAAATGTTGAAACTCCAGATCTAGAAATAGATTCTGATGGTGACTCTGAAAAACCGGAGAATTGGAAAGAAAGTATTAGAGAACTTTTACAGGAAATATTGAATTCGCAAAAAGAGCCTAAAAATGAAATACCAGAAGAAACAAATCTGGAAGCTCAGGAAAATGACTCTTTAGAATCTGAAGAAAAAAATGAGTTTCCATATGATCAGTCTGAAATTGAAGAAAATAAAACCCTCGATGAAAATGAGAATATAGGGAAAACGGAAAGTTTAGAAAAGAATCCACAAAACGAACTATTGGAAAATAAGTCTGAAGATACAAATGAGAAGGAGAAAGAACCTGATAGTGGCGTTGATAAGGATTCTGAAGAACTGAAAAATGAAGAAGTTGAAGAAAAGAAAGAAGCGGTAAATGAAAATCCTGATGGTGAAACTACTAGTATTGATGAAAAAGCTCAGTCAGAAATTCCTGAAGATGTCCCTGAAATAGTGGAAACTAAAAACGAGGAACCTTTCCGAAGAAAATGGACTTTTATTGTATATATGGCGGGTGATAATGCTCTTGAAGCAAGTGCAATACAAGATTTGAATGAAATAGAAGCCGGAATTGTAGATGAAAAAGATATTTCTGTTCTGACACTTTTAGATAGACATCCAGGTTTTGATGGAACTAATGGTAACTGGTCGGATACAAGGCTTTTTGAGGTTATGAATGATCAGAATGGAAGAAATGGAACCATTATATCTAAACGTTTAGCTTGTTCAGAACTTGATCTGTATACAAGAACTGAGACAGAGCTGGATATGGGAAATCCTAATACTTTATCCCACGTTATTGATTTTGCTCAACGTGAATTTGAAGCGGAAAATTATGTTCTTGTTGTCTGGGGATATGGTTATGGCTGGAGAGGATTTGTTAAGGATGGCTCTTCTGATACAAGTCTTTCTTTATCCCAGGTTAGGGAAGGAGTGAAAAATAAAGGAATTCATACGATTATTTTCGATACAAGTTTTGGTCTGACTGCTGAAACAATTTGTGAATTGAAAGATGAATGTCGCTATTTAGCAGGAACAGGTGGAATCAATTCAAGTGCCGGTATGGATTATGAAAGCTTTTTCAAGAAGTTTTATGAAAGTGACAGGTCTCAAAAATCTTTGTTTACTTCTATAACAGGTTATTCAAATACTGATTTTCTTGTTTTTGATAATTATTATGGGGATGAGTTTATGGAGGTTGTAAACGGATTTGGAAAATCTCTGGCAGGGTATATCGATTCAAGGGCAATACAGAAGAAAGTCTTAGAAGATTGTCTTTGTAATATAAGGAGTTATAGTGGTTCTTCATATCCATGTGATTGTTATATGGATTTGAATAATATGGCTTTGTTTATGAAACGGTATTCCAGTTCAGGTGTTCAGTTGGCTTCTGAAAAACTAACGTCGCTTTTGGGCAATGCCTGCATATCTGGAAAAGCTCCGGATATTAGTATTCATCTGATTCCACTTCTTGGTAAAAAGGTGACTGCATCTTCACATTCTGAAGAGTATGTAAAAGAAACTAGTATGATAAATAATGGAAGAACTAAAATCGAGTTTGTAAATGAAGGTGATTTTTGGGTTCCTACAGGGAATAATCAGAGCTTCTTAGATGCGCTCTTTTATAGAACCTATTAACAAAAAAAGAAGTCGGACAAGTTGTCCGACTTCTTTTTTAGTTATGTGAATAACGGTAATTGAGGTTGTCGAAATTACTGTTATTCACATTGAATGATTTAATTAGTCAGCAAGACATTTGTCCAGGTCTGCAGAAATTGCTTTCTTGTCCAGATGCTGTCCGATAACAACCAGCTTAATCATGCGGTCGCCAACTTCTGGATCCCAGTCTTTCTGCATTTCAGGTTCCTGTGCAAGAACTCTTTCCTGTTCTTTTTTAGGACATGAAGCAAGCCACTGTCCTGAGTATCCGGCCTGAATCTGGCGTCCTGAAGTTTCAAGAACATAAGCCATGTCTGTTTCATCGCTGAACCACATAACGCCTTTACAGCGGATGATTGTACGTGGCCATTTTGCAGCGAATTCGTCCAGTTTCTGGCGGTCAAAAGGCTTACGGCGGTAGTAAACGAAAGATCCGATTCCGTATTCGTCTTCATCTTCGCCTTCGTGTTTGTGTTCATGGTGATGGTGATGATGGTGATGTTCATGTTCGTCGTGATCATCGTCATCATGGTCGTGATGATGTTCACAGTGTTCATCACATTCATGACCTTCTTCACCGTGAGCAGGATTGTGATCATGATCGTGGTCATGATGGTGATGTTCATGTTCGTCGTGATCGTCATCATCATCGTCGTCATCTTCTTCAAAATCTTTCTGAAGTTCAGCAACCCAACCAGCTGAAGCATAAACTGTTTCAAAGTCGAATCTGTCAGTTCCAATAACGTCTTCCATTGGAACTTCACAGTTTGTTGTTTCGATTACTTTTACATTTGGCTGCAGCTTGTTGATAACGGCGCGAACCTGTTTCATCTGTTCGTCTGTAACCAGGTCACGTTTATTGATAATCATTGTTGAACAGAATTCAATCTGCTGAACCAGAAGGCTTTCAATATCTTCTTCACCTTTATCTTCGCGAAGGAGTCTTTCTCCGCCGCCAAATTCGTCTACGAGACGGGCAGCATCTACAACGCTTACAACGTTATCCAGTTTACCGATTTCAATCTGTTCGATAGCCTGGGCGATAGGCATTGGTTCACATACACCGGAAGCTTCGATAAGGATATAATCGTATTTTCCAGTCTTCATGATTTTTTCAATACCTTTAACCATGTCAGACTTGAGAGTACAGCAGATACATCCGTTCTGAAGAGCAACGATATCATTTGTATCTGTAATGTTAGCTTCTTTTGCAATAAGATTGGCGTCAACGTTTACTTCGCCAATGTCATTTACGATAACAGCAACTTTGTATCCTTTCTGGTTTGCCAGAATACGGTTCAAAAGTGTAGTTTTTCCGGCTCCAAGGTAACCTGCAAGCAGGGTAATAGGAATCTTTTTCTTTGCCATTTACATGCCTTCCTTTAAATATTTGTCTTTCTATATAAATATATAAAAAAAAATGTTGAATTTCAATTTTATATGTTAAAATATGTGGTATGAGTGATGTTACTAGCAAATCTGGCCTTTATTATAGAGATAATTTTCATACCCTTATTGGTATCGATATTGACGATAATTCTTTTACAGGCCGTGTACCCTTCGGCGTGCATACTATTGAAGACAATGTTTTCTCTGCAACTCCTTATGAATCTTATTCAATTCCGGACTCTGTAAAACAGGTTGGATTTAATCTTTTTGAGAATTGTGAAAATGCAGTTTCAATCAGACTTCCTGGAAATCTTTCTGAATTGACACCATATATGTTTTCTGGCTGTAAACGACTTTCTAAAATCAATATGCCAAATGTGGTTGAAGAATTTCCTGAAGGGATTTTCATGAACTGTGCTTCTTTGACAGAAGTTCCATTCCGTACTGATATAGCTTATATCGGTGCAAAAGCCTTTTTAGGCTGTACTTCATTAACAAATGTTGTTTTTCCTGAAACTGTTCAGATTATTGAACATCAGGCTTTTGCTCTTTGTTCTGGAATTGAATCAATAGTTATTGGTTCTGGTGTATCTGAAATAGCTGATGACGCATTTGCAGGTTGTGTTTCATTGTGTCATATTCGACTTGCAGAAGATAATCCATATTTCTCTCTTAATGATGCCGGCTGTGTGGTTCGTAAAGCGGACGGAAAAACTGTGATTTTCCTGGCATCGTCTCAGAAAACAGGCGTAAATTTCATAAATGAAGGCGAACCTCTTGAAACAGATGAAAAACTGGCTGTTTGGATGGATTCTGAAGAAGAGGAAACAGAAGAAGATGATACTTTTAGTGCAGAAATAGGAGCTGGAGATGAAGAAGCCGCTGCAATGGGACTTGAACCTTCTGTAATCAAGGAGTCATCACCAGTTTCAGTAGTAGAGCCAGAAGCTGAACCAGAAGATATGCTTTCAAGTATTATGAATCAAAATTCTTCGTCATCTCCTTCGGAGGCTGCTTCTTCTGTAGCAATTAGTGTTGAAGAGCTTGCCAGCGTTGTTGATACTATGAACGCATCAAATGGAACATATACTGAAGATGCTGTTGAAAAGAAAGCTCAGGACAGAAATCTAAGTATTTTGTGTGAAAATGTTGGGTATAGTGTTGTGTCAGATTTCCCATCAAAAGGGTTGCCAGCTACCACTTCAGATCTTTATGTTTTTGCAGAAACTCTTGTGGATGATGCTAATGGAGGAAAAACAGTTACTCCAAAACTGAAAAAATGTTGTGAAGCTTTGGCAAATATTCATGATTTGAAAAAAATAATTTATCTGGCTGAACTTCCTGTAGATAATGATGAATTCCTTATGTTCCTTGGAAATACATTAAAACGACAGCATGTTTTGGTGGCTTGTACAGCTGCAAGTCCTGACCGACTTTCAGAATACAGCAAAAAAATCTGTCAGGCTGCTCAGATTTCAATGGACAGAAATGAGATTGTTGACCAGAGAAAGAAGGCTGGTATTAAAAATCCAGGAACAATTAAACTTATTGTTCAGGATAAACTTTAATTTTTTCATATTTAATTGGAAGTAAGCGAAAAATTTGATATATTTTAAGAATGAGCGATTTGTTTAACACCGAACACAGTTCGTCAATCGGCATTTCTGAAGGTATTTCAGATATTCTTCCACCTCCGGAATGCAGAGTCATTTTCTATAATGATGATTATACCACTAAAGATTTTGTGGTTGATGTTCTTGTGAATATTTTTAATAAAGCTGTCCCAGAAGCAGAAGATCTTATGGAAAAAGTGCATCAGACAGGATCTGCTGTAGTTGGGTCTTATACATATGATATTGCACTTTCGCGTACAAATATGACCACACAGGCCGCTAGAAAAAACGGATTTCCGTTAAGGGTTGAAATTGAGCGAGATTAATGAGAATTCCAATAGTCATATAAAACAGATGAAATTGACTCCTACTTTGGCAAAGATTCTTTCTGAATCTCTTATGACTGCTAAAAAGGCGCATCATCAATTTTTTACTCCAGAACATGTTTTGTCTGTTGCTCTTCAGTACGACATTGTTATAAATATCCTTACGGCCTGTGGCGCAAATGCGGAATCGATTCGCACCGAAACCTGTAATTATCTTGCCACAAAGGTGCCGGTTTCTACAGCAGAAGCTCAGGAAGGAATGTTTAAAGTTCCTGCGGAATCTTCAGGCTTTCAAAGTATGATGAATAAGGCAATTTTTCATTGTTTGTCTTGTGAAAGCGATGTTTTAGATATTACAGATCTTCTGGTTTGTATGATCGAAAATCAGAATAACTATGCTTCATATTATTTGCGCCGTGGTGGTGTAGATAAAATGCGGCTCACAGAGGTTGTTTCACGCATACGTCAGGAAACAAGGGCTTTGCGCGGTGTGAAAGGTGGTGGAAAATCCGATTCCTTTTTTCAGTCATCGTCAACAGATGGGGCGGGCGAAGAACCAAAATATGAGGCACTTCAGAAATTTACATCAAACCTTAATGAAATGGCAAAATCCGGGGCATTTGATGACCTTGTAGGACGAGAAGAAGAAATTGAGCGTACAATTCAGATTCTTTGCCGCCGCACGAAGAATAATCCTCTTCATGTAGGAGATGCAGGTGTCGGAAAAACTGCCATTACTTACGGTATTGCTCAGCGTCTTGTAAAGGGAGAAGTTCCGGCCGCACTTAAAGGCTTTGAAATTTATTCTCTGGACCTTGGTCTTCTTCTTGCAGGAAGTAAATTTCGAGGTGACTTTGAAGAACGCCTTAATGCTGTAATTAAAGAAGTCCTTGATCAAAAGAAAGTAATCCTCTTTATCGATGAAATTCATATGATTATGGGCGCCGGTACCAATGGCAACACAAATATGGATGCGGCAAACCTTTTGAAGCCTGTTCTTGCAGGCGGACAGGTTCGTGTTATCGGTTCCACAACTTATGAAGAATTCTCAAAGAACTTTGAAAAGGACCGCGCTTTGGCACGTCGTTTCCAGAAAATCGATATTCTGGAACCTACAAAAAGTGAAGCTGTGGACATTCTTAAAGGTCTTCAGAAAAAATATGAAGACTATCATCATGTAAAATTCAGTTCCAACGCCATTGAAACTGCGGTAAATCTTTCTGTTCAGTATCTTCCAGACCGTCGTCTTCCTGATAAAGCAATTGACCTTATTGATGAAGCCGGCGCCTGGATGAATATTACGAAAAACGGCGGTTTTAAGGGAAAGGGTGCAAAAAAAGCCGGAAAGGCTTCATCAAAAGCACCTTTGATTGATGAAGATATTATTCGTAAAGTAACTGCAAAAATTGCACATATTCCGCTTGAAACTGTAAAAGGTGACGATAAGGAAAAACTTAAGAATATTGAAAGTCTTCTTGGGGCTGAAGTATTTGGACAAGAAAAAGCTGTCTTTGCTATAGCAAAAGCTGTTAAGCGTGCCCGTGCAGGATTCCGTAATCCGGATAAACCTGAAGCCTGTTATCTTTTTGTAGGTCCTACAGGTGTCGGAAAAACTGAATTGGCAAAAAGCCTTGCCGGAGTTCTTGGTGAACCTTTGCTTAGATATGATATGTCTGAATATCAGGAAAAGCATGCTGTAAGCCGCCTTATCGGGTCTCCTCCAGGATATGTTGGTTTTGAAGAAGGTGGACAGCTTACAAAAGATGTAAGAAAAAATCCTCATGCAGTAATCCTTTTTGATGAAATTGAAAAGGCACATGAAGACATCTATAACGTTCTTCTTCAGGTGTTGGATTATGGTCAGTTGACTGATAACCAGGGACGCAAGTCAGACTTCCGTTCATGCATCATCATTATGACAAGTAATGCCGGTGCCCGCGATATGGAAAAACCTGGTATCGGATTCGGAACTGAAACTGCAGAAAGCGCAGAAGCTTCTCTTAAGGAAGCTGTAGACCGCGAGTTCAGTCCTGAATTCCGTAATCGTCTGGACAGCATCATTCCATTCGGTCATCTTGATAAAAAAGTTGCACGTATGGTTTGTGAAAAGGAAGTTCGTAAACTTGCAGGCCGTATGGCAGAACGTAAGGTAACCCTTACCGTTACAGACAAAGCGCTTGATTACCTTACAGATGAAGGTTATTCACGTGAATTCGGTGCCCGTAATATGGCCCGAACTGTTGAAGATCGCCTTGCAAATCCTCTTGTTGATGAAGTTCTATTCGGGGCTTTGGAAAACGGTGGAGAAGTTGAAGCTGATGTAACTCGTGGAAAGATAACTTTTATTTATAAAAATTAAAAGTTTGCTGAATTGGTGGGAACTGAATAAATGACAGAAGAAAAACTAAAAGAGGAACTTTTCTCACGTTACGGCGCTGTTACCCGTGCTCGCGGATGTTTTCTTTATACAAAAAAAGGTGTACGACTTACAGATCTTTACCAGGCCGATGGACGGGCCATTCTTGGCTGGGGCGGTGGAGATGCTTTTACGAAATTAAAAAATGTTCTGAATCGAGGGATAACAGGAAACTTTGTTACAGAGTATTCTTCTCAGATTGATAAAGCAGTAAGTGAACTTTTGCAAAGTGAACGAAAGGTTGTTTTTTCATATACTTTACCTGAAACTGGAGTAAACTGGGAGCCTTGGGATGAGTCTTGGAAAGAATCTTTGAAAGAACATTTTACTGAAAACAATAATCAGATGATAACTGTAAAGCCACCTCTACCATGGTCAGAAAATCTTTATATGGTTTGTGTAACTTCAGATTTTGATGATTCGCAAATTGAAAATAAGGTGAAATTACCAGCCCCTTTGGTGGCTGCTGTCACTCGTTCTGTATATGACCTTATTGCGGCAATTAAGGTCCGTGAGGAAAAGGACTGGTTTATTTATGATCAGATTCTTTCAAAGTATTTTGAACGTAAGGGACCTTATCTTTATTCAAAACTTTCCGAAGAAGAATATGATGATTTTGTCCTTTTTTGTCTTGATAAGGGTATAGTTATTAATCCGAAATATAATGTACATTCCATAGTTCCCTACGGGGCCGATAAAGGTGTGTTCACGAAGTTGAAGTAATGGAAAGGAGACGAAAAAATGCAGCAGGCTGATATCACACTTGCAATTATTAAACTTGCCGCAGGTGGCATAACCGCATTTCTTGCAATTATGCTTTGGAGTAAAACGCGTGATGTTTCCTGGATGAGTCTTGTTGCCGGGTTCATAACAACTTATGCAGGTATGGTTTATGAACTAATGATTGATCTTCATATCATTACTGCGGCAGGACCTGTAATTTGGGGCCTTCCTCTTTCTACACTTCTTTTTACAGTCGTTCCATTCGTGTTTTTTATCCTTGCATTTATTTTAATGCTTGTTCGTAGATAGTTTTTATATAATTATAATTTTTTAGTATGTTTCTGGGAGGAAAAGAAATGGCAAACGGAAAAGAATCAAAATCAATCAGTACACTTCTTATGCAGATTGCTTTGGGCTGTCTGCTTCTTATTAGTGGTATTTGGGGACTTCAGGGTGGTGGAGATGAAGCTGTAAAGGCTATTCGTCATATCTTTGATAAAAATATTGAAGATGTTATATGTATCGTTTTTTCTGTTATTGAACTGGTAGCTGGAGTATTTCTTATTCTGCGACTTTTTGTTTCATTGGGAACAAATCTGGATGCAGTTTTACTTTTGATAATCATGATTGTATGGATTATTGCCATTGTTCTTATGGATTTTCTTGGTTCAAAGGGAATCTTGAATGGAGGTGCTAAAAACTTCCTTACATGGCTTTATAATTTTGCATATCATCTTTTGGTTCTGGCAGCTATCATCAGAATTAAGTATTAATTAAGCTTTATGACTAAAAAACGTAAATCAATAGTATGGGCAGTATTTCTGTCACTTTTGACAGTTTCATCAGTTTTTGCATCTGAAAAAATGATTACTTTTGATGCAGGGCTTTCCACTGGAATACCTGTTTATGGTGACGGTGCTTTGAAGTCTTTGAATAAATCAATTTCTGAGAATGGGCATCGAATTATTATTGGAACAGTGGCTGATGTAAATATTAAACTTAGTGATGAAATTACTTTTTTCTTCGGAAATGATATGAATTTTGATTTTCTGTGGAAAGACGGGGAATATTCAAATCATATTGATACAGCATTTTTTCCGGGGCTAAAAATTTATCCTGGTTTTGGTGGACTGAATTTTTCTTGTGCTTATTCTCTTGGAACCAGGTGGGATTTTGTTTCGTTTACTTCCGAAGAGGATATAGATTCTTCTTACTGGGGAAATGGGTTTAGGCTTGGTGTAGAGTACGATTTTTCTTTTGAGTCAAATCCTTATTTTCCTTCTGCAGGAATTTATTATCGTTTGTGTCCGAGAGGACAAAGTAACTGGGATAATATTTTCTGTGTATACTGCGTAGCTCATTTCTAGGTTTTTCCTTACTTGCGGGAAAAAACATCCCATTATATAATGGATGTTATGGGTGGAAATAATTCAAAATCGGGAAGTTCTCTGTTAAAAGCAGCAGAACTGGCAGCCGCCAAAGCAAAGGCCGCTGAGACAAAAAAAACTACAAAATCAACAACAACTAAATCTTCAAATACAAAAACTGCAGCAGCTAAAACGACTGTTGCAAAATCGGTTTCGGCAAAAACAACTGCAGAAAAAACTCCGGCTAAATCTGCATCTTCAAAGACTGCTGCTGTAAAATCCGCTGCAACAAAAACGGCTGTAAAAGCAACAGCTGCATCTAAAACAGCAACTGCAACTAAAGCAACCGCAGCATCAAAAGCTTCGACAAAAGCTGCTTCTGCTACAAAGTCGGTTGTGGCAGCAAAAGCTTCCTCAAAAACTTCTGAAAAAGCTGAAGTCACAAAGGTATCTGCTTCTAAAACTTCTGTGAAGGCTGCCGCATCAAAAGCTGCAGTTTCGAAATCAGTTGCTTCAAAATCAGTTGCTTCAGAAATAGAAGAAAAAGCCGCGCCTGTTGAAAAACCTGTAGCAAAAACTTCAGCAGTAACAAAGTCTGCCGGAACAACTGCGAAAGCTGCCGCCGCAAAATCAAAGCCTGCATCTCAGGCAGGAACCGGCGTTTACGATGAAGATTCCATCCTTCATCTTGAAGGTCTTGAACATATCCGCCTCAGACCTGGTATGTATATTGGTTCCCTTGGTGACGGTTCAAACGAAAATGACGGTATTTATATTCTTCTTAAGGAAGGTATCGATAACTCTGTTGATGAATTCAGTCAGGGCTACGGAAAGAAAATCGATATCGAAATTAAAGACGGTCATGTAAAAATCCGTGACTATGGTCGCGGTATTCCTCTTGGAAAACTTGAAGACTGTGTTTCAAACGTAAATACAGGTGCAAAATATAACAACTCTGTTTTCAAACAGGCAATCGGTATGAACGGCGTTGGAATCAAAGCTACCAACGCACTTTCATCATATTTCCGTGCCGCTTCTATCCGCGACGGAAAAATGGCTGTTGTAGAATTTGAACGAGGCGAAAAGAAATCCGGCAAAATCGGTGCTGCAAAGCCCGGTGTTCAGAACGGAACTTTCCTTGAATTCATTCCTGATACAGAACTTTTCGGTAAATACGAATACAACATGGAGTACGTTGAAAAACGTCTCTGGAATTATGCTTACCTGAATCCGGGCCTTAAGATTGTCTGCAACGGTAAAGAATATTATTCAGAAAAAGGTCTTGAAGATCTTCTGATTCACGAAATGGGTGGGGCAGGAAAACAGCTTTATCAGCCTTTCACATATACTGGCGAAAATCTTCAGTTTGTTCTGACTCATACAAACTCTCTTGATAAATTTGTTTTCTCTTTTGTAAACGGGCAGAGTACAGATGACGGTGGTACTCATGTTACAGCATTCCTTGACGGTTTCACAAAAGGTGTTAATGAATGTTTTAAAAAAGAATACGATATTAAAGATGTTACAGGCGGTCTTTTTGTAGCGCTTAAAGTCGGACTTGATAATCCTATGTTTACAAGCCAGACAAAGAACAAGCTTGGTAACGTAGAAATCCGTGCTCCAATTATCAAGGAAGTTCAGGCTGCAGTTGATGACTGGCTCCGTCACAATCCGGACATCAAAGGTTCTATTGAAGAAAAAATCATCAAGAACCAGAAAGCACGAAATGAAATCAATAGTGTTACAGAAAAACAGATTCGTGAAGCTTCAAAATCTGTAATGCTTAAAATCGCAAAGCTTAAGGACTGCCGTTATCACCTTCAGGACGGCGCCAAAGGTGCTGAAAGCATGATCTTCATCACCGAGGGAGATTCGGCAACCGGTCCAATGACTTATGCCCGTAACGCGGAATATCAGGCTATCTTCAGTTTGAAAGGTAAACCTGAAAATATGTACGGCCGCAAAAAGTCGGCACTTTTCGACAATGAAGAATTAAAGAATCTGACTTTCAGTCTTGGTGTTCAGCGCAGTGTTGAAGATCTCCGCTACGACAAAATCATTATCGCAACCGATGCCGATAACGACGGTTTCCATATCCGTAATCTTGTTATGACATATCTTCTTCTGTTCTTTGAAGAACTTGTATTAACGGGACATGTTTATATTCTGGAAACACCGCTTTTCCGTGTACGCACAAAGAAAGAAACTGTTTACTGTTATTCAGAAGACAGTCGTGACAAGGAAATGAAACGTCTTGGTGCAAATGCTGAAGTTACACGATTCAAAGGACTTGGAGAAATCAGCCCTGCAGAATTCGGACAGTTCATTCACCCTCGCAAAGAAGGGGAAAGTGAAGATAAGGGAATCCATCTTACACCTGTAACAATTCAGTCTCTGAAGAATGTGCCTCAGGTTCTGGAATTCTACATGGGAAAGAACACTCCTGAACGCCGCGAATTCATCGTTCATCACCTTGCCAAGGAAATCGACGCATAAAGACGAATAAAATACAAAAATCGGTGCCATAAGGGAAGTTTTTTGGTAAACTACTCTTATGGCCAAATTCGATGAAGATACTCTTTACATTTTAGATTCTTATGGGCTCATTTACCGAGCATATTTTGCATTTATCTCACATCCTCTTACAAATTCAAAAGGGGAAAACATTTCTGCTGTATTCGGATTCTTCCGCAATCTGGCAAATGTGCTCCAGCATTATAAACCAAAGTGCCTTGTGGCGGCTTTAGATTCCATTGGACCGACATTCCGTCATGAACGTTATCCTGAATATAAGGCAAATCGTCCGAAATCTCCTGAAGATCTCATCGCTCAGATTCCATGGATTGAAGAAATTCTTGAAACCCTTGGCATTCCGTCAATTCGTGTAAACGGTTATGAAGCAGATGATGTAATTGCAACTCTTGCCCGTAAATGCGAAAAAGCAGGCCGTACATGCCGCATTCTTTCCGGAGACAAGGATTTAATGCAGCTTGTAAACGAAAGTATTCAGATTCTTAAGCCGGATCCTCAGGGTACTTGGAAAGTTGTTGGACCAGAAGGTGTAAAAGCTGAATGGGGTGTAATGCCTGAAGGTCTTCTTGATCTTCTTTCTCTTTACGGCGATACAGCCGACAACGTACCTGGCGTAAAAGGTGTTGGTGTAAAGACTGGCGTAAAATACCTTGAACAGTATGGAAGCCTTGAAGGCATTTACGAACATGCTGATGAAATCAAGGGCGCTATTGGCGAAAAAATCCGTGCTGGCCGTGAAAGTGCTTTTTTCAGTAAGGAACTGATTACTCTTTGCGAAACTGTTCCGCTGGATGATCTTCCTCAGTTAAATCAGATTGTAAATCTACTTAAAGGCGAAAAATGTAAGACCGCCTTTGAAGAACGTTATAACTTTGCCGGCGCTTCAGAACTTCTTATGAAATACGAAACTCCAAGCCTGGCCAAGTCCTTTGCAGGACTTGGCGGAATTGATAATGGACAATTGACAATGGACAATAAAGGTGAAGAAGGAAAAACTTCTGTCACAAAGAAATCTTCTGCGGAAAGAGGGGGTGATAATTCTCAATTATCAACTGTCAATTCTCAATTGCAAGAGCCTCGGAAGAACAAAGGAAATTATAAGGCGATTACAAAACTTGAAGATTTAAAAAAATATATTGATTCTGCTCTTAAAGCCGGGGTTCTTGCCTACGACTCTGAAACAACAGGTCTTGATACTTTAAATGATAAAATCCTTGGCTTCAGTCTTTCTTATGAAAAAGGAACAGGTGTCTGGGTTCCGCTTAGTGCCGGAGATTCTCTTTTTGATAACGATTTTATTTCCAAAGATGATGCCTTTAAGGAACTTGCCCGCATTTTTGATAACGAAAAAATCACCGTTGCAATGCATAACGCCAAATTTGACTACAAGATTCTTGTTTCAAACGGCATGAAGTTTGAAGGTGGCCGCATGAAATGTAATCTTGTTGATACACTGGTTGCCGCCTGGCTTATGGATCCTGATAAGTCCTTTAAAAAATCACATTCCCTTGAAAATCTTGGAATTGTAGATCTTGGATTAATCGGAATTGAATATGAAGATATTGTTGGTAAAAAACAGACTTTCAGTGACGTTCCTCTGGAAACACAGGCCGAATACGCCTCTGAAGATGCAGACTTTACTCTCCAGCTCTGGCAGAAATATGAACCTGAACTGAAAGAAAAGAATCTCTGGGATTTGTTTTCAAACCTTGAAATGCCGCTTCTTAAAGTTTTGACTGATATGGAAATTGCCGGAATCCATCTGGATACAAAATCTCTTGATGAATACGACATAGAACTTACAGGAAAAATCGAAGACATTCAGAATGCAATCTATGCAGAAGTAGGGCACAGCTTTAATATTGCTTCCCCAAAACAGCTTGGTGAAGTCCTTTTTGAAGAGCTTGGTTACAAAGCAACAAAAAAGACAAAGACAGGCTATTCAACAGATAACTCGGTTCTTGAAGAACTGGCAGTAATGCATCCTTTATGCAATAAAATTATTGAGTTCCGCGAACTTACAAAACTTCAGTCAACTTATGTAGAAGCGCTTCCAAAACTTGTAGATAAGGAAGACCGCATTCATACAAGTTTCATGCAGACCGGAACTGCAACAGGCCGCCTTTCGTCTACAAATCCAAACCTTCAGAATATTCCTGTTCGTAACGAAATGGGACGCCGTATCCGTTCGGCATTTACAGCGCCTAAAGGAAAGGTTTATATTTCTGCCGACTACTCACAGATTGAACTTGTTGTTCTTTCACATCTTTCAGGAGATCCTGCCATGTGCAAGGCTTTCAACGAAGGAACAGACGTTCATAAAGCTACTGCAAGTATGATTTACGGAGTCGGAATTGATGAAGTAACTCCTGAAATGCGCCGTACCGCAAAAACAATCAACTTCGGCGTTATTTATGGAATGGGTGCTTTCAGCCTTGCAAAGGATCTTGGAATTTCCAATACTCAAGGTCGTATTTTCATCGACAAATACTACGAGCAGTACAGCTCAATCCGTAAGTTTATGGATGACACTATTGCAAAAGCGGAAAGTCAGAAATACCTTGAAACAATTCTTGGACGCCGCCGCTACATTCAGGGAATCGACAGTTCCAACAAGATGATTAAAAATGCCGCCGACCGTATTGCAAAAAATACACCGGTTCAGGGCTCTGCCGCTGACATTGTAAAACTTGCCATGCTTTCTCTAGACAAAAAGCTCCGCGAAAGCGGAAGTCCGGCACGGCTTCTTCTTCAGGTTCATGATGAACTTATTCTTGAATGCCCTGACGATAAAGCAACTGTTGAAGCAACAATTTCTATTGTAAAAGACTGCATGGAAAATGCAATGAAGCTTTCTGTTCCGCTTAAAGTAAGTGTTGAATACGGAAAGAACTGGGGCGAATTCCATTAATTCGGATTCAATATGATAGCAGCAGTTACTGGACCAATGGCCAGCGGAAAAAATTACATCTGTTCTCAGTTTGAAAAAAAAGGGTGGGTCAGCATTGACTGCGATAAAGTGGTTCATGCGGCCATTGTTGAATGCCGGGATCAGATTCTTGAAACTTTTTCTTCTGACGCATCCCGCATGGGTATCAGCCTTTTGAATGACGACGGCTCTATAAACCGGCGTGCTTTGGGCGCCATCGTTTTTTCAGATCCTGAACTTTTGAAAAAGCAGGAAAATATTGTTTATCCTTTTGTTGGGAAAAAAGTGAACGAGTTTATAGAAGAAAACGCCGGAAAAGATGTAATCATCAATGCTACGGTTCTTTATAAAACTCCGGAACTTCTGCAAAGGTGTGAAAAAATCTTTTTTGTAATGGCAAATCCTGTAAAACGGTTTTTCCGTGCCCGCCGCCGGGATAAAATGCCTGTTTCTAAAATCTTGGACCGGTTCCGTTCACAGAAAGGTCTGTTAAAAAAATACAGGGATGCAGCTACCGGCATCCCTGTTGAAATAATCAAAAATTAACTGATTAAAATTTTTCTCTTAAAACACTTTCGCCTTCAGCTTCATCAGGCATGTACCAGAAGCAGAGCTGGATTTTTTCAGAAACATTTTGATTTATGGTCACTGTTCCTTCAAGTTTTGTTTTCTTTCCTGTTTTTATATCTGAGGCGCAAATGGTTCCTTCTATATATTTGGAATCAAGCTCTATCCATTCGTCTTTGGAATCTGGAATTGATTCATTCTTTTCATGAAATTCTACAGCTTTTACGCGAATATTTTTAATATCATTGTTTGATGACGTAGACCATGAAAAGTGAATTGTGTCTCCCTGAATTGGAAGATTTCCAAAGAATTTGTGAGTTATTGGTACAAGAACTCTGTAACAAACCGGAGCTTTTGCTTTTTCTTCATGACCATATTTATCCAGAGGGTAAACGGTTTCGAGAACGTGAACTGAAGTTTTATTATTTAATGTAATTTTCCAGTTGATTGGTTTTGTTCGTTCTTTGCCTTTGTGAGTTTTGAGCCACAGAGCACGCATGTTTCTGTTGTTTTCATCAGAGATTTCAATTTCTATATGTCCAGTCAGAATCCACTCGTAAATTCTGTTTGTTTTATTTCGTCTTAAAAACAAAATGGCAATCAGTACGCCAGTAATTAATAAGATTACTATTAAATCCTGTACATAACTCTTCATCGGAATGGCAAGTAATGGGGAAAGACAAAGTGAAAGAATCTTAAAAAAAAGAAATAGAACAGGAACAGTTAATATCAGAACCAGAAATATTGCGATTATTACGCGACCTATAATTGCAGCAATTGAGCCTATATCTTCGAGAAATACTGTTAGGAAGCCTTTTTTATCATTTTTTGTGGAATTTTTTTTCATGATTTTATTTTAGCATAAAAAAAATTATTTACTAAACTAATTTTTCGTTTTTCCGATATTGAGAGTATAGGGGAATATCAACTATGGAACAGAAAAGAACTTTATGGATTATTGCAGCAGCCGGTATGTTTTTACTGGTAGTTTTAGGCGCTGCATTTATTCTTTATTCACCGGCTCAGAAGAGCGCTCCACAGGCAATCACAAAGAAATATGAAATTCCAAATCCTGCTGTACAGAATCCACAGGGCTGGACAAATGTACCTGGATCTTACAATGAAAATCAGCTTCTTCCACCTGGAGAAATCCATACAAAAGATCTGACTGTATACACAGATAATGCAGTGGTTTATGGAAGAGAGTCTGATGAAGGTACAACTATAGATCTTAATGCACTGAAAGCTGCACAGAATATGGCACCTGCTCAGGAAACTTTCCCACAGAATATAAATATTACAGTAAATATTCCTGATGCAAAAACAGAAAGTCCTGTACAGCCGGTTTATGTTGCACAGAACGAAAAAGTTTACGAAGCTCCTGCAGAAAAAGCTCCAGTTTCAGTTAAGAAAGCAGAAACTGTAAAAAATGTTGCAGCTGTAAAGACTCAGCCTAAAGCTGCTCCTGCAACAAAACAGTCTTCAAAAACTGATGAAGCAAAGATTGTAGAAAAGAAACAGGCAGTAATTTCTCAGTATTGGGTTCAGGCTGCTGCTTACTCAAATAAAAAATCTGCTGAAAATGCCCGTACAATTCTTGATGATAATAAGATTCCAGCTGATATCTTTACATATCAGGATGCAAAAGGAAAAGTATTCTATCGTGTTCGTGTAGGACCTTACACAACAAAAAGTGAAGCAGAATACTGGAGAACAAAAATAGAAAAGATTGATGTTTTCAGTACTGCTGAAAGTTATATTACACAGAACTAATTAAGTTCTGGATTATCCTCCTAGAAAAAGACCGCAATATTTTGCGGTCTTTTTTTTGTTTCTTGCAGAAAATGCGCAGAAAAAATCTATTAATTAGTATGAGATTTTTTTCTGTTCTTATTACGATTTTTCTATGTTTTCTTTTTCCAGTTCCCTTATCGGGTTTGGATTATAAAACCGGGATAAAATTAAAAGCACCTCAATTAATGAACCTAACTGGAGTGGCCTGGTATAATGGTTCTGATTATTCTTTGGGAATTGGTTCAAGCGGGACATTTGTCGGTCAGTTTCCTTTTTGCTTTAGGGTAGGTAATCTTTCAGAAACAGGAGTGTCTTCATTAATGAATAATCCTGTGCTTTCTCAGGTTACAGGACCTTTTTCTATTCCCGATAAAAATATTTCGGGTCTTACTGCCGCTCTTCCGTCGGGTTCTGTTTTTTCGAAACCATTTTCAGCTTTTTCTTCATTTTCTGTTAAGCTTCCAAATAAAATGGAAGCGGGTGTCTCTTCATTTTATACAGTTGAAGAAAAAGTAATTTTGAATTCTTATATATCTTCAGTTCCTTTTAAGAATTGCTTTTTTGATTTCGGTTTTTCTTTTGGGACTAGTTTTTGTGAAGAAAAAGAAGAAGATTCCTGGTATATGGATAACCCGGTATATAAGGAAGAATATAGAATGTTTTCCGGGGTTTTTCAGTCTGGATTACGGAAAGGCTCTGCAGGTTTAGTATTTTCGGATGTATTTTTCTGGGGAAGGTTCGGAAATTTTTTCCAGATATATAAAATCGATGGAATATTTAAGAATGGTGGATTTTCATTATCTTATAATCCTGATCATAATGTAATGTCTCTTTCAGGAAAAAAAATAAACGAAAGTCTTTCTATAAAGGGAAATGTTCAAAAACAGATAAAAACTGGAGGAAAAATCCCTTTTTTATGGAAAGGCGGAATAACTGTTTTATCACAAATGAACCTTTCTGAAAATGAAGACATATTAAAAATTGCGGCAGGACTTCGAATGTTTTGTGTGCTAACCAGTGTAAATAATTCTTTACAGTGTGATTTTTCAGTACCTTATGAAAATGATATTCCAAAATCAATCTCGCTTGAAAAAGTATCTTTGGGAATAACAAATAGCTGGTATTTTTCACGAATACAGCCTGTTATTAAATTTAAAGGCTGGTATTCTCCTGGTAAATCGGCGAACTTGAGTCAAACGGGAGAAGATGTCAGTTTTAGTTTCTTTCTTTCCACAAAACCGGCACTTGGTTTCAATGCAGGAATAGAATTAAAGCAAAAGATTTTTCTTTATTCTGGTGGGAAAGGAGATTTTGGATTAAGCCTAAAATTTAAATCCCGCTATGTTGATGTTTCAGGAAAGATAAATATGAGTATTGAATTTTAGGGTGAAAATTACTAAAATAGAGTACTCAAACTGAAAATATTTTATTTTAAGAGGTAATATTATGGCTTTTGATATTTCTAAAATGAGAAATATCGGTATCAGTGCCCACATTGACTCTGGTAAAACAACTACAACAGAACGTATTCTGTTCTACTGTAACAAAATCCACCAGATTCACGAAGTTCGCGGTAAGGACGGTGTTGGTGCTGTTATGGACTCAATGGAACTGGAACGTGAACGTGGTATCACAATTCAGTCAGCAGCAACACAGGTTAACTGGAAAGATTACACAATCAACGTTATCGACACTCCGGGCCACGTTGACTTCACAGTAGAAGTTGAACGCTCACTTCGCGTTCTTGACGGTGCTATCATGATTCTTTGTGCCGTTGCCGGTGTTCAGTCACAGTCTATCACTGTTGACCGTCAGCTGAAACGTTATCATGTACCTCGCGTTGCATTCGTAAACAAATGTGACCGTCAGGGTGCTAACCCAATCCGCGTTTGTGGACAGATCCGTGAAAAACTCGGTCTTAACGCTCACATGATGGAACTCCCAATCGGTCTTGAAGACAAACTTCAGGGTGTTGTTGACCTGGTTGGAATGAAAGCACTGTACTTTGAAGGAAACAGTGGTGAAGAAGTTATCGTAAAAGATATTCCAGCTGACATGGTTGATCAGGCAAACCAGTACCGTGAAGAACTCATGGATGCTGTTTCTATGTTTGATGATTCACTCATGGAAGACATCATGGAAAAAGGATACAACGACCTGGACGAAGCAAAAGTTATCGCAGCTATCCGTAAAGGAACACTGGCAGAACAGTTCGTTGGTGTATTCTGTGGTTCAGCTCACGCTAACAAAGGTATTCAGCCACTTCTCGACGGTGTTATCCGTTACCTCCCAGCTCCAGACGAAGTTGAAAACGTTGCTCTCGACCTGGACAATAACGAAGCAGAAGTTAAACTGGAATGTCGTGAAGGTAAACCATGTGTTGCTCTCGGATTCAAACTTGATGACGGACAGTACGGTCAGCTTACTTACACACGTATCTACCAGGGAAAAATCAAGAAGGGTGAAGAACTCTACAATACACGTACAAAGAAGAAGTTCAAGGTTGGACGTCTTGTACGTATGAACGCTGCAGCAATGGAAGATATTTCAGAAGGTGTTCCTGGAGATATCGTTGCTCTGTTCGGTGTTGACTGTGCATCTGGTGATACATTCGTTGACGGCGACATCAACTACTCTATGGCATCTATGTATGTTCCAGAACCTGTTATTTCTTACTCTATTACTCCAAAAGACAAACAGGCTGCTATGCAGATGTCTAAAGCTCTTAACCGCTTTACAAAAGAAGACCCAACATTCCGTGTAAATGTTGACCCTGAATCTGCTGAAACAATCATCCGGGGTATGGGTGAACTTCACCTTGACGTTTACGTTGAACGTATGCGCCGTGAATACAAATGTGAAGTTATCACAGGTGCTCCACAGGTTGCTTACCGTGAATCAATCACAGCTCCTGCAGACTTCAACTACACACACAAAAAACAGACTGGTGGTTCTGGTCAGTACGGTCGTGTAGCAGGTATCATGGAACCAATCACAGAAAAAGACTACGAATTCGTAGACGCAATCAAAGGTGGTGCTATTCCTAACGAATACATCCCTTCTTGTGATAAAGGTTTCCAGAAAGCAATGAAAGAAGGTTCACTCATTGGTGCTCCAATTGTAGGTGTTAAAATGACAATCAATGATGGTCAGTACCACCCAGTTGACTCTAACGATAACGCATTCCAGATTGCTGCTATCGGTGCTTTCCGTGAAGCTTATGCTAAAGCAAAACCAGTTATCCTTGAACCAATCATGAAAGTTCAGATTGCAGCTCCAAACGAATTCCAGGGTGCTATTTTCGGTCTTATCAACCAGCGCCGTGGTGTAATCGTAGATTCTGGTGATGAAAACGGAACAACAACTGTAAACTCTGAAGTTCCACTTTCAGAAATGTTCGGATTCTCTACAATCCTGCGTTCTTCTACACAGGGTAAAGGTGAATTCACAATGGAATTCGAAAAATACGGTAAAGTTCCTAATGCAGTTGCAGATGAACTGACAAAGAAATATCAGGAAGCTAGAAAAGCCGCTCAGAAATAAGGCGTCTTAATCGAAAACTCCCGAAAGGGAGTTGACTTACGATGAGCAAAAGCGATGAAGGAGCTTTTTTTAAGTTCCTTGCTTCTTGTATTTTTATAAAAGTGACCTTATATTAATAAGGTCACTTTTTTTTTACCAAATGGTCCCTGAATCTGCGGTCCCTGAGCTTGTCGAAGGGTCGAAGGTTCGAAGAGCCCATTTGTTTGTAAAGTGATAATTTTTCGAGGAATTAAGAAATTATGCTGAAATTAAAAGAAGATTTGATTGGGTTAAGTCCTGTACGTATTTTTGATGCTGCTTCTAATGGTGGTCTTAAAGATGGTGAGATGGGGCTGGTTACTGCAAAAAAAGGGTTGGGAAAAACTTCCATTCTTGTTCAATTCGGAATTGATTCACTTCTGAAAAATAAACATGTGGTTCATATTTCTTTTGATCAACGGTCTTCAAATGTTATCGCATGGTATGAAAGTATCCTTTCTGAGATTGCAAAAAAGAAACATGTTCAAATCAGTGATATTGCAGATGATATAGTCCGTGAAAGAACAATTTTGAATTTTAATCAGGAGACATTCACACTTCCAAAAGTAGTTGCAACAATAAAAGCTCTTAAAGAGGGTGGTGTAAATGTTTCTGCTATTGTTATCGATGGACTTGATCTGGAAAAGACGTCAAAAGAAGATCTTGAAGTAATATCTTCATTTGTGAAAGCTGAAAAAATGACAGCCTGGTTTAGTTACGCTAATGAAGAAGCTTTACTTGAAAATCAACTTGAAGGTTCAAAACTTGAACTTTTTAGCCAGGTGGCACATCTTGCTGCCACAGAAAAACAACTTTCCATGTTTATTCTGAAACCAGTAAATGCTTCTATTTTGCTTGATTCAAAAACTACATTGATGAGTAAATAGACGACTATTACTTAATAGCAAAGAAAAAGGCAGCGTATTTCAAATACGCTGCCTTTTTTTTAATCAAATGGTTCCTGAGCCTGCGGTCCCTGAGCCTGTCGAAGGGTCGAAGGCGCGAAGGGCCCATTTAATTTTTAAGTAAATCTGTCAGAAGAACTTATCAGATTAAGTTACTCAGTTGGTGAATCAACAAATTTTGCAAATACGGTATCACCATTAGTGTTTCTATTTCCGTAAAGAATAAGTTTGTTGTCCACAAGTTTACTTTCTTCGGTACAGTTTTGGTTCATATACCAGCCGGCGAATACTTTTCCAGTAGGAGCTGTAGGAGCTTCTAAGATAATGTCTACTTTATCTCCATCAAGAATTTCATATTCATTAGGGTTGCTTGTAGTAAGTGAGGCGCCGCCGTCTGCATTAGCATAAGTAATTTTCTGTACTCTTTTATATCTTGCGTAAAGATAGATACTAGAAGAATCTATTGTAAGTAAACTTGCATCAAGTATGCTGACTTTATTACTGTAAACATTTTTTCCTTGTGTATAGTCTTTATACCAGCCTTCAAATACAGCTTTTGGAGAATTATTGTTTGGAGCATTTTGAAGAGTTACAATTCCATCTGTAATTTTGTATTTACTTGGGTTTGAAGCATTATTTCCGTTAGCAAGGAATTCGTAAGATACAGTATATTCTTTTGCTTCCCAACCGGCATAAAGTGTAGTGTTCTTAGTGTATCTAGAATTACTGTTAGGAGCACTTAGATTTCCTTCCTTATCGGTAAACCATGTTCCATCTTTTGTTTTATAACCTAAGCGAGAAAGCTTATCAGATGAAGGTTTAGTTAATGAATATGTGTTATCACTTGAGAAGATCTTTTGAGTTGTATTTGAATCACTTAAAGTTCCTTCATTTGCATCGAAAGTAACAATAGCATAAACATCTACTTTTAATGTAATGGATTTGTTTGAACCGTCTGTTGTTCTAATATCTACCATGTCATAAAGCTTTTCATTTGAAGCGCCAATGTATACTTTTGAATCTTCTTTTGTAAGGTCTTCTTTTACAGATGCCTGGTAGAAAGAATAACTTGATGTAGAATTATAAAGCCTGAGTTTGTCAGAAGATTGTGTAAAGTTCAGTTCTTTATCTGTAGCATAAGAAGGTGAAACTTCCAGCATGTCTCCAGTAATAGTAAATAATGATTCAGTTGGAATATCATTTACGTATTGGTATGAAGGGGTACTTTCTCCTTCTGTGTAAAGACACTTCAGTTCAACTTTTGAGTTATTGTCACTTTCGTATTCAAGACCTGAAATATTAGGTTTCCATATAAGGCGTTTTACAGGGTGTACAACACGGTGCTCGTGATCAATATAAACTGTTTTACTGAATCCTTCTTTTTCGTTGTTAACTTTTGTTCCGTTGTAGACTGTGTCGTACCAGTAGAAAGTTACATAATTACCGGATGGTAAATTTGAAAGACAAAGTTCGCTAAGGGTTTTTGCATTGTATGATGTTGTATCTGTGAGGGTATATGCATTGTTAAGGTTCAGTTCGATTTCATCGTCATATTTTCCTGGGATGGCTGAACCATTTTTGTGAATTTTCTGAACGATTTTGAAATCACCATAAGTATCTTTGTTCCAGAAAAGATAAGCTTTTCCATCAGAAACTACTACATTGAAAGCGTTTTGTGATACAGGTTTTCTGAATGTATGGTCTTTTACAGAAATACCGTAACTGTCATCTTCTTTGTGATATGTTACAAGAACATATGTGAAGCTTTCTTTCTTAGTATTTGAATCTGTTGCTTTATAGAAGTAATTTGGACACCATTCTCCATTCCACTGGTCATAAGTGTCGTAGCCGAGAGTATTGATGTTAAATTCGTTTGTGTCTGCAGAAAGAATTTTTGGCATTCTGTACAGAGTGTAAGTACTTGAAAGGTCAATTCCTTTCCAGCAAAGAATTATTTTTTCTTCTGAATCTTCAGTTATTCCAAGTTCCGCAGCGGCATGTGAAATTTTTGATCCTGAGATAGAATCATAAGTAGGAATATTATCAGAAGCACTGTAATAAGGAACTCCCTTGTCGTAGTACTGTTTCCATGCAGAAATACTTACTGAATATCCAAAGTATGGGAATTTAAAGCTTGTGTTTGCTCTTGTTCCAGCAGGAATTATAACTTTTGAAGAGAAAACTTCTTCAGGAAGATTTCTGTTTGGAGTAAACTGAATAACAGTGTCATAAACTTCATCTTCAGGGTATGTTTCTTCCGGCATAGTAATAAGGATTACTTTTTCACCATTTTCATTTGTTACCAGTTTACTTTGAATAGATGTTCTTGAATTAGTTACAGATATTTGCGATCCCTGTGCTGGAATATTTGCACGTATAGAGATTTCAGAATAACTACTTACGGTTTCTACAGTACGCTTTGTAGAAAGGCTTCCAAGGGAATAAACTCTATAAGTATAAACAGTGTCGTTTTTAAGATGATTTTCAAAACTTACTCTATCGATATATTTTGTTGCATCTTTTTCAAGCGTTGCAATTACTTCTTCATTTTTTCCCAATTCCTGGCGAGTGATTTTTACTCCATAGTTATTTGTTGAAAGATAATCCCATGTAAGAATATTTGCGCCAGGAACAGGTCTTCCGATAAGGTTTTTTGGTGCGTCTTCATTTGTAGCTTCTGTAGAAACTGTAGTATTAATGTTCTGTGGTACACCTTTTGACATATCCAGGTGAATTACCGGCTGATATAAAAGTGGTGTGGTGTAACTAGATATGCTTTTTATTGATTTTTGGTAAGAATAGTTTTTGTAGTAAACGAAATAATTATTATTGTTTTCTGTAGATGTCCAATAAAAATGATTTTCGGAAGAAATAGAACCATAATCATTTTCATTGTCTTTGTCAGAATAGCTGCCATAAATAATAGTTTTTACTTCATCAACAGTTGGAAATGTGAAATAAGTATAAATAGTCCCACCAGCACGAGGTTTTAGCATATAATTTTCTTTTGCGGCTTCTGTTATAGCATAAAAAGAATTGGAATTGTATTTCCTTCCAAAGAAAATACTGGATGGATTATCTGATGATGCACCTCCCCAGTTACCAGTAATAGGATAATATTTCTCAGGATCTTTTAGTATTACACGAACATTTTTACTATCGCTGGAGTCCATTATTTTCCATTCAAGGGGAATGAGTTTAAAGTAACGGTCTGATACCACATCCGAGTAATTTTCCCTACGCAAAAGATAAATACTGCCATCTGAATATTCACGATAATAGAAATCATTATAGGAATTACTGTTGTATTCCCTAAATCCTAATTCATATTCTTTTACCAATTTTATTTCATTAGTAGGATAGGTAACGGTTCTTTCAAAAAAGTCACCGAACTGAATGGTATCTTTGTCAATGTATACCGGAACTTCAGTTCGTTTATAAGTTTTTGCTGAGACTTCTGGTACTTCTTCAGAAGAACCGAACCAGCTTTCAATCATTTCACAGCCCGTAAAAAGGCTGAAAGAAAATGCCATCAGTAATACTGAAAGCAAAGCTTTAAGTTTTTTCATATAAACCCCAAAATTAAATTTATTGTATAAGTATAATTGTACTATATTTTTTTTTATTTGTCCTAAAGTAGAATTTAATGTTTCTTTCCATTAAAATAGGGGAAGGTAAATAAAGGGCGTTTTTCTACGCTTAAAATATAAGGAGTTACATATGATCAAAACAGTAAAAGATGTTGATCTTAAAGGTAAACGCATTATCATGCGTGTTGATTTCAACGTGCCAATGAAAGAAGGTGTTGTTCAGGACGACACACGTATCATGGCTGCTCTCCCAACAATCAAATACATTCTGGAACAGAGCCCACGTTCTCTCGTTCTTATGAGCCACCTTGGTGACCCAAAAAAAGATGCAAAAAAAGCAGCTGAAAAAGCAGCAAAAGCAGGAAAAGAATGGACAGCTGAAGATGAAGCAAAATTCATCGAAGGCAAAAACCGCATGGCTCCTGTTGTTAAATACTTTGCAGAAAAACTCGGAAAAGAAGTTACATTCCTTCCAGATGCACTCGGACAGGCTGACGCTATTGCAAAACTCCCAGAAGGCGGAGTAGCAATGCTGGAAAATACACGTTTCCACAAAGAAGAAACTTCTAAAGATGCTGCAGAACGCGACGTAATGGCAAAAGAACTTGCTTCATACGGAGACATCTTCGTAAACGATGCTTTCGGTACAGCTCACCGCGATCAGGCTTCTACAGCTTCTATCGCAAAATTCATGGGATGTGAATCAGTTGGTGGATTCCTCATGGAAAAAGAAGTTAAATACATCCAGCCAATGGTAACAAACCCAGAAAAACCAATGACAGCTATCATCGGTGGTGCAAAAGTATCATCAAAAATCGCTGTTCTTGAAAGCCTTATGAAGAACGCTTCAACACTCATCGTTGGTGGTGGTATGGCTTACACATTCCTGAAAGCACAGGGACACGAAGTAGGAAAATCACTCGTAGAAGATGACTTCCTCGACACAGCAAAAGACCTTCTGGCTAAAGCTGCAGAAAAGAACGTAAAAATTCTTCTTCCAGTTGACCACGTAGGTGCTGCAGAATTCGCAGACAAAGATCCAGTTGCAGTAGATGCAGTTGATCTCCCAGCTGACCTTATGGGTCTTGATGTTGGTCCAAAAACAGTTGCTCTTTACAAAGATGCAATCCTGGCTTCTAAATCAATCGTATGGAACGGACCTGTTGGAGTATTCGAATTCGAAAACTTCGCTAAAGGAACAGAAGCTGTTGCTCGCCTGGTAGCAGAAGCTACAGGTAAAGGTGCTATGACAGTAGTTGGTGGTGGTGACTCAGTTGCTGCCGTAAACAAATTCCAGCTTGCTGACAAAATGAGCCACGTATCAACTGGTGGTGGTGCTTCCCTGGAATTTTTGGAAGGAAAGACTTTACCTGGTATTGCAATCCTTGCAACTAAATAAGGGGCGAGTTTACGAAGTAAACTCGGGAGCAGCCGTGAGGCTGCGCAAAAAACTCTCCCAGGTATAGCAATATTAGCAACTAAATAGTTGTTAATATTGCGTGTCGAGTTTGCTTTGCAAACTCGAGGAGGTCAGCTTGCTGACCGACCAATTTTGGCTACAAAGTAGACAAAATAATAATAACAGTTTGCTTTTGCAAACATAATAAAAGGGGTTGTCCAATAAGTCCTGTCATGCTGAATTAAGTTCGGAATGACAAGGTCTTTAATTTTTGGGGCAGCCCCTTTTTTTGTCAAGAATATCCATAAAATATAGAGAAAATTAAATAAAAATATGGAGATATTAGAAGTTTTGTGGTAAAATGAACAGCATGTTATATTTATAACACTTTTGGGGGAAATATGAGTATTTTTTCGTCAATTAAATTCAAACTCGGAGCATCAGTTTCTGCTATTATCTTCATTTCTCTGTCATTTATGGCATATTCGCTTAATGACAAAGCAAATAAGCATATTGGGACTGTGGTAAACAGTTTTTTCGATGAAATGATGATTGAAGCTGAAAAAGAAATTGCTGCTTTGAACGATAAGGAATTCAATCTTCTTGATCGTATTTCTAAACTTGATTTCATGAATGATCCGGAAGTTTCCTTTATAGATAAATGTCTGAACCTGCGTCCTCTTATTAAAGGTGATGATCATTACATGAATATGACTTATTACGATCTTAATGGAGATTCGTACACAGAATTAAACACCGTTATTACAGGAAAAGGTCGTGAGTTTTATGAGTCGTCTATAAAAGGCGAAAATCATATTATGGAGCCTTATAAGAATCCTGTTACCGGAAAGATTACTATCATTTATTCAGTTCCTGTTCGTGCATCGGATGGAAAAATAACCGGTATGATTATGTCCGTTGTTGACGGGGAAGCCCTTTGTAAAATCGTAGCGAAAATAAACATCGGAAAATCAAATCATCCGGTAATCATTAATACAAAAACAACAAAAGTAATTGGTGATGCTACCGCAAAACTGACAAATGAGGAAGTTTTGTACAAAGATTCTGTTTCAGAAAGTGTTAAGCCTGTAATTGAAAAAGCTTCAAAAGGTGAACATGGTTTTGGTATTGTAAATGATTCTAAAACTAAAGAAAAAACAGTATTCGGTTATATGCCTGTTGAAGGAACAGACTGGTCTATTATCTGTCCTGGAGCATATGTTGATTTCTTTGATGGCGTTGAAAAAATGAAGATTGCTTCAGTTGCAGTTCTTGTTATGTGTATGCTTTTTGGAGTAGTTTTCATTCTTGTTGTGTTGATTGTTATGACCAAAAGCCTGAATAAAATTGACATAGCAATTAACGAAATTGCTACAGGAAATGCAGACCTTACACAACGTTTAGACCTTAAGCTGAAAGATGAAATTGGTTCAATTGCTAAAGGATTTAATGCCTTTGTTGCAAAGCTTCAGTCGATTGTAACTGAATTGAAGTCATCGCAGGGACGACTTGCTCAGAGTGGTGATGAACTTACAGCTTCAGCTCTGGATACAACAAGTTCTGTTACTCAGATTCTTGCAAATATCGACAGCGTTGGAGCTCAGATTACAAATCAAGCAACTGGTGTTGAAGAAACCAGTGGTACAATGGTTGAAATCACTTCGAATATTGAAAGCCTGGAAAGAATGATTGAAAATCAGGTTTCTTGTGTTACTCAGGCAAGTGCTGCTATCGAACAGATGATTGGTAATATTGCTTCTGTAGATGCATCTGTAAATAAAATGGCTAATTCTTTTGCTAGCCTTATGAATGATACACAGAATGGTATTTCTAAACAGGACGATGTAAATCAGAGAATTCAAGAAATCCAGGAACAGTCAAAAACTCTTGAAGAAGCCAATGCTTCTATTGCAGCTATTGCAGAACAGACAAATCTTCTGGCAATGAATGCTGCAATTGAGGCTGCTCATGCCGGTGAGGCAGGAAAAGGATTCTCGGTTGTTGCCGATGAAATCAGAAAACTTTCAGAAACTTCTTCAACTCAGTCAAATACAATTGGTCAGCAACTGAATATCATTATGGAATCAATTGGAAGCGTAGTAAAAGCTTCTCTTGAATCTCGTGATGCTTTTGGTTCTGTTACAAATCGAATTTCAGAAACCGATGAACTTGTTCAGCAGATTAAGAGTGCAATGGCAGAACAGCAGGAAGGTTCAAAGCAGATTGGTGAAGCTCTTCATTCTATGAATGATAGTACTTCTGAAGTTCGCCAGGCTTCTGCAGAAATGACGGAAGGGTCACGTGCAATTATGGAAGAAATGACACATCTTCAGAATTCTTCTCTTGTAATGAAAAACAGTATGTCTGAAATGGCTATAGGTGCTGGAAAAATCAATGAAACTGCAAATGTTCTTCGTGAAATAGTTCAGGAAGTTAATGTTGCAATGGAACAGATTAAAAATCAGATTGGTTTATTTACTGTATAAATAACTTGGATAAAACAATAAAAATCCCGTCCGGTAACTTTGGATTCAAAATAACCGGACGGGATTTTTTTTAAACAATTATATTTTATATGTTAGTATGCTTTTTTTATAAACTTTGTTTTTATACTTTGTAGTTTTCAACAGTTTGTTTCATGCTTGAAACGGCTGTCTGGTTACTATGAACGCTTTCATTAACCTGAATAATTGCAGAATTAAGTTGTTCAGATGCTTGTACGCCTTCACTAACAAGGCTTAATGCATTTTTAGAAGAATAAACAACATCCTCCATTGCTGAACGAACGCTTTCTGCTCTCTGGCTTTCATGTTCTGTAAGCGATTTAACTGACTGAATAGCATGGACCATTTCTGTAGTTGTTCGGAGTGTGTCTTCAGTGCTTTGTCGCTGTTCTTCCATTGAAGCAGCGATAGTACGAACTAATTGACTTGTTGCATTAACATTTTCTTCAATGTCTTTGAAGCTTTTTCCAGCAACCGTAATAGAGTTTACACCAGCATTAATTTTATCAACCATATCCTTGATTTTGTCACGGATATCTTTTGCACTGTTTGACGAAGACTGTGCAAGGGAACGGACTTCATCGGCAACGACTGCAAATCCGGCACCAAATTCTCCGGCGTGAGCGGCTTCAATTGCGGCGTTCATAGAAAGGAGGTTTGTCTGACTCGCAATTGCCTGAATAACTTTTACGATCTCTTCAACTTCTGAAGAAACTTTTTGAAGTTCACTGATTGCAGCGACTGCTCCCTTAATGGATTCGCGTCCTTCTGAACTTGACTGTGAAAGGGCAGAGGAAACCTGATCTGCTTTTCGTGTCATTTCGGCAACACTTGAAATATTTGCACTCATCTGATTTATTGCAGCACTAGCCATTTCAACAGAAGCGGTCTGCGCTGTAACTTGTTCTTTTACCCGTTCAACATCTTCTGTTAATGCAATAACATCTTTTTCTGCTTCGGAAACAAGATTGTTTTGTGTGAGACTGCCTTCTTCAATTTTTTTGAAAGACTGACGCATCTGTTCCAGTGCCACAGTGGCTGATTCGGCAACCTGGGCTAAAGTTTCAGACTGACTGCCAACGACGGAAGTATCATTTTTAAGAGTTCCAATCATTTGTGAAAGTTTTTCAATCAATTCATTTATCGAACCAGAAAGAGCCCCATAGTCATCCAGCATTGTGAGACTTAATCGGGATGTAAGGTTTCCTTCACGGGCTATATCTGAAACGCGGTTCAGGTTCATGGCAATTCGTTTTGAAAATCCTCCGAAGATATAAGTACAAACTGCTCCTGCCATGACGAAAACGATTATGCCAGAAAAAATACTTTCTTTTAGATATATTCTGATTGCTTCTTCGTTTCCCATAGAAGGGCGAGCGATAAGATTAAAAGGAACTGTCATCATATTAACGATGATGAAAAAGAAACAAGTCAGAACAAGAATAATAGAAGAAGTTGAGAATTTTAATGATTTTTTGTTTTCGAAATCTTTTACAGAATGAATATCAAGAAATTTTCTTCCTTTTGCAAAGATTTCATTTACAACTTGCATTTCTATGACAGCTGTAAAAACGGCGCAACAAAGGCATTGTGCCATTACCATAACAAGTCGTGGCAAATAATTTTCTGCACGACCGGCTTTAATTCCGATAATCATAACTGCAAGCTGTCCGATAAAGAATCCCACTATGTCTGTTACCCAGATTGCAATACCTACTTTATGATAAGTTCCAAGACATTCTTCTTTTTCTTTTATAGAAAGTTTTTCACCGCCTGATTTTACTTTTTTTACGGCTTTGTCAAAGGGAAGAAAGAAGAAATATAACAAGATTAGAACAGTAATCAAGAGTATTAAAAGAATTGCAAGTGTGCTTCCGAAACCTTTCCAATATCTGCCTAAGTCGCGGTATAAAAATGCCAGGGCGTACCAGCGGATCAGGAAAGTTGTAGCAAAAGTTGCCGGAATAAAGAAAAGAATAAAGTTTAAGTATAAAGTCATTGTGAATCCTCAAAAAAGTGAATAAACGTTTACTAATGAGGATATTTTATTCTGAATTTTCGGGAATAACAAGAAAAATCAAGGAATACTTTAAGGTATTTTATTCATTTACCACATTTGTAAAATCAGATACAATACTAAAATAAGTAAAATAAGTAAAAAAACTTAAATAAGGTGGTTTTAACAAATGTCAAACACAACAAAAGGCGGATGGCGCGCAAACAAATGGGTAAGAGCCGCTATTCCAGGTCTTCTGCTTCACTGCAGTATCGGTACTGTTTACTGCTGGTCTTATGTTAGTACAGGAATCGCAAGTCAGATTGGTTTCGAAGTTTCAACAGTAAACTGGGCATTCAGCCTTGCTATTCTCTTCCTTGGTCTGTCAGCTGCATTCCTTGGAAACGTAGTAGAAAAGGATATTCACAAGTCTTCTCTTATTGCAACAATCTGTTTTGCTGCAGGTATGATTGGTACAGGTCTTTTTGTTAAACTTGGTACTAATGCTTATAACGGTGGAGCAGGTTCTCCTAGCATTCTGGCTCTTATCGGAATTTTCGTTTCTTACGGTTTCGTTATGGGTGTTGGACTTGGTACAGGTTATCTTTCTCCTGTTAAGACCCTTATGTTGTGGTTCCAGGACCGTAAAGGTCTTGCTACAGGTCTTGCTGTTGCAGGATTCGGTGCTGCAAAAGCTATTGGTGCTCCTATCATGGAAGAAATGCAGAAACACATGGATATCGACAAGATGTTCTATATCCTTGGTGCTGTTTACTTTGTAATGATGTTCGTTGGACACCTCCTTCTTGCAAAGCCTGCTGACTGGCACGAACCTTCTGGAAACGAAAAGAAACCAACAATCATGGAAGTTCTTAAAACAAAGCCAATGGGAAACTACATCGGTATCTGGCTTATGTTCTTCCTGAACATTACTTGTGGACTTGCAATTATTTCTTATGAAAAACAGCTTTTCATCACAGCAGGATTCGTAGGAATCGCCGGAACTCTCGGTGCAGTTTCTGCTGTATTCAATGCTGGTGGTCGTCTTGGATTCTCAGCATGGGCTGATACTATGAAAGACCGTAATACAATCTACAAGATGATTTTCATTCTTTCTATTGTATTCACAGCTATCGTTCTTTGTACAAACGGAATTATCAAAGCAGAAAGCAACACATTCCTTGCAATCATCGTTGTTTGTCTGATTATGGTTGTAAACGCAGGATACGGCGGAGGATTCTCTAACGTTCCAACACTTCTTTCTGACCACTACGGAATGGGTTCAATTTCTGCTATCCACGGAATTACACTTTCTGCATGGGGATTCGCAGGTATTGCAGGTCCACAGCTTGCAGCTTTCATCATCAAACACTTTGGTGGAGATGTACAGAAAGTTGAATACCACGGAAAAATGATGTCAATCAACCCTGTAGGTATGCAGAGAATCATGGTTGCTACTCTGGTTCTTTACGTTGTAGCACTTCTACTTTCTCTGTTCCTGGTTCGTAAGTCTGGAAAAGCAGCTGAAAATAAATAGAATATTTTTCTGTTAATATTCTTTTAAAAGAAATAAAATTTTTGTAAAAAAGAGTGGGGCTAAGTCTGGCCCCACTTTTTTTTTAAGTCGATTTTCTGTTAAAATATAACTATGTCTAAAAAGTCAAAGGCAAAGAGTTCTGCTTTCTGGCGGAAGGTCAGAAAAAATGTAAAATATTCTCTCAAAAATCCTTTTACATATTTATTTATTCTTATTGTTCTTCTCTTGGTTGCTGCCACTATTGTGGTCGGAAATACGGAACCATATCATCCTGAAGGAGAGGTAACAAACTGGAAGGATGCCATCTGGCATTCAATTGTTGCCGTTGTTGCGGCATATTACGACTATTACATGAAAACTGTCCCAGGTCGTCTTGCTTCTCTCGTTTTGCTTCTTGTAGGAATGGCTTTCTGGACTATCGTTCTCGGAAAAATTACGTCAGCCATTTTGGCCGTTCAGTCAAAAAATAATAAGGGGTTAAAAAAACTTAAGCGTATGAAAGGACATTTTTTACTTTGTGGTTGGAGACCCGGCTTTGAAAAAATTCTTGAAGCCGTAATGATTCAAAATCCAGATATTAGTCCGGATGAAATTGTGGTTGTAAATAATGCACCTGCAGATCAAATGGAAATTCTTCGTTCTGATTCCCGTTTTACTGACATAAAATATGTAGCAGGTGATTTTTCAGATGCAGATGTTCTTAAGCGTGCATTTATTCAGACCGCAAGCCGCGCTCTTGTTATGGCTGATTATTCTACAGGTTCTGATATTTCTGATATGGAAGTAGATTCCAGAACTGTTCTTTCAGTCCTTACTATGAAAAATCTAAATGCAAAGGTTTATGTTTCTGCAGAACTTTTAAGCGATAAGTTTGAAGAACACCTTCGTATGGCAAATGTTGATGAACTTATACTTACACAAGATTATGAACATAGTCTTCTTGCAACAGCATCAAGTGGACTTGGATACAGTAACGTTATTAAGGCTTTGATTAGTGACGATGCTGACACTGGAATCATAATAGAAGATATTCCAAAAAATCTGATCGGAAAAACTTATGGAGAACTGGTTGCTTATTACGACAGCGACATGGATGATGGTGATGTTCTTGTAGGCCTTCTTTTGAATGCAGGAAGTGACCGAATAGGAAATGGTAGTATAAATCAACCGCTTCTTACACCGTCAGATGATTATGTAATTCCAAATTATGCAAAGGCTGTAGTTGTGCGGGGAAGAAATGAAGACTAAACATAGATCTGATTTTTCACGGCATATGAAAGCTGTTTTTAAAAATCCTATGGTGCTTGGATATATAGCACTAGTGATTTTGATTTACTGTCTTCTGGCTGTTGTTTATACATTTGAAACCCAAACGGGTAGTGGAATTGCAACAAAAATGGATACATTCTGGTTCATGTGCGTTGCAGTCTGTGCCGGTTATTTTGAGTTTGTCTGCGAGTCTTATCCGGGACGTGCGGCCGCAATTACACTCCTTATAATCGGTACAATGGTTTTTGCTTATATCAGAGGTCAGGTGGCTTCTGTTTTTGTTGATATGGCTGATAAGAAAAATAAAGGATTAAGTAAATTGAAGAATATGGAAAAACATTTTGTTTTATGCGGATGGAGACCGGGCTTTGAAAAAATTCTTGAAACGGTTATAGTTTCAAATCCTGATATTACACCAGATATGATTGTTCTGGTAAATGAAGCGGCTGAACAGATGGAAGCTCTTAGAAGTGATGATCGTTTCAAAGAAATTCATTTTGTTGCAGGAGACTTTACAGATGAATCTACTTTGAAACGTGCTTACATTGAAACTGCAGCCCGTGCAATGGTAATCAGTGATCAGTCAAAAAAATATTCCCAGCTTGAAATAGACTCTCGTACGGTTCTTGCTGTCCTTACTATGGAAAATATGAATCGTGGAATTTATGTGGTTGCTGAACTTCAGAGTGCAAAGTTTGAAAAGCACCTCCAAATGGCACATTGTGATGAAATAATTCTGACACAGGATTATGAATACAGTCTTCTTGCAACTGCATCAAGCGGGGCAGGTTATTCAAATGTAATAAAAAGTCTTGTCAGTGATGATGCCGATTCCGGTATTTTGATTTTTGATATTTCCAAAGATATGGTTGGGAAAACTTATGCAGATCTCCGTAAGGCAGAATTTGTTAATAAAAAAGAAAAAGGCGTTCTTGTAGGACTTCTTTTGAACAGCGGAAACTTTCACCAGCGCCGTAAAGAAGCACTCCGTGAAGCTCAGAAAAATCCGGATATTAATACAGTAATCAGTAATCTTCAGAAAGTAAAACTTTTGAAAAGTAATGAACCTGTTCTTGCACCTAAAGGTGATTTTATTATCCCTAAAAATGCAAAGGCTATTTTTGTAAGAGGTAAATAAGATGGGAAACAGAAATTTTGATGAAGTTCTTCCGAAGCTTGTGAAAATTGCACTTTTTGCTGATTTTGATATTAATGACGAACATGATAAAGCTATTTTGAAGATGGTTTATGACAATACTCTGGTTCGTCATTATAAGAAAGGAGAAATAATAATTAAAGAAGGAGATATCGGGGATGAGTTTTATATTCTGACAGATGGCTCCGTTCATATTTCTCGTCTTACACCGGCAGGTGATGTTATTGCTCTTGCAACGCTGAATTCAAGCATGGACATTTTCTTTGGTGAAACAGCCCTTATCAGTGATGATACCCGTAACGCTACGGTTTCCGCTTTGACTGATTGTCGAATCCTTGTTCTTTCAAGTAAAAAGTTTCATGAAATGTGCAAGAAAGAGCCTGTTCTTGGTTACAGAGTTCTGACAGTTCTTGCAAACCGTATGGCTCATACTATTAGAACTGTAAATCGTGATAAGGCAACTCTTTATGAAGCCTTGTTTAATGAAATTTCTGATGTAGACTAGTGTTCTGGTGAAGACATATGTCGGAAAAATTTTTTACTAACACCTTTGTAGTCTGGGCAGGTGCACTTATCTGTTGTCTTTTTGGGGAAGTGCATTTCCTTCAATTAAAATTGGTTATTTGTTGTTTCAAATAGAAAGTTCACAAGTTTTTTCTCAGATTCTTTTTGCGGGAATCAGGTTTTTTCTTGCAGGTATTCTTGCCGTAGTAATTGGAAGTATAACAAGGCATCATTTTCTTTTTCCAAAGAAGGAAGCCTGGGGAAAAGTATTGAAGCTTTCTTCATTTCAGACAATTGGTCAGTATATTTTCTTTTATATCGGGCTTGCCTTTACTACCGGAGTTCGCGGTTCTATTGTTGAAGGAACAAATGTTTTTGTTGCAATTTTTATCGCAAGTTTGATTTTTCATCAGGAAGAACTTACCAAACGTAAATTGATTGGGACTGCAATCGGATTTTCGGGAGTAGTACTTATAAATCTTTCGGGAAACAGCCTTGGTGGAGAAGGGCTTTTGTGGCTTGGAGACCTTCTGGTTTTTGCATCTACTTTCTGTTACGCCATTTCATCAGTTCTTTTGAAACGATATTCAGTTGTAGAAGATCCAGTCACTATGAGCGGGTACCAGTTTATTATTGGTGGCGTCATTATGACAATAATCGGTTTATTGGGTGGGGGAACTCTTCCTGTGGTAACAGGACATGGAATCTGGCTTCTTCTTTATCTTGCATTTGTTTCTGCTGTGGCCTACTCTCTTTGGGGAATCCTTTTAAAATATAATCCTATTTCAAAAGTTGCCGTTTTTGGTTTTATGAATCCTGTTTTCGGCGTAATCCTTTCTGCCATTTTCCTTAAGGAAGGTTCTGTTCTTGGCCTTGTCAGTTTGGCAGCACTTCTTCTTACCTCTACCGGAATATTCATCGTAAACAGCGCAAAAAAATAGCCTTCCATTTCTGGAAGGCTTTTTGTTCTCAAATGGGCCCTTCGACAAGCTTAGGGACCATTTGTCTATATTAGAGTACAGGCTTCATGACAGGTTTATGCTTGAAAAGCAAACCTGGCAAACGCGTTAGTCAAGGCTTTAAGTGAGCCAAAGGCGAACGTGCCTTGACGAATGCGTATTGCTGTCATGTAAGCTCGGAGCTTACATGAAAATCTCTATATTAGAGTACAGGCTTCATAGCTAGCGTGGCCGCACCGGCACTTACACGTCATGGGGTGTTCAGCCACGCTTTCAGTTTGCTTTCGCAAACTGATTACAAGTTTTTGCTGGGCTCATAAGATTCGCCCTTTGCTTTGCAAAACGCAAAAACCTGTGGCATATATGACCGCAAAAAAATAGCCTTCCATTTCTGGAAGGCTACGGAATTTTAAACTTAAACTAGTTCAAATTAAAGTACAGGCTTCATTGCGGTCATATATGCACGGAGCTTGCGTCCTACAACTTCGATTGGGTGGTTGCGGATTTCAGCGTTTACATTTACCAGTTCACCGTTGTTTACAGAGCAGTCTTTGAGTTCAAGTCCTTTACCAATAACATCTGTGTGGAGTTTTGGCATAAGATCTTTTGCCATCATTGGAGCTGCAACGCGAGC
>JAKSTM010000109.1 GCA_024402565.1 Treponema sp. | reverse complement strand
CCACATACTACCCATTTCGGCTTTTCCAAAAGTAGAAGGATGTTTTGAGAACAGATGGCATTTTGTACTTCCCCACACTACACTGCGATATGCCCCCTGAGGCATCATGCGGCCGGTAATGTCAAAGTCGGCATCCCATGCAGTACGCCATGGGAAGGTTGTAGTTTGAGGAGGCATGATTTCCCAAGGCATTTTTTTAGTAAGAGGATCATCTTTTTCCACGTACAAGGTCTTTCCAATTCCTGCTTCTCCAAGATAATCCCATGCGGTCCAGGTAAAATCGCCGATTACGTAAGGAAGACGTTCCACCATAGGCCAGCGGAAACCGATTTCACGAGGGAAGTTTTCGGAACCAAGAATAACTCTGTTTGGGAACATTTCGTGGTCACCTTCGTACAAATCTTCCATATAATTATAGCCCACAATATCAAGGCCATTTGTAAAAGGCTCTGTTACCATTTCCCATTTTAGCGAGTTTGGATCTTCCAAAGCGTTCTGAGCCTGGTACTGGTTTTTGGCTAATAAATCATCAAGGCCTGCCCACATTGAACAGATTCCGTTGCTTACAGGACGGCTGGCATCGAGACTTCGAACCTTTTCTGCAAGTTTTTTTGCTGTGGTGTAACCGTTATTCAATCCGCCTCGTTCAGGAATTTCATTTCCAATAGACCATAAAATTACGCAAGGATGTGAACGGTCCCGCTTAATGAAAGCAGTTAAATCTTTTTCCCAGTCATTTTCAAAATAAAGGCTATAATCACTGGCACGTTTTGCAGTTCCCCAAGCATCAAATGCTTCATCAAAAACGTACATGCCAAGTCGGTCGCAGGCTTCAATAAGTGCAGCAGACGGAGGATTGTGTGAAGTACGGATGGCGTTGAATCCTTCTTCCTTAAGTTTACGGATTTTTCGGGCTTCTGCTTCGTACAGAGTAACTGCACCCAAAAGTCCGTTGTCGTGATGGAGACAGCCACCCTTAAGTTTTACAGTTTTCCCATTGATGCGAAGTCCCCGAACTGCATCGGCAGTAATTGTTCGGATTCCAAAGAGAACAGTGGCTTCATCAACAGATGTATTTTTATCTTTTACTAAATGTGTACGGTAAACTCCAAGATTTTTGGCACTTGCTTTTACAATATACAAGGAAGGATTATCCACATCCCACAAAACAGGATTTTCAAGGGCAAAGTCAATTCTGGCAGTTTCAGATTTTCTGCCGTTTACCTGGATAACCTGTTTTACAGTTTTTTTAATTTCCCCGCTTTTTTCTTCCAACATTTCAACAGTAACTTCTACGAGGCGATTTTCAGAAGTGGCATTTTCAACTTCCACCTGGGCGTCAATAAAAGCATAACCGTCAGAAACTTCTTTTGTATAAACATAAACTCCGTTATTGGCAATGTGAACTTTTGGACCGTGAACAAGTTTTACTCCACGGTAAAGACCAGAACCTGTATACCATCTGGAAGTCTGATTTGCACTGGTGTTCAAGTTTATGGTGATTCGGTTTTCTTCACCAAAAGTTACATAATCAGTTAAATCAACATAAAAAGGAGCATAACCATAGTGCTGTAAACAAACGCGACTGCCGTTTACATCAACAGAAGCATTCAGCATAGCACCGTCTATACAAAGGCCAACGCAGTCATCTTTCCAGTCAAATGGGATTTCAACAAACTTTGTGTAGTTAGTAAGGTCTCCAGCAAAATACCCCATATCAAAGGCGGCAGGAGCATCAGGTCGTACCTCAGTACCAATCATTCCATCATGAGGAAGATTTACAACAGTTCCAGGGGTTTCAAGCCCACCAATAGAATCCAAAAGTCCGCGTCTAAAAGTCCATTCTTTATCTAGATTTACGTAATTCATAGTGATGAAATTATATCATTTATTTTGAAAGAATTGAAAATTAGTTTTCAGTTACATGGAAAAATATCCTGAATCATTTATTCACCTCTTCAAGGCTTCTTTGCAAAGCTTGTTTTTAATTTTCTGCATGGCTTCAACGTGCATAATCCAGTGACGGCTGAACGGCATTTTTATAAGGCCGGCTACATTTTTTCCGCACCAGTAATCTATAAGCCATGCAGCCCTTTCTTCATGACTAACACAACCGGAATCAAAAAGCCGCTTTTTATCGTCCTCAGTAAAAGTCCGTTTCAGATCTTCAAAAGAAAGATTCTGAAGAATTTCCTCTGTAGAAAGCTTTACGGCCTTTGCGTATTCATATAATTCCTTGACATTCAGGGTTTTTGAAAACTCCATAATGCCGTCACCTTCAAGTTCATTTCCTGTGGTAATAATTTTGCTGCCGGTTTTCTTAAGAAAGTTTTTTGAAAAAAGAATCTGCTCGTCGCCTTTAATAAGCGAATGAGCCACAATATCTTCAATTCTGAAAATATGCCAGATTGAATAAGCAAGCGTTTTACTGTGATATCCGGCAGCCCCTTTAAAAGGCATTTTCCAGAATGCTTCATCGGGATAACCATTTATTATAGAAGAAATCTGTTCAAAAACAGATGAACGCAATTCAAGAAGACAATTAATGCCTTCCTTAAAAGTTGCTGCCTTTCCGATAAGGCTCTGCATTTCTTTATTTTTTTCTGACCAATCTTTATTCATACTGCTGCTCCAACGCCGGATGTACATCTGAGCCAATTTTTTCCAACAAATTTATATAATTTTTCTCTTCAATTTTCATATCTATCAACCTCTTTTTCATGAACTGACACCATAATGTCATATTTTTTTCACATCTCCTACTCTAATATATTACCATACTAAATGCATATTTTATTTATTTTTTTGAAATTTCTATTGACAAATATATCGGGCGCTGATATATTTTAATCACTATATATCGGCTTACGTTATATCACTACGCAATACATCGAGGAGAGATATGGAAAAATATCAGCCACTAACTGAATCTGTATTTTACATACTTCTTGCAAC
>JAKSTM010000108.1 GCA_024402565.1 Treponema sp. | reverse complement strand
TCGATTAAAATCCAGCGGGTTGCACCTTTGGCGCAAACTTCGCCATTTTTATAAAGAAGGAAATTGCGGTTTGCAACCAGGGGAGAAGAAAGTCCTTCGCTCCAGGTTTCGGCTTTTATCTGGTCGCCGTATTTAGGATAATCCTGCACTTCAATCTGCCATTCTGTAAGAACCCATGCGTTGGCGCGGTTATGCATGTCAAAAACATTGTCGCCAGCCATATCAGAATGGCCACTCCCAGAGTTCTCCAGAATTTTTACCAGCGCGTTGATTGTAAGTGCTGCTTCTTTGTTGAAATCTTCAAAAACAGGTTTGTAAGGATACTCAAAAAACATTTTTACCTCATATCATTGTGTTATATGAAAAATAATTTACACAAATCTGAAAAAATTATAATGTTTTTTAGAAAGATTGTGAAATAATAAGATTATGGTGAAACAGATATTTATTTTTACATTTATGGTTTTAGGCTTTTCAATAATTCTTGGAGGCTGTGGAATGGATAGTTCTGAAAAAAAAGAATTAGAATCAGAAGTGTCGGCACCGGCATTTGCTCCTGACAGTTATGATCTTGCAGATTACGAAGAAGTTTTCTTTGATGATTTTGACGGAGAAAATTTGAATCTTTCAAACTGGGGACGTTGTCCTGAATGGCAGCGTCAGGATCATGGTGGATATTGGAAAAATGATTGTAGTTATTTGAAAGACGGAAACCTTGTTCTGGAAGCACGCCGTGGGCCTGAACACCTTGAAAGTGGTGCAATTCGTTCTCGCGGAAAATTCATGCAAGTTGGCGGAGCTTATCAGATTCGCTTTAAGGCAGAAAAGAAAAGCGGTCTTTGGTCTGCTTTCTGGCTTATGTATGGTGGTAAACCTGTAGTTGACGGAACTGCAAAAACAGATGGTGAAATAGACATCTTTGAAATTATTTCAAATGACCATGGTATGCAGTACTTGAACAGTGCAACTCACTGGGATGGATATGAACCTGGAAACCATAAATCAAAAGGTGTTCGTTATAAGATTACAGATGATTTTTATGACAAATGGCATACAGTAACTTTCTTTTGGGGAAATGAATATTATGTGTCGTACCTTGATGATTCAGAAGTTCCATATTGGAAGGGAAAAGTTTCTGAATATGGCGGACCGGCCGAAACTCCACATTACATAAAAATTACTTCTGAATTTGGAAAGTGGAACGGACCTGTAAAAGATGAAGAACTGCCTTCTTATTTTCTTGTAGACTGGGTAAAAGCCTATAAGCGAAAATAGTTTTAAATTGTAGTTGATTTTGTTTCTATAATGTTATAAAGTAAGCCAACTGACGGGGAATTAGCTCAGTTGGCTAGAGCACCGGCTTTGCAAGCCGGGTGTCAGGGGTTCAAATCCCCTATTCTCCATAAACAAGTAAAGTCCTGAAACTTTAAGTTTTCAGGACTTTTTTTTTATTAATTTTTTTTTATTAAATAGATCATCTTTCTCTGACCCTTCGACCCTTCGACAGGCTCAGGGACCGTAGGTTCAGAGACCTGGAGTTATTGGATTTGAGGTTTATATGTTGCTGAGCGTTGCCTTGATTTTGGTTTGCGGAATGTTTGCAGGTTTTCTGTGCAAGAAAATCCGATTTCCGTCACTTTTCGGAATGATTCTTGCCGGAATTGTCCTTGGTCCTTACGTTTTGAATCTCCTTGATGATTCAATTCTGAACATTTCAATCCAGCTCAGATAAATTGCACTGATTATTATTCTGCTTAGGGCCGGACTCAAGCTTGATCTTTCCGATCTGAAAAAAAACGGCCGGTCTGCATTTCTTATGTGCTTTCTTCCGGCAACTCTTGAGATGATCGGAATGGTGATTGTCGCTCCGCTTATTCTTGGTATTTCCCGCCTGGATGCTGCAATAATGGGTGCTGTTGTTGCCGCTGTTTCGCCAGCCGTTGTGGTTCCAAAGATGATCAGATGTATCGACGAAAAACGTGGAACGGGGAAAGGTATTCCCCAGATGATTCTTGCCGGCGCCAGCGTTGACGATGTTTTTGTTATCGTAATGTTTGCCACTTTTACATCCCTTGCAAAAGGTGAAGGAGTTTCTTTCTGGAAGCTTGCCGGAGTTCCTGTTTCAATTGTTACAGGAATTGCCGTTGGTTTTCTTTTGGGAATAATCCTGAATATTTTCTGGAAGAAGATTCATATCCGCGATTCTGCAAAAGTGATTGTTCTTCTTGCAGTTTCGCTTTTCATGGTTGTAGCAGAAGACAGATTTCCAATGGTGCCTTTTGCAAGCTTGATCGGTGTTATGATAAGTGGTCTTGCAATTCGTATGAAGGATGAAAAAATTGCTGCCCGTCTTTCCGCCAAGTTTGACAGGCTTTGGGTTCCGTCGGAAATTTTCCTCTTTGTTCTTGTGGGTGCTTCAGTTGAAATCAGAAGTGCAGCCGACGCAGGACTTAAAGTAATCCTTCTTCTGGCAGTCGTTATGCTGTTCCGCATGGCAGGTGTTGTTCTCTGCATGCTTGGTACAAAGCTGAATTTTAAGGAACGCCTTTTCTGTGCTTTTGCTTATATGCCGAAGGCTACCGTTCAGGCTGCCATCGGCGGGCTTCCTCTTGCCATGGGATTGGACTGCGGAAACATTGTCCTTACAGTTTCAGTTCTGGCAATTCTTATTACAGCTCCGCTAGGTGCCTTTGCAATTGATTTGACATATAAGCGTTTCCTGGAAGAAGAATCTGCAATATAGATTTTCTTTTTATCCTTGAGCTTTTCGTGATAGAATATAAATAGTTTTTTATAAAAAAAAGGAAGAAACAAATGAAAAAGTTTACTTTATTAATTCTTACAGTTTTTATGACTGTATCTCTTTATGCACAGAATGCAAAATCAACAGGTCTTACAGACAAAGACGTTCAGAGTTTTGCTAAACATTTTAATGCCATTACTGAAGATATGGAAAATGCTTTAGGAGAT
>JAKSTM010000107.1 GCA_024402565.1 Treponema sp. | reverse complement strand
CCTTAAACAAACGGCAAACCAAAAATAGAAAATCTAATTGCATCCACCAGCCCATGTGCTACCATCGCTGAAAGCACATCTCTTTTTCTTTGAAGGAATGCGAACACAAAGCCAAATACCAGAATATACAATACCAGACTTACTATAAAAGATACAAGTGCATTAACAAATCCCCCTTCCAAAGAAAACAAGATATGTGGAAGAATATGAGGAACCATCATTATAAACCAGCAGGTAAGATTTTCCTTTCGAGATGTAGGTAATCCTTTCATAGCATGTACACAAAAGGCATAAAATACAGTTCTATTTGCAATCTCTTCTGCTACAGCGGGGTTTAATGCTACAATACTAGCCTTCATAAACTCGGTAGGAATTTTTTCATTGCCTTCTCGCATAAGTAAATAATTGATTATTCCCCATGCGACACCTATCAAAATTCCCAGAAAAACACTTAATACAAAATCATATTTCATTCCGCTTTTGACCCAGTGAAATGAACCCATCACATCTGTAAATGTAGCGATTACGGCACAAGAAGCCAGAAAAACCGTGGCAGCATGAATCACAGAAAACAGATTAAAAGAATATATGCTCGAAAGCATATAAAAAAAAGTAAAAACCACAGGCATAATCAGTTTCTTTCCCTTCCGCAATTTATGCTTTTTCAAAAGAAAAATGCTGACTCCCAGCGAATATGCCGTCAGCAAAAGCCACAGAAAGCCCTGTTCCTTTGTCACTAGCGCAATTACAAAATAGAGAAAAACAAATATGCCAAATGTACTCCATACACCCCAAAGTTGATTTTTATTTTCTTTCATCAAAAAAGACCTCCCGATAAGCTTCACAAAAACATCTTATCAGAGCGGTCTTTCAGTAGTCATAAATACACCTTACATCCATCTTACATTTTTCTTGCAAGGCAAATCAGATATTTGCATCCCGGTGCATCCTCTTTTACATATTCAATTGTTCCTTGGTGTAACTCAACAATTTGCTTTACAATGGCAAGTCCTAATCCGCTTCCTTCATTTTTTGAAGCATCCCCTGATTGCCGCCCCCTAACAAACGGTTCAAAAATCCTGTCTACTTCTGTATCGCCAATACCCACACCATTATCGAAAATATAGATTTTTACAGAATCTTCCAGCTCCATTTTAATGAAAAATGTAGTGCCCTCGGGATTGTACTTTATGGAATTCTCCATCAGGTTATCATATACCCTTCTAAACAAATCCTTATTCAGTTCCACGAAAATCTCTTCTTCCGGAAGGTCAAGCTGATAGGTAAAGTGCTTATCTTCAAACCTTAAAATCGCCTCAGCAAATACCTGCCTGGTAAACTCGCAAATATCTGTCTTTTCAAAGGCAGGAACATACTCTGTACTGCCCAGTTTTGAATAGGTAAACAGAGAATCCAGAAGTTTATTAGCTCGTACAGAATTATTAAAGATTCTGGCAGCATAATCTTTTTGTTTTTCCGTATCAACGCAGCCACTTTCAAGAAGCATCTCACTATATCCCTGTACTCCGGCAAGGGGGTTCTTCAAATCATGTGAAATCTCTGATACCAGCAGCATCCTTTTGGCCTCTTCTTCTTTCTGCAAGGACTCTTTTTTCTGTATTTCCGACGCCATATGTGCCAGAGCTTTTTTCAAACTTTTGATTTCTACAGTACCACCATTTTCCAAAGGCAGATCATAATTTCCATTTTCTACTGCTTCAGCAAAATCTGCAATTTCTTTGATATCCTTTGTAATTTTGTGCGCTTTTCTGTTTCCATAAACAAATACAAATATAATTAATGCGATTACATATGTACTCAATATCAATACAAACACACCAACTGTCGCTCGATCCTTTGACGAATTCGCATTAATATCTAAGCCAAATATAAACTGTATAGGTCTTGGATATCGTATTACAATCCACTGCTCTGCAATTTCATCATATGCAATATCATATCTATATCCTGAGATTTCACTTGAAGAAAGCAAAAAGTCTGCCCATTCTTCCTCTGAAAAAGATGACCCGTTATATATATTTTCTCCGCACACCGGGAGAACCGACAAATCTTTTGATACAATCATTACCGATGCATTCTGTCCAAGGATTTTCTCTATCTTTTCCTGACGATAATCTCCAATCAAATCTTCTGCAGATATATATCCTAATGCAGAATTATCATGAAATCCCCCTTGCACAAAAACCATCAGCAAAATCGGAATCATTATGAATGCAAATGTCACCAATATAACCCTGTTGAACCCGCGCCTAAAATATGCTTTTGTAGTAATATCATCATACTGTTTCTTCATATATATCACCTACAAAACGATAACCTATCCCAATCATAGTCTCAATATAATGATGTTCCTCATCATCTATTTTCGATCGAAGTCGTGACAGTTGCACCATAATGGTATTGTCGTCATACATATATTCATCTTTCCAGACTTCACTGTAAATCTGCTTTTTGGTCAGAACCTTTCCTTTGTTTTTCATAAAAAGTTCTAACATCAGATACTCTTTAGCATTTAAGGATATGGTCTTCCCCTCTCGCTTTACAACACAATTTTCAAAATCCACCAGCAGATTTCCGGTTCGATATACTTTCGCTATAGGTTGCTCCTGTCTGATATGACGCTTTTGTACTTCTAAGCGGGCCAACAATTCATTTCTGCCCCAAGGCTTTACCAAGTAATCATCAGCCCCAAGTTTAAGCCCACTCACCTTATCAATTTCTTCTCCACGGGCTGTCAACATCAAAATCGGCATATTGGAGGACTCCCTTATTTTCGACAACAATGTAAGTCCATCCATAATCGGCATCATAATATCCAAAATAGCCATGTCGGGGCTCTCACTTACAAAAAGCTTGTATGCTTCCATCCCGTTGTCGGCTCCCACCACAGAATATCCAGCCTCTGTCAGTTGTGCATATAATAGTTCTTGTAAGTCTTTTTCATCTTCTGCTATCAATATCTTCATA
>JAKSTM010000106.1 GCA_024402565.1 Treponema sp. | reverse complement strand
TCAAATCTTCATGGTGCAAATAATTCACCTTGAAAAATCTTGCGGTGCAATTTTTACACCACAAATTCCTATCCCGTCAAATTCTACGGGAATAAACTAATTACCCGAATCATTATCAGCAGCCTCTCTTAGCTTGTCATAATAAGCCTTATACCTATAAATGCTACGCTCACTGATATTGTTACGCTTAGCAATCTCTACCATCGTCATGCCACCTTCATAGCAAACGACAAAATCATTATAGATAGCCATCCACTTGGCATTATGTTTCTGACGTCCGCTGGCTTTTCTATTTTTATAGTATTCAACTTCTTCTTTAAGCTTTGCATTTTCCTTTTCAAGTTCTGCAATTCTTTCAAGAGCTTCCTCTAATGTCATAATCGTTTCCATAAATATTTCCACCTCTCAGCTACATGTCATTTTCATTTTGTCTCAATTATACTTATTCAAATATGTTTCGTCAATTTGATTTTGTCATGTTTGATAAAATTTCAGGCAGAGCATTTGAAACACTCCTCGGAGGAGATATAGTAGTTAAAATATGCCATATATCTCTTAACCGCTGTCTCCTTAAAGAAAAAATCCAACCACACTGTATTAAACAATGCTTCCCTCGCCCATTTCCTTTTTAGTGCCGGACCATACTTTAAAATCATATTTGTAACAACATCAACATGCCTTAAAAAAGCTGCATTTTCTTTCGGATCATCATAATATTTTTCTTTCATATATCTAAATTCCTTTCCTTTTCAAACAAGTTCATAAAAAGATTGCAAGCAATGATATTCGATAGCGAATATCGATTTAGCTTGTTGGGGACATGCGCCCCAATCCCCCAAAACCTCACCTTCGGCTCGGAGCTGCAAAAGCATTTTTCTAAAATCATACTCTACAGAGATGCCTCATCTTTCTTCTTTTGAATATCCTGCTTCTGTAAATTCTGCTTTCCCAAAAACTGTTCCACATTCTGTTTTGCAGTTAAAAGTTCCTGCATTTCTGCCCGGGCAATTTTATATTCTGAATATAGCTGACGTTTCTCTTGAAGCAGTTCTTGGAATTCTGCGTCGAGTTCTCTGATTGTTGGAATCGGGCCATCAAATTTTTTAAAGGCTTCCTTTGCAGCCTTATAAAGCGTTAATGGTTCACGATGTTCTTCAAAAAATCTTTCGTCATATTTTTTTGCCTTGTATTCTGCATAGACTTTTTTCGACTTAGCGTAATTGAAAATATGCTGGCGGAGCTCCTTTATTTCACTCATACGTTTCTCAATTTCTTTTTGTCTGGAGGTAATAGTATCAAACCTTTCACTTGCCTCTTCTGCAACAACAGACAGCTTTTTGTAACTTTCAAGTCCTCTTTCGCTTAAAAAGATTAACGTTTTTGAAATGGCTTTTATATTGTGTCGCTTCGCCCACTGTTCATATCCGGGTCCTTTATTCTTGGCAATAATATTTTGAATATCAAGGACCACATCCAGCTTCTGTTCCGTTTTTTCTTTTGTAGTTATAACTGAAGCAGCTTTGTTTGAACCTACAGACACATCTTCTATTTCTTCACCGGCAATTCTTTTTTCAATATCTTTTTCTGTATATCCGTTTCCAAGTGAGCGAAGTCGCAGGAAATTCTTCTGTTCTTTTCCTTTAACAGAAATATATTTTCCCCGTTTAACTTCATAGCCGTTACCTTCAAGTGCTTTTAAAAATTCTTCAAAGCTATCTGGCCTTTTTTTCTCAAAAATCAAATCTATCAGATTACGGATATCATCTCTTTTTGTTTCTTTTTTAGGGTAAGTGGTTCGCTTTTGCCACTCACCCGGCTTCTTCTCCGGAATAACAGAAATGCCATGTTCCAGACAGATAAGATCACTTAATCGCCTTAGCACAAAGGATGACAGAAAGAAGTTTTGATACTTATGCTGTGCGTCCAGTGTGGTGGAATTGTAAACAATGTGGTTATGGATATGAGCCTTGTCCACATGCGTAGCAACAATAAAAGCATGTTTTCCTTTCGTCCATCGCATCGCTGTTTCGTATCCTATCTGGTTTGCCTCTTCCGGTGTAACTTCACCTGGCTTAAAAGACTGCCTAATCTGATAAGCAATCACATCCCTTTCTTTGGGATTTCTTCCGGTATTAACCGCATACTGATTCTTTGTGATTTCGAATTCCAAATCCACAGTATCTGGATCACATTCATAGGATGATACATATTCCCCGGCTTCCGTTTTCTCATCATTTTTCGCATAATCAGTTCTTTCCTTTAAGCACTGTCCCATGCTCCTGCTCTTTTGCAGATGCATGGGAATTAATCTCGTTGCCGCCATAGTACCGTTACCTCCTACTGAATCTTTGCCAGTTCAGAAAAAATGCCACGGAGCAGTTTCTGAATTTCTCTCTGACCTGCGGTAAGTTCTTCAACATCACTTTTGTAAACAGCTCCGGTTTCATTTGCGTGTTTTGCAATCTGATTTATATTGTTGGAATTGATTCTTGCAAGCCTTTGAATCTCCTGTAAATCACCCAAATCAAGTTTTAGGATATAACCATCCATCGCCATTTTTCTTAAATATGCCGAAGGATGCTTGATCCCTGCCTCCTGCATTCTCTCATTAATACGGGCATATTCGCTTTCTGTAACCCTGAAATTAATCTGCTTCGTTCTGTATTCCCTCATTTGTCATTTCCTCCTAAACTAGACCATTCGCATGGTCATTGTTGTACATTGCCTGATAATAATTACTTATTGTCAGTGGTGCGTTATAAAGTGTTGCAAGCAGATATTGCTTAATATTTCTAACCTGTGTGGAATTCTCCTTAAGACAGGACAACACATAGGATATATGGCTATAATCCAGCTTCATAAATCTGCTTTTTACCACCTCTAATGACTTGTCATCACCTGCAATCCGTATCGTCTTTCTCTTAGAACAAACTGTATCAAGAATAAGCTCAAGTATTTCCGTGATACTCTCTCTCTCATAAGGATTATCATGATAAAGAGCATCTACACAGAGTTGTTCCTCAAAATACTGTTGATATGACAGTCTCTTATCCATATCCACATCTTCATCCGCTGATAAGATAGGATTAGTATTATTACTATCAATATAATTTTTATCAGTATTATTAC
>JAKSTM010000105.1 GCA_024402565.1 Treponema sp. | reverse complement strand
TAGCAGGTTTTTCAGAAGGTGTTTTCTTAGGTTTTACAGGTGTAACTTCAACAGAGGTTGTTTCTGTTGTTACTTCTTCCTGAACTTCAGCCTTTTCTTCTGTAGGTTTGATTTCTTCTTTCATCTGGTTATAAGCTTGATTCAAAGAAATTGTTCCTTCAGAAAGTGATTCTTTGATTTCGACAGAAGCTTTCAAGTCTACTTCCTTTGCTTTAGAAATCTGACGTGGAGAAACACCAAGCTTTTTAGCTATTTCTACATCTGTAAAAAGTTTGTTACCTTTTTCATCTGTCATAGCTGCAATCGTGTGATATGTTTCAATCAGCACATCATCACTGGCAATGTTTCGTCTGTTCATCTGAAGATTCAGTTCATAAAGAATAGCATCTTTTTTGTTTTTGAATTGTTTTATTACAACAGGAACTTTTTTAATGCCAGCGATCTGTGTTGCCATAAAACGACTGCTTCCATCAAGGATACCTAAGTTCTTGTCTACAATAAGCGGCTGAGATTTATCATAGCCGTGTATCTTCATGTCTTCAGCAATTCGCTTTACTTTGTCTTCTTCCTGTTTGAAAACTGCCTTGTAATCTTTGTCAAAATGCAGTTTATCAACAGAAACCATAATGATTTTTTCTGTAAGAATTGATTTTGCAGCATTGTCGATTGTTTCTGCTGCTTTAGTTGTTGAGGCCTTTGTTTTGGCCATTAAAGTGTTTATAAAATTCATATATAAAAATCTCCTCTGCAAGCTACTGCAAAAGTGTTTCGAACCACTTCTACAGTAACTTTTCTGTTTTAAGACTTATGCAGTCTTAGCCAGTTTTCCCAGCTGTTTGTTTGCTTGACTTTTCATTTCTGCTTTCAAAAGGTTAGCATTAAGAGAATATTCAGGTCTAAGTGAATAATTCTTAACTTCACCATGTGCAATGTCTACAGAAACTTTAATAGTTCCGAACTTGATTCTAAGGTTCTGGATGTCATTAATAATCCGGTTAGCGAATTCTGGTTTAATGGCATGAACCTTTTCCTGGCTGACCTGCTGGCCGCCAAGAACCATATCAGAAGATTTTGAAAATCTTGCTGAAACAATCTTTTCGTTGTGAACCGAAAAGTCAACCGTCACATTTCCATCAGAAGGGCAATTAAATGCCATGGTTGAAATACCATTTACTACGTGTACCATTTCTAACATGCTTCTGCCTCCTGTTTCATTCTTGAAATTGAAGGTGATCTACCGTCAGAACGATGAGCCTGAATATAGGCTGCAAGGTCTTCACGGTAAACAAAAGTATGTCCGTTCATACGGGTACGTGGTAACTCTCTGTCAGAGATATGTGAATCTAGCTGAGCAAAAGAGATCTTTAGAATTTCTTTGACTTGTTTTCGAGTCAAAAGAGTTTCGTTTGGAAATTCTACGATTTCCGGTAAAGCATTTGCGCTTTTCAATTTGAATCCTCGTGATTAGTGCCATCACTCATAAGTAGAACATTGGCCTTTGGAAAGACCGTTGTAAGCAATAAGGATATCAAAAAATTTGCACAAAAATTTTTTGAAGCCAACCTGGGCAGGCAGATTCAAAAAAATCTTTTCTTTTTTTTGTGATTGTTCCTTTTAGCTAGCATAAGGAACAAAATTTACAACACACCTATATAATATATAGTATACATAAAACAAGTCAAGTAAATTCAACACAATTTTGCACAACTAGATAATATTTTTTTTTATGCCAATTCTTCCTCTAAAACAGGAGTATTCAGCGTTTTTTCTACTACAGAACCAAATAAGGTTTCTGCAGCATTTCCCATTGCCTCAATTGTATCTTTCATTTCCAGATGATCTGAATAATGTTCAAATACAGCTTGAGTTTTATGTCCTGATACCTGACGAATCATTCTGTCATCATTTACAAGTGTTTTTGTTTCTGTACAGAATCCATGTCTCCAGCAGTGGAATCCAATCTTATTAGGGTTTGGATAACCACATTCTTCCAAAGCTCTGTGGAGATATTTGTTGAATAGTCTCTGACAGACAGGTTTTACAGGATCTTTTCCAAAGAAAATAAATGAGTTTTCTTTATCAATAGAATACCTTGGATTGAATTCAACCATATGTAAAAGAGCTTCTCTTAATTCCTTTGAGATAGGGGCAGGTCTTTCTTCTCCATTCTTTGGAGTTTTAAGTCCTAAATGATCATCCCATCCGTGTGATATCCAGATATAATTCTCGTGAATATCACATACACGTAAAGCCTGAACTTCATCTGCTCGCATTCCTGTATACATAGCAAGAAGGTTAGCAAGACGTGACATTTCATTTCCCCAGCCAACAGAAAAAACTTTTGAAACAAATTCAGGACGAAGTATTTCCTTTTTCTTGGTCTTTTGTACTGTGACTTTTGGAATATCCTGAAAGTTAGAGAACTGAGTAAGATGTTTCTGATGGGCCCAGTTCATTGCTACAACCATGACATCAACAATATCTTTTACTGTTTTAGAACAAAGCTTTTTAATTCTTTCATCAGAATAGATTGCTGCAATATCATCTGGTGTTATTTCACCTAGAAGCTTACCTTCAAGGCGTGGTGCCCAGTATTTTTTTACTCTACCTAAAGCTGTCTCAAAGTAAGTGTAGGATAATTGTTTTCCTAAAACAGCACGTTCTTCTCTGTATGGAGATTTATCGAAATCCCAGAATTCAAGAAGATAATCAACAGCCTGTCTGCTTTCAGGAGAAGCTTTCAGAATACCTGAAACCAGATATTTCCTTTCAATGAGAATATCCACAATGTTTTGAATATCATCATATTCAAAATCAAAAGTCTTAAGATTCTTCATCAGTTGAATTTTATCAACTTCTGTCATCTTAAGTTTTTCTTCTTTGGAATTTATTCTTTCAGGAATTTGACCTGAAGAATACCATTGCATAGCAAGTTTTCTTGCTTCGTTGTAATTGGGAGTTCCAGTACTTTTGTGATTGGATAATGAACCGTCTTCCAATCGGAACTGGACGTAATAGTTACCGCCCTGGCGACGTGTGTACAAATAATAAGGCTCAGCCATGTAAACCACCTTAAATTACCGTTCGAAAGACTTTCTACCAAGTCTTTCTACCTTTTAATAAGTAGTTCCACGCTGAGCCTATTCAGTGATAAGTCAGAAGTGACCTAAATCCTTGTAACACAAGCATTTAGAATTATAGCGGGGGCAGGACTCGAACCTGCGGCCTCCGGGTTATGAGCCCGACGAGCT
>JAKSTM010000104.1 GCA_024402565.1 Treponema sp. | reverse complement strand
TCTTTTCAAAGGCTGTGGAAATGTATTTTAAGAAGATAAGTCCTGTAAAGATTTTGCGGTAATCTGCAGCGGGAATGTGTCCCCAAAGTTCGCATGCTGCATCCCAAATCTGCTGTTCAAAGCCAAGTGTGGCTGATGATGATTTAGGTGATTTTGATTTGGCCATGATGTGTGCTCCGATTTTTTAATTCTTTTATTATAGCAGAAAAAAATGATTCTGTAGACTTTATATGATTTTTATAATTTTATATAAACTCAAATAAATAATTACTCTTTTCAGTAGTAAAAAACAACTATTTTTCTTGACTTTAAACAACTTACAGTAGTATATTACTACTAGACAACGGAGGTAAATATGTTACGCCTTAAGGAACTTCGAGCAAAATTTAATATGACTCAGAAAGACCTCGCAGAACGGTTGGAAATGAGTCAGCAGGCTATTGCCAAATGGGAAAATGGAGCTGCAGAACCAACTGTAAAAAATCTTCGTGAATTGGCTGCCATTTTTGGAACCAGTGTTGATGATCTTCTGGGGAATTCTGAAACAATAAAAACAACACATTTTTGTAATTATGGTCCGAAGAAAAACGAAGACCTGGAAATTGATGGATTCTGGGGACATATTGGTGTAAAAATTAAAGGCCAGAAAAAATCCAGATGGTATCCGATAACTCAAAAAACCTATGAAAGAGTTTATCTGGAAATTCAAAATGAAGACAGATGGTTTTTTGTTGAAACCTTGAACAACAAAAATCTTTTGATAAATAAACGCAACATAAAAAAAATCACATTATTGGATGATGCATGTGATAATGATCCAGATGACTGGGATTTACAGTGGGATGCTTATGGCGGTGACGCTGCTGTTGCTTATAACTGCCTCTATGAATACTCTTGCGGAGAAACAGAAAACATTCCTGAAAAATTATTAATGGGAATAAAAGATGTTATAAAAAATAAAAAACTCACAGATTTTGATATTGCAAAATCCGTAAATCTTTTAGGCGTAATAGATTCTGACGGACAGGATGATTATTTCTTTCCTATTTCTTGGGATGAAATAAAAGATATGTTTATGTGGTATGAAGAATTAGAGGATCAGAATGTTTCTTCTATCATTATAAATGCCGAAGAAGGAGACTTTTTCTATAATCCAAATGAAGTTTCAATTATTGACGCCCCTATCAATCAGCTGAAAAGTGAAGAATAATTCCCCCCACTCCCGTTAAAACAAAAAAGCTTCTTCCGAAGAAGAAGCTTTGAGTAGTAGCGGGGGTAGGACTTGAACCTACGGCCTCCAGGTTATGAGCCTGGCGAGCTGCCAACTGCTCTACCCCGCGTCGAATGCTTCAATAATATACTCCTTCATTGAATTATTGTCAACATATCAGTTGAATATTCCGCATTTTTTGCGCTAATATTACATATGGTACAATTAGAAGAAAGAATCCGCAAAGACGGACGTGTTTTATCTAAGGACATTCTGAAAGTCAGCAGTTTCCTGAACCATCAGATTGATGTTCAGCTTTTGGACGATATGGCTGAAGAATTTGCCAGAATCTTTTCTGATACAAAAATCACTAAAGTTCTTACTATTGAATCGAGCGGAATTGCCATTGCATGTGCAGTTGCCCGCGTTCTGAAAGTGCCTGTTGTTTTCTGCAAAAAGACACTGACCACAAACATCAATGACGATGTATTTTCCACACCGATCCATTCCTTCACTCACGGACGCGATTACAACGTAATCGTAACAAAAGATTTCGTTCGCCCTGAAGACAGCATCCTTATCGTGGATGACTTCCTGGCAAACGGTTGCGCCCTTGAAGGTCTTGCAAATCTGGTTCGCGCTGCAGGCGCAAATCTTGTTGGAGCCGGCATTGCAATCGAGAAAGGTTTCCAGGACGGTGGCAAGAAACTTCGCGAAAGCGGAATGCGCGTAGAAAGCCTTGCCATCGTAGACAGCATGGACCCAGTTGACGGAATTAAGTTCCGCTCCTAAAAAGGGGGCGTTGCGGGCCGCCGCTTGAGGCCCGCAGAGAGGGTAGCGAAAAACGCGGTGGTTGAGCCTGTCGAAACCACAGTGTTTGAAGCGAGGGGGAGACTTCCCCCAACCAATTAATTTGTATTCATTTAAAGGAGAATATAAAATGAAAAAATCTATTTCAGTTGTACTTGCAGCAGCAGTACTTATGGCTGGTTTGTTCTCTGGTTGTTCAAAAAAATCAGAAACAAAAGATTCAAAACTGACAAAAGAAACAATGAAAGTTGGTTTCGTTTACATCGGTGTTAAAAACGACGGTGGTTACTCAGAAGCTCACGAACGCGGACGTCAGGCTGTTGAAGCAATGGGTATCAAAACTGCAGTAGTTGAATCAATCAGCGACTCAGATACAGCAGCTTGTGAAAAAGCAATCCATGACCTTATCGATCAGGGTTGTAACGTAATCTACACAAACAGCTTTGGTTACATGGACGCAACAATGAACATGGCAAAAGAATTCCCTAACGTTTACTTCGGTCACTGTTCATCAGATGCAACACTTCCAAACATGTGTTCTTACTTTGGAAAAATGTACCAGGCTCGTTACCTTGCTGGTATCGTAGCAGGTAAAAATACAAAGAACGGAAAAATCGGTTATGTTGCCGCTTTCCCAATTCCAGAATGTATCCGTATGCTTAACGCTTTCACTTTGGGTGTTAAATCTGTAAACAAAGATGCAACAGTTGAAGTTGTTTGGACAAACACATGGTACGATCCTGCTGTAGAAAAACAGGGTGCTCTTGAACTTCTGAACCGCGGTTGTGATGTTATCGAACAGCACCAGGATACAACAGCTCCTCAGGTTGCCGCACAGGAAAAAGGCGCTCTCTGTCTTGGATACAATGTTCCAACTCCAAACGCTGCTCCTAAAGCTTACCTGACAGCTCCAATCTTCGACTGGCCTGTATTCTACACATCAAACGTTCAGGCTATCCTTGACGGAACATGGGAAGGAAAACACTACTGGCTCCCAGCTTCTACTGGAATTGCAAAACTGGACAAACTCACAGATCTCTGTGCTCCAGGAACTCAGGAAGCTGTTGATGCAGTTGCTGCAAAAATGATGAATGATGAATTCGAACCATTCACAGGTCCTATTTACGACAACGAAGGAAACCTGAAAATCGCTGAAGGCGAAAAAATGGCAGACAAAGACATCTGGAACATGATGTGGTATGTTGACGGTGTAATCGTAAAATAATTTCCCCCTGGAAAAAAAAAGCCGGACTTTTTTTGAAGTGCACCCCAATTATTGGACACTTTAACTAGGCTGATTTTAAGGACT
>JAKSTM010000103.1 GCA_024402565.1 Treponema sp. | reverse complement strand
AAACTGCTGTAAATCTTGTGCTGAAGCAAGTCAGAAGCAGGCTGCTGAAGCAAAAATAGCCGGTGCAATGGAGTTTATTGATAGACTGAGAAATGATTTTGATTCCGTTTCAAGTGATGAAGTTTTTGAATACTTGAAGAATCACAATAATCCAACAACTGAATTTTTTATCGAAACTCAGAAAAAACTTGCCAAGCGATATTATGAAAATGAAAACTGGGAAAGAGTGATTTCTGTATATAAGCTTGCACCGGATAATATTAAGTTGCATGACGGTGACAGTTTGTTTATGTATGGCTATGCTTTGTATGAAGCAAATAATGAAAGGCTTAATAATCTTGATGCAAAAAAAATATTTGATATTTCTGACTCTAAAGGAAATAAAGATGCAACTGTTATGAAAGAAATAGTTTATAGTAATCCGGTATATGTCGGTTCTGACGCTACAATCAAGTACGGTCTTATGAAATATTCGGATAATATGTATGCTCAATATATTATTGGATATATATATGAAGAAATAAGACATGAACCTGCACTAGCAAAAGAATGGTATGAAAAAGCTGCTAATCAGGGACATAAAAGTGCAATAAGAAGGCTTGAACCTTTCCTAAAGGAAGAGAAAAGAAAGGCTGAAGAAAAAGCTGCGGCTGAATTACAGGCTAAGGCGGAGGCTGATGCTCAGAAAGAAGCTCAATTAAAAGCCCAGGCAGAGACAGAAGCGAAAGCAGCTGCAATACAAGAAATAGATAATGTTTTAGCAGATAGAAAGGTTAAAATTAGTGATTTTGTAAATTCTCATGGCGGTTATAAAAACATTTGGAAAGTAATATGTAAGGAACATTTTACAAAAGAGGAACTTGAACAATATTTCCCAGAAGCAGAAGAAGTATTGGCATGTTGTTCTGGAAAAATTGAAAAAGATCAAATAAAACCTACTTTTGGTGCAGCCAAACCAATTTCTACAGAAAATTATTCATGCATTTTTGCTGAACTTGGAACAAAGGTTAAAGAAGGTGATGTTATTGGTTACCAGAATCTTTTGCCTGAAATATCACCTAAAGAAGGTGGTTTACTTGTATCAAAAGATGATGGTCCATATAACTTTATAATACCAAACGAAGCTGTTTTTATAGGTGAGCGTTATTCGGGCCGACAGTATATTTTATATGCTGAAAAAGGTGATGTGGTTACCATAGATATCGAAAAAAACTTGAGTTTAAAAGCTCCTGAGGATTGTTTTATATTAATGTATGCTAAATCAAAATCAGAACCATATATTGCAGATGTTATTGGAGGAATGATTGTAGCTGTAACTCACACTTACAGAAATATTAGGTAAACCCGGACAAGGGGGTGGAGTGGTTGCGGAGCAAGTGCGAAGCACCGAAGGCGCGGTAGACGCCGGAGCCACGGAAGACCCGGTTTTATGACCTGCCGTAAGGCGGGGCATAAAATGGCCCTAGAAAAAATCATTTATTTTTGAACTTTCAAAATTTACTTTTTATATTACTTCTGTCTGTCACAAAGTTTGGCAGATGGAGGTAATATGGATAGTTACGAAGTTTTTTACGATGAATATGAGAATGGGTTTGTAATCAAAAAGAATGATTATGTTTATGCAAGGATTCCAGACCGTCGGGATTTAGAGCATTTTCTTACGGTGCTTGTAAAAAGTACTACTGTAATGCCCGAGGTTGAAATCAACGATGATGTTTTTAATGAAGACTGGACCCGTTTGTTTTTTAGGATTGTATTTACAGAAGAGGATGGAATAAGGCTTGTACCTTTTGAGTTTGATGAGAGGAGATAGAACTGATGGATGAAACGGAAGTTGAATTGAATGAGTTTGTGAATCTTGAGTTTGATAATACAGGTGTCTTTGCCGTTTTTGTTGATATTAGGGATGTGGAGACTGCTAATACTGTAGCAACTATGGAACTCCCTTTGGAATTAGATTTTCTAACTTCTTTTAAGTGTCAGGCTTCAATTATTGAAAATCGGCTGATTGAATTTTACGGTGAAGAAAAGTCGTTCAAGATTATGACTGATATACAGAATTACTTGGCGGCAAATTTTGCATCAGAAGTGTAAGAAATTGCAGAATTTTTTGAACTTTTGGAGTTTTTCTTTTATATTACTTTAGCTGCCTTTGGTTTGGTGGAGGTCGGTTTTATGGATATTCAAGGTTACATTAAAGAAATGGCTCGTGTTTATGAAAGCGGTGATGATTATGAAGTTCAGAATAAATCAAATGTTCTGGTGATGCCGGCTTCTGCTTTTTGTTTTGAAGACTGGAAGTTGTTTTTTGTTGATAAAGCTTTGTTGATTGAAAAATATGCCGTAAATAAAATTGACCAGCTTGGTGGCTCTGATGTTGAACGGATTGCGAATCATGACCCTGCCATTGTGCTTGTGGGACAGCGGGATTATAAAAATCATTCTTACAAAATCTATTTTGACGGAGCTTTTGGTGGAATGAACCGTCACATTCTGACTATTGATGACGTTTGGGTTCAGGTTGAATTGAATTTTTCTTCGCTGATGGCTTTTGCAGATTATGTTGCAGAGAGACATGATGAAGATGTTCAAAAACTGAAAAGCGGGGAAAAACTTGAGATTTCCTGGTTTAATGAAGCCTGCTTAAAGTGCGGGAATTGCTAATCGTGTTTATTGCAGCCTTGTGCTGTTTTGATGTCTGCTGCTGAATTGTGGCAGGCGGGTTTCGGGGTTTGGAAGTGGACCCAAGGAGTGGGAAACTTCCATTTTTTAGAAAAAGATAACAAAAAAAACCAAACCTAGCTTGGTCGTACTCCAGTGCCGAAACACTGGTCCATTCAAGTGAAACTTGCTCTGTTTTTAGATTCAGAAAATATTCTGAACTTTTTTCTGAATTGAAATCCCCACAGCAACTTAAGCAAAATCAGGAGATTTGATAATTGCAAAAGCGTTAAAAAGAATTGCGAAAGAGCAATTCTTTAGCTTTTACTTACTTTTACTAATTTTGCTGGATTTCACGACGGGGTGAAAGACAAAACTGCACCATTGGTGTCAGTCTTTAAAACCTAATATTTTGATCTTTTTATTTATTTTTAAAAATTCTAGGTTTTAAAGACTGACATGACTGTAGCAAAAGTATGAATTTTAGGTTTTAAAGACTGACGTGGGTGGTGCATGGTCCAAAATATGAGTAAAGGTGATGTATTCCGCTTGACTTGATGTATAATGTGCAATATATTGCATAATATGAGTGTGTCAAACAGTGAAGTGTTGAATATCATGCCTCCGCAATATGGCTTGTTCGGGTTGCTTTTTGCTTTTATGAATCGGCTTCAGGCCACTGGGGATTCTTTTTATGAAGAAATCACCTGTAAACAGTTTTTCCTTATGGCCTGTATGAATCTTTTCCCGGATGAGGCACCCACTGCAAATCAGTTAGCTCAGGTAATGGGCTGCTCCCGCCAGAATGTTAAGGAAGTTTTGAATAGTCTTTGCAAAAAAGGTCTGGTAGTTTTACATCAAGATGAAAATGACAAGCGTAAACAGCGAATCTACCTGACAG
>JAKSTM010000102.1 GCA_024402565.1 Treponema sp. | reverse complement strand
GGTTTTTCTGGATGAGCAAAAGCTTCATAAGTTCCAGCTGAATAATACATACGTTACCTCCGTAAGGTTGTTGATTTGGTATAATTAATTTTTACAACTTGTTTTAATTAATGTTGTGATTAATCTAATACCAAATGATTCAGTTGAAACTAAACAATTTACTACATTTGTCGTAAATTTAGACACTTGTCGCAATTTGTACAATTTTTTTTTTGATTTCAGCGATTTTAGATCTTATTTCTTTTTCCCAAGATTATTCAAAGAATGTTCAATTGTTCCCTGCAACAGAATCCCAAGGCGACTTACAATCTTTTCAGGGTCATCTTCCATATCATTACGAATCCAGTCTTTCACTAGTGCTACAAAAGCAAACTTATAGAAATCCGCAATAAATTTTACATCTTCTTCTTTTACAATATAATTCTGGGCTTTTTCATTAACTACAGAATAAATGATAGGATAAACAAGATTATATAGATGAGTTGTTAATAGTTCAGAAGGAGCATTTTTATAGACATTCAAAGTAAAAGATTTTTTCTTTCTAAATTCTTCAAATATAGTTACAAAATTTTCCTGCCAGGTTTCGTAAGAACAGGAATCTTTCAAAAGCTCTTTTTCATCTTCAAGCCACATCCATTCCAGAAGATCAATAATATCCCTGAAATGATAATAAAAAGTCTGACGGTTTATTCCAGCTTTTTTAGAAATATCTTCAATTGTGATTTTGTTCAGATTTTTTTCGTTCAGAAGTTCTAGCAAAGCTTTTGCTATTTCCCGTTTTGTTAATTCCTTCATATTAGTTATTATAAACGAAATTTAAACATAAACTCACATCAATTTTCTAATTATATTCACAAATTTGTGTTGACGGGGATAACAACCTTTCTATCAACTCTTATTGTGCGGAATAACTACTAACTTCAATATCTCCAGTATGTGTTTGGAGTAAAATTTCTACGCCACCGCCGTTATGCTCATATGTGAAACCATCCCGAATCCAGTCTTTTGTTGAATTGTCCAGATTATTTACAAATTTTGAATAGAAAGATCTGGTATTGAGTGTAAAAGCCGCATCTTTAGGAAATAAAACATTCATTTTTCCTTGTTTCAATGTTATTTTCGAATTTTTTTCAGGGATTTGGAGCAAAGAAAGATTTAATTTTCCTACGAATAAAGACATATTTATTTCCTTGCTGTCCAAATTAAAAATATTTATATCAGCTTCATCTGGAACCGGAATTTCAAAATAATCTGATTTAATATTTCCCATGGAATTATCTGGACCAGGATTTAGGATTACAGTTCTAGAAGTCATTTTCTTAATTTCAAGTTTGCCCAACACAGTTTTTATAAATACTTTATCTGCGATGAAAGTTTCTGGAATCTTCAATAAAATGTTGCAAACATTGTTTTTATCATACATCTCATCATTGCTGCAGATTTTCAATTCTTTTCCATAAATATTTATGCTTGGAAGGACTGATTTATTTTTTGATTCAATAATTAAATAAATCTGCTTTTCAGTCGAAGTCTCAACTGTGATATTCTCGTTAAACAAGGAAATGTTAAAACTTGAAATAGAATCTGTATCAAACTTCTTGATATCATTAAAGTCTTCTGCGAACATCATTGAACACAATATAAAACAAATGCATGTAAATAATAATTTTTTCATATTTCTCCCATAAAAAGTCAACGAACAAGTCGACTTTCTTAAATTACTAATTCATGGCAGAAAGAGCTTCATCGGCAAGAGTCATAGGTTTGTATGTTCCTTTCATCTTGTCTGCATTAAAGTCCTGTTTATCGCTGAGCATTGCCCATACGATTTCTGCCATCTTCCTGGCAGCAGCTACAATTGATTTACCACTGCCTTTATTTTTTTTCATATATTCATAACGCTGCATCATTCTCCATTCCGAAGTATCCTTGCAGCGACGAATTCCTAAAACTAACTGAACAAAACAAGTTCTCAATTCCTGAGGTCCCCGTTTCGTTATTTTTCCATGATGAATGGTTTCGTTTGAATCCTGTACCCAAGGTACAAGTCCACAGAATGCTGCATATTTTTTTGCACTTGCAAATCTTGATATGTCTTCTGTATAAGCCCTGATTGTCCATGCTGTAATTTTTCCACAGCCTCGGATTGTCATAAGACGGTTCACCATTTCATCATCTTTTGTCAGTTCAGTAAGCTGCTTTTCAATTATCTTGACCGACTCTGTCATCTGGTCTATGATTTGAAACATCAGTTTTACTGATTGTGCCTCGAGCACGTAGTCGTTATTCGACTCAAGGGTGTCCAGAATCTTCTGGCGCCCTTTTTTACTTTGAAGGCTTCTAAGTTCATCAGAAAGCCCTAAACTCACTAACAATGCATGAATTTCGTTTTTCTGACCAACTGTTGAACGAACAAGTCGTTCCCGTGATTTCAACAGACGTCTGATATTCTCAGTTTCTTTTCCACACAAATAACTTTCAGGAAGCATATCCTTTGAAAGAAATTCTGATATTGTAGAAGCATCATGCTTGTCAGTTTTCTTGGTTGATTCGTTGATAACCTTGAACTTCAGCGTATTGATTACAGTTACTTCAGCACCTGCTTTCTCAACCTGATTCTTGAAGAATCGTGTGTTCCCTGTAGATTCAACTCCGATTTTCACGGCTGTACCAGTTGCCTTGTAAGTTTCAATTCTTGCAAGAAACTCTGCATAGCCAGCAGCTGTTGTCGGATACTGTTTAATCTGATCCAAAGATTCAACTTTTTCTTCTGTTCGCACATGAACAGTAAACTGTGTCTTGTGCAAATCTACGCCAATGTAAAATGTCATGATGACCTCCGTTTTGATTCGTCTGCGGAAAGTCTAATCGGTAATGCGTTCCAATCTCCCATTCAGTCTTTAATGACTATTGTATGATGCGGCAAAAGCTCTTCATTCTCCTTTACAAGGATCTGCGTCCTTACAAAATATGACGAACTATTGCCTGGGTTCCGCTGAATCATAATCAGCGTATCACAATACCGCTTGTTCGTTTACTTTTTTATCATGCCTCAACTCTCTCCACCGCAAAATTTCTGTTGATTTGAATATTCAATTATTATATCACAATCAGAATGCATCATCTTTACTCATATTTTGGACCAAATCCTTTTGAAAAAGCCACTGTGTCCGGATATTCGTAGTAACCGTTTTTCTTGTAAAAATTATAGGCAGGAACAGTCCGCTCGGTTAAAAGGAAAGTAGCTTCAATTCCCTGGGCCAGAAGATATTCTTCCATCTGATGTAAAAAATCTGAACCAATTCCTTTTCCCTGAGCTTCAGTTTTTACACACAGTTCATTGATGATATATTCCGTTCCCCGGAACCAGTGTTTTACATATCCCATAGAAAGGGCCATCAGTTCATCATTATTGAAAAATCCAAGAGTAAGAGAATTTACATTCCCAATCAAATCAATAATGTATAAATCCAGCTGTTGCTTATCACTCCAGTCATCGTACCATGGGGCCTTTGTAAAAATATTTACAAAAAATTCCTTTATGAGTTCTTTGTCAGCTAAAGAAAGTCTTTTTATTTCCATTTTTTTCATAA
>JAKSTM010000101.1 GCA_024402565.1 Treponema sp. | reverse complement strand
CAGGTGCTGGAGATACATTCTGTGCCTGCATTCTTCATGATATTCTTGAAAACGGCTATGACAGTTTTTCAAAAGAACGTCTTACCAAAATGCTTACATTTGCCAATGCTGCATCTTCTTTAATTACAACTAAAAAAGGTGCACTTTGCGTAATGCCAGATAAAAATCAGATTGAAGAATTAATGAAATCTTAAGAGTTTATTTTAATAATTCCTTTACAACAGGTTTTGGGTGTTAGTGTCCGGCGAAAACAACCGCCAGACGCTAACAATTAATTCCTGATGAATGTACAAGATGGTTTTATCTGGATTGCGTTAATGATTCCACTAAAGGATAATCCAAAAAAAAGAAGGTATGCTATTTCTGTAAATTTCAGGGAAAATCCTTTCTGATGATAAAAAAGAACTTTTTTCATAAGCAAAGCTGAAGACGCGTAATCGACTTTAGAACCAGATGTTCTATTTTTTCTGTAAAGGCAAAATTGAACATCTATCGGCAATATATAACTAATTTACAAACCTAAAAATATCTTTATATTTTGCCGATAACGTGATATAATTTGCCTATGGCAAAGATTGAATATATTTCTGTTGAAGAAGCTTCAAAACTTTGGGAATTAAGTATCCGTAGCGTTCGAAATTACTGTGCACAGGGCAGGGTTCCCGGTGCATTACTGGATGGAAAGACCTGGAAAATTCCTTCAAATGCAGAAAAACCAAGCCGCAAAACCCGTCATATCGAAACAGAAAATAATCTATTAGCTTTTCTGAAACGTGAAAAAGATTCCAGTCTGAAGGGCGGAATTTACCACAAGATTCAGATTGATCTCACATACAATTCAAATCATATTGAAGGTTCAAGACTTTCCCATGATCAGACACGATTCATTTTTGAAACCAAAACTCTTGGTATCACTGATGAAGCAGTAAAGGTTGATGATATTATTGAGACAGTAAATCATTTCCGCTGTATAGATCTTGCCATTGAAGGTGCTAACACAAAACTTTCTGAAAGCTTTATAAAGCAGCTGCATTATATCCTCAAAACAGGAACTACAGATGCCCAGAAATCCTGGTTCAAAGTAGGGGATTATAAGATGATTGAAAATGAAGTAGGTGGTAGCGAAACTGTCCGACCTGAAGATGTCGCTGCAGAAATGAAAGCTTTACTTGCTGACTATAATTCAAAATCCGAAATCACCTTTGACGATATTCTTGATTTTCATGTTCGTTTTGAATCAATTCATCCATTCCAGGACGGTAATGGTCGTGTAGGCCGTTTGATTATGTTTAAGGAATGTCTCAAGCATAATATTGTTCCTTTCATTATTACAGAGGAATTAAAGATGTTCTATTACCGTGGGATCAAGGAATGGAAAAATGAACGTGGCTATTTGAGAGATACCTGTTTAACCGGTCAGGATGCAATGAAGGTTAGCCTAAATTATTTTGGGATTAAGTATGAGTAAAAGAGCGGAGTAACGATAAATGGAACAAATATTTCAAATACTAAACGGCCTGAATATTCCATACGAACTTCAGGAACACAAAGCAATTTTCTCAGAAGAAGATTCCAAAGATGTTTTAATCGCTCTTGAAGGAACTGATGTAAAAAATCTATTCGTAAAAGACAAAAACAACAACTATGGGCTGGTAAGCCTGGATTTGCATAAAAGGGCAGACCTAAAGAAAATTGCTGCAGCATTTGGCTATGGCAGACTCAGTTTCTGCAATCCTGATGAGCTGATGAAATATCTGAATATAACACCAGGTTCAGTAACACCACTTTGCATTATGTTCGATACCCAGCGTTCGGTTAAAGTTTTGTTTGATGAAAACTTTGAAGGCAAAAAGGTGATTATTCATCCACTACGAAATACAGCATCCGTAAGCATCACTTTTGATGATTTGAAACGATTCGTTGAACATTACGGTCATACTTATCAGCTGGCGAATGTTTATAAGGAAGAAGAATAATGACACCTCAGATAGTTCTTAGTTTTCTTTCATTTGTAGCTTTAAGCGGAATAACTCCAGGACCTGCAAATCTAACATCTCTTGCAACTTCTCTTACATACGGTAAAAACTCTGCGTTACGGCAGTGGGTAGGTCTGATTTCCGGCTGTATCACCGATGCAATGATTTCAGTTTTGATTGCATATTTCCTTGGAACTGCACTGAATGAATATGTTAAATACCTGGCCTTTGTAGGAGTAGCATATCTAATGTGGATGGCATTCCACATGCTTAAAACGAATTACTCAACAGAGCAGAAGGAAGTAAAACAACCTGGATTCTGGAGAGGATATTTTCTGCAGCTTACAAATGTTAAAGTCATCCTTACCTGTATAACGGCATTAAGTTCCTATGTTCTTCCAGTTACACGCAGTTTCAGCACACTATTGATTTTCGGTTTTTGTCTTGGAGTAATTCAGCCAACCTGTAATTTGGTCTGGCTTTTTACTGGAGTCGCACTACAAAGATTCTTTGTTAGATATCAGAAAATCATAAATGTAGTAATGGCAGTTCTGTTGATGTTATGTGCTGTAAGCCTTGCAGTAGTGCCGTTTAAGAAGACAACAGAGAAATTAACCCAAACTGGATATGAGCATTATCCCATTTCTGGTAGACAGATTTGAAATTTATACGCAGTGCTAATAGGGCATTCAACTAAGTTTGGATGCCCTATTCTTTTTTCAGAAAATTTCGCATATTTTTTTCCATGTTATAAAGTCTATTCAGTTCTATTCTTAAAATGTCATTTGGCACGTACCGTCAATCTTGGGGATTGAAGCGTTTTGGACGTTTGGGCGAAGCGGTGACATACGGAGGACTTTATGACTGATATAACGAACATAATTAAGGCCAAACTAGAAGAAATAGAGCTAAGAGAAAATATCCATATTCTGTATGCTTGCGAAAGTGGAAGCAGAGCCTGGGGCTTCGCCAGTCCTGACAGTGATTATGATGTACGCTTTGTATATGTAAGACCAATTGAGTTTTATCTGAAGCTTGAGAATACTAAAGATACTCTGGAATGCGAATTAAATGAAATCTATGACATTACTGGCTGGGATATAAAAAAACTCTTATGGCTTTTGAATAAATCCAACCCTTCAATTTTCGAGTGGGCAGTATCTCCTATTGTGTATAAGACAACAACGGAATGGGAATCTGTTTCAAAGATTTTTGACAGACACTTTTCAGAAAAAAAAGCCTTATATCATTACAACTCGATTACAAAGAATAATCTCAGACGATACTTCGAAGAAAAATCAGAGGTAAAGTACAAGCCTTATCTTTATAATCTGAGACAGTGTCTTTCGTGTCAGTGGATTATGGACAGAAAGTCCCCTCCGCCAATTGTATTTGATATTTTGAAGGAAGCTTACCTTCCAGATGATCTTCAAGATGAAGTCTCCAATCTTATTAAACTTAAAAAATCAATGAAAGAAAAGGAAACAGGACCTCGGATAAAGAAAATTGATGAATATATCAGTTCTATTGTTTCAGAAGTTGAAAGATATCTGGAAATTCTTGTCGAAAAGAAACAAACAGACTGGAATGAACTGAACGGTGTGTTTCTGCAGCTGATTGGAATGATTTGTTGAAATTGCGTTTTCGCAAACTTTTTTCCACGATTTATGGCTTTGGAATAAGTATTATAAAAACA
>JAKSTM010000100.1 GCA_024402565.1 Treponema sp. | reverse complement strand
CCAACGTTCAGAAGAACAATCACTTTATCAAAAACTTTACGTACAAGGCGGAGATTTTCAGCTTCAATACTTGTAAGACAATAAGAACCTTCTGTAAAACTTGCATCTTTGTCTTCACCGGCTGTGCGCCCGATAATCACAATAGCAACATCAGATTTTTTTGCGGCATCAGAAACAACCTGTTCTGTCAGGGACATTTCCTTCTGGCTCCATGGTTCCATGCCCCAACCAAGACCTGTGTCAAATGGATTTGCTTTTTCCCATTCTGCATAAACTTTTTCCAGTTCTTCATTTACATTTATGCCGCATTCCTTCAAACCTTCAGGAATTCCTGAAACATGAGATACGTTTACCATACCACCTGAACCAGTTCCAGATTTATAATAATGAGTCTGAATGCGTCCAAAAATCGAAACACATGTATCATTCTTTAACGGAAGAACACCGTTGTTTTCCAGCAGTACACAACCTTCAGCAACAGCCTGTCTTGCTTTTTCTATATATTTATTCCAATCGAGAATTTTTTTCATAATATACTCCTATCTAATTACAACCTGCCCATTACATTCCATTACAGGATTTTCATGAATAATCTCTCCAACCGAATCACATGTAATTGTTCCGCTTTTAGGGTTTTTAATTGAAGTAACATGGCCAATTACCGTTGCCTCCACATCAGAATATTCAAATGCCAGATCACAATTCGGATCCATTTTACAATTGATAAGCTTCAAGTTTTTGCAGTAACACAATGGCTGAGTTCCGATAATCGTACAATTTTCAAGAGTAAGGTTTTCAGAAAACCATGCCAGGTATTCGCCTTTTACAGTGCTGTTTTTTACAGTGATATTTTTTGAATGCCAGAAAGCATCTTTTGTATCAAGGTATGAATCTTCGATTGTAAGATTTTCAATATATTGGAAAGAATATTTTCCTTTCATCGAAACTCTTTCCAGGTGAACATTGTTTGTATCCATAAAAAGATATTCACTTTCAACATACGAATCCTTCAATGTGATTCCATCACTTTTCCATCCAAATTCAGGTGAAACTATTTTTGAATCAGAAATAGAAATATTCTTACATTCGCGAACCGCTTTGATTCCGTTCAATGTTGAATTTGTGATAGTACCGTTATCTGCATACCAAATTGCAGCACGAGTCAGTTCATCCATAGTGGTGTTGTCCATGGAAAAAGTCTTCACGTGCCACAAGGGATAACGCAAAGAAAACTTACAGTCATTCAGACTGATATCTCGTGATTCTTTAAGCACAGATTCACCATCAGCCGGTCCTGCAAAAACACAATTCCTGATATCAGTCCCTTGAGTATAGTACAGCGCACGTTCTTCGTCGTAAGACTGATTTTCAATAAGAGGTCTCATTATATTTGTTTTTCTCCTTAAATCCTTAGGCCATGTTACGGTAATCGCGTGGAGTCATGTTCATACGGCGATGAAAAAGTTCAGTGAAGTAACTTGAACTTTCGAATCCACATGCAAGCGAGATTTCCGTAATACTCATGTCAGTGTGAGCAATTAAATCTGTACTTTTTGTGATGCGATAGTCGTTAAGATATTCTATAGGAGTTTTATTCATATATCGTTTGAAAAGTTCACATGCCTGGCTGCGGCAAACAATCCCTGCATCGGCAATATCATCCAGAGTAATTTTTTCTGCGTAGTTTTTCTGAACGAAACCTGTCATTCGACGCATAGTTTCCAATTTTTTCTTACTTGCCGACGAAAGTGGATTTTCCATATTCTGAACTCGAAGCGCAAGATTTATAAGCAGTTTATACATCTGTGCTTTGATTTCGAGTTCATGCCCAAAAGCCTTTTCGCCATTTTCATCTTTTGTATTGGCACGAACAATATTTACCACGCAGTCAATAATTTGTTTTTCACGAATATTATCGATAGACATAACAATGTAAGGAGGAACTTTTGATGCTGTAACTTCCTTTACATATTTTTCAGCAATGCGCCAGTCATAAAGTCCCGGATGAGCTACAAGCAAATAAGTTTCACAATCAATTGTGTCTTTCTGGAATGTATAGTGCATCTGGCAGGAATTAACAAACATCATTTCGCCTTCGTTAATTTTGATTTCTTCACCATTTACACTGTAATAAATATGTCCCTTAGAACAATAAATAAATTCAAAATCTGTATGCCAATGATTCACATAACAGTCAGGACGACTGTACCATGTTGAGCAACTTGTCTTAACAGGAAGTGATTCATTTTCATAACGTACTATTTCAGAACCATCATCCTGAACATTTGAATAATATTGATTATACTGAACGTTCATATTATAAATATAGGCGATTTTTCAAACAAAAGACAACGAAAATAATAAAATTTTATAACTATTTTAGTTTTTCCATTATTTCATGAAGCGAATTCAAAAGATCAGGGGCTTTTTTCATATCAATCAAATTCAGACAGAACATGGATGCCGGAATATCCCTGCATTCTTCTTTAAGTTCTCGCCCAACTGGTGTAAGTGTAATATAAACAGTTCTTTCGTCTTCTTTACTTCTTTCACGAATGATAAATCCCTGTGCTTCCATCTTTTTCAAAACAGGAGTAAGTGTTCCCGAATCAAGATATAAATGTTCACCAAGCTGCTTTACAGTTACTCCATCCTTTTCCCACAAAGCCATAAGCGTAATATAAGATGTATAAGTTAACTTATGTTTTTCCAACATAGGACCGTATCTTTTAATTATCTCTTTTGAACATACATAAAGAGCAAAACAAAGCTGATTTTTTAAGGCTAAAGAATCAAATTCAGAAAAATTTTCGTTATTCATAATTTAATTGTACACAATTTACTTGACAAAAGCAACACAGTTAATGTATAAATACATTGTACACAATCAAATCAAATCCAACTAACAAGGAGTTATAAAATGAATATTTACAGTTTCAATGTTCAGCAGATGGACGGTTCAACAGTATCACTTAAGAATTATGAAGGCAAAGTTCTTCTCGTCGTAAACACAGCTACTGGCTGCGGTTTTACTCCACAGTATGATGGTTTACAGGATTTATATGACAAATACCAGAAAGATGGTTTTGAAATCCTGGATTTCCCATGTAACCAGTTCCTCTCACAGGCTCCTGGTTCCGATGATGAAATTCATTCGTTCTGTACAGGACGTTACGGAATTACTTTCCCTCAGTTCGCTAAAGTCGAAGTAAATGGCGATAACGCAATTCCTCTTTACAAATACATGAAAAAAGAAAAAAGAGGTATCTGCGGTTCCCAGAAAATCAAATGGAATTTCACAAAATTCCTCATCAATAAAAAAGGTGAAGTTGTAGCTCGTTTTGCTCCAACTGTAACTCCTGAAAAAATCGATGCTTTCATACAGAAAGAACTTTCAAAATAAACTTGTTATAAGGAAGGTACACTATGAAACACCACGAATTCAAAACAAAAGACACATGTGCAACATTAATCAGCTTTGACAAAGCAGATGACGGAACAATTACAAACATTCAGTTCACAGGCGGATGTAACGGAAACCTGAAGATCATTTCAAAGCTTCTGGACGGAATGAAAGCCGAAGAAATCAGCGAAAAACTTAAAGGAAACCTTTGCGGCCGCCGCCCTACTTCCTGCGCAGACCAGCTTGCAATCGCTGTAATGAAATAATACACATAAAAAGCAAAAAGCCCCGATCGAATGATGAGGCCACTGAAAAAGGTCTACAATTTTAAGGCCTGAAAAAAAAAGCCAGATTTT
>JAKSTM010000010.1 GCA_024402565.1 Treponema sp. | reverse complement strand
GTTTCGTTTTTAAAAGCTTCTGCAAAATCACCTGCAAAAAGAACAGCGTCACAAGCTTTAAATTCTTCATCAAGCTTATCAAGAATTTCTGCGTTTCCGTGAATATCCGAAATAAGTAAAAGTTTCATTTTTATCTCCAGTAAAATTACAGTTTTTCAAATGCCGCTTTAAGCTTTGCCATCTGCTCAGGTGTACCGATTGTAATTCGTACAAAATCTTCTACGCCCGGAGTCTTAAAGTGACGGATAAGAATTCCTTCTTCTTTAATTTTTTTATAAATCTGTTCTCCGGCAAGGCCTTCTTTTTTTGCAAAGATAAAGTTTGTCTGACTAGGAATTGCATAAAATCCTTTCTGAATTAAAAAGTTATAAAAATCATCTCGAACATCGGCAACACGTTTTGCACAGTCGCAATAGTAACCGATATCACGACAAGCTTCTTTTCCGGCAACCTGAGCTACAGCATCCAAAGGGAAATGGTTTACAGAGTTCTTTACGGTTGTAACTGTATTGATAAGTTCAGGATTTGAAACAATAAATCCAAGACGCATACCAGCCCCGCAAAGGCTCTTACTGAAAGTTCTAACAATCACTAGATTTGAAAATTCTGAAAGGAGCGGAATACAGGATTCGCCGCCAAAATCACAGTAAGCTTCATCTACGATAAAGATTTCATCTTTGCTTGCTTTGGAAAGCATTTCGCGAACCTGGGACCTTGTTAATCCAAGACCTGTTGGAGCGTTAGGATTTGCAAAAATTATTCCGCCTGCATTTTCACCTGCATGTGAAAGCATAGCTTCTGTGTCCAGTGACCAGTCTTTTTTCAAAGGAATGCGGTCCATTGGAATATTATAGAAACCTGCATAAACCGGATAAAAACTGTAAGTGTGTTCAGGCATTACAAATTTCTTATTGCTTGAAAAAAAAGCATAGAAGACAAATGAAAGAACTTCGTCGCTTCCGTTTCCAGTATAAATCATGTCTTTTGTTACAGTAAACGGAATCTTATCTTCATTAGCAGGAGTTACATTTTTTCCGTCAACCTTTGCCCTGCAAAGACAGCCGCCTGTTTTATTCAGCATGTCGGCAATTTCTTCGTGAAGCTCAATTGAATCAGGATCAGGATAAAGTGCCAGTTTTTCCGGATTCTTTTTAATGAATTTATTTACTGCCTTAATCACCTTTTTGCTTGGCGGATAAGGATTTTCATTTGCATTAAGTTTAATATAAGGACGATCCTTTGGCTGTTCACCAGGCACATAAGGATTGAGTCCCTGCATTCTTTCTGAAATCAACATAATATATCCCCTGTAATGGGCTTTATCTCATCAGACTGTTTTCTTAGAACAGTACGATTCAAAAATTGTCCATTATCAATTATCAATTCACTACAAATATTATGAATTATGCATTGTGAATTGTGCATTATTTAAAATTCTTAACACCGTCTAAATCAAGTGTTGCGAAAAGGTCATCGATTGTTTCGCGGCGGCGGATTTCTTTGAAAGTTCCATCAGGACGCATAAGGATTTCTCCGCAGCGGAGCTTTGAGTTATAGTTGAAGCCCATAGCTCTACCATGTGCACCGGCGTCATGAAGTATTACAAAGTCCCCTTTCTGGATTTCAGGAAGTTCACGCTGAACGGCGAACTTGTCTGAATTTTCACAAAGGCTTCCTACGATATCGTATACATGATCTTTTGGAGCATTTTCTTTTCCACAGACTGTTACTTCATGGTAGCTTCCGTAAACGCCAGGGCGCATGAAGTCGGCCATACAAGAGTCGAGCCCGATGTATTCGCGGTAAATATGTTTTTCGTGAACAGCTGTAGAAACGAGCCATCCGTATGGTCCTGTAATAGGACGACCACATTCCCAGTAAATGGCCATTGGGTCAAGGCCTGCAGGAACAACAACACGGTCATATTCCTTACGGATTCCCTGAGCAACGTAATCGTAATCAACTGCTTTGTCGCCTGGTTTATAAGGAATACCGATTCCGCCACCAAGGTCTACGAATTCGATATTTACTCCAACCTTTTCTTTGATTTCTGCAGCAAGTTCAAAAACAAGTTTTGCTGTATCAACAAAGAAATCAGGATTCAGTTCATTTGAAGCAACCATAGTGTGGAGCCCGAAGTGTTCTACACCAAGTTCCTTACACTTTGCATAAGCTTCAAGGATCTGGGCTCTTGTAAGTCCGTACTTTGCTTCTTCTGGCTTTCCGATGATTCCGTTACATCCCTGCTTATCTGTTCCAGGATTATAACGGAAACAAATTGTCTTTGGAAATTCTCCACCAAGAGCATTCTTCAAAAAATCGATATGTGTAATGTCATCAAGGTTGATGATATTTCCCTGTTCGTAAGCAAGCTGGAATTCTTTTGCAGGTGTCTCGTTTGAAGTGAAGATTACGTGGTCACCAAGAATACCGCTCATTTCTGAAAGCATAAGTTCAGGAAGTGAAGAACAGTCAGCACCACAGCCTTCGTCTGCAAGGATTTTAAGGATGTATGGATTTGGACATGCTTTAACAGCATAGTGTTCGCGGAATTTCGGGAAGATAGAAAAAGCTTTTGTGAATTTTTTAAGGTTGTCACGAATAGCTTTTTCATCGTAAATGATGAAAGGTGTCGGGAAATCGCGTACCAGGTTTGAAAGCTGGTCTTTTGTTAAAGGGAATGTCTTTTCCATTTTTGTACTCCTTAAGTAAAAAAGGCTGCCCGAAGACAGCCCTATGTTTTTGCGTGGATTGCAACGGCTGCGCCTGCAACCCATGAATTATTTAAAGTTTTGAAAGTTTTTCGTTCAAAAGTTTTGTTGCTTCTTTTGGATTTGCTTTTCCGCCGGATACTTTCATTACCTGTCCCATAAGCCAGCCTACAACGTTTGTTTTTCCGCCTTTGTAATCTTCTACGGCTTTAGGGTTTGCAGAAATTACCTGGTCAACGAATGCTTCAATTGCACCTGCATCAGAAACAGATTCCATGCCTTTTTCTTTAATGATAACAGATGGCATTTTGTTGCTTGAAAGCATTTCTGCAAAAACTTCTTTACCCTGTTTTGAAGTGATTTTCTGTTCTTCAAGGGCATCAGCAAGTTCAGTCATGTGAGCTGGTGTAATCTGAACATCGTTGATTGTTTCATTCTTTTCGTTCAGAACAGCAAGAAGTTCAGAAAGCATAAGGTTTGCAACACGTTTAGGAGACTTTGCTTTTGATGCTGCTTCTTCAAACCACAGAACCAGGTCACGGCTTGCAGTAAGAGTTTCTACGTCAAAATCAGAAAGACCGAATTCTTTCTTGAATCTCTGACGTTTTGTTTCAGGAAGTTCACCAACCTTAGAAGCAGCTTCCTTAATAAGTTCTTCAGAAACTGTGAAAGGTTTGATATCAGGTTCAACAACAAAGCGGTAGTCTACGAAAGAGTTCTTTGTACGCTGTACAACTGTCTGTTTCTTTTCGTCATCCCAACCCATTGTTACTTTGAAACCTGCATTGAATTCCTGACGGTCTTCCTGGAATTCCTTAAGCTGACGCTGTGCTTCGTATGCACATGCATCTTTAATTTTAGAGAATGAGTTCAGGTTCTTGATTTCAGAAATCGGTGTGTGATAAAGCTTTCCGTCTTCCCAAACGTTCAGGTTGATGTTGGCGTCACAACGCATGTTTCCTTCTTCAAGGTTACCGTTTGTTACTTTTACATAACGAAGAATTTCGCGAACGTTCTGGAAGAACAGTGCTGCTTCTTCTCCCGAAGTCATATCAGGCTTTGTAACAATTTCGATAAGCGGAGTACCACAACGGTTATAGTCAATGTAAGAGTGGTTACCTGCAAGGTGAAGAGACTTACCTACGTCCTCTTCAAGATGGATACGTTCAATGCGCACACGACGGTATTTTGTTCCTGCGTTATCGATTACACAATTTTCGCCTTTGAAGTTTTTATCACGACATTTTACACCGCCCGGCTGTTCATCCTTTGGATAATGAATGAAAGGAAGATCAACATAACCGTCTGTACAAAGAGGAAGGTCATACTGAGTAATCTGATATCCTTTTGCAAGGTCAGGATAGAAGTAATGTTTACGGTCAAATTTTGTGAATCTTGAAATGTTACAGTTCAAAGCCTGGCCGGCAACTGCTCCAAGTTCTACATAGCCTTTTGAAACGCGAGGCATAGCACCAGGAAGTCCAAGACATACAGGACAAACGCGTGTATCAGGCATACCGCCATAGCGGTTTTCACAGGCACAGAAGGCCTTAGTTTTAGTCAAAAGCTGAGTATGGATTTCACATCCAATTACAATTTCCCACTTATCAATCATAACTTCTATTATATGAAAAAACTGCGCTTTATGCTATAATCCTAATCATGATTGTTTCAGTAATTTTTTCAATTCTTTTTTTAATTTCCATAGCTTTATACATAATTGGATCTGCACAAAAACTTCCAGTACTTGAAAAAACTGCTTACTGTTTTTCAATCCCTATGGTCTTTGGAATAGCAATTCCTCTTCAGTTAATGCATCTCCCAGATTCCCTCCATACAATGGTCATTTCTTTATTTGCCGTATTTTTTTCATCTGGACTAGGTCTTATAAAATTATTTCGTCCAAATACCTTACGTATTCTGAAAAATATTTTTTTCATTTTGACAATCGTTTTCTGGCTCTTGATTTATCACAGTGTTTTTTTCATTTACAGAATAAATATTCTTTTAACGATACTTTTTTCCGTCCTTTGCGTTTCAAATATATTATTTTTCCTGATTAAACTTCATATAAAAAAAATCAAAGAAATCATTTCTTTTATTATTAATTCATTGATTTCTTGTTTATTATTTTATATTTGCTCTGTCACACTAATTTACGGACACACAACTTATTCCATTCTTTGTTTTATAGGAAGTATTGGATATGTGATTTATCCAACTTTCATGTTATTAAAAGAAAATACTCAAACTAATATAAAATCTGTTTTACCAGACAATTTAATTTTCATTATTTCCACTCTTTTCATGTATGGCGGAACAGTTTTAATGCAATTTTAACTTTTACTTAACTTAATTATTTGTTTTTTTTAAGTAATTTTACTTGCATAATCATCTATCAATGATATAATTCTCGTTGAAAACCAAACCAGGAAGATTTATGAAAACTCTTTTTAAAAGCCTACTTACTATTTTTACCATTATGTTCTTATTTAGCTGTGGCTCAACTCCAAAGCTACAAGAAGAAACGCAATTTTCTGAAATAAAAGAAACAGAAAACATACAGGAAAAACAGATTATTTTCTTATGTACAAATGATTCAGTTTCAGAACTTTCATCAAAAACTCCTTTTGTTCTGGATGATTTTGAAGACGGAAATTACTGGTACGGCGTTGGCGATTCATGGGACCAATGGGGATCCCATAACCTTTCAATTGCTGCAGGAGTTGTAAAAGACTGGGCTTCAACGGGAAGTCATTGTTTAAAAGCAATTATGGAACCAGCAGGTCCGGAAACTTCAAAACAAGCAACATGGTGCTGTAATTCCCTTATTGAAAATAATCTTTCAGGATTTAAATGGGTTGAAGTTACAGTAAATAACCCACAGGATTTTGACTTCGAATTGAATATAGCAATCCAAGATGGGAAAAACTATTCCTGGATGCAGTCAAAAACTCTTTTAGTAAAACCTGGGATTTCCACATGTCTTTTTGATATATCAGAAATGCCTGATGAATTTTTGGAAAATGTATTCTGCTTTATGATTCAATCGTTAAATGAAAATCCAGGTGGATTTTTATATTTTGATGATTTCAAATTGTATGAATAAATCTTAAAAAAACTATAATAGTCTAACAAAAGTTTTGTGTGAATAACTGTAATTTCGACAAGCTCAATCACCGTTATTCACATAAAAAAAAAGCCTTTAGTTGAAAACTAAAGGCTTTTTTTATGGGCAGTGAGAGGATCGAACTCCCGACATTCTGGGTGTAAACCAGACGCTCGTACCAGCTGAGCTAACTGCCCGAAAGTGTTTTTATAATATCAAACTTTCATACAACCTGTCAATAGCAATAAAGCATTCACCTTAAAATTTTATGGACTTAATATATTTTTCAAGGCTCTTCTGCCATGAAGGAATTCTAAATTTCAATGCAGCTGAAATTTTATCGTTATTCAAAACAAAATATTCCCCACCAGCGTTTAAATCAAAATCGAAATCAGAATTTGAAGATTCTGATAAAATTTTGCAGTCATTTGAAATAATTCCAGTTTTTCTACCAATCTTTAAAAGTTCAACTGCAAAATCATATAATGAAACATCACCTGTATCAGAAAAATTATAAACTCCAAAAGCGGGAGTACTACCTGCACCAATAAATCCTTTAGCGTGATCAGTTTTATCGATTAATCTGATAATGACAGAAGCAACATCCGATGCCCAAGTTGGTGAAAAACGGATTTTTGATGAAATTGCAAGTTCTGAATTTTCATTCATTTTTGAAAGAAGGGAATTAACAAAACTTTCATCATTTCTTCCATAAACACATGACGGTCGAATAATGTAATATTGAGTCATTTCTTTAGAAATAAGGTCTTCCCCTTCAGACTTTGAAATTCCCAAGCAGTTCTCTGGAGCTTTAACACAATCTTCTGTAAAAGGTTCATTTCCTTTATTGTTATAAACATATTCTGAAGAAATATGAATAAGTTTAGCCCCGATTTTTCTGGCAACTCTTGCGATATTGCAAGCTCCCACAGAATTCACCAAATGAGCCTTGTCAGAATCATCTCCTGAATAAGAAACACAATTAATAATCCATTTAATTTTTCTCTGACTTCTAGGAATATTTGATGGAAAATAAGAAGAAGTATCAACAGAAGATGCAAAAGACTCAAGCGCATCAGGAGAAGATATATCAATTTCAATATCAGAAGCTACAAAAGGCAATTTATTTTCAGAAAGAGCATTTTGAATTTCACTTCCAATTAAACCTTTATTTCCAAGTAACCAAATCATTTTCCCACCCGATTTTAATTATTACAATTTTTCGAAGATATAATAACAAAAAGTTTTGATTCTATTTATAAAAGAAGTATCAATTCTTTCTGTAAAAAATGGAATACGAGGAGCATTTACTCCACCAATCCCATAAAGAACCCAATTATCGCCATCCCGTAAAAGCAGAATAGACATTTTCATTTTTTTAGGAAAAACACAGTCGAATCTATCAAAATAAGAAAGTTTATTCAGATTAATAGAATCATAAAGAAGAACATCATCATACTGATTTATATTAATCTGTTGTTTTACTATACCAAATGGAGTCATATCAATTTCAGCAAGATATTCTTTTCCATATTCATTTTCAGTTTCAGACACAATTTTTGCAGAAGAATATAAATCCCACCAGGCATCATGTCTTTCTGAATAATATGGAATTCCCGCATAATCTGAAATATTTGAAAGAAGCTTTTCCATGCGTTCAGGTAAATCTTCATTTCCAGCATAAGGTTTAATTTGTATAACTTCTGCCAGATATTTCGGACTTAAATCCTTATAATTTTTTATAAGAAGATCCCCAGCTTCATGAAGTCCATTATTAAGACAAATATATCTTGAATAATTAATTTTCTTTATTAAAATTTCGCCTTTCTGTAAAGTTGCTCTTTCTTCTTCTGTAAGGTGATTATTAAATGTTTCAGCAACGGAAAAAGACAAAAAAGAAATACACAAAAAACAAAAATAAATTTTTTTAAGATTAAATTTCATTTTCCACCCAAAATTAAAACCTCAAAAAAAGGGGCCGAAGCCCCTTTTTTTATATACAACAGAACCGATTTTATATTATTTATCCTGTTCTGCTTCTATTCGCTTTGATTCAGCTTCAAGTTCGTTGAGTTTTTGAACCATTTCAAAGCCTTCCTTCATTCCTTTGTCCACAATGAACTGGAATTTCGGAAACTTGCGTATCTGGATTTTTTTTGCAATCACTGACTGCAAAAATCCTGCGGCAGAGTTCAATCCGTCTACACCTTTAGCAAGTTGCTTATCCGGCAAAAAAGTTGAAACATAAATCTTTGCATAAGAAAGATCAGAAGTCACTTCAACTCGATTAATACTAAGAAAAGTATTAACACGAGGGTCTTTAACTTCGCCACGGAGGATCAGCTGTGAGATTTCGTCCCTAAGCTGATCGTTCAGACGCTGCATTCTGTACTGTCCCATTAATCAGCGTCCTCCTATTCAGTTTTACCGGCTGCAGCTGCTTTACGAGCTTTACCTTCAGCCTTTTCTTTAGCTTTTTCTTCAGCTTCAGCTGCAGCGATTGCATCCTGTTCAGCTTTTGCTTTAGCAGCGGCTTCAGCAGCTTTCTTTTCATTTGCAGCACGATCGTCAACGAGGTCATCACCAAGCTTACGTTTAATTTCGATGTATTCGAAGGCTTCAATCTGGTCACCAACCATAATGTCCTGCCAGTTTTCAAGGCCGACACCACATTCATAACCAGTAGAAACTTCTTTTGCATCGTCTTTGAAACGTTTAAGGGATGCAAGTTTACCTGTGTATTTAACAACACCGTCGCGGATAAGGTTTACATAGCTTGTACGGCGTACAACACCTTCTGTAACGTAACAACCTGCAATTGTTCCAACTTTTGGAACTTTGAATGTGTTGCGTACTTCCAGCATACCTGTAACCTGTTCTTTTGTATCCGGGCGGAGCATACCTTCCATAGCCTGCTGGATTTCTTCAACGGCTTTATAGATGATGCTGTATTTTCGAATTTCAACGCCTTCTTTATCTGCAAGAGCTTTTGCATTTGGAGTTGGACGAACGTTGAATCCGATAATAATTGCATTTGAATCAGCATTGTCTGCAGCAGCGAGTGTAACGTCACTTTCGTTAATAGCACCAGCACTTGAATGAATAACGTTCAGGCGGATTTCTTTTGTCGAAAGCTTTTCAAGGGAGATCTTAAGAGCTTCTGCAGAACCCTGAAGGTCAGCTTTGATGATAACTTTAAGTTCCTGAATCTTGCTTTCGTCAATTGTGCTGAACATATTTTCAAGAGTAACTTTCTTAACAGCCTTTGCAGCTTCGAAGCGTTTCAGTTCCTGACGTTTTGTAGAAATTGCACGTGCTTCTTTTTCATCTTCTGTTACCTGGAAAGGATCTCCAGCCATTGGCATTTCATCAAGACCAAGAACTTCAACAGGAGTTGAAGGACCTGCTTCCTGGATACGTTTTCCGTGATCATCAAACATAGCACGAACACGTCCAGAGAAAATACCTGCAACAAATGGGTCTCCCTGATGAAGTGTACCGCGTTCAACTACAACAGAAGCTACTACACCGCGTCCCTGGTCAACACGAGACTCAAGAATTTTACCTTCTGCACGGCATTCAAAGTTTGCCTTAAGTTCAAGCATTTCTGCCTGAAGAAGAATAGCATCCAAAAGATCATCAATACCTTCGCGTTTAAGCGCAGAGATTCTTACAAACTGAGTATCTCCACCCCATTCTTCAGGAACCAGTCCACGTTCAGAAAGCTGAGTCATAACGCGGTCAACATTTGCTTCCGGTTTATCAATTTTGTTTACTGCAACAATAATTGGAACTTTAGCAGCTTTTGCGTGGTCAATAGCTTCAAGAGTCTGAGGCATGATTCCATCATCTGCAGCTACTACCAGAACAACGATATCTGTAACCTGAGCTCCGCGAGAACGCATAAGTGTAAATGCTTCATGACCCGGAGTATCAAGGAATGTAATTTTTCCTTTTTCTGTTGAAACTGAATAAGCACCAATTTTCTGAGTAATTCCACCTGCTTCTCCAGCTGCTACGTTTGCATTACGGATTGCATCAAGAGTCTTTGTCTTACCATGGTCAACGTGTCCCATAACTGTAACAATTGGAGCACGTGGAAGAAGTTCAACACCTTCATCGGATTCAGATTCAATAACTGTTTCATCATAAAGGCTTACACGATGTACTTCACATGAATATTCAGCACAAAGAAGTTCGGCTGTATCAGCATCGATTGACTGGTTGATAGAAACCATCATACCCATAGAGAAAAGCTTTCCGATGATTTCAGAAGCCTTCAGATTCATCTTCTTTGCAAGATCTGAAACTGAAATTGATTCCATGATATCAATTGATTTTGGCACAACTGATGCTGGAGTTTCTGCCTTTTTCTTCTGTCCGAAGAGATTATCATCGTATTGTTCTTCGTCTTTACGGTTATAAACCTGTTTCTTGCCTTTAAAAGCTGCTTTTTTAGCAGACTGCTGACGAGACTGATCTACAGGCATTGGGGCTGGAGCACCGCCGCCCATACGAGGTCTGAATCCACCCTGACCACCATTGTTGTTGAATGGTCTTTGACCGCCCTGACCGTTTCGGTTAAAGCCGCCCTGACCACCATTACGGTTCTGGAAGCCTCCATTGTTCTGGCCACCATTACGATTAAAACCGCCCTGACGAGGACCATTACTTCCATCACGATTAAAGTTTTCACGGTTCTGATACCCCTGACGAGCCTGAGCACCAGTAAATCCACCGCCTTGACGGTTATTATTATATCCGCCCTGACCGTTACGATTATAGCCACCGTTATTATTGTAACCGCCATTATTGTAATTATTTCTATTCCCGTCTCTGTTATAACCGCCATTGCGAGGCTTATCAGAAAGATTTCCAGCCTTTACATTTGGACGGCTTGGGTTCAACTCAAAGTTCGAACTACGGTTTACAATACGACCATTATTGTTACTATTGTTATTGTTATTATTCTGAACTGCAGAAGCCGGACTCGAAGCTTTTGGAGCCGTAACCGGTGTTGTTGCAGCCTGAACAGGAGTTACTTTAGGTTCTTCTGTTTTCGCAGGAGTGTCTGCTTTCTTTACTACAACTTTTTTTGAAGCGTCTGTCTGTGGTTTTGTTTCAGTTACTTCATTTGTAGCTGCAGGTGTCGAAGGCTTTTTCTTAATTACAATTACCTTCTTTTTTTCTGCAGTTTGTCCCTGAACAGATGAATTTACCTGTGGAGCATCCTTTGATTTTTTGTGAACTACTACTGCGGGCTTTTTTTCTAATTCTTCAGCCATTATTTCTCCTACTCTTCTTCAAATTCAAATTCACAACCACAATTTGGACAGTGTGTCATATCAAGAGTGATTTTTGCACCACATTCTGGACAAACATATTCTTCTTCTGCAGGAGTTTCTTCTTCTGTAGCAGTTTCTTCTGTCTGTGGATTTTCTTCTTCAACAAACTGAACGTTTGCTTCAATTAAGTCATTTACAGCTTCAAGATCATCAGCTGTAACACCATCAATATGGATTTCATCATTATCAAATGCTTCAACAAAACGCTGAATATCTTCAATTCCATTTTCTTTAAGAAGTGTTGCAACTCTTTCATCAACACCAGGAAGATCCTGAATTGTTGCAATCTCATCATAAGAATTATCAAAGAGATTTTCAGCATTCTGTACTGTTGCAATGTCTGTAAGATCCATTTCAGCAGCCTGTTCAACTGTTTTAACATCAATATTCCAGTCACAAAGCTTATTAGCAAGTCTTACGTTCTGTCCAGAGCGTCCAATTGCGAGAGAAAGCTGAGTTTCTTCAACAATTGCAAGAGCCTGACGTTTATCAGCATCAAGAATCACTACACGTTCAACAGTTGCTGGACTTAATGCATTTTTAATGAAAAGAGCTGGGTCTGTTTCGTAACGAAGAACGTCGATTTTTTCATTTTCAAGTTCACGAATTACTGTCTGAATACGCTGACCTTTTGAACCTACACAGGCACCAACAGGGTCAACTTCTTCACGTGTTGTAGAAACAGCAACCTTTGTACGGTAACCTGCATCACGAACAATTTTACGAATTTCAACTGTACCGTCGGCAATTTCTGGAACTTCTGTTTCAAGAATATTTGAAACAAGTCGTGGATCGCTTCTTGAAAGAATCAACTGAAGGCCATTTGTAGAAGTTTTTACTTCAGCAATAAGACCTTTAATACGGTCATTTTTTTCATAATGTTCAAGTTTTGACTGATATTTCTGAGGAAGAATACCTTCAACTTTTCCACCAAGATCAACATAAATTGTACCGTTGCGTTCACGCTGGAAATAACCAATAATAGTTTCACCAACTTTATCTTTATATTCACTCAAAAGTGATGATTTCAAAGATTCTGTCAGTCCCTGATGAGCAGTCTGTTTTCCTGTAGAAACTGCAGAACGTTCAAAAGATTTAGGATCGAGCTGAATATCAATTTCATCACCTTCTTCAACTTCATCTGAAAGCTCTTTTGCTTCTTCAAGTTCAATTTCAATAACAGGATCATAAACACCGTCTACTACAGTTTTTCTTGAGAAAATGTATACATCAGAAAGATCATCTTCAAAAGTAACGATTGCATTTTCATCTGTTCCGAATGTACGTTTGTAAGCGGCTTTAAGAGCCTTTTCGATTGTCTGTTTTACTGAATCTTCCGAGCAGCCTTTTTCATCCATCAATGCACGGATAGCTTCTGCCATTTCTGACATATTATACTCCTTATTTGAACCCGCTTATTTCTGCAGGAACTTTGCTTTTGCTATATTTTCAAAAAGAACGGAATTTGATGAACCGTCTTCCTTTTCTAATGTAACCTGTTTTTCATCTGCTGAAAGGATTTTTCCTTCAACCCAATCTGTAACAGTTTTGTCATAAACTCGAACTTCACGTCCGACAAATAATTCGAATTCAGCAGCATTTTTTATATTGTGCTCAATTCCTGGACTGGTAAGTTCCATAGTTGTGTTATCGGTTCCTATAAGTGCTTCAAGACGAGGAAGCAAAACCATATGAACTTTAGCACAGTCATTTACACTGATATTTGCAGCAGGATCAACAGAAGTGATTACTGCACCGATTTTTGTTACTTCTTTACCAGGAATAACTTTAAGTTCTACAAGACGGAACCCAAGTCCCTCCACAACAGGAGCGCATTCCGGATAATATTTAATTGATTTAAATGATGTGTATTCCACGAAAATCCTTGTACAAAAACTGAAAGTACAACAAAAAAGACCCGGGCAGATGCACGAGTCTTTAGTATTAAAAACTAGTAATGTACAATGAAAATATAAAAAAAATAAAAAAAATTGTCAATATAACATACTCCGAAAAACGTGTCCCAGCTTTACAAAATGCACCTGCAGCCGAATGTGTCCTCGCTCGCTTCGCTCGTTGCGGGATTCGGCTTTGGCACATTTTGTAGCGTCCCGTTTTTCGATTTTTTGACTATTTATTTTTTTTATAGTTCATTCATAATCAGGGTCCCGATTCGCTGCGTCCCATTTTTCAGGTTCTAATTAACCTTCTTTTTCTATAATATTTATTTTTTAATAAGTTCAGCAGCTTTGGCGGCATTTACGCCGACAAACTGTTCACGGGTCTGGAGATTTTTAAGGGTGAAACATCCTTTTTCGATATCCTCAGCGTTCATAAGAACACCCCATTTTACAGCTTTTGCTTCAGTTACTTTGTACTGCTGGTTCATTTTCTTTGGTTCAGGGAAAACTTCAACAGAAATGCCAAGAGCACGGAGTTCTGCAGCAACTTTGTGATATGAAACTACATCGTCGCCGTTCTGATTGAAGATTTCAACGTCCAGGTAAGAACCTTTCTTTTCAAGTTTTCCAAGCATTTCAAGACCGGCAATAAGACGGTCAAGACCGATTGATCCGCCAACACCTGAAACCTTTTCCTTCATGTAAAGGCCTGTAAGGTTATCGTAACGTCCGCCGGAACATACAGAACCGATTTTTACTTCGTCCCCGTTATCATCAAAAAGAGTTGTTTCAAAAACGATACCTGTGTAGTAATCAAGGCCGCGCATAATCAAAGGATCAAATTCAAAAGAACCTTCAATTCCCGAAACCTGCATCATTTTGTAAATTTCACGGAGACGGTCGCAGTAAACAGAAGCACCTTCACCAGCAAGCTTTTCGTTACGGTCAATAAGGTCAAGGAAAGAAGCACCAGCTGAACTTCCAATAAATTCGTAAGTTTTAGATACAGCATCTGCTCCGGCCCCACAAGCAGCAAAAAGTTCTGTCAGTTTTGTTCTGGTTACATCTTCAGGAACTTTCTTAATGGCATCCAGAACAGGAAGAATTTCATCAATTTTATCTCCAGCCCCTAAATTCTTAAAGAAAAGGTTTATCAATCCACGATGATTAACTTTGATGACGAACTTTTTCTTTTTATTATCCGAAATATTTTCCGATTTTCCGACAATTTCATCCAAAGCAGCTTTCAAAACAGAAAGGATTTCAAAGTCACAGGTTGCAGAATCGCTTCCAACTGTATCGATATCACACTGAACGAATTCGCGGTAGCGGCCAGCCTGAGGTTTTTCTCCACGCCATACTTTTGCAATATGGTAACGTTTGAAAGGCATATAAAGTTCAGAAAAATGTTCTGCAGTAAAACGTGCAAAAGGAACAGTCAGGTCAAAACGCATGGCAACATCGCGGCCACCGTTGTCTTCGAAGCGGAACACCTGTTTTTCAGTTTCACCGTTACTTTTGCGTAAAAGGATATCAGTATACTCCAGTACAGGAGTGTCGATAGGAACATAACCGTAAGAACGGTAAACTTTTGTGATTTTTTCAATCAGATTGCTTCTTGTGATTTCTGATTCCGGAAGAAAATCGCGGAATCCTTTCAAAATACGTGGTTGAATGAGATTTTCCATAAAGAATATAATAGCAAAAGGAGGGATTTATAACAATAAAGTAAAAATTTAATTTCCCCAAAGAGTCATTTTTTGACTAATCAGGTTATTCAATTCATTTGTTACAGATTCAATTCCCATTTTATTGATTCCTGAAACCATTTCTTTCCAGGAAGCATCAAAATCACCTTCAGAACCAAGAATCATATTAATCAAACTTTTTTTAACAAAATTATCGATTTTTGAAACAATTTCCTGACTTTCTGAAGATAAATTATATTGCCAGACTTGCCCATGCTGGCTTACCCCCAGTTCTTCAGGAGACGGGAATAAATCAGACCACATTTCAGCCCCGTAGGCCCTTAAAGTAGCCCGTTCAACAGGTAAATAACTCTTTTTCACCTGACGGTCTGAATTCATCATGATAAAATCCCCGTTACTGTCTAAAGCACCCCTTCCTGCTTGAGGAAAAGGATAAACCCAGACACCAACACCATTATTTTCAGGAGGATTATCAATACTAATTCGTTTTCCATAAGCATCCAGAGTATAAGTTACGTCCTTAATCCCCCAATTTATTATAATCTGTGCTTCCTCAGAACACATAAAATCAAGAAATTTAAATGCTTCGACAGGATCTTTACAAGATTTTGAAATAGCAATGCCCCAACCGCCAGAAAAACCATAATCTTTCAAAGACTGGTCTTTATATTGAGGGCCAGCCGTTACAGGAAGATAAGCAAAAGTCCTGCTTTCCATATTATTTCCGGCTAGAAATGAACGAGCATCCTGTAAGCCCCAGTGAGGATAACTTGTAGAAAGAACGTATCCACCTTTCAATTTGGCCTGATAAACGTCTTCTTTTTGTGTAAAACTTTCTATATCGAGAAGACCTTCATGATAAATTCGGTTCAGCCACCTGTAAAAAGCCGGCATTTCAGGATTCAGAAATTTATATAAAACCTTTTTAGTATCCTGATCAACAAACCATTGACCATCATCTGGGCGACCTATCAAATATCCTCCAGGATTTGAAAGTCCCAGATACCAGAACCAGTCATCACAAAGTAAAGAAAACCCGATAGTTTCATGCCCATACAGAACAGGATATTTGCTTTTATATGCAATCAATGCATTTTCCAGGTCGGTTAGATTATTTATGCGAGGATATCCAAGTTCTTTCAAAACAGCATGCTGTAACTGAATATTTCCTGCAATTTCGATAACTTTATTCTTAATTTCAAAAGTCCCCATACTATAAATATGAGGATCATCCAAGGAATATTTAAGCTTTACAAGCTGATCACCATAAAGCTTTTTCATATTCTCACCATATTTTTCTATTAAGTCATCAAGAGGAATTACAGCTCCAGCTTCTATAAGCCTGGAAAGTTCACCTTTGACATAGATCAAATCAGGATAGCTGTCATTTGCCATCATTACAGAAATTTCATCTGGACTTTGAGAATAAAGAGTCTCGAGAAAAACTCCGGATTTTTTTGTAAGTTCCTGAGCAGTAAGGTCACTAAAAGGCAGATATTGAGTCAAATCTGACGAATAAAAAGTAAAAGTTTTTACCGGCTTTTCTTCCTTTGAACCAGAACAAGCTGTCAAAGAGAAAATAAAAATAACAAAAGCAAAAAAGATATGTTTATTCCACATTTTCTTTGAATTCCTTTGGGGTCATTCCAGTGGCCTTTTTGAATTTCATGAAAAAGTAATCTGTATTTGCATAACCCACAAGCTTTGAAATCTGATATATCTTTAAATCTGTATTCAAAAGCTTGTTTTTTGCTTCTTCTATTCGAAGATTATCTAAATATGTATTAAACTGAACCCCTGTATATTTTCTGAATTTCTTTCCCAAATAAGCAGAATTACAGTTAAAAAGTTCCCCAAGAGTTTCAAGCTTCAAATCACTTGCATAATTTGTTTTTACATAAGCGATTACTTTCACAATTACAGAATCTGCGGTATTCGTGTGGAAACTTTCTATTACATTCATCAAAACCTGAGTAAAGAAAAGGAAAGTTTCTTCGAATGTCCGTTTTCCAAGTATCTTTGTTACAATATCCAGATTCTGCAGATCTTCCAGTTCCCTCTCCGGATATTTTGTAGTTACTCTATTATAAATCTCCATAAGAAGTGAAATAATCTTCTGTTTCACCTCACTGCTTTTTGCATTTAAAACAAAAACACTGTCTTTCATCTCAGAACAAAGGCTAACAAGACCAACTTTATCATAAGTTTCTATACAAAAGACTGCTCTATTACAAAAATCATTGAATTTTGAATCAAAATAATTGAAATTTCGTTCAAAATCATACTTTTGGATTAATTCTTCCGATATACAATTTATATTATTCACAAAAAACAGGATATTTAGGTATTTTGAAGCTTCCCTGTATGATTCCTGACACCCGGAAAGTCCCTTTAACTTCTTTCCGCGACAAATAAATACATTTTCAGGATAATGTTTAACAAATCGTTCTATACAGTTCGAAACAGCATCTTCATTTGCATTCTTCAAAACAACTGCTACATTCCCATTAACATTAACAGATTCCATTGCGAAAAACGAAAAATAGTTCCCTACACATTTTTCGATAAGAGTTTTATCTTCATCAGGGAAATATTCATTAGAACATATGAGAACTGTATATTCATCTGTATTATCCTGACCAAGCCCCACATCTCCATTTGAATTCCCTGCTGTTTTTATTCCATTTGAAATTCCATTTAAAAGCAGATTTCTATAAAATTCACGGATTTCATATTTTTTTGCTGTTTTTGAATCTTCCTGAACAGCTATGGCACTAGTAATTTCAGATTTTATTGTATTTATTTTAGAAATAAGGTCATCTTCATCAACTGGTTTCAAAAGATAACCTTTTGCTCCTAGATTCAAGGCATTTTGGGCATACTCAAACTGTGAAAAACCGGAAAGAATAAGAAAAGCAGGCGGATTTTTTCCCTGGCTTTTACAATATTCATTAATATTTTCCATTACTTCAATGCCAGTTAATCCAGGCATTTTTATATCAAGAAGAACAATATCAGGAGAATAATCCTTTATTTTTTCAACAGCCTCATTTCCATTGGAAGCTTCCGCGCAAACAGACACGCCCAGTTCTTCCCAATCAACAATCAATTTAAGACCGGTTCTGATACTTTCTTCATCATCTGCAATAAGTAACTTCATCATATTCTTGAATTCCTTACCTGATCTGTTCCTATTAATGGGAATGTAAGACGAACTTCTGTTCCCTTACCTTCTTCACTTTCTATTTCCATGCCAAACTGATTTCCGTAATACAATTTTATTCTGGAATTTACATTCATAAGGCCAATTGAACCTTCATATTCATCAACAATCTGATCTTTTAAGGCCTGATTTAAATCCCGAAGTTTATCTGCTGGAATGCCACAACCATTATCTTTTACAGAAACATGCAAAAGTGTCGGACCATATTCAGGTTCTTCTTCGGAAATCATTATATAAATAAAACCACCGGAAACTGTACTTTCAAGACCATGGCTGAAACTGTTTTCAACCAGCGGCTGTATTAACAGTGGCAAAATTGTTATTTTTTGCACATCACACATGGTAATTATATCATAGGTTATTCGTGAACCAAAACGATACCGCTGAATATTAAGATAATTCTGAACTGCATCCAGTTCATTATACAAAGGAACTGTTTTTCCACTAACATTCAGGTTATACCTGAGAAGTGCAGCAAGAAGTTTAAGCATTGTAGCAACTTCTTTATCTCCCGATGCAAGACTTTTCATCCTAATCGTTTCAAGCGTATTAAAAAGAAAGTGTGGATTTATCTGAGTTGCAAGCATTTTATAGCGGATTTCATTTTGGCGGGAAGCAATTTGTTCCCTGTCCAGTTTATGTTTATAAACTTGATTTATCAAAGTACTTACTTTCTCGCTCATAAGGTAAAGACTGTGATAAATCTGCTCAAATTCATCCATACCACCGATTGTTTTTGGGATAGAGAAATTGTTTTCTACAACATTCTGAATTTCATCACGAACAATTTTTACACGATAGTTTATATAGTTATTAAAGATCTGAATGGCAAAGAATGAAAGAAAAATAATAGCAATAAGAATAAGGGCTGTAGGAATTAATACATGAAATGTTACTCTGTTTAATTCTTTTACAGGAATAACATACAAAAGTGTAAAATCAGAAATAGAACTGGTTTTAGGGGTAAACTGCCTGGTCATTACTCCTGATCTGGAACCTTTCCAATAAATAGTAGAAATTGTGTCTTTTTTTCTATTTTTCTGATATACAAGTTCGTTTCTTAAAGTCTGGCTGTCTGCATATGAAAGATTATCTTCTGAAGAGAAAATAATTTGGTTTTCATAGGCAATTGCACTTTCAAAAAACTGATTTTTAAGGGTTCGCACAATATGATCCGGGCTGACATTAACAACAAGAACCCCTATAAATGAATTATCACCTAAACTATATACAGACCGAATCAGTGACAAATACTGTTTTTTTGTTACTGTGTCAGTTTTATACATCCAGAAAACCTGTCCTTTAGTCCGGACTGCTTTTTCATACCAGAATTCACGGGAAATCGCTTCTGTAGTTTTAACGATATAAGAATTTTCCAGAAGTGTCATATTTTCTGTATATAATCGGAAACTGGCAACTTCCCTATATGACTGTAAATAATCATCCAGAAAGGTAAGATTCGTATATGCATAATATGCATCAAGACTTGTAGCAAATTCCTGCAATACCACATCCTGGAGAGGTTTATTTACATAAATTCTATCAGAAAACAACTTAATAGTAGAAAGCATTTCGTTCAGGGAGTTTTCTGCCTGAATCAAAGAATTTCTAACCTGCTGATTTTCCCAATTCCTAAGAGTGTTATATAGAATTCCAACAAAAATAAAAGAAATAACTAAAACAGGAAGGAAAAAAATAGTTGTGTATAATTGCTGAAGACTTTTCTTAATGGGAGATTTAGAGAAATATTTGAAGAAAAAATTCTTTTTAGCAGCCATAAATGATGTTTTATTTTACCACGAAATAGACTAAAATCAATTATATGGCAAACGAGCTTCCAGTTTTAACAGTAACTGACATCAATAATCAGATAAAAGATTTACTTCAACAGGCGTTCCGTTCTATATGTGTAGAAGGTGAAATCTCCGGCATTACTTTCCAAAGTTCAGGTCATATATATCTGACACTGAAAGATGAATCCTGCCAGATTTCAGCCTGTATGTGGCGAAGTTCTACAGGAAGTCTTGCATTCCGCCCAAAAACAGGAGATAAAGTCCGCTGTTTTGGGTACATTTCGGCATATCCTCAAAGAGGAAATTACCAGCTTATTATAAATCGAATGGAAATGGCTGGAATCGGAGATGTCTTGGTTATGCTGGAACTTCGAAAGAAAAAACTGGCAGCAGAAGGACTTTTTAATCAGGAGCACAAAAAACCTCTTCCTTTTTTTCCAAAAACCATCGGTGTAGTAACAAGTCCAACAGGCGCCGCATTCCGCGACATCTGCCAGACAACAATGAACAGAAATCCACATACAAAAATCATTCTTTTTCCTTGCCTTGTTCAGGGAGACGGTGCTGCAGAAACAATCTGCAACATGGTTAGAATTGCAAACTTTTATAAAATGTGTGATGTTCTGATTGTTGGACGCGGTGGAGGAAGCCAGGAAGACCTTCTTCCTTTCAGCGAAGAAAATGTAGTCCGAGAAGTTTACAATTCTGAAATTCCTGTAATCAGTGCTGTAGGTCATGAAATCGACTGGAGTCTATGTGATTTTGCAGCCGACCGTCGCGCCGCCACTCCTACTCAGGCTGCTGAAATCGCTGTACCTGTTTACGGAGAAATGATGCAGCGGATAAACTGGTACAAAAATGACCTTTATAATACGGTTTCTCAAAATGTTCACAATAAAATATTAATGGTAAGAAGTTTTAAACCAGATAACCTTGAAATGCAGTTCAGAAATATTGAACAGCCATATCTAATGCGTTTTGAAACTGCAAAACGGGAGCTTTTAGAAAACCTGGAAGAAAAAATTAAAGATTTAAGGACGCGGATTTCCCAGAATGTAACTGTTTTGGAAAATGCAAGTCCAGCAACAATCCTGAACCGCGGATACTCAATGGTTCGTGACAAGCTTACTGGCGCTGTGATACGTGATGCTGCAGTTGTAATTCCAGGAATGGAAATTGAAATCACGCCTGCAAGAGGAACCTTCACGGCGGTAACAACCGGCAAATAAAAACAAAAAAATAAAAACATAAAAATGAAAACAAATCACAAAAAGGATAAAAATATGAATAATTTTGAAGAAAAATTAACTCGCCTTGAAGAATTATCAAATGACATCAAACGAGGCGATATTTCACTGGAAGACGCTCTCCGTGACTTTGAAGAAGGAATAAAACTTGCCAAGGGACTGGAACAGGAACTTAATGCAATCGAAGGAAAAATCCAGATTCTCATGAATGAACCGAATCCTATGGTACAGGAAAATAAACCTGAACTGACTGATTTTGCACCAACTGATACTCATACTGGAACCGCTGGAGCTCCACAAGCAGGTCTCCGCCAGGATTCACTTTTCTAATAACAAAAACAAGGACTTTTTTTTATGAGCGCCACATCACCTGTAAAAAAATTAAATGCTGAAACCGCACGGAAAATAGCCGCAGGAGAAGTTATCGACAGACCGAACGCCATTGTTCGTGAATTAATGGACAATGCGATAGACTCCGGGGCTAACAACATAACGGTTGAAGTAAATGGCGGTGGCGTTGATAAAATCCGCATAATAGACAACGGATGCGGAATGACAAAAGAAGACCTTGAAACTTGTGCTCACCCTCACTGCACAAGCAAAATCGAAAAAGATGTAGATTTATTAAACCTTACGACTTTAGGATTCCGCGGAGAAGCTTTAGCATCTATTGCAGCTGTAAGTCGTCTTTCAATAATAAGTGCCGGATGGAAGATGAGAGCTTCTATAACCGAAGATCATATTCTTGAACCTTTTTCCGAAATTAAGGGCACAATCGTTCAAAGTGAAGGCTTATTCGAAAACTTCCCTGCACGTCGACAATTTTTAAAACGCCCTGCAAGTGAAGGTCTTCTTTGCAAAAATACATTTATTGAAAAAGTCCTTCCTCGACCAGATATCAGTTTCCGCCTTATTATGGACGGAGTTACAAAGCTTGATTTACCAAGAGATGTATCATTTACTGAACGATTTGTCCGGGCAATGGGATTCCGTGAAAACGAAAAACTTTTTTTTGAAATCAATTCAAATGATACAGCTGGAAAATGGGCTGTAAGAATCATACTTGGAGAACCTGGAGTAAATCGCTCAAATAAAAAAGATATATATATTTTTGTAAACGGAAGAAAAATCCAGGAATATTCACTTGTTCAGGCAGTTGAATATGGAGGACAAGGTTTTTTCCCTAACGGTACTTTCCCAGTAGCGGCTGTATTTGTAGAAATGGATCCACATGAAGTTGACTTTAATATTCATCCTGCAAAAAGAGAAGCAAGATTTAGTGATATTTCAAGTCTTCACCATGGAATCAGTACCTGTGTTAGGAATTTTTATAAATCACACACAATTGCAGGCCTGGCGTCCAATGCATTGGGAACACTGGAAAAGGGAAATATCTCAGACCTTAAATCGCAATACTCCAACAACATAAATAGAAACACAAATGGAAATATATCAAAACAGAAAGAACTGTTTGAAAAATTATTTATAGATGAAAATTCAGATAATCAAAATAATATAAACAATATCGAAGAAAGACTTTCGGTAAATATTGAAAAAGATTCTATTGAAAAAAACGGAATTTATCGCGGTGCATATAAAATTCCATCGCATGAAAATAATTCACAATTTACTACTAATTTACAAATAGAAGACAGTAAGACTCCTCAAAGTGATGAAAAAATAAAAAGCAAACTTGATTTCTTTACTTCCAAAATTAAAACATCATCCCTTGGAACAAAATATAATGGTACAAAATATAATGGAACAAAAGACAAAGAAATAAATACGACTCCTTCACCTTCTATTCAAAACAATATTTCTAAGACGCTTTCAGACGCTGCTTTAGAGCAGGAAGTATCACAAAATGAAAAGGATTCATCGTTCCGTTTCTTAGGCTGTACTCTTGGAACTTTCCTTGTTGCCGAAAAAAATGGAAGTCTTTATATAATTGACCAGCATGCGGCTCATGAAAGGATTCTTTTCAACAGAATTATGAAAGAAAAACCTAATAAGATTTCACTAATAATTCCTTATATTTTAGAAACCGAAGATGACGATGAAAACAAATATCTGGAATCCATAAAAGATGAAATGTCACTATGTGGGTTCGAAATAAAAAAATCCGGTAAAAACACCTGGGAAGTCAACACAACACCAGACCGTTGGAAAGGAACAGAAAAAGATTTACATGATTCGATTCTTTCAAAAAGACTTGAACCAAATGAAATAATCAGAAGTATAGCCGCCATGACCGCATGTAGAGCAGCAGTTATGGACGGTCATGTTCTTGATGAAATAACAGCCGCCCGTCTTGCGGAAGATGCGTTAAAACTTGAAGACCCACACTGTCCTCACGGCCGTCCTGTTTACACAGAACTAAGCCGAGAAAAACTATTTATGCTGGTTAAGAGAACTTAAATAATTATTTAATTAACATACAGTCACCATAACTGAAGAAACGGTAACGGTTCTCTACAGCCTGTTTATATGCACTGAGAATATTCTCACGTCCAGCAAAAGCCGAAACCAGCATGATTAAAGTACTTTCCGGTGTATGAAAGTTTGTAAACATCTGATCAACAGTCTTAAACTTATATCCAGGATACATAAAAATGTGTGTTGAAGAAGTTCCCGCATTTACAGTTCCATCTTCATTAGATGCACTTTCCAACGTTCTGACAGAAGTTGTACCGACTGCAAGAATTTTTCGGCCATCTTTCTTTGCCTGATTAATTTTATCCGCAACAGATTGAGGCACTGTATAAGCTTCTTCATGCATCTTATGATTTTCTATTTTGTCTTCGCGAACAGGAAGAAAAGTTCCAAGACCTACATGGAGGGTAACAAAATCCCGTTCTATTCCTTTTGCAGAAAGACGTGCAAGCATTTCATCTGTAAAATGAAGTCCCGCTGTAGGACAAGCTGCACTTCCAGTTTCTTTTGCATAAACATTCTGATAACGTTCAGAATCTGAATCGGTATCTTCACGCTTGATATATGGAGGAAGCGGGATATGACCGTTGTGTTCAAACCATTCTTCTGTAATCACAAATTCAAACTGAACAGCACGGAATTCTGTTCCGGCGTTTCCGGGAACATCAACAATAGTCCCAATTGTTCCGTCAGGAAACTTATACCGCATACCAGGCTTCTGTTTTTTTGCATTAAACACCATTGTATTCCAAGTACGGCATTCCTTATCGATGGAATTCAAAAACATAAATTCCACTTCGCGACCGGTTGTTTCTTTTATACCGTAACAACGAGCTCGACGAACCTTGGAATTATTAAAAATCATTAATGTTCCGTCATCAATCAAATCAGGAAGATCATCCATCATATGATGTTCAACAATGCCTGAATTACGTCCAAGCATCATCAATTTATCTTGCCCGCGTACTCCGCTAGGATGCTGGGCTATTAAATCTTCAGGTAAATCAAAATAAAAATCAGAAGTAAGCATGAGAATATTATAATGAAAAAAAAATGGTTTTGAAAGAAACTAAAACAACGAACTCTGACTGGAATTTCCACTGTAAGGAAGTCCGAGATGTTCATAAGCTTTAGAAGTTACAATACGTCCCCGTGGAGTTCGCTGAATAAGTCCGCACTGAATCAAATATGGTTCATAATAATCTTCCAGAGTATCAAGACTTTCACCAATGGAAATTGCAAGAGTTTCAGCGCCTACAGGCCCGCCACCAAAATTATTAATTATAGAAAGAAGAATTTCTCTATCATATTTTTCAAGACCTAATTCATCGATTCCAAGTCTTTTCAAACCAGCCCTGGTAATATCAAGACTAATAGTGTCTCTTCCAGAAACTTCCGTAAAATCACGCATACGACGGAGAACACGATTTGCAACACGAGGAGTTCCGCGAGAGCATTGTGCCATTAAAAGTGCCGCCTCGTCTTCAATTTTAATTTCAAGAATATCTGCGCTTCGTTTTATAATGGAAGCCAGTTCCTCCTGAGTATAAAAATTAAAACGTGGTATAATTCCAAAACGAGAAATCAAAGGTGAAGAAACGGAACCCGCTTTAGTTGTCGCACCAACAAGTGTAAATTTAGGAATAGGAATTCTTACCGTTCGTGCCGCTGCTCCCTGCCCGATAATCCAGTCCAATTCGTAATCTTCCATAGCAATATAAAGCATTTCCTCAAGAGCGGGTTTCAAGCGATGAATTTCATCGATAAAAAAAACAGTTCTGGGAGTAATAGTTGATAGAATTCCAGCAAGATCTTTTGGTTTATCAAGTGCCGGTGCTGATGTAACCTTAAAATCAACACCAAGTTCATTTGCAGTAATTTGTGCAAGAGTTGTTTTTCCAAGACCCGGAGGTCCTATAAGCAGAAGATGATCCAATGCTTCCTCACGGTCACGAGCAGCCTTAATAAAAACAGAAAGGTTTTCTTTTATTTCTTTCTGTCCAAGAAATTCTGAAAGTCCTTTTGGACGAAGATTATTATCGTTGTCTTCTGCGAAACCGGCATAATCAGCTCGCACAATATTCAATTCATCACTCATTTTATGTCATCACCCATTTTATGCAAGTTCCATTAATACTTTTCTAAATAAAATATCTTCACGGTCTTTCTGACTTTTTCCTGCAAAATCAGAATCTTTACTCATTTCATCAGCAAGTCTTGCAACTGCCCCTTCTACCTGCCGTTTATCGTATCCCATACTCTGAAGTGAGAGAATCAAATCCGCGTAAGGAGTTGGTGAAGAAACCCTAACCACAGTTTCATTCTGGTTCATTGTAAGCTTTCCCTTAAGAGCAAGCATCATTTTTCCTGCTGTCTTTTTTCCTACCCCTGGAATTTTTTCCAGCATTTCCAGGTCACCACGATTCAGTACATCACTTAATCTTCCGGAACTGACAGAACTCATTATTTTCACAGCACCTTTTGGTCCAACCCCGTCAACTTTTAATAAATCAAAAAACAAGCTCCTCTCTTCTACGGAAGCAAAACCGTATAAATCCATTACTTTGTCAGTATGATTAAGCCAGGTAAAAACTTTTGCTTCGTCCCCTACATGACCAATTAAATCAAGGTTAGAATCAGGCATACAAATATCCCATTCGACACCATTTGTTTCTATAAATACTTGTTTGGGGAATTTTCCTGTAATAGTTCCATGGATTGAATTAAACATATTGTGATTATACTGCAAATTCTTGTTTTTTTCGACAAGCTCTTCTTATTTTCCAATTCCCGAAAAAAAGGTAAAATATAAAAATATATATATGAAAAAGAGTTTATTTTTTGTAGTTATTTTGTTTACAACAAGTTTCTTATTTTCTCAAGAAATCTTGAAATCCCAGGAAGAAGAATATCTGGATTTCTACAGTTTACAAGGACTGACAGAACGTCCTTACCTGACATATAGAACATTAAGTGATAATGACTGGAACACAGATAAACTTGAAGAAGAAGGACATATCTGGACTGAAAAAGCATTGGGGACAAAGTTTATTCTGTGGAAATCAGATTTTTCGAATATTACTCAAAACCAAATATCAAGTTTTTTTATTAACGGAATAAAGCCTGAAATTGCGGTAAAAACTTATGGACCAGAATGGTTCAACTCGGTAAACAGTTCTTTACCAAATGGGCAAAATGACGGTGCCTTATGGCAAGGTCGTGGTTATAATACAAGTTTTTCCACAGGATTACGCCTTGAAGGATATGGATTAGAACTTACTTTCAAGCCACAAATTGCTTTCAGTCAAAACCTGGCTTTTGATTTATTACCTGCAGTATATGAAAGTCCATATTCCCATTATCTTCAAGGCTCATCTATTGATTTTCCTCAAAGATTTGGAGACACAGAATTCTGGACTTTTGATTGGGGAGATTCTGAAATCCGCTATTCCTGGTATTCTGTTACCATGGGATTTGGAACAGAATCTATCTGGCTGGGTCCTGCTTATATGAATCCTATTCTTCATTCCAACAATGCCCCAACTTATCCTAAATTTGATATTGGACTTCGAAAAACAAAAATTGCATTTCCTATTAAAAAAACAAATTCAGACAATGATTTCAACAATTCAGATTACCTGAACATTGGTTACATTGAAGGAAGAATCTGGGTTGGAAAACTTTCTGAATCAGATTATTTCGATACAAATCCAGCTAACAATAATAACCTTATTTCAGGAATAACAGCCAGCTACGCTCCAAGTTTTATGCCAGGCTTTACATTAGGATTAACAAAAGTATGTCTTGCAAAATGGACAGAAAAAGCATGGAAATATATCAATCCTTTTTATAAGGAAAATGATGTTTTTGGTCCTGGAGAAGACATGAAAATGTCAGTTTCTTTTGATTACGTCCTTCCCCAAAGTGAAGCTGAAGTCTACGCAGAATTTGGAATAGATGATCATCTACAGGGCGGCTGGTTAGGAAAATATTTCAAATATCCTTGGGATACAATGAGTTACCTTTTCGGTTTCAAAAAGAATTTTACTTTTAAAAATGAAAACCTTAAAGGTCAGTTAATTTTTGAAACCTGTTCATTCGAAATGCCACAAAACAGAACTTACGATGGCTGGGCTTATTTTTTCTACGGTCATGGACAGATTCTTCAGGGGTATACAAACAAAGGCCAGGTACTAGGCTCTCCTTTGGGCATCGGAGGAAACGGACAACTTTTACAATACAATCTGTATTATCCTAAAGGAGTCGGAAGTTTATTAGCTTACCGTTGTAACCCAAATGATACTTATGCCTACACAAGTATAAAAAATGATAATCTTTTTTATAGAGGAGAACTCTTATTAAAAATAAAAAATACTTTCTTTATCACTGATTTTATTTCAGTTTCCTGCGGCATTGGAGACAATATGATTTGGAATCCAATGTATAAATACAACACAGAAGTTCCGACTTATACAGATAACTGGATATTTGATTTATCAGTAAAAATGAGTTTCTAAAAAATGAAGACTAAATCGTTAAAAATAAATGCACTTTTAAACGTAATAAAGACCATCATGTCTTTACTATATCCTCTTATTACTTTTCCATATGCATCAAGAATTCTTTTACCCGATGGAATTGGAAAAGTAAATTTCACAAATTCAATCGCAGCATATTTTTCATTAATTGCTTCACTTGGAATTGGAACTTATGGAATCCGTGAAGCAAGCAAAATTCGCGACAACAAAACTCTTTTAAGCCAGTTTTCAAAAGAACTTTTAACAATAAATTTAATTTCTACAATAATTGCTTATTCACTTTTTCTGGTTACTCTTTTAATTACTCCTAAGCTTCATGATTACACGCTTTTACTTTTTGTATCCAGCATATCAATTCCTTTTTCTGCATTAGGAATAGAATGGCTATATGGAGCAATTGAAGAATACGGTTACATAACACTTAGATCCATCATTTTTCAGATCCTTACATTATTTTTCCTCTTTTTCTTTGTAAAAACAAAAGAAGATTATATTCTGTATTGTGCCATGGGTGTTTTTTCCCGTGTTGGTTCAAACATCTGCAACCTTATCCACGCAAGAAAATATATTGACTTACGAACAGGACTCCCTCTCCAGCTGAAAAAGCATATAAAACCTGTTTTCATTTTCTTTGGAACAAATATAGCAATCAGCGTTTTTACAATACTTGATACATCAATGCTTGGATTCTTAAGAGATGATATCCAAGTAGGCTACTATGTTGCCGCATCAAAACTTACCAGAATGATCCGTGACTTATTTCCAGCAGTTTTTACAGTTTTGTTTGCACGCCTTTCAATTACAGGAAACAAGGACATGGTTTATTTTAAGCGACTTACAGAGAAAACACTTAGATTCATTTTATGTTTTTCACTACCTGTTATTGCCGGACTTGGAATTCTTACAAAACCAATAATTCTCCTTCTTTCAGGCACTAATTATCTTGAAGCAGTCCCAGTTATGTATATTCTTCTTCCATTAATTCTTTTCAGTTCTTGGGGAGGTTTTTTAGGAGGTTCTGTTTTAAGTTCATTGGGAAAAGAAAAAACCTATCTCTACTGTGTATTAGCAGGTGCTGGCCTAAATGCCATCATGAATTATTTCTTTATAAACTTATGGGGTGCATGGGGAGCTGGGCTTTCAACAATTCTTACAGAAGTATTCTTTGCGGTAATTTATTCAGTACTTGTAAGAGACTTAATTGATTTCAAAAAAGTACTTTCAGGAATAATAAAATATTCTTTTGCCACAGTTTTAATGGCTTTCATTTGTCTGAATGTAAACAAACTTTTTACAAGCAATATTTCTAAACTCTTTTTTGTAACATTATCAGGAATAGCCACATATTTGATTATTCTTCTTGTAATGAAAGATGAAATTCTTATGAGTGCTTTAAGATTTATACAATCTCGTTTTACAAAAACAGAGAAAAAAGAAACCATTTCATTTTTATTACCTGATTTTTCAGACCACCCGATAGGCGGATATAAAGTTGTATTTGAATATGCCAACAGCCTTTCTGAAAAAGGTTATAAAGTGCTTATTACCTATCCTATGCACTCCGCACCTGAGAAAGGAAAATTTAAGAAATTAAGACAGGCTAGAATTTTCTTAAGATTTAAAATCCTGAAAAAATATAAACTAAAATGGTTTCAGCTTTCTCCAAAAGTAAAAGAAACTTTTATCAGGAACTATTCAGATAAATCACTTTCAGAGTCCCAAATAAATAGTATAAATAAATCGAATAATAAATTTTTCAAATACGTTGATTACATCGTCGCTACTTCCGTTGATACCGCATATTATGCGTCTTCTATAAAAACAATTTCTGAAAAAAAGAAATTTTATCTTGTTCAAGATTATGAAAAATGGCTAGACAGAACTGACGAATATGTAGAGTCTTCATTCAGACTCCCACTTAATAAAATTGCGATTTCACCATGGCTTGTAGAAAAGATTAATAATTCAGGAAGTTCTGCAATTTTAATTCCAAACGGATTCGATTTTAATTATTTCACACTTACTACCCCAGTGGAAAACAGAGACTCAAATGAAGTTTGTCTTATGTACCACCTGGATGAAAGAAAACGTCTGGAAGATGCACTTGAAGCATTAAGTCTTGTGAAAGAATCTAAACCCGACCTTCATGTTAATATGTTTGGTGTTCCTGATAAACCAGAAAATCTTCCTGACTGGTTCAGCTATACAAAACAGCCAACAAAAAAAGAACATAATGAGATTTTAAACAAATCTTCTATTTTCATTTCTTCAAGTAAAGCAGAAGGAATGGCACTTCCACCAGGCGAAGCCCTTATTTCAGGATGTGCACTCTGTTTAACAGATATTCCAGGATTCGCACTTTACGCAAAAGAAAATGAAACCGCCTTATTAAGTCCTGTTTTCAATCCAAAAAAACTGGCAGAAAACATTATTTACTTAATGGAAAATCCGGAAAAACGTATTAATCTTGCAAAAAACGGAAATCAATTGATAAAAAGTTTTACATGGAATAAAGCAGCTGATTCATTCACTGCATATATCAATAAATGCAAGAATCCAGACATCAGTAAATTTAAGACCGCTGTTGTTGCATGTACATACAATGGTGCAAAATACATTGAGCATCAGATTCAAAGCATCCTAAACCAGAATCATCCAATTGACCAGATTTTCATATCAGATGATAAATCAACAGACAATACTTTCGAAATACTTACTGAACTTCAGAAAAAGTATCCTGAGATAATTCAAATTAACAGAAATGAAAAAAATCTAGGATACAGAAAAAACTTTGAACAAACTCTTCTTCTTGCAAAAGATTTTGACATTATCTTTCTTTGCGATCAGGATGATGAATGGCTTCCAGAAAAAGTAGAAAGCATTCTATACGAGTTTGCTTCAAATCCAAACACTAACCTGGTATTTAGTAACGGGCACCTGACTGATTCAGAACTCAACATACAAAATGATTCAACATTATTTTCTTATTTCTTTAACAAAAGCCGTAAGAAAGTTTTCAAAAACAGCCAGATTCAACTTTTAATGAACGGTGGTGTTATAACAGGTGCCACAATGGCCATTAAAAATACACTCATTGAAAAGGTTGTTCCTTTTTCTGAAATCTGGATTCATGACGAATGGATTGCAATTCATGCTGCATGTAACGGAAATATTTCTTTTATAGACAAGCCGCTAATTAAATACAGAATTCATCAGAATCAACAAGTAGGACTTGGAAGCCACCGCCATAATTTTTTCAGCTGGTTACAATACCTTATAAAGGATGCATCTGCTGAAGATGAAATTAATAAAATCCAGGTTCAACTTCAGAAAAATTCGGAACTGAAAAAATTCCTCCCGGAAAATGAACGAACCTCGCTTGAAAACCTGGAAAAATTTTACACGGAAAAAATTACGTCTTACCATAAAAACTTTTTTGGTAGACTTACTTTCGTCGTAAAAAATAACTTAAACGGAAATTACAGAAAATATGGTCAAAACAATGCAAATACAGTCAAAGACATTGTTCTCCATTATTCAAGGTAGTATAAATGCAGGTTTCCATAATAATCGTAAATTACAACACAAAAGAACTTCTCTTAAATTGCCTGGAATCTATTTACGAACAGACAAAAGATATTTCATTTGAAATTATTGTAAGTGATAATGGCTCTTCCGATAATTCAATAAAAGAAGTTTCGGAAAAATATAAGGAAGTAAAAATAATCGACAACAAAAATAACCTTGGTTTTGGTGCCGCAAACAACCGTGCTCTTGATATTGCAAAAGGTGATTTTATTTTTTACTTAAATAGCGATACAATTCTCCTGAACAATGCAGTAAAACTTTTTTATGATTATTGGACCACTTCAGAAATTAAAAACCTGGGTGCCCTAGGCGGATTATTGTTAGATGAAAATAATAAATTGATTCATTCTGGAAGTGATTTTCCTTCTAAAAAATCCACAATAAAAGAACTTGCATTTATGTCAGTTCTAAATGTTATTTTATCACTTCTTTATATAATCCATGTTGACGGGAAAAAATTTCGTAAACTAAAACCTTCAGAAGCAAGACCTGAAGGACCTGTTGATTTTATAACTGGTGCAGATTTATTTATGAAAAATGATAACTTAGCCCGTTTCGATGAAAACTTCTTCCTTTATTTTGAAGACACGGATTTGCAATTTAATTTACATAGAAATGGAAAAGAATGTCGATTAATTGAAGGGCCGAAAATAATTCACCTTTGCGGTGGCTCTGTGGATGAAGGCTTTAACATCAAGCGAAAAGGAACATTTTCAAGAATTCAGTTTGAACTTTCCAGAGTACGTTATTTTAAGAAAAACGGAAATAATAAGGCTTTTGTTTTTATACTAAAACTGTTTATTACTTTAATATGGCTTAATCCATTTCTTTTTGGAAATACAAAGAAATATATAAATAAACTTTGGGAAATATAGGATTCGTATGACTTACTTTTTTGCAATAATAATAAAACCACTCGTTCAAATTCTCGAATTTTTCTATTCAGTATTCTTTAAAATTACAGAAAATGAAGGATTATCTGTAATTGGTCTTTCTTTTGTAGTTACTTTTTGTACTCTTCCCCTTTATATGGTAGCCGAAGCATGGCAGGAAAAAGAACGACAAATTCAAGAACAAATGAAGCCTGGTGTCGACCGAATAAAAAGCGTATTTAAAGGCGATGAACAATATATGATTCTGTCTACTTATTATAAACAAAATCATTATCATCCTCTTATGGCCCTTCGTTCCAGTTTCAGCTTACTTATCCAGATTCCTTTTTTTATGGCAGCATACAACTTTCTTTCGAATCTGGAAGCGCTTAAAGGAGTCTCATTTTTATTTATAAACGATTTTGGAAATCCTGATGCCACTTTTTACATTGGAACTTTTGCTGTAAACATTCTTCCAATCGCAATGACATTAATCAATATTATATCAGGAATTATCTATTCTAAAGGCCACCCTCTTTCTGAAAAAATCCAGATTTTTGTTTGTGCGGCTGTGTTTCTCGTACTCCTCTACAGTTCCCCTTCAGGGCTTGTTGTTTACTGGACAATGAACAACATACTTTCCATGGTAAAAAACATTTTTTACAAAATCAAAAATCCAAAAAAAGTTTTATATATAATAAGTTGTATCATTGCTTTTGTTTGTATTCTATTCCCATTCACACCATTTAAAACCAGCATTACATCTATCAATTTCATGATACTTGGAATAGGACTTGTAATTCCTGTAATTCCATTTGTTCTAAAAGGAATTAGTTCTTTAATTTATAAAAACTTCAAAGTACTGGAATCAGATAAAAAATTAAACACAAACCTTTTCTTTTTATCAGCATGTCTTCTTTTGATTCTTACTGGGTTGACAATTCCTTCAATAATAATGGAATCTGAGCCAGCTAACTATTGTTACATAGACAACAACAAATCACCTTTTGTATTTCTATTTTATACTGCCTGTGTAAGCGCCGGTCTTTTTGTTTTCTGGCCAGGCTGTTTCTTTGGTCTTTTTTCAAGCAAAATAAAAAAATCGTTTACAGTTATTTTTTCAATTTTATCAACTGGAGCTCTTATAAATACATTTGCCTTTAGTGGAAATTATGGTTCAATTCTCCCTGAATGCCTTTTTATGTTCGAACAAACCATGACAATTCCTCTGCCACAAGTTTTAATTAATGCCCTAGTCCTGATACTTTCTGCCGCTGTCATTGTATTTTTGTTAAACCGTTATCCAAAAATTCTAAAATCAATTCAAACCATTTTATGCGTAGCACTTATGGTTATTGTAGTAAAAAATACATTTGTAATTGGGAAAGAATTCAAAAAAATGGATCCACCAGTTGTACAAGATAAAATTGAACCAAGCTACCATCTTTCAAAAGAAGGACGTAACGTAATTGTGATAATGCAGGATAGACTTCATTCACCTTTTGTAAACCTTCAATTTGATGAAAGACCTGAATTAATTTCCCAGTTCGAAGGGTTTACATATTACCCAAACACGACTTCTATGGGATGGCTTACAATGCTCGGCTCTCCTTCTCTTTTTGGAGGATATGATTATACGCCATATGAAATCAACAAACGTAAAGACGAAACATTGCAACAGAAACATAATCAATCTCTTTTAACCATGCCATACATGTTTCATGAAGCAGGTTTCGAAACAACAGTTTCTCATCTGCCTTACGAAAATTATTTGGAATACCCAGTTACCGATATGTACAAAGATGCAGAATATGTAACCCGTGCGGAAACCTGTGGTCTTTATACTGATCTTTGGTATCGTCAGAATAATTTTCAAAGAGAACAGACACTTTCAAAAGCCATAAAAAGAAACATGATCTGGTTCAGCATTTTCAAAATGGTCCCTCCTGTTCTCCGAGACTTAATTTATTATAAGGAATATTGGAATTCCGATTATCGATCACAGTCCAGAAATATCGAAAGATTTATCTACAACTATTCTGAATTAGATTATCTTCCAGAAATGACAGACTTTTCAGCAAGCAAAGACAGTTTTATCCTTTTAGATAATGAAATGACTCACGAACCTATGTTACTTCAATATCCAGATTATACACCGGCCTATGAAGTTACCCAATTTGGTACAGGCCCTGAAAGTCATAATCCTGTATATACTACAACAGGAGCTGCCCTTATAAAATTTGCAGATTTTTTTAAATACTTAAAAGATAATGATGTTTACGATAACACAAGAATCATAATCGTAAGTGACCACGGAGCTGGCGAAAAGCAATTTGATCAGGAAGATAATATTCCAGGACTGGAAAAAAGTTATTATACATGTGCCCTTCTTGTAAAAGACTTCAACTGCCATGGGGAACTAAAAAAAGACATGACATTTATGACAAATGCAGACACTCCTTTCCTTGCAACAAAAGATATTGTCGAAAATCAGGTTAACCCATTTACTGGTAGTCCTTTAAAAATTGAAAACAAAAACTATTATACGATTCTTGCAGGTGGTCGACCTGAAAGCACAAGAGCACGTTATAAATCTCAATTTTCAATCGAAAAAGACGAATGGTTCTATGTAAAAGACAACATCTTTTCTCCTGAAAACTGGGGTAAGTTTGAAACTGATAAATAATTAAGTTATAATAAGAGATTATTGGTACAAATAAAGATGCTTTCAAATATTATTTTATATCCTTTAACACAAATCATCGAAGTTGTTTATCTTGCGGTACATAAAGTCTTTAAAAGTTTTCCCTGTCCTGCGGGATTTGCTATTATTGGAGTTTCAGTAGCCATTACTTTTTTGTGTCTTCCACTTTATGTAATTGCTGAAAAATGGCAGCAGATAGAACGTGACACACAAAAAAAGTTAAAACCGGGAATTGATAGAATCAAAGCGGTTTTTAAAGGTGATGAACAATACATGATTTTGAGTACATTTTATCGTCAAAATCATTATCACCCTATGATGGCTTTACGTTCAAGCTTTGGTTTATTGATTCAAGTTCCGTTCTTTATGGCGGCTTACTCATACCTTTCAAATCTGGATGAATTAAAAGGACTGAGTTTTCTATTTATCCGTGACCTTGGAAATCCAGACGCAACTTTTACTATTGGAAATTTTCCTGTAAATATTCTTCCAATAGCAATGACTCTGATAAACTGCGTTGCTGGCGCCATTTACACAAAAGGTTTTGGATGGAAAGATAAGCTTCAAGTTTACGGAATGGCAGGTCTGTTTCTTGTAATTTTATACAACAGTCCAGCAGGTCTGGTTCTTTACTGGACAATGAACAATGTTTTCAGCCTTGTAAAAAATGTTTTTTATAAACTGAAGCATCCACTCTGGACTTTATATTTCATTTGCTGTGCATTTATTCTTGGGGCAGACTGGTTTATTTTATTCAAGCATACAGGTTTCCTATATCGCAGAATAATGCTCATAGGTTTATTAAGTGTTGTTTTCTTTATTCCTTTAATTCTGAAATTAATCAACTACATGCTTAAAACAGTTTTAAAACCTCTTGTGGAAGATAAAAAAACTTGCGCTTTATTATTCTGGTCATCAGCATTCCTTCTTTGTTTCCTGCTCGGACTTTATGTACCAGGATCTGTCATTTCTGCAAGCCCTCAAGAATTTTCATTTATCGAAAATATAGCAAGTCCATTTGTTTATTTACGAATCACCTTTTATAAAGCAATTGGATTATGTGTATTCTGGCCGGTTTGTATTTACTATCTTTTCGGAAAAGAAGTAAAGGCCTGTATCAGTTCTATTTTCGCATGTCTTGCACTTGGAGCAATCGTAAATATTTTCATTTTCCATGGAACTTACGGAAACTTAAGTGTAATTATGAACCTGGATAATGCAGGTGCATTGAAAGCCGCAAAAAGTGCCTCATTAATTAACATGACTGTAATGTTATTTGTCATCGCACTCATTTTAGTATTAACAGGTTTGAAAAAAGGAAAATGGATAAATACAATCTGGTGGTTTGTCAGTTCAGCCTTAGTTATTGTAAGTTTTATTAACTTTGGAAAAACAAACAAAGGTTATAAAGCTCTTGCCGAAATAAAAAAAGAAAATACAAAACCGGCAACCTTATCTCCAATTTTTAATCTTTCAAAAACTGAACCAAATGTTTTCGTTTTAGACATGGATAGATTCACAGGAACTTACATGTCAGAAATTCTTTCAGAACGTCCAGAACTGTTCCAGCAAATGGATGGCTTCACTTTCTATCCAAATACAGCCTCTTTCGGTGAATGTACCATTATTGGAAGTCCTGCAATGTTTGGTGGCTATGATTATACTCCCCAAAGTTTTACAGTCCGTTCTAAAGACACCATGGTTACAAAACACAACGAAGCAATTACAGTAATGCCACGCATTTTTGCCGAAAAAGGCTTTGATGTAACCGTAACAGACACAAGTTTTGCAAATTATTCATGGATTAGCGATTTAAGTGTTTTTGAACCTTACAAAGAAATCAAAGCAATTCGTACTATTGGGTCATACACTGATATGTGGCTTCAAGAACATCCAGATGCCTGCGGAGATTCAGTTATGTCTGGCCTTATAAAGCGAAATATTTTTATTTATTCAATTATGCGTTCACTTCCATTATTCTTCAGAGATACTGTTTACAACGACGGGAAATATTGGAACACAGAAGTTTCTGTAGCAGATATGCAGGCTTTTATAAACAGTTATTCGGTTTTGGACTACCTTGGGCAACTTACTGATTTTTCAAATCCTAAACCGACATATACATTTATGGTAAATGAAGCAACCCATGAACCAGCATTTCTTCAATATCCGGATTATACTCCATCTTCAAAAGTCACAAACAAAGGTAATGGCGAATTTTCTGAATCTTCACAATACCATGCTTCTATCGGTTCAATGATTAAGATAGCGGAATGGATTTCTTTCTTAAAGGAATCAGGAGTCTATGACAACACTCGTATAATTCTCACATCTGATCATGGTTTCGATTTAAAAAAAGAAGGATACCCAAATGCGGTATTAAATCCTATTCTTTTTGTAAAAGACTTTAACCAGCATGGCGAAATGAAAATCGACAAAACATTAATGACTAATGCAGATTCTGCTTATTTATCAGTAGAGGGTCTTATAGAAAATCCAATAAATCCTTATAGCGGAAAAACTCTATCAAAAGGAAATAAACAGGAACCATTATACGGTGCATTTGTAGAAGGATGGGCTCCAGACAAACAATTCAAATACTCTTACAGAGTTACAAACTGGTTTAAACTGACAAATGGTGTTCTTGATAACGAAAGTCAAATTGAAGTTTCACAGGATGAAGCCCTCGAAGCTTTTGCAAATAAATAAGGAAGGAGTAAATAGAAAATGTCAAATTATCTTTTATATATAGATCCTGGAACAGGAAGTATGTTGTTCTCCATCATGATTGGAGCGGCAGCTACACTCTATTTCCTTGGAAAAGCTGCCTGGCTTAAACTTAAGATGAAACTTTCTGGTAAAAAAGATGGTAGTGCAATCGATTCTTCTTTTAAGAATTATGTAATTTATTGTGAAGACAAACGTTATTGGAATACATTCCGTCCAATACTTGAAGCATTCGAAAATAATAAAACAGAAGTAACATATTTTGTTGCTACTAAAGAAGATCCTGTTTTTGGCGAAAAATTTGAATATGTTCACACTGAAGTAATTGGTGAAGGAAACGCAGCTTTTGCAAAACTCAATATGCTTTCAGCTGGAGTTGTTCTTATGACAACTCCAGGACTTCAGGTATACCAGCTTAAACGAAGTAAAACAGTAAAACATTATTCTCATATTCTCCATGCTGCTAGTGACGCCACTATGTATCGTCTCTTTGGAATCGATTATTTTGATTCTGTTCTTCTTACAGGCGACTACCAGAAGGAAGATATAAAAACATTGGAAAATCAACGAGGAACAAAAGAAAAAGAACTTGTTACAGTTGGATGTCCATACCTTGATGTTCTTAATGAAAAAATATCCAAATTACCAGAGGAAGAAAATCATCCTTTTACAGTTCTTGTTTCTCCTTCATGGGGAAAAGACGCTCTTCTTTCTCGTTATGGAGAAAAACTTCTTGATCCTCTTTCAAATTCTGGATGGCGAGTTATAGTACGACCACATCCACAAAGCAAAAAATCAGAAGCAGAAATGCTGAAAAAACTTGAAGAACGATATGCTTCAAATCCAAACATAGAATGGGATTACAACGGAGATAATATTATTTCTATGAAAAAATCAGATATTATGATTTCTGATTTTTCTGGAATCATTTACGATTACACATTCCTTTGCGATAAACCTGTAATGTATGTTAATTCTGAATTAGACCTTAGACCTTACGATGCCTGGGACCTTACAGAAAAAAACAACGGAAATGATATCTGGCAATTCACAAACCTTCGTAAATTTGGTATTGAATTAAAAGAAGAACAATTTGAAAATCTTGTTGAAGTTATAAAAAATGCATCAGACAGCAAAGAACTTTCTGATGCCCGTCATAATGCAAAATCCGAAGCCTGGGCTAACCAGGGAGCTTCCGGTAAAGCAGTATATGACTTTATGACCGCAAAAATGAAATCAAATTAAATTTAAAACATACTTTAGAAATTTATTAGTTTATTGAATATTACATTCGGAGGATATTTAAATGCAGGCAATTATTCTGGCAGCTGGAATGGGAAAACGTCTTGGACGCTATACAAAAGATGGAACCAAATGTATGGTTCAGGTTAATGGAAAAGCTCTGGTAGAATATGCAATTGAATCACTGGTAGCAGCAAAAATAGAAAGACTCGTAATTGTAATCGGTTACAAAGGACAGGTTTTAAAAGATTATATTGCTTCAAAATTTAATGAAAGTAATTTAGGCGGAATGAAAATCGAATATATCGAAAACCCTGTTTATGACAAAACAAATAACATTTATTCTTTTTATCTTGCCCGTAATGAACTTATTAAAGATGATACTATACTTCTGGAAAGTGACCTCATTTACAAACCTGAAATTATAAAAAAACTTATCGCAAGTAAAGACCCAAATCTGGCTGTTGTTTCTCCTTTTGAAAGCTGGATGGATGGAACTTGTACACAACTTGATTCTAATAGAAATATTACTGGAATGATCGACAAACAGACATTTGACTGGAATGATACTTCTTCTTACTATAAAACAGTTAATATTTATAAATTTTCAACAGAATTTTCTAAAAATTATTATGTTCCATTTCTGGATGCTTATCAGAAGGCATTTGGAAAAAATGAATACTATGAACAAGTTTTAAAAGTTCTTTCCTTCTTATCATCAAGTACTCTCAAAGGATTTGTAGTTCCTGGAGATGACTGGTATGAAATTGATGATCCTGCAGATTTAGCTATTGCAAGCGATCGTTTTGCATCCGGTTCTCACCGTGTAAAAAGTTTCCAGAAACGATTTGGTGGATATTGGCGTTTCCCAAAAATGAAAGATTTCTGTTACTTGGTAAACCCATATTTCCCACCAAAAAAAATGATAGATGAATTAAAATCTAGCTTTGATGTTCTTCTTACAGAATATCCTTCTGGAGCAGCACAGGAAAGCCTTTTGGCAGCTAAACTCTTTAATTTGGTTCCTGAACATATTGTAGTTGGAAACGGAGCTGCAGAACTCATTTCATCTTTAGGAAAATTAACCAGTGGAAAAGTTGCAATTCCTTATCCAACATTTAATGAATATCCAGAACGATTTGCTAACTGTGAAACAGTTCCAGTTCCTGTTAGTTCAAAAGATTTTTCATACACAGCAGAAAACATTTTGAAAGTTGTAAAAAAAGAAAAATGTAATTATGTCCTTCTCATTAATCCAGACAACCCTACTGGAAATTTCCTCTTAAAAAATGATGTTCTCAAACTTTGTAAAGACCTTGCAAAAGAAAACTGTACATTGATTTTTGATGAATCTTTTATAGATTTTGCAGACAAAGAAATTCGTTATACATTCCTAAACGAAGAAATTCTTGAAGCTAACCCAAACCTTATAGTTATTAAATCGATTAGTAAGAGTTACGGTGTTCCTGGATTAAGACTTGGATTAATGGCATGCTCAAATGATGAATACATTGCAAAAATCAAAAAAACAAATGCTATCTGGAACATTAATAGTTTTGGTGAATATTTCTTACAGATATATGAAAAGTATTCTAAAACTTATTCTGCAGCCTGCGATTCAATCGCTTCAGAAAGAGCTCGATTTACAAAAGAACTTTCAAAACTTCCAGGTATTAAAGTTTATAAAAGCCAGGCAAATTATGTCTTATGTAAACTTTCAGGAAATATAAGCGCATCAAAACTTACTGTAAAACTTCTTGATAAATATAATATTTTTATCAAAGACCTTGCTGGTAAACGTGGTTTTGAAAATGGAGAGTTTATTCGTCTTGCTGTAAGAAATCAGGAAGACAATGACATACTTATTCAGGCTATGAAAAATGAACTCAAATAAAATCAAACTTGCAGTAGACATGCGAATGAGCGGTAAAAGCGGAATCGGTTCATATTTCGATTCCCTTTTCCCTTATTTTGAAAAAAACTTTGACGTTATTCAGATAAATCCGGAAAACATAGAACCCTTTTCGTTAAAGGAATTATTTTCTTTTCCAAAAGAGGAATTAAAAAAAATTAATTCTTGTGATGCATATTATACTCCATATTGTAACATTCCTTCTGGAATAAAAATTCCAATTTTCTCAACAATTCACGATATTGTTTTTCTTGATTTTCCACTAACTGGTAAAATTGGAACAATGGCAAGAAAATGGTTTTATAAAAGAGCCTGTAAAAAGAGTTCAACAATATTTACAGTCTCAAACTTTAGTGCTGACCGCATTATGTATCATTTACATTGTAAAAAGAAAATCGTAGTGACATATAATGCAAGCCCAGCACAATATGACGAACCAAAAATTAAGGAAGATAAGTCATCTCCAGTAAATCTTCTATTTGTAGGAAATATAAAAAAACACAAGGGACTACACGTTCTTCTTGAAGCTTTTAAAATTGTTCTTTCCACTATACCAGATGCTAAATTAACAATAGTTGGGAATGCAAAAAACTTCCGCACAGGAGATGAAACAATTTCTAAAGAAATAAATAATTTTGGTGACAAAGTAATTTTTACCGGATTCATTTCAAACGAAGAATTAAATCTTGCATACCATAATGCATCACTTCTTATTCAACCTTCATTTTATGAAGGATTTGGAATGCCTCCTTTAGAAGCATTAAATTGCGGTACTAATGTTGTGCTTTCAGATATTCCAGTTTTCAAAGAAATTTACAAAGATTTTCCTGTTACTTTTTTTGAATGTGGAAATGCCAGTGATTTGGCTAATAAAATATTCGAAACTTTAAAGAAACCAACCCCAGAAAATATTCCAAATATCTATTCCTTCGAAAGAACTTTTGGAATAATAAAAAATACAATTGAGGAAATATAATGAAAGTAGCTATTGTACATGACTGGCTTGTAACTTATGGCGGAGCCGAAACTATCGTAGATCTCTTCCTTCGAATATATCCGGATGCGGATATTTTTACTCTGGTCCATGACAAAAAGAAAATGAAAGGGCATTTTGAAAACAACAAGATCTATACTTCGTCTCTTCAAAAACTTCCTAAAGCTACAAAGATTTATACAAAACTTTTAAAATTCATGCCAAAAGCATTTGAAGAATTTGATTTTTCTGGATACGATCTGGTAATTTGCTCAAGCTCAAGCTGTGCAAAAGGAGTTATTACCCCACCTGGTATTCCACAAATCGCTTATATTCACTCCCCAATGCGTTACGCTTGGGATTTGTATTTTGATTATAAAAAAAGAAGTGGAAAATTAACAAGATTTTTCATGAACAAATGGATGAGCAATATCCGTTTATGGGATTATGTTTCCAGTCAAAGAATCGATACAATTGTTGCAAACTCGAAATACATTTCTAGACGAATAAAAAAATTCTGGAATCTTCCATCAACTGTAATTTATCCTCCAGTAAATACAGAACGTTTTTATTGTGAAAATCTTCCTGAAGAGGACTACTACGTTACATTCAGTCGTCTTGTAGCATATAAACGTGTAGACCTTGCTGTAAGCGCATGTAAAAAACTTGGTAAAAAACTTGTTGTTATCGGTGCTGGCGGAGAAATGGAAAATTTAAAAAAACTAGCCGGAAACTCAAAAGATATTATTTTCACAGGAAGAGCTTCAGATGAAGAAGTTCGTTCATATTTAAATAAATGCAAAGCTTTAATATTCTGTGCCGAAGAAGACTTTGGAATTACTCCACTGGAAGCTCAAATTTGTGGACGACCTGTTATTGGATTTAAGAAAGGCGGAACCCTTGAAACTGTAAAAGATGGAATAACAGGAGTCCTTTTCGAAAAACAAGAAACTGATTCTGTAGCTGACTCTATCATCAAATTTGAAAAATTAAAAGAAAATGGCGTATTCAATAAAGAAACAATTATTGAACACGCCGCTTCATTCAGTGAAGAAAAATTCATCTCCGATTTCAAAAAAATCGTTGATGAAACTTTTCAGAAAATAAAATACTAAATATATTTTCTGTACTCTTCTGAAATTAACTTCACTCCATATTCAACGTCATCCTCATTTCCTGCGTAATTCAATCGCAGGCATTTGTTAAAATGAGGATGATTTTCAACTGGTTCTGAATCAGGTGAATTTCCAAAAAAGAAATATTCTCCTGGCATTACAAAACATCCTTTTTCTTTTAACTTATTGTAAAATTCAATAGTGGAAATTTTTAAATCTGGAAGATAAAGCCAAACAAAAATAGATCCCTGACTTTTATGAATCTTGTAATTAGTTCCTGTAAAATATTCGTGAATATAAGCCTGAATATTTTTACTCTTTTTCTCGTAATAAGGACGAACACTGTTTTTTGCAGTATCAATAAGTTTACCAGTCTTTATTAATTCTCCAGCAATACTTTGTCCAACGCTGCCAGTTGCCAATGCAGCAATCGCATTAATTTTAGAAATACTGGAAATAATTTCTTTCTTAGCAATAATGATTCCAGTACGAAGAGATGGAAGTCCTATTTTAGAAAGGCTCATACTCAAAATAACATTTTCATCCCAATAAGGTTCCGCATCATCTGTAAAAATAATATCCGGCCATGGAAGTCCGTAAGCATTATCAATGAAAAGCGGGATATTATATTTTTTTGAAAGTTCAGACAAATGGAAGATCTCATCATCAGTAAGGACATTACCTGTTGGATTTGTTGGACGAGTTACACAAAGACCTGCTGTCTCCTCGGCATTTTTGGAAAGATATTTTTCAAGAGCTGAGAAATCTATATGGTATTTAAAAGTATTATCGTCAAAGAATTCAAAACTTGCCGGGATTCCAACAAAAATATCTTTTTCGACACATTGATCTGCGTAGCCCACATATTCAGGGACAAGTGGAAACACTATTTTCTTTTTTGTTTTGGTTCCATCACTACGAGTAACAGTCCCTGCAAACATATTAAATAAATAAAAAAATGCGCTTTGACTTCCATTTGCAACCGCAACATTTTCACTTGTTATATTCCAGCCATATGTTTTGGACATGTACTCGGCAACATCAGAAAGAAAACTTGTTTTTCCTTGAGGAGCATCATAACGGCCAATAAGGTTTTCAAACTCATCCCCATTTTTCAATATTTCTTCCATACGGGAACGATACATTTTTTCAACTTCCGGAATACGTGCTGGATTTCCCCCACCCATCTGTACGATACGAAGACCCTCTGGAAAAGGTTTTCCAAGGTCATCCATAAGTTGATTAATACCTGACGGACCGCAAAGTTTCTGTCCAAAATCTGAAAGAATCATTTTATTTCCTTAAATTTTTATATAGTTATAATTCCAAAATCAATTTTTTTTAATTTCCAAAAGCTGTAAAACCAAGTGAAATAATTACACCAGAAGAATCTTTATATTCATTAGTATTCACTTTATGATAAGAACCTTTCACTCCAACTGGAGAATCTGTATCTGTAAAATAATCAAAAATATAACCAGCGGAGAAATTAAATTTTAAAGGCAAATCAAACTTTCTCATATCATAAGATCCACCAAGTGAAAGAATATGAGACCATTCATAACATCCATCTTTCAAAAAATATTTATATAGATCGTCTCTACCGCGAGGTGGAAGTTCAGAATACAAATTACTTCCTGGAATTGCTCTTGATCCAAAATCAACTCCATGACGAATTAACTGATACTGAAAAAAAGCAAAAAGATTTGAGTATGGACTTGCTTCAAATCTTAAATTAATTTCATCAGAATTTGGATCCAAATAATATCCCAGTGAATAACCATTATTTGTATAAGGTTCTGAAATATAATGAGAATACCATGGTGTATAATTAATTGAATGATGAGTATAACAATATGGTTCTACTTTCGAATATCTTAATGAAAGACTTGCAAATGGAAGCCATGGGATTACAACTTTTCCTCCTGCCTGAATTGCAAACATGTAACGGGTTTTATCAAACATATTGAGTGGATTAACCTTTGGCATTTCATCTAGATAACCTGAAATCCAGATTTTTCCTAATCCAGGTTTACGAAGCATAATATCTGTAAAAAGACAAAGGTTATCATTATCCCCAATATTATCTTGGTAAACGACATTATCAATTAATGGGAATAAATATCCTATTTCAAAACGCTTTGGCCAAACAACCGCACTACCAAAATCAAAATGGAAATAATCGAAATCTACATCAAGCATAGTCACTGAATATGCGTTCTGATAATAGAATGAGTCCTGATCCTGGAAGTTATCTCCTGTAACTTCATTTATATAATCTTGATTAGGAAATTCCAGTACTCCAGTAAGACTAGAAAAAGAAAGCCATTTTAATGGCCTTACCAGAAGTTCACCTGCAAGGAAAGGACGTGCCTTTTCATTAAGAATTAAACTGGAACCAGACTCCATTCCTCCCCATTCACGACTGTTTCGCCCAAATGATAATTCAATTCTATTATCGAAGAATGAAGTTCGCATTTCTCCATTCATTCCAAATCCTAAACCAATTCCATCTGCCCAACCTTCTGTTCCAGAAGCACTTAAATTTTGAAGTAAGAAAATATTTCCATCCCAGAATTTTTTATATGAATAAGGGAAAACGCTGTTATTTTTAAAAACTTTTACATGTCGAGTTTTTCCATAATTTTCATCACCATATTTCGGTTCATTTTTTCCATCATATCCATACCACCATGAACCGACAGCATAATTTCCCATATCTTGAAGAGGCATTGATGTAAGCCCTAAATATCCTTGAATCTTATAAGAAAAATATTTAGTAATATCTCCCGTAAAATTAAGCTTATCAACCAGTTCAAAACCAACGCTATTATTCAAAAGACCATCATAAATTCCTGCAGAAAAGAATCCATCAACAGTATTATAAAAATCAAAAGAAACAGGAACATTTTCTTCAAAGTCACTTTCATAACGATATTCAAGTTTTTTTAAATTTAACCCGGCTTCATGATTAAACTTTTTTTTCTCATTTAAAATTATATCAAGTTCAATCTGAACATTTCTTTTTATTCCAGGATTCTCAGATGTCTCTATTATATCTTTTAAATTTTCTTCGATTTCACTTAATTTTAAAAGAACATAACTTTCTGAATATGGTTTAACATTATAGAGTGGATCACAATAACCTTTTTCAGCTGCTATTTCCAGAACATCATAAACTGAATTAGGCATATCAACAGAACTATGAGTCTGAGCAAATACAAAAAGAGGAGTTACTGCAACTAATAAAATACATAAAATCTTTCTCATAATTTCCTCGAAATAATTGATTTTTATTTATTTTTGAAATTTTAATTAAACAACCGATAAGTACCAGAAAGACAAAATTCCAATCCTTGCTGGAAATTTCCATCCACATTTTCATTATTAAAAATAAAGGAATAATTCAGAGAAGAGCCAATTGAAAAATAATTATCAAAATTATATTCCCCTTTTAAAGCAATCTGATTCATATACTGAATTACACCAGAAGGAAGCATTTTTGTATTTTGATTTCGAATGTTTTCTTTCTCTTCTTCAGTAACTGCTTCGTTTCCGATTTCTACTGAAGGAAAATAATTGTAATATCCATTTTCACTTTTTGAAAAACTCCTGAATCCATTTGCTCCATGCGAAACCAAAGAATAATCAAATTCTGCATTCCATTTTGTTGGTTTCTCATAAGCAATTTTCAATTGTCCTCCAAGACAATCTGGACCATATTTAAATCCAATCCAGCTTTCAAGAGGTCCTGAATGATTCGGAGCATCTCTGAAACTAATTAAGCTCCATTCCTTTCCATTTTTTATATACATCCATGGGCTAGTATAAATTCCTTCAAGTCCAAAAATCCAATATCCAAAAGCCGGAGCATTCAAACGGTATTCTGCCCCCATCTGCATCCCCATTCCACCTGGAACATCAGGTGTTTCCCAGCTTGTCTGAAATTCGGTCTGAGCATAATTCAAATAAAGCCTGAGATTCTGAATAGGTACATACTCAAACAGGAAACACATATATGCACAGAAATGACTTTCATTTCCATACCAGTTTCTTTCTGAATCAGTTTCATATTCATACCAGCCTGCATGGGAATGATGAAGCATAATAGGATTAAGAAAACGCAATTCGAATGGAGCATTTACAAAACTTCCTTCAAGAACAGAAAACTTGAAATTCTTAAAAGGCAGGAATTCGGCCTGATGAAAATACAAATAACGATTCAGTTCCACTTCTATTATATCAAGCTGGATTCTAAATCGTTCAGAAAAAACATTAAACTGGGTGTAAAAATCGGTAAGGAATTCGTCATTATAAACAACACTTCCCATAAGAGAATTACCATGACGAAGACCTTCTTTACCCATTACAAGATTTACGCCCCAATTATCCGAAGAATATCCCAAACTGCCATAAGCCCATCGTGGCTGTTCAAATTCCATTTTAGAAAAATCATATTCAAGATTTGTTGAAATATAATCTCCACCTTTTGGATCTCCATGAACATAACCCCAGGCTCTCGAAAGAAAAGGTTCTATTTCAGTTACAAAATAATTTGAAATCCCAAATCCTAAAGGAACTGAAATAAGGTTATCTGTCAGGTTATATTGAAATGACCATGGAATATTTGTATTAGTTCTAGAATAAAATTCAGGAGTTACTTTCACATTTCCAAAAACAGAAAATGCACCTAAATCTAAAAGCGTCTTTTTTGTATACAAAAGATCCATAGATTTTCTATATAATTCTTTTCCGCTTTCAGAAAGCTTTTCTTCATCAATCTGCCGTAAACTAAGTTTTATTTCTGCCGCAGACAAAGGTGCATTACCTGAAAGAGGAACAACACCACATTCAGCACATAAAGTATTCATGGCATCGTAAATCCAATGATCTGCTTTGAATACCTGCATATCACTAACAGTTTCAGAAAAACATAAAAAAGAAACAGCCAAAAAACAAGTTGTGAGAAAAATCTTTTTTATACGCATTTTATTCTCCCGATTATTTCAGAATACTTTATTCACGTGGAGTATCATGAGCTTTTTTAAAAGCTTCACGAGAATTCAATATTGTTTGTTCTGAACAACAATAAGCAATTCGGAACCAGCCTTTACCTCCAAAACCAGATCCTGGTGCACAAAGAATATTGAATTTCTTAAGATGATTTGTAAATGCCATATCATCACCATCCCATCCATCCGGAACTTTTACGAAAAGATAAAATGCACCTTCAGGCATGGCATACTCATAACCGGCATATTCCATGATTTCAATAAGTTCATTTCTACGTTTTTCATAAAGTGAATAATCACAATCTGCATCCCAGCTTTCTGCAATTACTTTCTGGAAAAATGCAGGGGCATTAACAAAACCAAGAGTACGAAGACAGAAAATATTTGCAGCCACCACATCTTTAGCTTCCGGACAAGCTGGATTAACACAAGTATAACCAATTCGTTCTCCTGGAACAGAAAGGTTTTTAGCGAAACTTGTACATATTATTGTATATTCATATTTTGGGAAAATTGGAGCTACAGTTTTTCCACCATATGTAATAGCACGATAAGGTTCATCAGCAATTATATAAACATTACGATCAGATGTTTTTGCATGTTCCTTTAATACATCACAAAGATTCTGAATATCTCCTTCTGAATAAATTCTACCTGAAGGATTGTTAGGGCTATTAATAATTATTGCTGCAGTCTTTTCATTAAGTGCGGCCTTAATAGTATTCATATCCAGTGAGAAATCATCTTTTGTCTGAACTCTTACAATTTCTCCATTATGATTATGAATGTAATGATCATATTCAGTAAAGTATGGACATGGAACAATAACTTCATCACCTGGATTCAAAAGACTTTTTAAAGCAACATTTAAAGCAGATCCTGCGCCGACACACATAACTACATTAGAAAAATCAACAGGAACCCCCTGTTCTTGTTCTGTCTTTTTTGCCATTGCTTCACGAACAAACTGATAACCTGCATTAGGCATATATCCGTGAGCTCCTTTTGAAGTTTCTTTTGCATATTTTTCAATTGCAGTCTGAACTTTTGCAGGAGGATCCAAATCTGGATTTCCTATAGAAAAATCATATACATTATCAGCACCGTATTTAGCTTTAAGTACGGCCCCTTCTTCAAACATCTTACGGATTACTCCATTAGACGGACTTTCCAGAATTGTTTTTACATGTTTTGCTATCATATTTTCTAATATATCACATTTTCCAAAGATATGGTATAATAGAGAAAATGGAGTATAAAAGATGAAAAAGTTCTCTGCTTTATTATGTGCTGCCTTTTTAATGTCAGCTTCTGTATCGGCCCTTTCTGTTAATCAAGACGAATTAACTTCAACTAAAAATACTACAATCGAATTTATTAACTATGTTGGTCCTCATAAGGTAATTGATTCACTTGAAGCAATCAAAGCAATTGGTACTGGACTTGGAACAGTTATCGGAAGTGATATTTCAGTTCCTTCTCAGGCAGGAAACAAATCCAAATATTTCATAATCCATGCTATCGATCCAGCAGAAAAAGGAAAGTTGGATGCAGACATCCTTATTATTGGAGAAAATGCTCTTGTCGATCACATTAGGAATCTTCGTCATATTATTGCAGCATATCTTTCAGAAGCATACGGATATTCAGATCAGGACGCACAAACAATTGCAACATTCGTAACAGTATATAATGCAGTATATCGTGGAAACATGAATACTTTTTCTGAAAAATATAAGGATATTGTTACAAAAAACCTGACAGAAGATAATTGTGGACTTGATGTCAATTATAAAAACTGGCCTGGAAAATCAGAAATCATCATTCCTCTTTTTGATGTCACAAATGGTGGTATTTCAACAGTAGATACCTCCGTTATCAGTGATTCAAAAGTAGTTGATTCAATGCAGGAAGATGACGACAAAAATATTGATTCACGAAAAGACATGGTAAATCTGAAAGAACGTGAAGCAGAACAAGCAACAGAAAAAGCTCAGGAAAGCCAGAAAAAAGCTGTTGAAGAGCAGAAAAAACTTGAAGAAGAAAAGGTAAAAACTAGCGAATCTCAGAAGAAAGCTGAAGAAGCTCAGAAAAACGCTGATGAAGCAAAAAAAGAAGCGGCAGAAAACCCTGAAGATTCTGAAAAACAAGAAGCCGCTGAAGAAGCTCAAAAAAAAGCTGATGAAGCAAAAGAAGAATTAACCGAACAAAAAGAAAAAGAAGCAGAACAGAAAGCTAAAACTGAAGAAGCTAAAACTGAAGCAAAGGAACAACAGGCTGTAGCTGATAAGAAAAATACAGAAGCTCAGACAGAGCGTAAAGAAATAGCAAAAGATCAGAAAGAAATTCAAGATAAAGAAGCCGCAATGGCAAAAATGAATGCTTCATATGCATTAAACCTTGTTGATGAAGCTCAGCTTCTTTCTCGAATTGTAAAACTTTCTTCTGAAGATGGAACAATAATTAAAGACTCCCCTGTTACCACAATCAGAAACAGAACCATTTATGAAACATCCGAAGGATTCATTGCAATTTGTGGTGAAAACGCAATGAACGGAGCTATAAAACTTGTTATTCTTGATAAAGATTCCTTAGAAATCAATTCGGAAACTGAAGAAACTGTTACAGAAAATTCAATGCTCATTAAAGATGGAGATGATTTTTATTGTGTTATCATTTCTGATAATAAAGCATTTATTGGAAAATACAGTTCAGACCTTAAACTGAAGCTGAAATCTACTATCGAAGTTAAAGCTTCAACACCAATTACTATAAATGACTCTGGAGTTGTAGTTACAAATTCGAACGGTAAAATAACAGTTCTTTCCAAAACAGGACTTGCTCCGATAAACTAATTTCAAACATATAAATTATTACTTACCACGTCTGGAAAACTTAAGACGTGGTATTTTTTTTGGAGATTAATATGCAGTTATCACTTTCAGGGAAATGGAACCTAAAAGGCGCAGGTCATACAGTTGAAGCTTCAATTCCTGGGGATTTTCACTCAGCATTAATAGAAGCTGGTGTAATTCCCGATCCATATTTTGGAAAAAATGAACAAGAGCTTCTTTGGCTTAATCAAGAAGATTTCATTTTGGAAAGAACTTTTATGTATGTAAAAGTTCCGAAATCATTCGCCATTCTTGAACTTACTGAAGTTGATACCATTTTTGATTTATACATAAATGACAAACTCGCTGGAAGCGGAAACAATATGTTTTTACGACACCGCTTTAATATCACATCTTTGTTAAAGAATGGTGAAAATACTATAAAAATCATTTTCCACTCTGCAGAAAAAGAAGCAAAAAAAGAATCAGAAAAACTCCCTTATCCTGTTCCTTACAACAAGGCTGATGTTTTCTCACCTAATAGAAATTTAATACGTAAATGTCAAAGTCATTCAGGATGGGACTGGGGGCCTTGCCTCATGGTATCAGGAATCTATGGTGACATTTTTATAGATACAGTTACAACAGGTCTTTTTGATTCACTTAAAATGAATTTTTCACACAAACACGTTGATGGTGATGATTTATGGAAAATAAAATGCCTTATTGAATTTGATTCATTCATTAAAACAAATAAAGATTTTACAGTGAATATTTCTGGATTAAACTTAAATGATATAGAAATCATTAAAAATATTTCACTGGAAAAAGGTAAAAATCAATTTGAAGTTACGATTCCTGTTAAAAATCCTAGTATCTGGAAAACTGCAGAAGAATTAAAAGAAGACGACCTTGAAGAAAATATCCCTTATTTCATTTCAATAAAATATAAAGGGGAAAATAGTAATATAAAAACATTTACTCGGCAATTCTTTTTCCATGATTTAAAATGCATAACAAAAAAAGAAAAAAATGGAGGCCGTTCACTATATTTTCAAAATAATGGCCGCAAAATTTTTGCAAAAGGTGCAAACTGGATCCCTGCAGATGCACTGCCTTCAAGATGGGAATTCGACACTTACTATGACCTCTTAAAATCTGCCAAAGATGCAAACATGAACTGTATCCGCGTATGGGGAGGCGGAATTTACGAAAAGGATTGTTTTTATCAAATTTGTGACAGATTAGGTTTAATTGTATGGCAGGACTTTATGTTTGCTTGTGCTCTTTACCCTGTTACCGAGGACTTCCTGAAAAATGTTCGTGATGAAGTTATATACCAAATAAACCGCCTGCAAAGTTATGCATGTATCGGAATCTGGTGTGGTAATAATGAAAATTTTGGAACTTTAACATGGTTTCCGGAAAGTCGTCAGAACAGAGATCGTTACCTTGTAGATTATGATAGGCTTTATCAGGGCTTAATAGGTCCTCTTGTAAAGCAACTTGATCCAGACCGTCTTTGGTGGCCTAGCTCTCCTTGTGCCGGTCCAGATGACTTTGCTGATAACTGGCATTCAGACAATCAAGGAGATATGCATTATTGGTCAGTCTGGCATGAAAAGAAAAACTTTGAAGCCTATCTTGATATAAAACCACGCTTCGTAAGCGAATTTGGATATGAAAGTATGGTCAGTAAAGAATGTATAAAAACATATTCGACAGAAGAAGATATGAACTTCACCAGTCCTATCTCTGAATATCATCAAAGAAGTCCAAGTGGAAACACACTCTTATTAGAAAGCTTTGCCCGTTATTTCCGTTTTCCAAATGGATTTGAAAACCAGATATATCTTTCCCAAGTTCAACAAGCTGTAGCAATAAGGACGGCCGTTGACTGGTGGCGTAGCCTCGAACCATATTGTATGGGGGCATTGGTATGGCAATTAAACGATGTATGGCCAGGCCCAAGCTGGAGTTCAATTGAATATGGAGGAAACTGGAAATTACTTCATTATGCAGAAAAAGAAATGTTTGAACCTGTGCACCTCTCTCAAATGGTCAAAGACGGAAATTTTAGCATTTCTGTAATTAATGATTATAAAGAGGATTTAAACTGTACGGTAAAAATTGATTATTATGATTTTTCCGGAAAAAAACTTTCAAAGACACAAATATTAAAAAGCAATGTAAAATCAGGGAAACCAGAATTGATTTTCACTGGAAAAAGTGATTCAGAAGATTACCCTAAAGGATCCTTTTTTGTAAACGCTGTTTTAGAGGCCAAGAAAAATGATAAAGTGTTTAAAAGTGAAACAACAATATTCCCAAGTCTATACAAACACTGCAACTTAGAGCATCCTGAAATAAAGACAAAAGTTACAGTTAAAGAAAATATTGCAGAAATAGAAGTAACTTCGGAAAAACCGGCATTCTTTACTAGTCTCGACAGCCACAATTTAAAAGGTAGATTCTCAAGAAACTGCTTTACAGTTCTTCCGGATACTCCAGTTACTGTAACCTTTACACCAATCGATAAGCAAAGTTTAAAAAACTTTACTTCTATCCTCACTGTAAAGTCTTTACGGGAAACCTACTAAAATACATTAAGTTCTAGTCGTCTTTCACAGCCGACTCGAACTTTGTGTATCCTGCAAGGAACATAAGTTCTACATCACCAGTCATACCATTTCGCTGTTTAGCTACAATTAATTTTGCGTCCTGAACAGCATTATTTTCATCAAGAGATTTACGATCACGGTGAAGGAACATAACAACGTCAGCATCCTGTTCAATAGATCCAGAACCTCGAAGCTGTGCCAGGTTTGGTTCTTGACCTTCTGCGTCTCGCGATACCTGACAAAGAGCAACAATAGGAATTTCCAACTCACGTGCAAGTGCTTTCAAAGATTTTGAAATCTCAGAAATCTGTTCGTAAACTGGAGCATTTGTATTTTCAGTAGAAATAAGTCCGATGTAGTCAATAAAAATTATTTGAACATCGTGGGCCACTTTCATACGTCTCGCCATAGCGCGTAAATCAAGCAACTTCATATTCGGAGTATCTACAATATAAAGAGGCGCATTAAAACATCTGCCAGCGGCATCCTGAAGTTTTTTGAATTCTGCTAATGTAAGCACACCACTCCTTAATTTTCCTGAAGGAATTCGGGCTTCTTGACTTAATAAACGCTGACCAATTGATTCATATGGCATTTCAAGAGAAAAGAAACCACAAGGAATATTTTTTTCCACAGCAATATTCTGCATCATTGAAAGAGCAAATGCTGTCTTTCCTATAGAAGGACGGGCACCAATAATAATAAGTTCCTGTTTCTGAAAACCACAAGTCATTGAATCAAGTTTTGCATAACCAGTTGGAACACCGGTAAACTGTTGTTTACTTCTGCTTCGGGCGTCAATCAATTCAACAGTTCGTGTCATAACATCTTGCATTGAATAAATTGTGGTCGTTTCATTACGTTCATTAAGTGCAAAAATTTTCTGTTCAGCTTCACCAAGAAGATCTGCACTTTCTCTTCCAACATCAAAAGCAGAACTTCTCATTTCTGAAGAAATCTTAATAAGATCACGTCGGGTTGAACGGTCCATTACAATTTTTGCATAATATTCAATGTTAGCACTTGATGGAACTGTATCTGTAAGAGATGCAATATATGCAGTCCCTCCAGCCTGTTCCAATTTCCCAAGCTTTGTAAGTTCATTTACCAATGCCAGGATATCACCATGTATATTCTGCTTGAAAAGAGACAAAAGACCTTCATAAATAACTTGGTTTTGGAGAGAATAAAATCTTTCTGGACGAAGATAATTTATTACTTCCCCCATTGTTCCCCAATCAAGAAGAAGAGCTCCCAGAACCGCTTGTTCTGCTTCTATACTATGAGGTGGAATTCTATCTTTTAATTCAACTTCCATTTTTTATCCCTTTTCAAAAAAAATACACATAAAATACACATAAAATACACATAAAATACACATGCTTTACACATGTTATCCACATTATAAGACCTATAGACAATAAAAGCCCGCCACCTTAAAAGGCAGCGAGCTTATTACAAAAGTCCGTCCTAATTTACAAATTATTCAGCTTTTGTTTCTGCAGCAGGTTCAGCTTTTTTTGATTCTTTAGCTTTTGCAGAAGAATCTTCTGTTTCCTGTGGTTTTACATTTACTTTAACTTCAGCTGTCTGAGCTTCGTAAAGTTTTACAGTTACTTTGTAAGAACCAACAGCTTTAATTGCAGAACCAGCAATTTCAATACGTTTGCGTTCAATTTCGAATCCGAGTTTTGCAAGAGCATCAGCAACAACAGTGTTTGTTACAGAACCGAAAAGTTTTCCGTTTGCTCCAGCTGGCATAATAAGTTCAACTTCAAGACCTTCAAGCTTTTCTTTAAGAGAAGCAGAATCTTTACGTTTCTGTTCTTTGCGTGCTTCGATTTCAGCTTTCTTTGCTTCAAAAATAGCTACTGTTGCTTCATTGTAAGGAACAGCCAGATTACGTGGAAGAAGGAAGTTACGAGCATAACCATTAGCAACGTTTTTTACATCACCTTCTTCACCAAGATGTTTAACATCAACATTCAAAATTACTTTCATTTTACAAGCTCCTAAATTTTATTGGTTATAAAACCTTTTGAAAATCATTACCAGGAGTTGGCATGATTTTATAGAATTAAATTTTATTAGTCAGCTACGTATGGCAGCAAACAGATTGAACGTGCACATTTAATAGCTTTTGCCAGTTCGCGCTGGTGTTTTGAACATGTACCAGTAATGCGGCGTGGGAGAATCTTTCCGCGTTCTGTCATATAGCGACGAAGATTGTCAGCTTCTTTATAATCAATCTTTGATTTATTTGCACAGAAACGGCAAACCTTCTTGCGATAGAAAGTTTTTGCTTTACGAGCATCGCGATCTTCTTCGCGTCCATCAGATTCTGCTGCAGGTGCAGACATAACTGCTTCCTGGCTCATTTCTACTTTTTCTTCCATCATTTCTTCAGACATATTAGTCTCCTGTTATCATTTATTTCAAATTAGAATGGAATATCTTCTGGGAAATCACTACCTGTTCCACCAAAAGACATGTTTGAATCATAACCACCTGAATAAGAAGGAGCTGCAGTTGTAGTTGCAGGCTGGAAAACTGGTGCACCCCCGGCAAAGGAATTAGTATTATTACCGAAACCACCATTTCCACCATTATCTCTTCCGCCTAAAAGCTGAACATTATTTGCAGTAATTGTAACTTTACTGAATTTCTGCCCATCTTTTTCCCATCTATCCTGCTTTAAGAAACCTTCTACAGCAATCTGTTTTCCTTTTGTAAGATAAGGTTTAAGATTTTCTGCCTGTTTTCCCCAGATAGTCACATCAAAATAACTTACTTCATCAACCCAAGCATCACCATTCTTTCGGCTTCTGTTAACAGCAATACTTACATTAGCTCTACACTGACCATTTCCAACATAGCCAAAGCTTCTGTCGTCAAGATCCCTTGTAAGACGCCCGATAAGCATAACATGATTTATATCTGTCATAAGAAACCTCCATCTATAGTTTTATATAAAGTTTTTATATATAGTCTTAGCTATTTTTCTAAGTTTATATTAATCTACTTGGACCTATAAAATAATTTTTTAATTGCTTATTTATCTTCCAGTCTAACAAACTGTGATTTAAGCAGATTATTTGTAATCATAAACTGTTTTTCAATTTCAACAATTTTTTCTGGATTAACGTTAAGATTGAAAAGAACAAAACGTCCTTTCTTGTTTTTTGCAATTTCGTAGCAAAGGTCACGATCACCGAAAAGTTTTTCTTCTGTGATTTCTGCACCGAAATCTGTCAGTACTTTGCGTACATCTTCAGTGCCTTTTTTTGACTTTTCCTCATCGAGTGGGAAAATTGTCATAAGTTCATACTTTCTCATAAGTATTCTCCTATTAGACATAAAGCCTTAATTAAGACTTTATAAGTTTAATTAACAGGAGGCGGTTAAATATCATATAAAGAAACAACGTTTGCTCTACTGACACCTGAAAAACTAACGTTTCTCAGTACCTCCTTTTGGACAAGGAAGTTCCACTAGTGAACTCCAAGGGGTGTTTTTCTATATTATATTAAATAGAAAATCAGGTCAATAACGGCTACTTAAACAAGCCATAAATTCCGACAACAGCCAGAATTGTATTTGCAATAGCAGTAATAATATCAAGCCAAGGTGAAATATTACGGTTAATCTGATAACTTGGTCTATTAGAACATGCTCTAATTGTTGTTTCTGGAGTAATTGGATCTGTAAGTTTCATTACATTTCCATTCACATCCATAATTTCAACTTTTTTACCAACGTTTACATCGTCAAGAAAACCACCTGCAAGACCAATGTAATATTCCCATCCACGATCAGGAATAAATGCAAAACGTCCTGGATTTGCAACTGCTCCAGAAACAGTTACATAATAAAGCTTAAATGGAACACGAAGAACATCATAAGGCTGTACAATTTCTTCAGAGAAATAAGTTGGTTCGTATAAAAGCTTATTAATATCAATAGGAATAATTTTATCGCCACGCATAATATATGCATTGCTTAAGTCCGACGATGAAAGAAAGTAATAAGACGATGATCTTAAAAGAGAAGCATAGTTTGTATCATAATCAAACCGAATTGAAATACGATCCATTGATGCAACTGTAGATGTTTCAGAAGAAAATCCTCCACCAGAGGAAGAAATTGCCCCTTCCATAAACATTACAGGACGTAAGTCACTTGAAGCAACAACAGAAACTTTATCGTAATCACAAAGCGCAAAGTCTTTTTCAAGATCCTTTTCAGTTAAATAGAAGACACTGGTTTGAAGGGTTTCTGCATTAAAACGATGAATTTCAATTCTGTTTTTATCAGCATAACCTGTAAAACCACCGCCATAATATTCGAACAAAGTCATAAGGTTTTCACCTTTTTTAAGCTCATAAGAACCTGGTCTCTCAATAGCGCCTGAAACAGTCACACGACGTTCTGCTCTATTTATAGTAATAACATCACCAGGACGAACATATGGATCCTGTGTCAAATCACCAAGACGGTCTGCCAGAAAAAGATCATAATGCTTCTGTTTTCCATTTGCAGAAGTGACAAGAACATCACGGGATGATGAATAATTTGTAAAACAACCTGCAACAAGAGTAGAAAGTCTTGTTAATGCCCAAGCCTGTTTTACTTCAGTCTGAACAACTTCACCCTTTAGAGTAACTTGAAAAACTGCAGGTGAAGAAAGAGCAAACTGAACACCACTTAATGGATAGTTTTTTGCAACAATGTCTTCAACCTGCTTTTTAAGCTGTGCAAAAGTAAGGCCCTGTACATTCAAAACACCAAGATTTGCAACACGAATTTTATATGTTGTATCTACCGAAATTGAATAATTTACAGAACTTGAACCAGCAGCAAATGCAAGCAAATAAACATCACCGGCAGTAACAGGATAATCACCAGAAGACATAGCAAGCTGAGAGTTTGGAGCCAAAGTTCTTTGTGTTCCTGGAGCTTGTGTACGCATAGATGCATCAGTTGGGAATTCAGAAGCTGAAGTCATTTTTGCCTGAGCAAACATACCGAATGAAACTGAAAATAATACTAAACAAACAGCAATCCGTTTTATGAATAATCGATTTATGCTATTTGTGTCGATTTCTATATTCTTTGTGATATTTGTCTTAGTAATTATCTTATTTTCCACTTTTCTTAACCCTTCTTCCAACCGAAAGTTTTTTCATTGCTTCTTCGTCTTTTTTGATATTCCCAATAGCGTTCAAAAGGAATGCAAGGAATACAGAAACGAAAAATGCTGCAAAAGTTACTATAATACACAATTTTCCACGACTAGGTCCGGATTTCTGATCAGGAATAGAAGCTCTTTCAAGAATCTGGAACAAAGGTTTTTCTGTAGCAAGATTAATCTTCAAAAGTTCAAGTTGTGTTTTCAATTGGGTATAAATTGATTTCTGCGATTCCAGTTCAAGTTTCAAAAGATTTGTTTGAAGAGAAATAGCTTCAACACTGCTTGAAGAATAAACATCAGAAACTCTCAATTCGAGCTTTCTAATTTCATTTTCCAGTTCAATGATTTTATTTTTTGTAAGATCAATATTTTCTTCAAGATTTTTCTTTTCCAGAATATTTTTATCAAGTCCCAATTCTAGAAATTTCTGTTCGAGTTTTTCAACACAAAAATCAACTATTTCACATGCAAATTGAGGATCTGTATCTTCACAACTAACTGTAAAAACTCCTGTACTTCCCTCATATGAAACATCAATCATTTTTTTCAAAGTATCACGTGTTGTTGTTCGTGGAGCCTTTTCAATTTCCCATTTTTCAATAAGACCAAATTTATCTGTAATAGAATCAAGGAAACTGTCACTTTTAAGAAGATAAGTTGCAAGAGCACTATTCGAGGATCCACCTGTTGAAACACCAGCAAGGCCCGCAAGACTACCAAGTCCGCTGGAAGAAAGCATAGAAGCAATGGAAGAACCACCGGAATCATTATTCATAATGATCATTGTTGCTTTTGGTTTATATGTGTTTGGTAAATAAGATTTTTCTGGAGGCAGTTTCAAACTTACTACTGAATAAATAACAACTGCAAATGCAGCAACAAGAGTAGTAATTATAATAAGGAATCTATGTTTCAAAAGAACAGCAACCAGATCAATAAGTGAAATCTCATCGTCTTTCTCGTTTTTAGAAACTTCAACTTTGCTATTAGCGGTAGGTTCATCGATTTTAATATCTTCTGATGTTGTCATTATTAACCCCAAGATGTTGTTTAAATATATACAAATTACATAATACAATATTTAATTATTGATAACAATATAATTATTCTACAATATATTGTACTTGTATTAAAAACTTGACGGCAAAAAAATACAATGTTAAAATGAAACTTGAATTAAAAGCGATAAGCATTTTGACAGGAGCTTGAATTTGAACCCAAACATGAATCTAGACATGAATATCGATTCTTTTGTTGGTGTACCACTTTTAATTGCTGCAGGATTGGGAATACTTCTTATTCTATCTTTCCTTGTTGCAAAAATCAGAAATAGTGGAAAACCAAGTTTTATTTTATATCTGGCATCAGGAATTTTTGTATCCGGAGCAGTTTACACTTATTTCCAGCCATCAATATTTTATCTCGTTGTAATTATTCTTCTCGTTGAAGTTGTCCTTCTTCTTTACTCTCTTATCATGGCTTTTGGAAATCCACAAAAACGTGAAGAAAAGAAAAATGCAAAAAAACAAGCTGAACTTAAAGGCTTTATCGATGCAAACTCTGTTAGCAAAGAAGTTTTCCAGGCTGAAAAAGACAGATTCAACCGTATCATAGAAGTTAACAAGGAACTTATTGCAAAAGCATCTTCGTATTTTACTACTGAAGACAGCATGGAAAAGTTCCTGGACTATTGTAACAATCTTCTTACAGAAAGAGTTAATGCTGATGGGTGTGTAATTCTTATGGCTGATGATTTTGATAATCTTCTTGCCGTAAAATCATTAAAGGGAACATTCCCACCTCCATACAAACTCCCTGATGATCTTCCTCACAAACCTCTCCGTGTTGAAACAAACCTTCGTTTCGCACAGTTCCCTCTTCAGGACAATGTTTTTGGGGAAATCGCAACTGGTGGGGAACCGGTTCTTGTTACGGATTCAGTAAAGGATCATCGTATTTACCAGAATGGACCTGAAGATTTCCTTAAATGTGGCAGCTATATATTCGTTCCAATCAAGCAACAGGAAGGCGTTACTGGTGTAATAGCACTTTCGCGTGACCCAGGAAAAGAAAAGTTCACAACAAAAGACCTTGAAACAGCGGTAATCCTTACAGAAGCAACTGCAACAGCAATGAAACCACTTAATAGTTTCCTTACTTACGCAGAACATAAAAAACTGACTCAGGGTGGTGATATTGCTTCTAAGATTCAAAAAGAACTTATTCCTGCAAAACTGCCTGTAATTCCTGGACTTGGAATTGGATGTTTCTCAACAGCCGCTGAAAATGTATGTGGAGATTTCTACGATATTATCGTTTCTCGAAAAGACAGAATATCATTTATCGTTGGTGACGTTGCAGGAAAAGGAATGAATTCCCTCACTATCATGCTGATGATTCGTTCCATTTTGCGACTTATCGTAAATACACCACAAAGCGCAGCTACAATTTTGGCATGGGCAAACCGTGGTATCTGTAACGAAACAATGAAAATTGACCATTTTGCAAGTATTGCATTAGTAAATTACAACAGCATCACAAAAGAAGCTCAGATTGCTACTTGTGGCAACAACCTGGTTCTTTTGTATTCATCTGCAGAAAAAACAATTAAGCAGGTTTCTATGATGACAGAACCTCTTGGAGTTGAAAAGGATTCTGTTTACAACGATATAAACATCCAGCTTAATTCTGGTGACATATTGGTTGCATGTACCGACGGTGTAATTGAATCCCTGGATGAAAATGGTGTACAATATTCTTCCCAAAAATTAGAAAAGATCATTACATCACATGTAAATGATAGTGCAAAAAACATTTCAAATCGTGTAAAAGACGATTTGAAAAAATATATTGGATCAAATCAGCAGTTCGATGATACAAGTTTGCTTGTAATCAAAGTTGAATAATAAGACTGGAATATATACTTAAAGGAGCTTCTTTATGGAACTGAAAATACGCAAGAATGGAGATGTTTACATTATTGACGTAAACGGCGAAATGGATCTTTACAATTCATACAAGCTGAAAGAACTTGTAATGAAGATGCTTGAAAAGAATGTAAAAAATTTCGTCATTAACCTTGAACAGGTTGATTACATTGACTCTTCTGGAATTGGTGCACTTATTTATATTTGTTCAACAATCAAAAAGATGAACCTTAAACTGGCTATCTCTAACATTCATGGCTCTGTAAAAAAAGTTATCGAACTTACAAAGCTTATGGGTTACTTCCCTATTGCAAATAGTGTTGAAGAAGGCCTTTTAATGGTTAAAGAATAAAAAGGAGGTTAAATTTATTATATGGAACAGGAATTCAAAGAACTTAGATCTGACGAGAATGACCCACTTTTCGACAAAACAAATATGTTGAAAAAAGAATTTCCTTCTGATTTCAGACAGATTAGATATTTTACATTGCTTATCGTACAGTCTGCTCCTACAGAAATTAAAGAATTAAACCTTCTTGAACAGCAGATTTCTGAAGTGATTAAAAATGCTGTAAAACATGGTAACCACTGTGACATCAATAAAAAAGTTACAGTTTGGTATTCTTTCAGCCCAACACATGCACACATTATTGTTCAGGATGAAGGTGAAGGTTTTACTGATCTTGAAAAATGGAATGACTTCAATAGAAAGCGTTTGGATTGTCTTCATAAGAACGATTTTATGGAACTTGCAAACTACGTTTCATTCCGTACAAAGGAATCAGACAGCCAGGACGGTGGTAACGCCCTTTTCGCTGCCCTCGAATACTGGAACGGTGGTTTCGTATACAACGGAAAGAAAAATGCCGTTGCTATGCTTAAAAAATACCAGACAAAACACACATCCGTTTCACGTGATGGTGAATAATTAATATTTTTTGAACAAAAAAAAAGCTGCCTTTGAAGTGCACCCCAATTATTGGACACTTTAACTAGGCTGATTTTAAGGACT
>JAKSTM010000001.1 GCA_024402565.1 Treponema sp. | reverse complement strand
AATGGTGGCCCATTTACTATGTCCTGACATTAGGAACTCCTTTAAATATAAGTTTACTAAATTATTACAATAGAAAATATTATCATATTAATAAATGTTATGCAATAATCTAAAAATGACACAACTAATTGTCTTTTTCATTTGCATTTATCGGCACACAGCCGAGATATAAAATATTTGAATAATATTGGGTATAATACATATCTCGTCCAACTGCAACAGCATATAATGCTACATAAAATGTATTATCCGCACGAGGTTCAAAATCTGTATAAGATACATCTTCTTCAGAAGCACCCTTTTCAGGCTTTTTATCCTTATCACCTGTTCTTCCAAAGTTAAAAGTAGTAAAAGCGTTATTTCTAATTGGATAGGAACCTATTTCTATTTCTTCCCCTTTTGCTTTATATGTAACTCGAGCTTTGTATTCCGAAATATCCTGATAATCAGTAAGGCGAATAGTGACTCTTTTCCGATCTCCTGTACCGTCTGCTGGTATTAAACACGGAACAGGACCTTTTACTGTATCATCATAACATTGAAGTGGCTGATACTTATATGTATCAATCATTTTTGTTGCAGCAGAAGTAGTATTATCAGATACAGAAAGAGAATATAAAGTATCTCTTTCGGACATTAAATCCGAAGAAGACGAAGGATCATCATAACGGGAATATATTTTATAATAAACATAGGTTCCTAAAAAAACAAAATCACTGAAGTCATTAATTTCGTTTGTAGAAAACTCAAAATAACGTTCTTCGAAGTTACTTGAATATTCAGGACGATGATATACAGTTTCAGGAGAAGAAATATAATAAACCATATCCAAACCGCAGGATGTGGTTAAAAAGAAACATCCTGTAAGAAAAAGTGAAAATACAAACCACTTAAATTCTTTACAGGATGTTCTCATAGGATAACTCAATATAATCCAGAATTTACTGAATATTTCCTTTAGCTTTCATATCCAGAAGACGTGTTTTAGCTACATTTGCCCAAATATCATCTGGTGAACCATTGATAATAGAATTATATGCTTCAGCAGCTTTTTCATTATCATTCTTCGATTCATAAGCACGGCCTAAAGAGAAAAGAGCATGTGATTTAAGAACAAAGCCTTCTGAATCAGAAGCTTTCTTATAATTTGCAATAGCATCTTCTGCATTACCAAGCTGTTCAGCACATACACCCATGTTGTAGTAAGCTAAAGGTGCTGTATAAGATTTCTTACTCTTTGATGCAGCAGCTGCGTAATAATCAAAAGCTTTAGCAAAATCTTTTGCCTGGAAAGCAAGATCAGCAGCAAGCATATTTGCACGAACGCCGGCAACGCCACCCTTATTAAGGAAAGGAGTTACAGCTTCAAGAGCAACAGCTCTCTTTGCTTCAAGTTCTGCATCTTCAAGCCCTGCAGAATCCTTTGTAAGAACATAAGTAATTTCATCAATCTGTGAAAGTGCTTTTTCTTTAGATTTAGAAGAAACTGAAAGAACAATTGTATAACAAATTACAGCAACTACAAGAACTCCTAAAACAGTAAAAAGACATACTCTGTTTTTTTCAATAAAACTGTTCAGTTTTTCTGAAGATGTTGTTTTTTCGTTTTTTTCCGACATTTTATACCTCGAAATATTTTATTATATATCTATTTATCTTATCGAATATGAAGCTCGTTTAACAAACGGGAAACATAAGTTCGTTGTAAGCCCAAAACTTTAGCAGCCTGAGTCTGATTATTACCATTTTCTTCAAGAATCTTCATAACGTAATAACGCTTAAAAGAATCAAGAGCCGTTTTCATAGTTTTATCTTCACCAAGTGATTCAAAAACCACAGCATGCATATCATTTGAAACAGAACCTGAAATAGGCAGCTGTTCTTTATCGATAAAATCGGTTTCACAAACCGAAACGGCAAATTCAATGGAAGTTTTTAGTTGGAAAACACCATTTTTCCAAAAATTACTTTCTAAAGCTTGAAGTGCCGATTCAGTAAAGCCTTTAATATTTTTTCCAGATGATGAATTAGCACCCTTCAAAAAAACCCAGGATAAAGACTTAACACCGTTACGGATTTCATTAAGGGAAGAAACATTTACTTCCAGAAGTCCCAGCCTGAAAGCTAGTTTTGCCGAAAAAAGACCTTTTTCTGCAAGTTCATTTAGATTTACACTCGAACCAGCAATAAAAAGAATATTTTTAGAAGCAAAGTAATTTTCTTCCAGAAGTCCAAGAATTTCTTCTTGAGAATCAGTAGATAATCTTTCGATATTATCAAGAAAAAAAGCAGTATTACTTTCTGCTGTTTTCAGAGCTGAAATTATTCTGTTATTAGAATCCCCTGCAGATCCATCAGATTCACAAGAAATTGATTCGAATATTTCCAGCGTTTTGAACTTACAAAAAGCAATTGTTTCAGAAAACCCTTTTCGCAAAAGTAAATCAGACGAAGTAACAAGAACTGGAAGATCTTTTGTTGATATATCTTTTGCAATTACTACAAGTTCACCAAAATACTGGTTATTACCTGCTAAAAATCGGACTTTCTGAAGGAATAAACTGTCTCTTTCTTTCATCCCTAATAGTGCCCGTATCACAAAAAACGCATTGCAGTTATTAAACATACAATGCGTTTTCTTGCTTTACTTACTTAATTTCTAAAGTAATTCAAATGTGAAATTTTATTTATTCACTTTTTGAATTAAGCAAATCTCCGATTGTATATGCTCCATCATCATCATTTCCTGTAGATGACATATACTGTGAGATTTCATCACGCTGCTGTTTTCTCTTATATTCACGAACAGAGAAGGCAACCTTTTCTTTATCAACATTTACATCTACAACGAATACATTGATTTTGTCACCAACTTTGTATTTTGCAACAGCTTCTTCGAATGGAACATCTTTATCATCACTAAGGTTAGCTTTGTTTACAAGACCTTCAATTCCGTTTGGAGCCTTTACGAAAAGACCAAAGTCTGTAATTGAAGTAATTTCACCTTCAAGTGTAGATCCAGCTTTGTATTCTTCTGCAAATGCTTTCCATGGATCATCTGTAAGCTGTTTAAGTCCAACACGAATTCTGTGCTGTTCAGGATCGCATTCAAGAACAACGGCTTCAACATCCTGATCTACTTTAAGTTCACTTCCAGGATGTTTAACTTTCTTTGTCCAAGAAATATCGTCTGCATGGAGGAATCCGTCAATTCCATCTTCAAGAGAGATAAATGCACCAACATTTGTAAGTTTTACAACTTTTCCAGAAACTTTTGTTCCAACAGCATATTTTTCTGTGATTGAATCCCAAGGATTGTCTGTAGTCTGTTTAAGACCAAGAGAAACACGACCAGCCTGGATATCGTAACCAAGAATCATTACTTCAACTTCCTGATCTTTTGCTACAACATCAGCAGGTTTGTTAATTTTCTTTGTCCAAGAGAATTCGCTGATATGAACAAGACCTTCGATTCCTTCTTCCAGTTCAACGAAAGCACCAAAATCTGTAAGTTTTGTAACTTTTCCTTTTACAATGTCATTAACATTGTATTTTGATTCAAAATGCATCCAAGGATCTTCTGAGAAGTGTTTCAGAGAAAGATTAATTCTCTTTTCTGCTGGATCAAGACGAATTACTTTAAGTTCAATTTCCTGACCTTTTTTAACAAAATCTTTTGGACGAGCAACATGACCCCAACTCATATCATTGATATGAAGAAGTCCATCAAAACCACCAAGATCAATGAAAGCACCGAAACTTGTAAATGATTTTACTGTACCTTTTACAGAATCACCGATTTTTGCTGTATTGAAGAATTCATCACGTTTTGAATTAATCTGTTCTTCAAGATACTTACGGCGGTTAACTACAGGATTAAGTTTCTTGTCTGAATAAAGACGTTCGATATAGAATTTTGATTTTACACCGAGCAGACTTTCTGGTTTTTCAACTTTATCTGCATCAGACTGACTGATTGGAAGGAAAGCAGCACGTTCAATGCCGAGATCAACTTCGTAACCACTCTTTACAACTTTTACAATAACACCATCAACTGGGAGGCCATCTTTAAATGCCTGACTAACTTCTTTTGAGAAGCGTTTTGAATCAGCACGTCTCTTTGAGAGAACTGGTCCGTTCTTGTCATGACCTGTGAGCAAAGCCTGAACTTTGTCACCTTCTTTTGGCAGGTCTCCAGAAAATTCCTGTACAGGAATCAAACCTTCTGATTTGTCTCCGATATCTACGTAAACATAATCATTGGCAACTGAAACAACGATTCCTTCTACAAGCTGTCCAGCCTGTGGTGCATTAAACTCCTTAAGTGATTCTTCTAACTGTGTCTGGAAAACATCTCTGGAGTTCTGAGCGTTTTCTTTTACCACTTCCATTTCTTCCATTATAAACCCTTTATGTTATGAAATTTGTTTAAATATTATCTCACAAACCTGCTCTATCGTCAAGTTTGAAGTATCAATATAAGTAGCATCAGGAGCAATTTTCAAACTTCCTTCAGCTTTATTTTTATCCATTTCGTCACGTTTTCGAATAGATTCCTTTATTTCTTCCAAAGAAAGCTTAGAAACTCCCTGATCAAAGCGACGTTGTGCCTGAACATCAAGCGAAGCATCAAGGTAAAATTTATATTCTGCATTTGGGAACACAACAGTTGTCATATCTCTTCCTTCACAAACGATAGAAAGACTTTTTGTTATTTCCCGCATAACTTCATTCACATAATGGCGAATTTCAACATTGGAAGACACTTGTGATGCATTAGCTGATATACGGTCGTCATGAAGATGATCATTAACATCAACTCCATTAAGAATCAAATGAGAATTTACATATTCAAGTTTCTGTTTTCTTGCAAATTCTGCAGCCAATTTTTGATCAGAAAAATCAATATTATTATCAAGAATTGCCATAGTAAGGGCACGATAAAAACTTCCTGAATTTAAATTCGTAATATTCAATTTTTCTGCAACTTTTGAAGCAATTGTAGATTTTCCAGTTCCTGCAGGTCCGTCAATAGCAATAATCATAAGTCCTCCATATTAAATATAATAAATTAAATATAATAAAATATAATTTAAAAGTTTAAATCAAAGCTTTATATATATCTTCAATTCCTAAACCTGCTTCAGAAAGAACTTCTTCACGAGTTCCGTGAGAATAAAATTTCTCTTCAAAGGCAAGAATCTTGATATTTTTATAATCATTCTTCAATAGCAATATTTCCAGATATTCTGAAATTCCACCTGTTTTTACACCATCTTCAACAAGAATAACTTCATCATATCGGGCGACCAAATCCTTAAAATATGTTTCATCAAATGGTTTTATAAATCTCAGTACAAAAATATCAGCAAGTCCTGAATTTTCCATTATGTATTTTTTACAAGCGGACTGAACTTCAGTGAACATCCCGCCTGTAGTAACAACAAGTTTTTTTCTTGTTCTTGAAACAAATTCAGAATCAGATAAATTTGAAAAATCCGCAGCGGGTACAAAAATTCCTTTACCCAAGGAAACAGGCTGACGGAATGCATCCAATTCTTCAGGACATGAAAGTTTTGGATAACGAATAAATACACATGAAGCTGCAGAATTTACTGCCCATCTTAAACACAGATGTAAATCTACATCACTAACAGGACTTAAAATTATTGCTTCCGGAACAGGACGAAAAAGAGCAATATCAAAAATTCCCTGATGAGTTGCACCATCTCCTGGAACTGCTCCTGCCCTGTCCAAAACAAAAATAGCATGGAGTTTTTGCAATGAAATATCATGAATAATCTGATCCACAGAACGTTGAATAAATGTAGAATAAATACAACAAACCGGAATCATACCGCCACGTGCTAAACCGCCTGCAAAGGTAACTGCATGCTCTTCAGCAATTCCGACATCAAAAAATCTGGCAGGAAATTTTCGCTCAAACTTTGAAAGTCCAGTTCCCTGGGCCATAGCAGCAGTTATAGCCACTATTTTTTCATTTTTACGGCCAAGACTTACTATCGAATTACTAAAACTTTCTGTAAAAGTCAGTTTATTTGATTTTTTCAGTACCCCGTTTTTTACATCAAATGGACCTACACCATGAAAATTCTCCGGGGTTTCTTCGGCATATGAATACCCTTTTCCTTTTTTAGTCACCACATGAACGACAACAGGTCTATGAAGTTTTTTTACCCTTCGTAAAACATGTTCAAGATTCATCTCATTATGACCATTCAACGGTCCCACATATTCAAAGCCAAGGTCAACAAAAAGATTATTCGTAAGCATAAGACCTTTTATCGAACGCTTAAACCGGAAAACCAATTTTTCAAGAGATTTATTGATATATGGAATTTTATCGATTGCACGATCTATTTTATAACGGAAAGATTGATATCTTGAAGAAACTGTAAGACGGGAAAGATAACGAGAAACAGAGCCGGTATTATGGTCGATAGACATTTGATTATCATTAAGTATAACAATCAAATTTTTAGAAAGCTGTCCAGCATGTTCCAATCCTTCAAAAGCAAGACCGCCTGTAAGGGCACCATCCCCAATAACTGCTACTACTTTTCCATCATGTCCCTGTTTTTCCCATGCTGTTAATAACCCCAGTGCAGATGAAATCGAAGTAGATGCATGACCACTTGTAAAAAAATCATGTTCACTTTCTTCTATATTAGTAAAACCGGAAAGTCCCTGATGTTGACGGACAGTATCAAATTGAGGAAGTCTGCCTGTTAAAAGTTTATGAGCATAACACTGATGACTGACGTCAAAAATAATTGCATCCTTAGGTGTTGAAAAAACCCTATGCAAAGCAATAGTAAGTTCTACTGCACCAAGATTACTTGCAAGATGTCCACCATTTTTACCAACCACAGAAAGAATTTTCTGCCTAAGTTCAGACGAAAGTTCTGAAATTTCTTTTTGAGAGAGTTTTTGAATATCTGCAGGTGAATTAATAGTTTCCAAGTACATAAAATTCAGTAGTAATTAAGAGTAGTATAAAAAAAAAAGACCGCGTAGTCCATTATTAAAATGAACTTGCACGGTCTTATTTGACACCACAACGTCAACAAGGAAATAGACTATTTCTTGTGTCTGTTGCGTCTAAGCATCTTCTTACGCTTATGTGTGGCCATCTTCTGGCGCTTTCTTTTCTTACCACAAGGCATGAATAGAGCTCCTTAATTAAAATAACTTTATAAAGTGTTATTATTATAATAAAAAAATATGAAACAGGTCAAGACTAACCATTTTTTTTGAAAAGTTTTGACAGTGCAGTTACTGCAGTTTCATTCTGAGAAGGAGAAGCAAGAGCCGCTTTATTTTCTTCTTGAATAGCATCAAAAACTTCCTGTCGGAAAACTTTCACATTTTTTGGAGCTTCCACCCCAATCTTCACCTGGTCGCCCTGTACGCTGATAATGGTGAGAGTTATGTCATTTCCGATTTTTATTTTTTCATCAATTTTTCGGGCGAGAATAAGCATTATTTTTCCTCCCCGTTTCCCTGAAGCATTGCCATAATATCAACCTTTGTTGACCAACGGTTATCATTAATAATAACCTGCATAGCCTCACGGGTATTTTTATTTATAACAAGAGGTCCTGCAAAATTGGCAGTTATTGGAGTACCATTTGAAGGAACTGTTACAATAGTCATAATAATAATATCTTCTGGTTTTGAAATACCAATTTTTTTCAAAGATTCATCATCAATATCGGTTTCATAACTTGAACAGATTAAAAATGGATCAACAATTAAAAATGCCACTTCAGCATTTTCAATACTCTGCAACCACAAAAAAGGCTCATATTCAGAATCAATCAGTGCATATTTTGTAAAATCTTCAAAACCGAATATTCCTTCTGGTATTGTAAGAATGTGATCATCAGGTACTTCAACCATTTTATTTGCTTTTGTGTTTACTGTCATTTTTTTCCATCCTATCGCATGTAGTTAAGTAAAGTGCTTGAATACATCTTCCCAGCCTGGCTTAGTGTAGCCTGATTTGCATAATCAAGCATTTTCAAATCGGTAATTGCTTTTGTATAGTCCAGATCCCCTTCACGGGAAATCTGCTGTGTTACATCAAGAGCAAGTTTAGAAGAACGTGTTACATTCATCTGTGCCCTTTCATATTCACTTCCACTTTTTGCAAGTCGGCTTACAAGTGAGTCAATCCCCATATCTAATGAACCAAGAACACGGCCACCGATTGATTCATTATCCCCAGCAAGAAGCGCATTACGGAAAGCAATAACTGTATCAAACATTGAACCACCTGCAACACGTACACCCTTTGCAAAGTTGTATGGAGGTTTTTGAGTAGAATCATTTACGATTCCAAGTTCATTCATTACTTTTCCGTTTATATCTGAAACCCACATCTGACGTGCGTCTGTTGTTGCAAGATTCAGGCTGTTTGTCACTGGATCAATACTGGCCTTAACTGCAGCTGCGCTTGAATTGATTTTTGAAACCAAAGCGTATGCATTGTCACCGGCGGAAATTTTTATTTCAACACCATCAATGGAAATAACACTGTCACTTGAAGCCTGCCATGCAGAAACATCACGGGCACCGTAAACCTGCTGGTTTTCTGCCCAGAAAGTTTTATTTCCGGCATTGTCATTTGCCATGTATTTATGTTCGTCAATTTCGATCATGTTAACATCGATATTTCCGTTATACTTTACATTCTGAACAAGAGGAACTCCTGAACCTTCAACATTCCCCATTTCAACTTCAAAAGCTGTAGCCTTTGTATTTGTACCTGCAAAAAGCGCATTTCCATCAGAACTTACAGCATTGGCATTCTGAACAAGCTGAGAAAGAAGTTCATCAACTTCAGTTGCCATATTTGAAAGATCTTCTTTTGTATAGATTCCGTTGGCACCTGTTACAGCAAGTTCACGAATTCTCTGCATGATATCAAGAGAATCCTGCATATAACCTTCACGGAGAGCAAATTCATCTGTAAGTGTTGCCGCATTTTTTTCAAACTGATTTACGCGGTTCAGAAATGATTCATAACGAACAAGATGACCAGCAGCCAGAGGATCGTCTCGAAGCCGTTGAATTTTCTGCTGACTTCCAATCTGATTCTGTACATTATTCATACGACTTTCTTGAAGTCTAAGATTTGTCTGAGTATCGTTATTATACATTTTAGAACTGATTCTCTGCATATTTATCTCCTGAAATCTTCTATACTAAAATTAAACACCGAGACGGTTAATTATTGTGTCTACAAGGTTATCCCAAACTGTAATAAACTTTGCAGCTGCATTATATCCATGCTGAAATTTCAAAATGTCAGCAAGTTCTTCATCAATATTTACGCCACTAATAGAATCTCTAGTTGAACGCAGATCATTCATAATAGCTGTCTGGCTCAAATGATTCATCTCTGCCTGTTCGCCTTTAAGTCCCACATTTGTAACAGAATCTGCAAAGAAATCATCAAGTGTTCTTTCTGAACCGATCATGATTTTTGTATTTCTTATGGCAGCAATTTCTGTAGCAGCACGACCGTCCCCTGCGTTAACATTTCCATTCGGATCAACAAATGCAGCTGCAACACTCATTACGTCATTACGAATTGCATCATTTACCGCAACATAAGCCGAAGGATTTGTTACTGGGCTAACTGCAAACTGAGCTCCAGCCAATGAGTTAACTGCATCAGCCTGTGCAAAATCATAGGCATTTTCTTCACCAATTCCCTGAAGAATTCCAGAATAACCAGCAAGGAAAAATCCTGAATCTTCAACATGGCGAATTACAAAATCAGGATTTTCCTGATTCATTGCTGTTGTAGCTTTAAGCACAAGATGATTATTACGGTCAAGGTATGCTTTCACTTCTGAAGGAGAATCATTGATTCTGTTAATTACAGTTTCAACTGTATCAGTTGCATGATAAGCAATCTGAACATTTCCAGATGTTCCATTAAGTGTCATTACACCTTCCAAACCAATCTGCTGTTGCATATCAAGTTCATTTGTTCCTGTGAATCTGAAAACATAAGATGAATCAAGAACACCGTCTCCATCACGGTCAAAGTTTCCGTTTACATTTTCTACGAAATCGTGCTGAACAAAGAAATCAAGGCCAGTAACTTTGTTACTACCAGCAGCATTACGGTGAACATCGTTTACAAGATCAGAGAAATTCATTGTCATTGTATTTAAACTCTGAATTTCATTTCTAAGATCAACATCACGGAGTTCAACTAAAGCCCCTAATTTTCCGCCTCTAAATAAAGCATCATTTCCTGTATCTGCCCAGACGATTTTATTTAGTCCAGTATCATCGCGACGTGTTTCAAGGGCAAAATCACGTGCTATATGTCCCTGAACGAGAATATGTCCGTCCACATGAATCATAAATTCATCAGGGTCTCTTGTATCGCGAGTAATATTAATAAGAGTTGAAAGTTTATCTACTAAAAGATCACGACGGTCAAGAAGGTCATTTGGATTATCACCAAGTCCACGGCTTTCAACAATCTGATTATTAGTTGCTGCAATTTGACGAACAAGATCATTTACCTGACGAACTGTGGCTTCAATATCAGAATCAAGAATCTTCTGAATTCCATCAAGGCTTTCCCATCTTTGACGAATAGAATCTGTCAAAGTTTCACCACGAGTAACAACTGCCTGACGAGCTGCCTGACTTTCCGGATTCATGGCAAGTTCCTGCCAGCCTTCCCAGAATTTGTCCATATTTGAGCGAATTGAAATATCATAAGGCTCGTTATAAATCTGTTCCAGCATATTGTAATATTCAGAACGAGTTCCCCAGTATGATTCCTGGTTAGCCTGAGCGACGATACGAGTATCGAGGAATTCATCACGGACACGTTCTATAGCCTGAACATCAACTCCCTGTCCAATAAGGCCTGGTCGTTCCGGGCGACTCAGATCCGGCTTATAAAGAGGATCAAATTCCTTAATTTTTACTCTTTGGCGAGAATATCCTTCTGTATTAGCATTTGAAATGTTATGTCCTGCAGTTGTGATGGCATCTGTATTTGCCATAATACTGCGCTTACCAAGTTCAATTCCTGAAAATGTTGATCCCATAATCTTTGCCTCCCAAATTAATAGTGTGCACTTACCAGCACACTTACCGGCTGCTTCTGAACAATCTGTCCGTAACGTGAATAAGTTTTTGTAGATGCTTTATCAAGAACACCATTTATAAATCCGCGGGTAATACTTATGTAATCGTTCAATACCTGATTCTGAATTTTTGACTGAGAAAGTTTTGAACGCATAATTAAGAGTTTTTTAGAGTATGGACGAAGTTCTGCAGAAGTCATTTCCCGCTGAATTTCATCACGCTGCAAATCAATTTTTTCAAAATCAGATGAAGCATCTTTCATGTTATTGATAAGCAAAGTGAGGTTTTCCCAAGATTTTGACAAAACTGCATCATGGATATTTTTCTGAATCAAAGCAATTTCAGAAATCAGATTATCTTCCAGGTCAAGAATTGTTTCGAAAGTTTCAATCTGTGATTTTTCCATTTTTATACTCCAATATTGGTCTTCTAATAGGAATATCGGAGTGAAAAATAAAATGTTTAGGGAAATTTTTAATTTTTTTATTTTTAGGCAAGTTGAGAATAAATCTGATCCGCAAGTCCAAATCCTGCATTTTTCGTCATTGCTTCTGAATACTCATCCCAAAGCATATCTTCGTACATTTTTGTAGCAAAGTCAGAATCTTTTGATTTATTGATTGATTTTCTCATTTCCGAAAGCATCTGTTTAACGAAGTAATTTTCCAGTTCCTGAGCTTTTTCATATAGTTCGCTTGTGCGGTCTATTGTTTTAGTTTTTACATTTGGATTTGCCTGATTAGCGGCAGCACCCCTTGGTGCAGAAGTTTTATCAGATTCAGCAATATACATTCCATGAAAACCAGTTGTGTATTCACCATTCAAACGGCCATTTTGCATAATCTGAGAAGACGAAAGTGTAGATTCCCCTTGTTTTTCAGAAGAAGCTTTATTTCCAGAACGAAGTTTATCCAATAACTCTGAAAATTTTGCTTTATCTGCATTTTCAGTTGCTGCCTGTATTGCAGCCGAACCGTTTGTTAATCCTGTATATGTACTAATTGCTGAAACATTCATATATCAAATATCGGTTGATTACAGAATTTTCTTAGGAATATTTTATATGTATCAGGCTGCAAAATATCCTTCAAAATCAGGTATTTTTTCATATTTTCGGCAATGTTCTAATGCATGCCGCTCGATTTTCCTAACAGTTTCGTTGGATACTCCCATTTCAAGTCCAATTTTTCTGAAAGAACGGCACCCCTTATTATCAAGGCCATTTCTCAAAACAAGGACCCTTTTTTCATCTTCTGGAAGGTTTTCAAGCATATTAGAGATTAATTCTTTTATTTCTTGCTTTTCAGTGTATTCATATGGTGAAACATTTTTTTCATCAGAAATATTATCAATTAATGATAATGAAAAATCTTCATTCTGATTTTCAAAACCGGAATCTAAAGAAATAACAGCACATGAGATTCCTAAAAGATTCTTAACACAAGATTGACTTATTCCTAAAATCAATGCAGTTTTTTCAATTTTTTCATTTTCAGAAATATTTAATTCAAATGAATCCATTATAGAATTTACTTTTGAAAGGAGTTCTTCGCAGTTTTGTGGTAAACGAACAAACCGGGAATATTTTTTAACTGCATCACTAATTTCTTTATAAATCCAATATGATGCATATGTAATAAAACGAGTTCCGCAAGAAAGATCATATTTTTCAAAAGCTTTCAAAAGCCCAATATTCCCATAACCAATAAGGTCCTCCCTGGAGAGACTTTTTGACACAGAAAATGTTTTTGCTACATTTATTACAAAATGAAGAGATGAAGTAATCACTTTATCTCGGGCTTTTTTATCGCCACTCTTGGCTTCCTTTACCAGTTTTTGTTCTTCTTTCACGGACAGATACTCAACTTCTTTCTTCATTTCCTTCAAATAAAGCCCGTAAACATTCAAATCTTCCATAATCTACCTCTCAAAACTTATTTTAAGTAAATTATAGAAATACCAGTGTCTCATTTAACGATATAGTGAAAACAAATTGAGCAACTGTAATTTAGACAGGCTTAATTCCTTTGTTTACCAAACTAAAAAATCAAATGGGCCCTTCGACAAGCTCAGGGACCATTTGATTAAAAAAAAACACCTTTGCATTTAATGCAAAGGTGTTGATAAGGAGTAAAATTATTTATTATCAATTACTATCGTTTCAAGTTTACGGCTGTTGAAAGCATAGAATCACTTGTCTGAACCGATTTTGAATTAAATTCGTAAGCGCGCTGAGCGGTAATCATCTGAACCATTTCATTTACAACAGAAACGTTAGACATTTCAAGGAATTTGTGGCGAGTCTGTCCAAAGCCTTCATATCCTGGGCGACCTGCAATTGGGGCACCTGAAGCATTTGTTACTGAAAACAGATTATCTCCTTCAGCCTGAAGTCCAACAGCATTTGGAAAACGGAAAAGTTCCATCTGGCCAACTTCGACAGGTTCATTTCCGCCATTTACTTTTACGGAAACTACACCACCCTGTGTAATATTCAATGTAGAAACATCATATCCTTCAGGAAGAATGATTTCAGGCATTACACGAAGCCCGTTTGATGTAACAAGCTGACCGTTCATATCTACTTTGAAAGAACCGTCACGTGTGTAAGCATAACTTCCATCATACTGCTGAACACGGAAGAAACCTTCACCAACGATTGCAACATCAGTATCAACACCAGTATTCTGGAGAGATCCCTGATTCATGATGCGTTGAGTTGCGGCAACTTTTACACCGGCACCCTGCTGGATTCCAACCGGAGTAACTGTATCTTCTGTTGCAGGAGTTCCTGCAAGTTTTAAATTCTGATAAATCAAATCTTCGAATTCAACACGCTGCTGTTTATAACCTGTTGTATTTACATTTGAAAGGTTATTTGAAATTGCATCAATATTTGACTGCTGACCGTTCATACCGGTAGCTGCTGTCCATAAACTTCTTACCATAATATTTTCCTTTTAATAAAGGGGAAAGCCTTCCCCTGCGCGCGCACACAGTTGCGCGCTACCCCATCTAGCGGACCTCAATCGCCGGTCCGCAACGCCTGCTATTTATAAACCGCAACTTTACTCCAGAGTGTATCCATCATGCTATCCTGGCTTGTAATGGTTTTCTGGTTTGCTTCATAAGCACGATTCACTTCAATCATCTGCACCATTTCGTTTACTACATTCACATTTGAAGTTTCTGTGTACCCCTGCATAAATGTAGGACGCTCAGAACCTTCAGCGATATGTGCAGGACCTGAAATATCATTTGCAGCGTAGAAGCTGTTTCCCATCTTTTTCAGATAACGTTCATTATCGAATCTGACAACCTGAAAACGATCAATTTCTCGGTCTTCAGTCTCAGAAAAAATAATTCCGTCTTCATTTACTTTAAATTTATCATCTGTTACACGGATATACCCATTTTCCCCAAGAACAGGGTATCCGTCTTTTGTTTCAAGGATTCCTTCTTTACCGATAAAGAAGTTTCCGTTTCTTGTATAACGTTCACCGTTAGGTGTTTCAATTACATAAAAACCTTTTCCGGCAAGTGCTGTATCTGTCTTTGTATTTGTTACTTTGAAAGAACCTTGAGCAAAATCTGTGTAATTTTCGTTAGTTTCTACACCAAGCCCAAGTTTTCCGATAATCGGTGCAGCGTCTGCTGAGCCAAAAGGAGTTTCATACTGGCCGTCAAAGCTTGTACGGCGGAGAAGAAGCTCACTGAAATTCTTGCTTACTGTTACATCACGCTTATAACCTGCTGTATCTACGTTTGCAAGATTATTTGAAATAGCATCCAGGCGGTTCTGCTGGGCATTCATGCCGCTTGCACCTGTGTACCATCCTCTGATCATAAAATACCACCCCAGTATATGAATCAGTACTCCCGGCAGAAAACTTCCGCCCCAAGTGGGAGTTTCTTACTCATATAATCGGTGATTTTTAAGGATTGTTTAGGAATTTATTTTAATAACAGTCTCGCCAGATTAACGGCCAATGTCTTTCCCTCTTACGCCAAATTCTTTCTGACGTTTACGAACTTCCTGAATGAGAGCATCATCTTTTTCAAGATAATCGATTAAATCCCAATGGAAATCCAGGTCTTTTGGCGGAAAAAGTGGAGGAGGATCAGGCTTACGACGGGAATTTTGAATACGTACAATTTCCATGAGCTGCTCAAATGTATTTTTATCAGCCAACCGATTAAGATAAACATTATTTACAGCGCAAAGAGTTTTTTCTTCATTATATAAAACATCTTTTCCATCAAATGGAATTGAAACAGGAGTTTTATCAATATTTCTTATATTCACACGCCGTCCTGGCACACAAGTATATGTATTTTGTGCAGAAATAATATGCTTCGAAACATAATATTCAGATTCTAAAACTGCTTGAAGCTCTGAATCATAATCCATCTGGGTTTTCCAGTATCGGATTTTATAGAACTTGTTGTTTTGTTCATCAATAAACCAGGAAAAGAGTTCTTCCTGCTCTTTTTGATCAGACACTTTTATTCCTTCAGATACAACATTTCCTTTCCAAAAGCCCGTCTGTTCTGCATCTGAAATCCAGAATTCAAGGTACATTTTTCCATCAATTATGGCAAAAGGAACATAAGAAACATCTGATTTCCCATAAATAAGTTTCAATTCATAGGCACCTGAAAAATCATTTGAATTACCTTCGGAAAGCCACAATGGCGTAGAATCTAATGCAACAAATATTGATTTTTTGGTTGTGGCAGCATTACGTGAACGCGGAAAATCTTTTCCATAAACCACATCATAATCTTCATGTTCTACCACTCGATCCAGATACCAGCCATAATAATCTTTTAAGATAATAACAATCCGATCTTCATCCTTTACATTTTCAAAAAAAACATAACGGTCTTTTCCTTCCCAAATACCATATAGACTTTCAGGAATTTCAGCCCACATTGGAATACATGAAAATAGAATTAAAAATAAAATCAGAATGAATAATTTATACTTCTTAAAAAAAAACATTATACTAAATTTTCTTTTGTTTATATTTCGGTATTATTATGTTCATGTTGCGTTTTTAATAAACTTTTATTGAACTTTAATTACATTTAAAGTTTCGGTAACTGTTGTCTTCCAGTTAAATGAAGAAGCCCTTTCTATTCCAGAATCAATCATTTTTTTGCGAAGTTCCTCTTCAGAAATAATTCGTTCCATTGCGTCGGCCATTTCTTCGATATTATCTGAATCAAAATAAAGAGGAACATCACTTCCCATTTCTGGTAAAGCTCCACTTGAAGAACATAAAACCGGTACTCCACAAGCCATAGCTTCCAGAACAGGAAGTCCAGCGCCTTCTCTCACAGCCGGCACAATACAACCATCACTGCCGGCATACAATTTTGCCAGACTTTCAAAAGGAAAAAAACCTGTAATAAAAATATTATCCGCATATTTTGAATTATAAGCGGCATTATGCACAATCGTAGAATATTCACCATCATCGCCAGCTATTACCAAACGATGTTCAGTTTTATTTTTTTCCTTAAAAAGTTCAAAAGCCTTTATCAATTCAATATGCTTTTTTCTGGCGCCTGAAAGAGATGAACAATAAAGGAAATATGGTCTTTTAATGGCAAAAGGTTTTATATCAAGGATATCAGAATCCAAATCAAGTACCGGATAAAAAATAGTATGATCTATTCCATTATGTACAATTGTAATCTTTTCTTCAGGAACCCCATTTGATATAAGATCCTTCTTTATGTAATCACTGGCAGCAATAATGTAATCTACTTTTTTTAATACTTTTTCTACCTTTTTTAAGCTTTTTTTATCAGAATGAGCAGAATATGGCACACTGATTTGGACAATTGACTTAAAATTTCCAACAACAGGAGTTACAACCATAGGGTTTGGAAAAAGAACTACATCATATTTATTTTTTTGAATAAATTTTACCGCTTTTCTTTTATGCCACTTCTGCACTGCTTTCAGATTTTTGCAATCAGGAATAGAAGAAAAGGAAATCTCTTTTCCAGAACTATATGTAAAACGGTCAGCTTCCAGACCAAACAATTCAAAAGTAAAATCTTCTGACTGGGGCAAATTCGAAACAAAAGACAATATATATGAGCCTACCCCGCTTCTAGCGTGATTACAGCCACAAGTATCAATTCCAATACGCATACCTTAATTTTGTAAGACTACCAGAAATTTGTCAAGGAAGGTATAAATTACCATGTTGACTCCCATAAAAGTACTTTTTAAAATGACCTTATGTCAGAAAACGCATTTGATTTACTTTCAGATTCAATTATAGAAAAACTCAAAAATCAGAATATTTCTGCCCCTACAAACGTGCAGAACAAAATAATCCCAATGATTTTTGAACATAAAAATGTCCTTTTTCAAAGTGAAACAGGAACAGGAAAAACTTTTGCCTATCTTCTTCCACTGGTAGAACGGCTTGAACGAGATACAGATAAAACTTCTGTCAAAATAATTATTACAGCTCCAACTTTTGAATTGGCATCGCAAATTAATCTGGCCGCTAAATCTATAACCGAAAGAAAAACAGCCCTTTTTATTGGTGGTGCGCCATTAAAACGTCAAATTGATGTACTTAAAGAAAAACCTCAAATAGTAATTGGAACTCCTGCTAGACTGGTGGAACTAATAAACCTAAAAAAATTAAAAGTTTCAAATGCCAATGCAATAATTTTTGATGAAACGGACAGAATGGTAAAAAAAGAACTTATAGAATCCACTTCTGCACTACGAGACTGTATGCCGGAAAATATTCAGGTTATCGCATGTTCTGCAACAATAAATTCCCAGGTTTCAAAATTCTTTACAGAAACTGAAAGTGTGGTTATGCCAGAAGAAGATGTCCTAAAAAAAAGAATAACGCATTGGGCCATTTATGCTGAATACAGAGATAAAATCGACACCTTAAGAAAATTTATTGCCGCAGAAAATCCTGGAAAAGCTCTGGTATTTACAAGCCGTTCAGATCAAGTAGATAACATTTTTCAAAAATTACGATTTAAAAAAATCGACTGTATGGCACTTCATGCAAAAGCCGACAAGCAGACACGAAAAGCCGCCATTGATAAATTCAGAAGTGGTAAATGCCGCATTCTTATTACAAGCGATTTAAGTGCCCGTGGTTTAGATATTGCGAATGTAACTCATGTAATTCAAATGGACCTTCCTCACGATGATGATTTTTTTGTTCATCGTTCCGGACGAACAGCCCGTGCAGGAAAAACAGGAATCAACGTTCTCATTGGCGATGAATACGAAATGCATAAATTTGCGACTTTAGAAAAAAAACTTGGCATCTGTGTTTATCCAAAAGAAATAATTAACGGAAAAATAGTAGCTCCAGAGTAATTTTTTTTTAACGCCCATTTCGACCCTTCGACAAGCTCAATCACCGTTATTCACATAACAAAAAACCTCCGGCAGCGACTTTCATCACCACCGGAGGTTCTCTTTTTCAACAATTTTCAATTGTCAATTGTCAATTATCAATTTCTAACTGTTATTAGCGTTTCAGACTTAAAACAGTTTCAAGAAGTGTATCTGCAGTCTGAATTGTTTTTGCGTTAGACTGGAAACCACGCTGTGTAACAATCATGTCTGTCATCTGTTCAGAAAGATCAACGTTTGACATTTCCAAAGCACCTGCAAGAAGTTTACCACGACCAGCTGTTCCTGATTCACCAACTCTTGCCATTCCAGAGTTGATAGATTCACGGTAAGTATTATCACCTGCTTTTTCAAGTCCCTGGTTATTTGTAAATGTTGCCAATGCAACCTGTCCAATTGTACGGTTTGTTCCGTTTGAGTAAACTCCAGTAATTACACCGCTAGAATCGATCTTGAATGTATCAAGATATCCAAGAGTATAACCATCCTGGTAATAACCTTTTGTTGAAAAGCCTGAAGATGACTGTGTAATTGTATCAACAGCACTTCCAATTGTTCCCAAGTTGATATTCATTGTCTGACGATAAGGATTTCCATCTGCATCAGTATTTGATTCTGGAACTGTGTAAGAAGCCTGGAGGACAATTTCTCCATTTGGATTAGTCACATTTCCTGCAGTATCAGTTACGCTTTCAAGAAGGCCATAGTTATCAAAATTAATAAGGAATGTATTTCCCATACCATCTGTTGAACCAAGACCAATTCTTGTCTGAGTAAAATCCGCATTGTCTACATCGATATTTACAGTAGCTTCCCACTGATTTGGATTTCCTACAACACGACGGAAAGAAATGTTAAGATTATGTTCATTTCCGAAACTATCATAAATTTTCTGTTCTGTATTCCATGTACCTTTTGCAACATCTGCAGCAGAAGCACCTTCAAGAATTTCAGGAGCATTTTTATTAAGGTTACATGCGTATTTTACATTTGTTGTTTCTTTTGCAGGATCTTTAGAACCTACAGGAATAACAAGGTCTGTTGGTGTTGCAGCAGTCTGAACAATCATTTCTCCGTCAAGTTCACGGGCCTGCCAGCCCTGAACTCTAAGACCAGTTGCTGGATTAACGAGAGTTCCATTCATATCAAGGCCGAATGCACCATTACGTGTATAAAATGATTCATCACCATTTTTAAGAATAAAGAATCCATTTCCCTGGATTGCAAGATCAGTTGATACACCTGTTGACTGAAGGTTTCCCTGTGTGAAGATGTTGTCAATTGAAGCAACAGTCATTCCAAGTCCAACTTCTTTTGGATTTACACCACCAACTTCTTCTGTTGGTTTTGCAGCTCCAGCCATCTGCTGACTAATCATATCCTGGAACTGTACGCGTCCACGTTTAAAACCAGTTGTATTTACGTTTGAAATGTTGTTTCCAATTACATCCATGCGTGTCTGGTGATTCTGAAGTCCTGAAACTCCAGAATAAAGTGATCTCATCATATATCTTTACCTCTCGTTATTAATTACTTTTTAGTTATAAATTGCAGCGATTTGTTCCATGTTGTAAAAAGCGCCGTTTACCATAACCTGTGGATTTTCTCCACGTGTAGCTCCACTAACAACACCGGAAATTGTTGCTTCACCGGCATTTATTTCAACAGTTTTTCCTAATGTTGAATAAGCCTCCTGACTATTCATCATGGCAGCAAGTTTTGAAAAAGATGTAGACATATTTGTCATCTGTTCCAGAGAACTGAACTGAGCCATCTGTGAAATGAACTGTGTGTCTTCCATCGGGCTTGTTGGATCCTGATTCTGAAGCTGTGTAATCAACAATTTAAGAAAATCATCTTTTCCAAGAGAACCATTCTTTACTCTTGTTTCTGCTTCATTTTTTTTGTTGAATGAATTTACTGTGTTATCTACAGCAAACTTTTCACCCGCGCTTAATTGTGTATTTATCATTTCCATACAACCCCCTTTTGCCGCCCCCACTCTTACGGCTGCTTTTTTATAATCGGCTGTTAAGCAACAATGTTTATTCCAAATTTTGTTATTTCTGAAAATTCTTCAGATTTATTTTCTGAATCAAAATTTCCAGCAGCTAAATCTAATAATCCATATTCACGTTTTGCAAAAAATGAATTCTGATTCTGCTGATTTTGTTCTGCAAACTGCTGACTAGCATTATTTCCTGAAGAATTATATGAAACTTCAAAGGATGCATTTTCGTATCCATTTTTCATAAAGGCTTCACGAAGGCTTTCAGCATTATTTTTAAACACTTCAAGTGCTTCTTTTGTATTTACAGCAATATGACCTGTAATTTTATCCCCATCCAAAGAAAGCTGAATTTTTACATTACCGATGTCATCAGGATGAAGAACAAGATTTATAGTTCCTTTGTTATTATCTTTAAGAATAATATTTCCAGTCTGAACAATTTCCGCCGCATTAGCCTGAATCTGATTATTTAACATGGCCTGGAAAGTAGAACCATCACTGGATGCAATCTGAATATTGTTTGCAAGAACATCTCCGGAAACCTGGTTTTGAGCTGCTGCAAGATTTAGTTCTACAGTTGCACTATCATTTCCAGTCATTGTGACTTTCATTTTTGGTTCTGCAATATCAGAATTTATTTTTTCTTCAGGAGATTTATCAGAACGAAGATCTGTTACATTTATTTTTGATTTCAATTTATCAAAAGGAGTCTCTTCTTTTACGTCTGCCTGGTTATAATTTTGAATAAATTCTGAATTTTCTTCAGAATGTTCATAACTTGAAAGGAAATCCAATGGATTTTCTACAGATTTCGTCTGGGCAGATTCAAGAGCAAGAGCTTCATCTGTTACTACTTCAAAATCAAAATCATCAGAAACTTCAAGTTTTACGCCATTTGAAAGAATCTTTACTCTTTCACCATCATCACGAGAAGCAATTTTATCCAGAAGATTATTAGTTATTTCACCAATTTCCATTCCCTGATTTTCTTCAAGGCCTTTAAAATTGGCAGACATATTTTCTTCTTTAATCAGATTTAACGCAGAATACGAATAAATTTGACCTTTTTCTGTCTTTTCATCCTTTTTTGTATTCTCTGCAACTTTTTTTTCTGATTTTTCTTCAGGTTTGCCCTTAGTTTGTACTTTTTCTGATGTTTTTCCGTCTTCTGATTTCTTTGAATCAGAGACTTTCTCATCATTTTTGTAATTTTTTTCGCTTGTATCTGCTACATTTTCTTTTACAGAATCCTGATTTTCAGACGAAATACCAGCCAGAAGTTCACTGAAAGACTTCCCGTTACGAGGAGTTTCACGAACCGGTTCTGAGAATGTGGTAGTTTTCTGAAAGTCAGGCTGTTTTACAGCTACAAGGATTTCAGTAAGTTCCATACTGAAATCATCGGAAGAAAAAAAGTTTAGTTTAGAAAAAAAACTAATTTAGACTTTCTGGTTTAGAAAGCATTTTTCGTTGAATTTCAGCCGCTCTGTCTGCTGCCATAAGGCTAAGCCAGTACGATCCCATTGAACTTGAACCGTTTTCTTTGGCGAGTTCTTCAACACGACGGAGTACATCAATACAAATCTGATCATCCATAGACTCAAGTATTGCAACAGCTGCTTCAGGGCGCATACCGTTCAGATTCTGAGCAATCTGTGTAATATTTATCATTTTCTCATCATATTTTGAAACAGTTTGATCAAATGTTTTTTCCCGTTCTTCCTGATTTTTTTCACGTTCAAGAAGTTCTGTTGCAACCTTTTCGTTCTGTTTTTCAACTTCTGCGATATCAGATTCACGTTTATCAAGTTCTTCTTTAAAAATATCGAGAGCTTCACGTTGTTTTACAAGACGATCAAAATCCAAATCACCAGTAACTGGTTTTGACTGAGTAGTAGTTTGTGAAACTTGAGGTTCTTTACCCAAAAGTTTGTAAACAGGAGAAAATAATGTATTAACGTGGATAATGCCAAGGAAATTGAACCATAAAAGTCCACCCAAAACCAGAATAACAATAATTATGAGTAAAACTATAGATTTTCCAATACCCTTTCCCGCCATTTTTTTCCCCTATTTTTTTTATTTAAATTAAATTAATCCGCTAATTGCTGCGCCCAAAGTAATATCATTTTCGCATGATACAATTTTCCAATAAATTCCTAACTGACGTGTAAGGATTTCATCAAGTTCAGCATAAACACGTTCACGAATCATTGGTGTTTTAAAGAAAGTAGAACCATTACACAAAATACAAACAGGTTTTGATGCATTTTTTCCCATTCCTGTCTGAATTGCACATGCAATAAGAATTGCAGCACCATATCGAGCAGAACGTTCAACAACAGCATCGAGCATCTGGAGAATCATATCGAAATCAGATTCTGTGGCATTTTCTGCACAGATTTTTCCAAGAACAAGGTCTTTTTTATAAGGATGTTCCAAGAAATTACTCATTTCGATGAGAGTAAGTTCATCTAACCCAAGAAGAGCTGAATTCATTTTGTCGGAGAAAAGTCCTTCTTTTGCTGCAGTTGTAAGAGCATAAAAGCCAATAGGACCAAGATATGCACCTGAACAAGATTTTTCCAAAAGGAAACTTCCTGGTTTTACTGTTTTTGCATCGGCCATAATATCGAAATCTGAACGGGTTACAGAAGTAAACTTTCCTGATTCACAAACTATTATCTGACGTTTAATTCCACAAGTGTCACAGTCTTCCTGAATATAGGCTGCATTTAAACCTGTTCCAAGAATCATACCAATATACGAAGAAACTTCATTTGAAGGCATAACCGAAGCTCCTGCCAGAAGAGCTGCAACAGTATCATTACAAAGAGTAATGCGTTCAATTTTATTCCACCCTTTTTCTTCAAGGGCTTTTACAAGACACTCCCCAACTTTTGCACCAACTACTTCAGGAGCTTTTACTTCTTTTGAAAATCCAAGAAGAATTCCATCTCCATCTTCTGTAATTGTCATCGGATAAGAAAAGCAGAAACCTATACGATTTGCCTTATTTTTCAAGTGTTCAAGATTTGTTGCAATCTGATCAAAGAATTCTTTTTTTGAGAGCTCACGTTCAATACCAGGCATTCTTGTTTTTTCCATATCGGAAATAGAAGCCTCTCCTTTTTCGTCAAAAGTAACCAAACATGAACGGAAATTTGTTCCACCTGCATCAATAACAATAACACTTTCATTACAGGCTTTTTTCTCTGGTGGAAGACAGAAAGTACGAATCATATCTTCATCTGCTTTTTCACCTGTTACAGGACTACGAAGTCCTGCACGCATATCAGAAAGAAGTCCTTCTGCAACAGTTTTTACATCAAAATGATTAATAAAATTGTGTTTTGCAAGAAATGCAGCCACTTTTGTGTTCATTATATTCCCCTAAAATTCAAATCTTTAACATTATATCACATTATATCGTAAAATAAAATCAGATATAATTTTTGACACTTTTTCCTTATCAGAATCAATTCCTGTATACTGCAATGTGGTACTTTTAGGCAAATCACGAATATAGGTATACTGTTTTTTCGCATATTTACAGGAATTATGAATAATCATCTCTTTTATTTCTGACTGATCATCACTTAAAAAAAATTCACGATACCCGATAGCCTGAATTCCAGGATCTTCAATTTTTGCACCCTGTTTTTTTAAATCTGAAACTTCACTGGAAAGTCCATTCTGAAACATAACCTCAACCCGCTGACCAATTCTTTCAAAAAGTAAATCTCTTGGAGGCTCAAGGAATACAGGACAGAAATCATAACCTTTCCTAAATTCCGTAGAAAGGCAAAAACTTGATCTTGGTTTTCCTGTTAAATAATAGACTTCAAGGGCCCGAAGTATTCTGTATTCATCATTTGGATGAATTTTTTTTGCACTTTCAGGATCTTTTTCACAAAGCTCCTGATACATTATTTCTTTTCCCTCAACAGCGCACCGTTCTTTTAACACTTTCCTAAGAACAGGATCACTTTCAGGAGTTTCAGGAAGCCCAAGTAAAAAAGCTCTTATATAAAAACCTGTTCCACCAGCTACAACAGGAATTTTCCCTCGATTCCAAATATCACGGCATGCTATATCCGCATTAGTTACAAAATCAGCTACGGAAAACTGATTTTTATAACTGACCATATTAATCAAATGATGTGGGATTTCCCGGCAAAACTCTTCATCTGGCTTTGCAGTTCCAATATTCAGTTCTTTATAAACTGCCATAGAATCGGCACTGATTACTTCAGCTTTACCTTTTAGGGAAGAAGATAGAATTGGGGTTAAATTAAAAGGACTGCCAACGGGCGAAAACAAATCGCGCATTAAGGCAGTCTTTCCTGATGCTGTTGGAGCAAAAATTACGATAACCGGAATATTTCCAGAAATTTTATTTTGCATAAAGCTCAAAAATTAGTTATCAGAATCTTCAACTCTGTATGTTACTTTTTCTCCGAAAAGCTGTTTAGCGGCAACACAAACATCTTTTCCGTCATTTGTTTCGATTTCTGGATCGTTTACTTTTGCCATCTGGAAAGCACGGCGGCTTGCGGCAGCAGTAATTTCATAAACATTACCATCAAATTTTACAAGTTCTTCCAATGGGAAAATCATCTTCACGACCTCTAATTTTATTTTTTTGCAAAAAAAAGGCCTCTCTTTCGGAGAGGCTAAATTGAGCGACCGGAGGATCGAACTCCGGACCCACAGATTAAGAGTCTGTTGCTCTACCAGCTGAGCTAGTCGCCCGAAAAATATTATATTAATAATATCTAACCAAAAAACTTTTGTCAACAGCAGATACTCAATTCAAAATAAAAAAACTAATAAATCTTATCGTTTTACCCCTGAAATAAGTACCACTTTTTTATTCCCAGATGAAACAGAAGCTTCAATATTTGTGATATCAAAATCTGTAACAAGTGTTTGAAGTCGTTCCAAATTCTTTTCCATGAGGACTGACTTTTCTTGAACATCAAAAACCTGATTATTTACATCGAAACTTTTAAATACGATATTCAGCACAACAGGTTCGCGCTCTTCAGTTTTTTTCTTTTGCGATTCTTCAATTTTTAATGTGGTATATATTTTTTCTTCAAAAGCAAAACTTGTAAGTTCCAGTTTAAAACCGTCAAGTTCACCTTTATTTCTGGAACTATTGATACGGGAATAAATCAAAGCAAAAACAGTCATTATTACTAGTGCGATAAGAATAAATCTGTTTGACTTGTTCTTTACAAGGACTTTCAAACCTTTATTCAATTCAAAATTCCCGTTGTAATAATCCTGAACTACTTTTGGAGCATTTTTTATTCTGTGATCATGGGAATAATGAAAAACCACATTTTCTTCTTCCCTATCCGATTTCGATTCGTTATCAAACATACTGTTCGTCATTTCTACCCGCAATTCTTAAATTTCCACGCTCATAAGCTCTGCGTAAATCGGAAACAAAGCCGTTCGTAACACGATCAACTTCCACTTTCTTCAAAGGCTTAAGAAGATCTTCATCACTTAAAATCTGAGTTTTTCGATTTATGGAAACATTAGAAAGAATTTTTTCACGAAAATCGTCTGTTTTTCCGCCAATCAGATAAACGATTTCAGCATCTGCCATATCTCTAAGTTTTTCCTGAATAAAACGATCATCAGATTTAATAACATCATCAATAGTGAAAAGACGTGAACGAAGGTCGTCTCCTAAATTTGGATCACCTTCTGAAAGTTGATTTAATATATCCTTTTCAGCACCGGAATCCATGCGTTTAAGAATTTCAGCCAGAGCATTTCGACCATCTATATTTTCTGATTTTTCTGAAGTCTGTCGTAAAGATTTTTCATGAAGCGATTTATCAATTCTTTTTATAACCTCAGGTGATATAGCCTCCATTTTTGCAAGATGAAGAACTACATCCTTTTTCATTTCTGCATCCATAAAATTTATTACAGCGGCAGCTTTCTTAGGCTCCAGATGAGAAAGTACTATTGCCTGTACACCGGTACTTTCATCTTTTAAAAGATAATAAACTCTTTCATTGTCTGCTTCTGAAAGATAATCAAATGGTTTTCCAGCGCCAAAAGGAACTGCTTTCTGAAGCATCTCTTCTGCACGTTTTTTACCATAAGCTTTCTCAAGCATTTCACGTGCTGTATTTACACCGCCAGATTCTCTGGATTGTTCAAGAAGAGAATTAAACTCTGCAAGAATCACAGAACGTTCTTCCGGACTTACACTTCGAATTGATGCAATCTCCGGAACAATTTTCATTATCTGTTCTTCAGTAAGGTGAGGAATAATTTTTGCTGCTTCATTTTCCCCTATCATTACTAAGAATTTTGCTACACGACGATAAACCGATTCTTTATCTTTTGGAAGATCCGCAGGACGAGTTTCTTTTTGAAATCCATTCTGAAAACCGTTATCTGGAATGGCGTCAGAAAATTTCTTAAAACCTTCTCCATCCTTTGGCTCCTGGCCAAAATTCTTTTTTGTTCCTGAAGAGTTATATGCCTTTGAAAAAAGTTCTTCTTTTGTCATAAACGATACTTACTCCTCCCCATCATTTTTCCATGCGTCAATAAATTCCAGCATATACTGCTGAACATCATTAAAATACTTTTTCTGAAAATTGCATGCCGGAACTCCTACAAAACGGAAATGCCAGCTTTCCCAGCGGTAACCTGTAATATCTTCATAATTTTTCGGGAAGCTCAAAGACCAACCGTAAGAAGCGGCATTTTCGTACATCCATTTTCCCATTTTTGTTTCAGCAAAAGAATCATCGATAGACCCAAAGTCAATGGCAAGCCCCAGCTGATGCTGGCTTGTTCCGGCTCTTGCAGATTCTCGTTCAGCTTCTTCAAGACCGTCAATATCAACCCATCGCTGGAAAAGTTTTTTCTGATATTCATAAGAGCGATAAGTTGAACTTACAAGAAGAGTAATTCCGTCCGCTTTTGCGGCTCGCGCCATTACACGGAGAGCAGATTCTGCATCCGGACGAAGAGAAAGGTCGTCGCGCCAGAAATTGTAATCTGATTTATCTGTCAGTTTTACTAGTCCGTCAGGTATATAATTTTCGCCTATGTTATGTTTTTTATCGATTAGGTAATAAAGCGGAACATCATTAGGATTATATTTTTTTTCTTCTTCAAGGACGATTTTCAAATCTGAAAGGAAAGCATCCTTTTCACCAGTCTTTTCAGAAATCTGAATTTCAGTTTTAAAACGTTCACTCATTTTTTCGTAAACACGGTTTATTTTTTCATATTCCGGATTAACTTTGATTACAGGCATTTCAGAGGTTTCTTTTACAGTGCCTGCGGCATAAGCTTTTTTAGAACAGCCCGACATAAATGCAGCAGTTACTGCTGCAGCAAAAATCATTTTGAAATATTTCATAGGTCCCCACCTCTTTTCATTGTAACACAGAACAAAGCAAAAAAAAAGGCAGATGATTTTACATCATCTGCCTTCATCAATTCCTTAAATCAAAGTAAGGAATCAGAAATCTTAGTTGTCTTTTTCGATAGCATTAGCAGCTGTACGTCCAGAAACGAAAATTTCAACGATAGCGTTACCACCAAGACGGTTACCACCATGGATACCACCAGTAACTTCACCGGCAGCGTAAAGTCCCTTAACAGGGTTTCCTTTTGCATCCAGAACGCGGCGGTCTGTATCAACTGAAAGACCACCCATTGTGTGGTGAGTAGATGGAGCCATAAGACGAACCTTAAGTTTTACTCCGTCCAGTGTGTAAGAAGATACATCGTAGCGGCCGTTTTCATCGCGGTTAGCATTACCGATAAGGCGTGACCAACCTGTTTTTTCAACAGCCATCTTGTCTTCTGTACCTGTCATACAAGCCATATCGTATGCTTTGATTTCTTCAATAACTGTGTTTGGATCAGCTTTGATTCCAAGCTGTTTGAAGAGCTCTGCAAACTGGTCGATTGTACGTGTGTACTGACGGTTTTCTACATCAGCTTCCCAAGTTTCAGGAGTTTTTGGAGTACCGTATGGGTAAGGTCCAGGGATGGCTTGAGCTGTGTTTGCAATTTCGAGGAATACACCTGAAACACCGTTCTTTTCAATACCATTTGCAAATTCTGCAAGTGAAAGAACGTCACGTTCTGATGTTTCATTTACGAAACGTTTACCAGTTGTTGGGTTGATATAAACAGCATAGTTTCCGCCACCGAATGCCAGCTGACCGTTGTCGATCCAAGAAATTGGCATAAGCTGTGTGAATTCCATACCTGTTGAAGCAGCACCTGCTTTGTTACCCATTGTAATACCGTCACCCATAAGTGAGTTGCGGTTTGTTGTCTGTGTTTTTTCTGTGATAGCAGATTCAACCCAGTATTTGTTTGTTTTGCGAACCAGGTCGATATTTGCTGCGAAACCACCAGTTGCAAGAACAACACCTGCTTTAGCGTGAGCTGTTACAGGAGTTCCGTCGTACATTACAGCTTTAACACCTGTAACACGTCCGTTTTCTACGATAAGTTCTTTTGCATCTGTACGGCAAAGAATCTTGTTTTTAGGATTCTGGAGAACAGTGCGTTTTGGAGGAGCAAAGTATGCACCCCAGCGGCCTGTTTCATTTTTACCGTCGCCGTCTTCATCGAATGTTGCACCGATGTATTCGTTTTCACGGTTCCACAGAGCACCAATAAGAGTTGGCTGTGTATCTTCTATGAAGAGAGCACCCTGAGCTTCGAGCCAAGGTTTAAGATCCTGACCGTCGCGGATGAACTGGCTTACAAGTTCGTAGTTACCATAAATCCAGTCTGAGTAGTCAGCATTGCAGCGGAGTCCGCCGTAGTATGTCTGGAAGATATGAAGATTTACTGTAGAGAACAGTGTAAGAGCACCTTCATTTTTACCTGCTTTAAGCTGTGGTTCAGCCCATGCAAGGTAAGCTGCGATTTCTTTTTTCAGTTCTTTAAGAGTTGGCAGGTATTCCTGATGTACACCATGTTTTGAAAGATCTTTGATGTCACCGGCAACGAACCAGTCTTTTGCATTTGAACCGTCAAATGGTTTTTCATCCCAGTTCAGGATTGTTTTAAGAACTGTGATGTTTCCGTTAGCCATCTTAACCTTTTTGTATGTTTTTCCGTCGAAAGGATAAACACCTGTTGTTGCATCAGGATCTTTTGCATCCCAACAAAGGTAAGGCATAACTGACTGGAACTGTCCACCAGAAACCAGAGTATTACCACCAATTTCAACGTTCTTTTCGATAACGAGAACAGTTTTACCATTCTGAGCAGCCTGAGCTGCAGCAGCCATACCTGCTCCACCGGCACCTACAACAACAACGTCATAAGTTTCGTCGATTGGAGCCTGAGCTTCATGAGTAACCTTGTTCTTTTTGAAAGCTGCAAGGTCAGAAGCACCAGCTTTAGAAGCAGCATCATTAAGAGCATTCTTTACTGCAACACATGTGAATGTTGCACCAGAAACTACATCAACACCAGAACCATTTGCTTCCATTGCATCCTTGAACAGGATATCGAAAGCCGGTGTACCAACGTATTCAGTTTCGCGTGATGATTTAACTTTGATGTCTGTGATTGCATTTTCACTGAATGTAACATCAAGAACTACAGGACCGTTCATACCGGCGCCCTTTCCTTCATATGTTCCGGCTTTGTATGTTACAGGGACATTTTTCCATGCAGCAGCAGCTCCAAGAGAAACACCTGCTTTTGCAAGAGCATCTTTTACAGCTTCTTTAATTGCATCAGAAGTAATTGTTGCACCTGAGATTGAGTCAACATCAGCACTCTGTGCTTTTACCATTTCTTTTGGAAGATCGTTGATTGCAGGATCAGCGATTCCAGCTGTTTCTTTATGGCTAACAATTTTTACATCTTTAAGTTTGTTGCCATCGAGAGTTACTTTTACAGTAATTTCTCCATTTCTTCCGTCAGCTTTACCTGTATAAGAGTTTCCACCTTTTCCTGAGCATGTAATCAATGTTAATGCCAAAGCAGAAGCAACCAGAAAAGCAACGATTTTTACTACAGTACCTTTCATAATACCTCCAATTTTTATTATGAATTTTTATTATATAACAAGATATTTATTTTATTAAGAAAAAAAATCCAAAATCCCAAATTATAGGGGATTTCACATAGAGAATACTGATAAAATTTCAAAAAAAATGAAAAAAAGTGAATTTTTTTAAAAATAATTGATTTTAGCTATTGACCACTTTTGTGATAAATTATATATTAATCTCACGTTCGAACGAAAGCACAGCACCAAATGCTAAAGCTTGAGTGACAATGAATGGGCTATTAGCTCAGGTGGTAGAGCACCGCCCTTTTAAGGCGGCTGTCGATGGTTCGAGTCCATCATAGCTCAGGAAAGGCTTCAGAGAAATCTGAAGCTTTTTTGTTTTAACTCTTATTTTGTAAATCTTTCGAACCATCGACAGCCAGCTGTTCGACGGCAACGCAGGGGCGCGTTGCCGAAGCGCGCTCAAAATGCTCCTCGAGCATTTTGCCGGCTAAAGCCGTCGCTTGCTAGGTTCTCGTCCATCATAGCTCAGGAAAGGCTTCAGAGAAATCTGAAGCTTTTTTGTTTTAACTCTTATTTTGTAAATCTTTCGAACCATCGACAGCCAGCTGTTCGACGGCAACGCAGGGGCGCGTTGCCGAAGCGCGCTCAAAATGCTCCTCGAGCATTTTGCCGGCTAAAGCCGTCGCTTGCTAGGTTCTCGTCCATCATAGCTCAGAGTTTTACTATTATTTCTAAAAATCAAAATCCATAACACGTTCTACTGATTCATCAAGTACCTCGCAAATTTTTTCTGATGCGTCCTGGATTACATCACCAAGAAAACACAAACCTTCTATAATTTTTTCAGGCGCAGTAAATAAGTCTCCGTCCATATGAAAACATCCATCATCTGTTTCCTCCGAATCTTCACATTCGTCATCACAACCTATATCTCCATTGTCACGCATTTTCTGAATCAATGATTCTGCAAGTTCCTCTGAAATGGCAAGTTTTTCAGCAAGATGCTTTGGGTTTTCATCTCCAGTAGAAGCAACAATTTCAAAGGCTTTTGAATACAGTTCATATTCATCATCCTTTTCAAATCTCTTCTGAATTTCTCTTATAGTTTTTTCTGTGATAGGCATATTTTTTTTTTACTCCTCATTTTCCGTGTTTTACGACTTTTTTCCGTCCGGATTTTTCGTCAAAAGATTACTTTCCAAACAGGTTAATTTCTTTTTTTTTATGCTGATTCCCAATCATTTTTAATTTGATTAACAACAACCGCTCCAATCGCAATTGCTGCAACCGTTGCAACTCCTCCCAGTACGTGCTCAACTTGAGCAGAACGTTTTTTACCATAACGACACCAGGTGGCAAAATGTTCGCAGTTATTCCATGCGAGAGCATATTTCCCCTTTTCGCTACCAACTGCATTCAAAGCACGCATTACCGTTTCTTTACGACTGAAAGATTCTCCGCATCGCGTCTCTGTCTGTACTTCATTTCCCTTAGAAAAATCTTCCAGACTTGTCTTTTGAATAAACGCATGCTTTGGAGAAATTTCAAAATCCTTGTCGCCTGCAAAGTGAACAACAATATTGTTCCCAACATAAACACCGTAATGTCTGTAAAGACCCCGGTTAACACTAAGTACATCACCTGGAATAGGTTTGTTTGTTATTTTTGTTTCCATGAGTAAAGGATAATTGAGAAAGGAAAAAAACTCATAGCCTGGCAGGCTATATTTTAAAATCAAAAAAGCTGCCACAAATATGACAGCCTTTTCTACTGATTTTGGAATTACTATTCAACACCACCAATTGTTTTTTGATTAAAATGGACTAAAAGCTCATTAACATCATCTATTGAATAAATCTTTTGTTCAAAACAAGCTTTTTCAATAATACTGCTGTCATCACTTTCTCCGCTCTTACAGAATATTACAAATGCCTGGATATTTTTACCATTTTAATGGAGAAATACATTTAGTACTTCCACACTTCGGACATTTTACCGGACGAGGAAAAAGAGATTTCTTTTGAGTGAAATTTTCACCGCAGTTCTGACAAGTGTAAGGAATTGGAGTACCTGGTTTGGGCGGAACTAAATTATTTTGAGATATCATTGTATGCCTCCTAATCAAAGGGTTGCAGATTTAAGCAAAGCCATTAATTATTTATAAGTTTATCAGTTCTATACCAAACAACACGAGCCTGATTTTCTTCAACATACAATGCAGAAATTATTCCGTCGTAAGAAAGACTCATATTATGAAAAAGAACATTACTTTTATTAACATCAAAATGGCGATGAAGAACTTTCTGGTTTTCTGAATGAATCATTTCAACGTCAAAACCATTTGTCGTACTGACTACAAAAAATTTCCAGCCACTTTTAGTCACCCCTAAGAAATCATATGGAAGCTTATATACCAGTCTTGAATAATCTACAGTAACAGATTCTTCATATGGCGGAATGGATACAGGATTTCCATATAAACCGGTCGAAATGTCCAGAGGATAAAGTAAAGTACTGATATAACTGATTCCAGCCTGGGCTTTTGAGGCTTTATCCGAATAAGAAGAATAATTATCAACCTTTACATAAAGTTTATATTCATTATAATCCGGAATTACATTTTCAACGGTCAGAAATACACTGGAATCCTCATCAATTCCCGCAACCTTTGGAGTTTCAGAAGCATTTACAGGAATCATTGATTTCAAAAATCCATCTTTTCCAAACCAATAAACCATCATGCCATTATTTGCAGAACAAACAACAATAAATTCATCTTTGTCATTTGTAAAAATATTTCGGATTATAGGAAATGGTGTCCCTCCAGGTCCCTGCTGACCAATATAATCAATCTGACTACCGTCACGAGGAAGTCTCAAAATTGTCTGACAGTAAAGTGTGCTTCTATCAGGACTTAATTCCTGTCGGTCTCTTGGGATTGTACTTACAACGTAAATACATTTATCTGAATCAACTGCAATCTGACCAGTATAGCCAAAAGGATATGCTATTTCCTTATGAACAGACAAATCCTCCCTTTCAGAACTGTCTATAAGGTGTTTCGTCAAAGAATCTTCATTGTAATATAAAGTCAATAAATCACCATAGGAATTCAATTCCATGACTTTCTGCGATTCCCCATTTACCAGATAAAAGAAACCGTCTTTCATAAAAAGTCCGGTTTCGATGTTACCTACTTCATTCAGGCTGAAAACATTCAACTGTTCTTCGAAATTTCCATAAGAAACAGAAAAAAGATCGTCTTCCGTAATGGATTCCACAATGTTTTTTCGAGAACAAGATGTAATAAAAATCAAAGTAAATAAAACCCAAAGGAATGAAAAGTTTTTTAAAAATCGCATTTTTAAACCATAAAGTTTCAATTCTTACTTGTCAACTCAAAGATTTTTTTTTAAATTTTATCTGTATATAATAGGAATATTCCGTTATAATTAGTTACTTATATTTTATAAAATGGATTTATTATGTTAGACAAAGTACTTACAACCCTTTTCGGTTCTCAGAATGAACGCGACATAAAGGCTATCAAACCAATTCTTGAAAAAGTTAATGCAAAAGAGGAATGGGCAAAATCTCTTAAAGATGAAGACTTCCCTGAGCAGACAAAAAAATTCAAAGAAAGACTTGCAAACGGAGAAACACTGGAAGATATCCAGCCAGAAGCACTGGCACTTGCCCGTGAAGCTTCCTGGCGTGTTCGTGGACAGCGCCCTTTTGATGTTCAGATTATGGGTGCTATCGTTCTGAACTCTGGACGAATTACAGAAATGAAAACCGGTGAAGGTAAAACATTGGTTGCTGTTCAGGCAGCTTACCTCAATTCCCTTACAGGAAAAGGTGTTCATGTTGTTACTGTAAACGACTACCTGGCAGAAACACAGTCTGAAGAAATGCGTCCGGTTTACGAATTCTTAGGTCAGTCTGTAGGTGCCATTCTTTCAAATATGGACAATGCACAACGCAAGCAGGCTTACGATTGTGATATTACTTACGGAACAAATAACGAACTTGGATTCGACTATCTTCGCGACAACATGAAGGTTTCTCTTGAAGAGAAAGTTCAGCGCGGATTCAGTTACTGTATCGTCGATGAAGTTGACTCTGTATTAATCGATGAAGCCCGTACTCCTCTTATTATTTCAGGTGCTGGCGAAGATGACACATACAAGTACTACGAAGTAGACAAATATGTAAATGAATTGACAGAAGTTGCAAAAGACCCTAAGACAAATGAATATCCTGATGAAACTTTCATGACGCCTGAAGAGCGTGCTGCTATTGAAGGTGACTACACTATTGATGAAAAATCAAAACGAGTTTCCTTCACAGACAAAGGTATGCAGAAAATCAACAACATTCTTCACAAGCATAACCTTATTTCTGCAGATTCAAACCTCGAAGATGAAGAAAACTTCGAATACGCCCACTACTTTACCCAGGCTCTCCGCGCACACATCCTTTTCCATAATGATGTAGATTACCTTGTTCGCGACGGAAAAGTCGAAATCATCGATGAATTCACAGGACGCGTTCTGGAAGGCCGCCGTTACTCAGACGGACTTCATCAGGCTATCGAAGCTAAAGAACATATCCGTATCGCACAGAGAAACCGTACTATGGCAACTGTAACATTCCAGAACTTCTTCCGTATGTACGACAAACTCTCTGGTATGACAGGTACTGCAGCAACAGAAGCCGTAGAATTTAACAAAATCTATAAACTGGACGTTGTTTCAATTCCAACAAACCGTCCTGTTGCACGTAAAGACGAAAACGACGAAGTTTACCTGAACGAAAATGATAAATGGGAAGCTATCGCAAAAGAAATCAAAGCAGCTCATGACAAAGGCCAGCCTGTTCTGGTTGGTACAGTTTCAGTTGAAAAATCAGAACATTTGTCTGCTCTTCTTACAAGAAAAGGTATCCGCCATGACGTTTTGAATGCAAAAAATCATGCACGTGAAGCTTTAATTGTTGCAGAAGCGGGTTCAAAAGGCGCTGTTACAATTGCCACAAACATGGCCGGTCGTGGTACTGATATTAAATTGGGTGGTTCACCTGAATTCCGAGCAAGAAAACGCGCCGGTACAAATGCAACTCCTGAACAGTACAAAGCCGCTCTTGAAATCGAAAAAGAAGAATGCAAGAAAAATTATGACGAAGTTTGCGCCGCAGGCGGGCTTTACGTAATCGGTACAGAACGTCACGAATCACGACGTATCGACAACCAGCTTCGTGGTCGTTCAGGACGTCAGGGCGACCCAGGACGTTCAAAATTCTTCATTTCTATGGATGATGACCTTATGCGTCTCTTCGGTGGAGAACGCATGAAAACTATGATGAGCCGCATCGGTATGGAACCTGGCGAACCTATCGAACATCCTTGGCTTAACAAAGGTATCGAAAAAGCACAGACAAAAGTTGAAGACCGTAACTTTGAAATCCGTAAACACCTCCTGGATTACGATGATGTTCTCAATGAACAGCGAACAGTAATCTATCAGAACCGTGACGAAATCCTTGCAGATGACAATCTTTCGGCACGTGTTATGGAAAATGCAAAGGACACTGTTGAAAACATTTTCGAAACCTTTGAATCTGAAAAGAAACATAAAAATGACAGTGCGCTCCTCAATCTCAATGACGCAATCAAAGAAAAGTTTGGATTCCAGCTTCCTGCAGAACGCCTTACAAAAGAAGCTGTTCTTGCAGAACTTCAGAATGACATAACAGAAAAAGAAACTCTTGCAGGAAAAGAAAACCTGAACATGTTCATCCGTTACCAGTACATTCAGATAATCGACAAAAAATGGCTTGATCAGCTGGAAACATTGGAAGGACTTCGCGAAGCTGTTTCTCTCCGTTCATATGGAAGCAAAAACCCACTTACTGAATACAAAATTGACGGATTCAATATTTTCTACGACATGCTTGATTCCATCAGAGACTCTGTAATGAGCCGTGTATTCAAAGTTCGTATTCAACTGACTCCAGAAGCTGCTGCACGCCGTCAGGCAATGCTTGCTGCCCAGGCAAACCATCAGATGAATGCACAGCATTCGGATGCTGGAAACACTGCAGCTGCTATGGCAAATAATCAGGCAGAATCAAGTGCAAGAAACACTTTCAACGGAGATGCACAACGCCGTGCCGCTGTAAACAGTGCTATGAACCAGCGTTCACAGGGTGACAATATAACAGTTCGCCGCACTACAGCAAAGGTTGGAAGAAATGATCCTTGTCCTTGTGGTAGTGGAAAGAAATACAAAAACTGCTGTGGAAGATAATAATTAATTTGTTAACTTTATCACGTTAAAACAAAAAAGACTGACTTAACGGTTTCATACTGAAAAGTCAGTCTTTTTTTCACATCTGTAGGAACAACAACCCCTATTTACTATTATGAATGATCTTTAGATTTTTAAATTGATTCCATTTACCATTTCCAACAGCATATAAACCATTATAAACTCCAGTAAAACCACAGGCTACTTCACTGGAAAGATAACGGGTATCCGCTGAACCAAGATTTATTTCATTAGCGAAAAATGTGTAAGAATAATTATTTGAAACAACACGAAGGTTAGCCGTAGACGATTCCAACTCTATAGATTTCTTAATATAATCGCAAGGTCCGATCCGTAATCGAAGATTTGCTGAAATCTTCCCATTTTCATTAATAATAAAAACCTCATAATGATGGTTTTCATCCATCATTATTGAAAGTCCAGCTTCTCCTTCGGAACAAGTTACATCACAACTAAAATCTTCTTCAAATTCACATGCTCGAACACCAATCCATGTAGGGCTTTTTGTTTCACTTAAAGTTATAGGTGTAGATTTCAATTCTATTCCATTTTCAGAGACTTTATAATTTTCATAGTCAGGATTTCTAAGGTAATTCCAGTCATTTTTCAATGTCAAAGTTTTGAATGTCTTTTCATAAGAAAAATTCTGTATCGCAATCTTATGATTTGTTTCAACTTCTGTTTCCAAAAGAGCCTGACCATCTGTCCCTATATAAAACCAGCCGTCTTTCCAATATACAGGTTGCACACAAGTTTCTCGTCCCAAATGATGAAAAGGCATATACTGATCTATTTGACGGAATGCAAGATGACAGAACCACCAAGTTCCATCTGGAGCTTCCACTATATCTCCATGTCCAGCTCCCTGAAGCTGATACCCTCCCATATCCCGATTTGTTAAAACAGGATTTCCAGGACAAGGTTCATATGGCCCCATTAGGTTTTCGCTTCTGGCATAATTAACCATATGCCCGTATTCCGTCCCACCTTCTGCATCAAGAACATAGTAATATTTACCAAACTTATATACATGAGGAGCTTCAATATAACGGCCACCAGTCCCGTACCAAAGAGGTTTATTTTCTGAAAGTTTTTTTCCGGTTTCGATATCAATTTCTGAAATCTGAATATAACCGGTTCCGTTTTCGTCATTTCCATTTGAAACAAAATATGTCTTCCCGTCATCATCAAAAAACAATGTGGGATCAATACCTGTCTGCTCTACACAAATCGGGTCAGACCATTCACCATAAATGTCATCGGTCCAAACATAAAAATTTCCAATATTAGAAACATTAGTAACAACCATATAAAATCGGCCATTATGATAACGAATATTCGGAGCATAAATTCCACCAGACGCACCAATTTCACCAATTAATAATTGGCTCTTTCGAGTAAGAACATGTCCAATTTGTTTCCAGTTAATCATGTCGTCACTTTCAAAAAGTGGAACTCCTGGAAAAAAATGAAAAGTGGATGTAACCATATAAAACTTGTCACCGGCACGGCAAACAGACGGATCGGGGTACATTCCCCTTAAAACAGGATTCAGATATTTCATATTTTTAGTATAATACATAAACTAATAAAACTGATAATTTTTAAATTTTACGATTTTCACAAGTTTACTATAAATTTTTGACATTATATAATTTTAAAAGGAGTCTTTTGTGATAAAAAACGAACCTTCTTTTTTAGAATTTTTGAAACTAGATTGTGACCGCAAAAATTTCATTCAAAATTATTTGAATGAAAGAAATATAGAAACAACCATTGTTACGACTGGAGTTAAGAACCATATTCTCGTCCGTTTTCCACAACGACAATATGACCCAACATTTAAAATCAAAACAATAATTGCTCATTATGACCGAGTTCCAGAAACAAATGGAGCAAACGACAATAGTTTTTCTGTTTTTATGTTGATGAATTGGGCTGAAAAACTTTCCAAACTTCCTTATGCACATAACATCAGGATGATTTTTACAGACGGTGAAGAAACTGTAGGTGGTATAAAAAACCAGGGGGCTTTTGCGTTAGCCGAATGGTTCAAAAAAATCCAAATTGATAAAGGAGATGTTTTTGTATTTGATTGTATGGGGCGCGGAGATATTCCCATTTTATGTCAGACAGATCTTCCTGGAAATCTTTCAAACGCATTTCGAAATAACTTCGTAAAACTGGAAAAGAAGACTGCCAATCTTTTGGCCTCATGTTCAAATAAATGGCTTTCACTTCCTACCTCATACAGCGACAATGCAGGATTTCTGGCAGCAGGAATTCCAGCAGTTACAATTTCTATGCTTCCTTCTAAAGAAGCTGAAAACTATATGAAATTACTGATGAAAACAAAAGCAAAGATAATCTCTGATGTTTTTAAACCTGAATTTAAAGAAGAATTAAAAACTCTTTTTCCACCGACATGGTTTTTAATCAACTCCCACAGAGATACACCTGACACTTTAACTGAAGAAAGCGAAGAAATATTTTTGAAGATTCTGGAAAAAATATCTATGTTAAGAACATTGAGTTAGGAAAAATTCTAGAACAAAAAACGTATTATCGTCCAGACAATGTTTTTTTCCAGCGGGACACAGCCTGAAGAGCTGCCAAAGGAGTCATATTATCTGTATCGCAGGAAAGTATTTCATCAAGAATTATTTCTTCGTCGCAGAATAATCCTGGAGTGGTAAATACAGGTTCTTCTGTTTTTACAGGAACATCCGGAATATCGTTATCTATTACCGGCTTATCGCTATTAACAGCCTGAATATGAGAAAGAACTGCTTTAGCACGGACAATAACAGAATCTGGAAGTCCTGCAAGACGGGCAACATGGATACCGTAAGAGTTCGCAGCTGCACCTTCTTTAATTTTCCTTAAGAAAACAACAGAACCTGCATTTTCACGAACATCCATACAAAGCATCCTAATTGAATTATGTTCCATACGAGACAATTCATGATAGTGAGTGGCAAAAAAAGTTCGGCATTTTATTGTATCAAGAAGATATTCCGAAACTGCCCTTGCTATAGAAAGTCCGTCTTCTGTTGAAGTTCCTCGTCCAACTTCATCCATTATAACAAGAGATTTTTCTGTAGCAGATAAAAGGATATTTGCTGTTTCTGTCATTTCAACAAGGAAAGTAGATTCTCCACGGGCAAGATTATCCGAAGCCCCAACACGACAGAAAATCTTATCAATAACACCAATTTGCGCACTGGATGCAGGAACAAAACAACCGCTCTGAGCTAAAAGCGCAATCAATGCATTTTGACGAAGATACGTACTTTTACCAGCCATATTCGGCCCTGTAATAAGGTTAAAAGAAGGTATATCGTCTTTTTTATAAGCAAGTTCAGAATCATTTGGAACAAATTCACCAGTTGGAAGATGTAATTCAACAACAGGATGACGACCATTTTCAATTTTAAAGTCGCCACTTTCATCAACAAATGGTCGAACCCAGGAATGCAAACGAGAACTATAAGCGAAATCAGACGTAACGTCTGTATGCGCAATTTCAGAAGACAATTGAAGTAAATAAGGAACAAACTCTTTTAAAGCATTACGAACCTGTAAAAAAAGATCTCTTTCTAATTCCAGAATTTTAGATCCACTTTCGTTAAGCTGTTGTTCAAGTCCCTGAAGTTTTTCAGTAGTAAAACGATCTCCATTCATAAGCGAACGGCGACGAATAAAATGCGAAGGAACGTTATCCAGTTTCCCCTTTGAAATTTCAATAAAATAACCAGAAGCATTATTATATTTAATTTTCAAAGTAGGAATTCCACTTGATTCCCTTTCCTCTTCTTCATAACTAGCAAGTATATTATTAAAGTTATCGCGAATACCACGCCACTGATCCAATTCTTCAGACCACCCTTCGCGAATTATTCGACCTTCTGTAAGACTGGTAGCAGGGTCATCAAGAATACTGGAAGAAATTAATTGAATTATTTTTTCGGCGGATTCGCTTTCTATAAATGAAAAAGAAAAAGCAAAACCCGAAAGTTTTTCGCGTACTTTAAGCCATGACTCAAGACTGAGGCGCAAAGCCTGCAAATCTTTACCATGAGCCCTGTCCATAGCAATGCGTCCAGCAAGACGTTCAATATCAAGAACAGGAGAAAGACTTTCCCGGACATCTTCAAGAAGACTTTGGTTTTCATAAAAAGCTTGAACCTGATCAAGACGCTCGTTAATTTCAGAAACATTTGTTAAGGGAAATAAAAGCCAATTCCTTAAAAGGCGGCTTCCCATAGCTGTTTTAGTATGGTTAACACACTCCAGCAAAGAATATTGGAAAGTACCATCACGAAGGTTCTCGGTTATTTCAAGATTTCGGCGACTTGATTCGTCCATCATAAGAAAATCTTCATCCTGATAAACTCGAATCGAAGAAACATGAGGTACACTTGAATTTGTTGTTTTTTCCAAATAGTCCAAAAGGAATCCCGCAGGAACTACTTCAGGTGAATCTTCTTCCAGTCCAAAACCATGAAGGTTTACCGTCTTGAATTGTGTATTAAGTTTCTTAAATGAAAAGTCAGAATTAAAATCCCAGTCAGGATAATATGACACAGATAAATCTGAAAAACTTTCCAAGGCTTCTTGAATAACATCATTTGTTCGCAAACTTTGAGGAAGTAATAGTTCCCTAGGACTTGCCCGCCCAAGCTCTTTAGCAAAATTTTCAGCCATTTTACTGGCAGGCCATGATGTAGCTTCAAAACTTGATGTAGTCACATCTATAAATGCAAATCCAGCTTTCCCTTTTGTAATACTTAAAGCAGCCAGGTAATTTGCCCTGTTTCCTTCAAGGTACTCACTTTCCACGGCAGTTCCTGGAGTAATAATTTCCACAACTTTTCGTTCTGTAAGGCCTTTTGCTTTAGGATCCCCAATCTGTTCACAAATTACTATTTTTTTTCCAAGTCGGAGAAGACGTGCTATGTATACTTTGGCAGCATGAAAAGGAATACCGCACATAGGTTGCTGCGCTCTGTGTGTTAATGTTAAGTTCAAAAGACGCGATACATCAACAGCATCTTTATTGAACATTTCATAAAAGTCACCAAGTCGAAAGAAAACAACTTCGTTAGGATATTTTTCTTTTATTTGATTATATTGAATCATCATTGGCGACAGTGAAACTGTGCCCTGTGTTGTTTCCTTTTGAGTACTCATTTACAGCCCCAGCTGTTTAATAACATCTTCAGTAATATCAACGGAATTACTGTACCACAAAATAGCATTTGATTCCTGAAGTGAAAGAATCATGGAATAACCACCACCTTCAGCTATTCTGGAAAGAGTTGAATAAAGTTTTTTATAAAATTCATCTGAATTCTTCAGAGACTTTGCCAAAGATTCCAGTTCAACATTTTTTGCATTTGTATATTCTGTAAGATAATCTTTTTTACGGGTAATTTCTGCTTCTACTTTTAATGCCTGTGCTTCATTTCCATTTTTTTCCAGATCGATTTTCTTCTGCTGGAGTTCACGAAGTTCATCGGTTGTTTTATTAATTTCATTCTGATAATCTGCACGCTTCTTTTCATAATTTCTTACAGCAGTAGAATTTCTGAAATAAGCGTTATAAACCTTATTTGTATCAACCACACCAAATTTCGTAATCTGCTGTGCAAAAACTCCAGAAATTGTAAAAATTGAAAAAAGAACTGAAATTAAAATCTTTTTATTCATATAAAGCCTCAATTATTTATAAAAAAATTATTTATTTGTCATATTAAATGAAAGAACAAACTGGAATGTATTTCCATGATATCTGTTCAAGTCTCCAGCCCATTTAAGCTGACCATCTTCTGGTTTAAATTTCCATGCAAACAGAAGATGTAATGGGAACTGTGGAATTAAGAATCTGATTCCAGGTCCAAAACTAAAGTAGAAATCGTCTGGAGTTAATGATGTAAACATAGAATTTACAGAGTCTTTTACTGCCACTGTATCAAAGAACAAGTCGCCTCCAATGTAACCTGGAGCAATTGGAACACGAATTTCAAGGTTATTAGAAAGCAAAGCTTTACCTTTTGATCCACGGCTATATACATCATTCCAACCACGACCGTGGAAAATACCGTCAATAAATACTTTATTCGAATCACTAAAGAAAGTTGAAACATTCTGTACAGCCTGGAAATTAGTATAGTTGGCAAGAACCGCTTTAAATCTATACTTTTCAGAAACAGGCAGATTCAAAAGTGTTAAGTACCATTCAAACTTTGTATCAGTTCTAAGGAAAAATTCCTGTTCAAGTTTTGGAATGAAACCATACCAGCCTACTCTCTGACTTACAAACCATCCCTTAGATGGATCATAACTGATATCACGACCATCCATAGAAAAACTTGTCCAGAAAGAGTTCAAAAGTCCCCATCTATTTGCGTAGAATCCAATACTTGAATCAAGAGGAATATCTATACCTTCATTGTAAACATAATTTGTAAGAGAGTTATTAATTCCACCTGTTAATGAAAGGATTGCAAAATTTGGATACCAACGCTTTCCGATAGCAGTACCAAGACTTGCATTCCATCCTTCGTAATTGAAATAGTTCTTTGTAACATCAATAATTCCGTCAGGATCAAAATCAAGATGAAGACCATTGAGTGATGAATGAGAAAAAGACAGAGACTGACTATAAGAAACAGGAAGATTACCAATCCAGTTTTGTCCGTATGAAAAATCAATTGTCTGTTCAGTTGGAGACAAAGTAGTCGAAGTCGAAATGGAACGTCCTTCACCAAACAAGTTTGAATTTTCAAGTTTTCCAAACAGAGAGAATGGAATTGCAACATTATTACTTGATGATGCAAGCCCTGCCCCGGAGAATGTCAACCCAAACTGGAAAGAAGTGGTTGACTGTTCTTCAACGACATAAACAAGATCGATAAGGTTTTCTTCAGACCCCGGCTGATATTCCGGCATAACTGAAGAGAAGAATTGAAGGTTATAAATATTTCTATAACCATTCATAATCTTATCTTTAGAGAATACATCCCCAGTCTCAATAGGAATTTCTCGGCGAATTACATATTCTTTAGTCTTTGTATTTCCTTTAATGAGAACGTTTTCAATGTGACTTCTTGAATGTTCACGGATTCCAATATTGTAAGATATTTCATGACGGTCAAAATCCTTTACAGGAATAGGAGAAAATTCCAAAGTCATATAACCGCTTTCAAGGTAGAGATTTGTTATCTCCATACAACTTTCCTGGAATTTTGTGAAATTAAATACGCTTCCTTCCTTAAGCTTAATCAGTGAAGAAAGCTTTTCTGTTGTAAACACTTCGTTTCCAGAAAATTTAGAACCTGTATAAATATACTGTGGACCTTCCTGAATAATGAAAGTTATTGTCAGTTCATTTCGTTTCTTTTCGATATTTTCTTCTGTAGAAAGTATAACATCTACAAAAGAAGCATCCATATAGCCACGTTCATTGTAAACAGAAAGAATTGCCTGTTTGTCTGCTTCAAGAGTTGAACGCTGGTATGCACCATCTTGAATAAAGCCGACCTCTTTTAATTTGAGTTTTGATTTAAGAGTTCTCTCAGAGAAAACTGTACATCCCTGAATATTAATTTTTGTAATTACTACGTGAGACCCTTCATCGATAACATAAATAACTTTCACACCGTTATCAGAATTCTCTATTCTATGAGTTACTTTTGCATCTGTAAAACCTTTCTGAATATAATATTCACGAAGAATACGTTCATCCATCAAAACTTTACTTTCTATGTAAACGTCTGATGATTTTACATTTATTTTATCACGAAGCTCATTATTTCGAAGTTCCGTGTTTCCTGCAAAAGTAACTGATGAAACAACAGGACGTTCTTTTACCTGAAATACGAGAAGTACTTCATTTTCCTTTTTTGAATGCTTTGCATAAGGAATAATATCCTCGAATAAATCCATTGCATAAAGGCGATCAAGCATATCTGTGTAATTGTCTTCATCGAATGGAACACCGGTAAAGAGATCTATAAATCCATTTAATTCTGACTTTCGTACGTTCTTAATACCTTCAAAGGTAATTTCAGAAATCGGTTTATTCCAGAACCATTCCTCATCATCGTTCTCATCTGCAAAAAGAAATAATGTCTGAAAAACCAGAAGCATTAAAATCACAATTTTTTGAAAAACATTTTTACACTTCATAAAAATAATCCGTCCGTATTAAAATGCAAATTTCCAGGAAAGAGACACAGAAGTTGCGGGAACATATTGTTTGTTCATCATGGCTTCAATATCAGGAGCAACGTTCCATCTGATATTCCCAAAAGGAGACTCCATCTCTACACCAAATTCCGGTCTGAAAAGAATCCCACCCACAGTTGTTGCATCCCGGATGCGCTTCTCGTCATACTGCAGATTCACCATAGCATCTACATATAACGCACTTCCCAGGTACTTACCTATATAAACAGTTGAATTGTCAAAAAAGTTACCTGCATTCATCGTTTTTGCAGAATTTCTATTAGCCAGACTGAAATTCAACGTATTTTGAATAATATTGGTACGTAGTGAGAATATATCAAAATTAAGGAAATCCCGCAACTTATTTTCCATTTTACGCCCAACCAGAGCCTGGAATGCATAGTCACCTGCCGCAAACAGGAAATTTCCTACAGATTCAGAGTCCGCCATAACAATCTGTCCTAAAAGTGTTTGAATTTCCATTTCAGATTTAGCAGGAACTGATGAAAACCTTGGATTGAAGTCGCGAATGAACTGGTTTTGCGCATTCAAACTGATTGTTACAGTCTCACCTTTTTCATCGCGTTCACGGGTTTCGGCCCTAACATTTATCATCGGGTTGAATGGATCGTCAGATGGAGAAAACTTCAAAGATCCTTCTTTTACATAGAAGTTTCTATTCAAATAACTAACATCGCCCGATTTTAATAAAAGAAGTCCATCCATATTCAGCTGGTCAGATTCCTGTTCATATGCAATTTTCAATCTTCCGCCAGGAACGAAAATAGCACGAAGAAGCGGATCTACATTAACTCGTACATGTGTCCCCATTTGAATATTCAGACTACAGTTTACGCTCATATTAGATTCATTTGTTTGATTCTGGTTCGCATTCTGCACCACTTTAGTAAGATTTACAAATAATTCTGATCTTTCTGCGAAAATATCTCCTGTGAGCTCCATTTTATTTCCCTGAATACCCATATTCAGGGCCAAACTAACATCGCCAGCTACACTTACCCCTTTAGTCATTTCCATATCAACTGGAACATATTTATTTTTATCTGTACGAATTCCAAGTTCCAGGCCTTCGAACATCCATTTGTCGAAAATAATCTTCATAAAGGCAAAAACTTCACCATTTTTCTTTACAGTAAAGCGGCTCTCAGGAATATTAATTTCACTATTTCCAAACAAAACCAGGAGCTGTTCTGTAACAAGTCTTTCTTTCATAACCATTGGAATATTGATTTCTGGTTGGCGAATACGTAAAGCACCTGTAAATGTTGGATTTTCAAAAGTTCCTGACACTTCAATATTTCCATTTACTCTGCCTTTATAAATATTGAAAGTTTTCTCCATATTAATCACTGACCATAATTCTTTTAGGTCAATGTCAACCTCACTAAGTCGTCCTGAAAGATTTCCCGTCCCTTTTTCCAACATTCCATTAAATTTGGCTTTTGCGTAACCTTCACAATTCCAAGAAGCAAATAAATCTCCAGTTTTCAGATATGACGCAAAAAAACCAAAATTTTCAGAAGTCATGATATTTATTCCGTCTTCTGAAAAGAATCCTGTTACAGAAAGTTTTCTTTTTTCATTAACAAATGATCCATAAATATCATCAGAATTAACACAAACCGTAAAATCAGTAGGCAAAAATACACCTGGTTTCTTTATTACATCTGAACTTGTAACTGTAAACGGAATATGAAGAGTTTCTTCCATTAAAAGAGCATCAAAATTGGCTGATACAGAACCTATGAAAGTATCTAATGAAAATTCTCCTGTAACATTATTAATATCCATGACGTTATAGTTAAATTTAAACTCATTAACCATAATGTCATGATTTTCCATTACTGCAGATCCAGACATTCTCATAACATCACTTGAAACAAAAAGCGACAGATTATCAAGGCTGGCAGAAACATAAGGATGCTCTACTGTTCCACTTGCATAAACAGATGCTGTAAGGGAATTGTTATTTGATTTTACTTTTGTAAATCGATTCATATTCAGATTATTCACCTGAACATTTCCATCTACATAAAAGTCTTTCATAAGATTCTCTGGTGAAAATGACATCATATCTGGATTAGCTACTTCAGCACTAATCGATAAAGATTCATCATTCATAGGATTCTTCAATTCCAGTTTCAAACCACCAGATGCCATTATGTCTTCAGAAATTGTATAAACAACATCCGCAGTTCCATCTAATTGAGAATAAATATCAGAATATACGATTGAATCAAGTCTTGCTCCGTAACGGTTTGCATTTCCCGTAAATGCAAGTCTTGGTTTAATCTGAAGCTGATTTCCTGCTTCTTCAATTTCAAAACGTGAAAGTACCACATCAAAGCCGTCTTCCTCAGAAACCACAAAGTCAGCATTTATAGTCGATACGAAAGATGCTCCTGGTACCATAAATGGCAGGTTTTCAAAAGAAACCAATCCATTTATATTAGCTTCATTAGAAAAATCCACCTGAACAAGAGTATCGTAATCCCCGGAAAGAACAAAATTCTTTTCAGCAACAGATCCTGTAAAATGATATGGAATTCCACCGGAACTTATATCAAACATCATAAAAACTTCATCGGATTCAGCCAAAATATCCAAAGCTCCAGAGCCATGGAAAGCTTGTTTTCCCAAAATCAAATCTGCCTGACTCAAAGATACACTTTGTTCATTACCATCAAAGGAGAACATCAAAGCCTGATTTTCTTTTACAGTATTTGCCACAAGGATATAAGGGAAATTGTATGAAACTGACGAAAAATCCGTTGAAAAATATCCGTCCGCAGAAAAAACATAATCTCCCATAGAAGCTGTTGCTTTTGACATATTCTGCTTTGCTTTTAAATCTTCCACAAAAGAAATGGCAGTTTTCCATGTACTATCCAGATATACAGTGTTTGCAGCAACCGAGGTCTGCATATAATTTTCAGAAATCAAATAACTTCCGTCTATAGAAACTCGACCCGGAGAATCAGCTTCCATATGTGAGTAATCATACCCTTCAAAAGAAAAGTCAAAAGAATCTTCACCTGGAACACCTGTTAATTGGAGAGCAGTATAAACATTATCATCTATATAAAATTGTGGGATGAAGGCAATAAATCCTTTTTCCAGAGGGTCGAAATAAATATCAGAAGAAAGAACTGTTCCCGCAGGAGTTTCTACTCTTGGCATAGCAATATTACCTGAAAGATTCATATTCTTATATACATATTCCAGGCTACCGGAGGCATCATACTTTTCGCCCTGAACATTGATTGAATCCACAACAATTTTCTTCTCATTTCCCCATAAACTGACAGTAACGTCCATTCCAGAAGGAACCAAAACCGACGGAATCGCCACACTTGTATTAGAAGAATACTTTAATTTATTGTCACTAACAGAATATTTAACGAAAGAATCAGTCGTAAGGCGTAAATCAGATATTTTTTTATAGATTTCTGATTTTTTCTGAACCTGCAGTAATGAAGCGGCAGAAAGCTCAGTTGCGTTCAATTCCACCTGGGCGTCTTGAGTCTGTATATTATAAGAGGCCTGTAAAGAGAAAGGGAAACTATTATTAATAGTAGAAAATGTAACAAGATTATTGTTATAAACCAAATGAAAACTTAATTTTCCAAGTTTGATATTTCCGTCAGTAAATCCCTGGAGAGTAAAAGTCACCGATGAATTCTCGAATCCTTCAAAGATTTTCCCATCAAATGACAAATTTCCTTTTACATTCTGATCCTTAAATGCCCCTTGAACAGAAGTATCAGCACCAAGTGCAAGTTGCTTAGTCTTATTATCATAATTCAGGTTCATTTTCTTTATGGACCCTTGAACCGAAAAATCTTTGTCTGAATATGTTACAGTAGTATTCTTAATCAAAACACTAATCGGAACATCTGAAAATAATTCAGATGCATCAAAAGCGCTATTTTGAGTTTTTTCCTTTTTTTCTTTCTCTGTAACATCAAATTTAGCCTGATTTTCCTGGATTAATAAAGCCAGTTCACTACCAGAAACATGAGCACCGTCTACAACAAAAGACTTAAAGCCATTTGCAAAGTCACCACGAATCAGTTTCCATAGTTTATAATCAAGTCTGATTTTCTTTATCAAAGCTATCTCATCCCCCGATAAAGATGTTACTGTAACATCTTTGAAACTGACTGCCGAAAGGACAGATGGAGAAAGAGCTTTATATGATATTTTCATTGAAAACTGTTCTTCAAAGCTTTCTTTTATATTACGTGCATAACTGGAAACTTCCTGGGCAAGGCGCTTATATACAGGCCTTACCAGCAGAACTGCACAAGAGAGGAGAACAAAGAAAATGCCAATGGATACAATATCCCTAATTTTAGTTTTCAATACCTTATATTGTAATAAATTTTCAATAAAAAAAAAATCAGTAAATTTTCATTGAATTCACTCCGAAAAATTAAGAGATGAAGAAAATTTTCCTCTTTTTCATGCTTCTATTTGTTACGTTCTCACAAGCATCTGCTTATATGGTCAAATATAAGGAGGATTTCTATAAACTTTATCATGTGCATTACCAGCAGTACCCTGATGATTGTATAGAAAACATTTATTGGCTTGAAAAAGCCGCACAGGCAGATTTCTGCAACCCTCAATTTGTAGATTTTAAAGTAACAGACAAAGTTCAATGGGAAAAATACAGATATTTATTTCAGATGCACATTAATCTGAAGCTTATCGAACAACATTTACGACTTGGAAGAACTTACGATAAAAAATGTGCATATTTTTATGACGCACCATGGAAAGATGAATATTTAAGAAATATCGAAAAAGCACTTTCCTGTTACAAAGCAGGACTTTATTACTGGCAGGAAGCCAATTTATGGTGTGAAAAAGCAAATGAATCAAAATTCAATTTCCTCTTCGTTACCGACAAACAAAATTGGGAAGATGAACGGGAGCGAATCAAAAATGGAGATTTGAATTACGAAAAAATGCTTAAGCGAGAAATCTCAAGACTGGAAAAAGTTCAATCCGAACTCCAAGAAATGGATTACCAATACTAAATTAATTGTAAAACACCAAAGAAAACACTAAAATATAGACATTATGGACAAAAAAACATTCACCGTGAACTACCCTGCAATTTATTCAGGAACTGACAAATCACACATTACATTTTATGATAGAACTCCAGATTTGGTTTCTTTATATAAACCCGGAGAAGACAAAGGAGCGAGATATTTCTTTGTAACAGACTCTACTGTTGGCTCTCTTCCGTGCATGGAACCTTTCGTTCAGAAATTTGATGATGGAAAATGCGGAAAAGACAGCCTTATTATTTTAGGATCCGGAGAAAAATATAAAACAATTGATACTGTCCTGGAAATAATCCGTCAGGCTCTGGAGCATGGATTCAACAGAAAAGATATTTTTGTTGGAATCGGAGGCGGTGTAATATGTGACATCACTGCTTTTGCCGCTTCAATTTTCAAACGTGGTGTAAAAGTTGAATTTGTTCCTACAACTCTTTTAGCAATGGTGGATGCCAGTGTTGGCGGAAAAACAGGATGTGACTTTGAAAATTATAAAAATATGATTGGAAGTTTCTACCCTGCTGCAAAACTTTCTTACTTCCCTGAATTTGTTCAATATCTCCCTGAAAATCAATTTAAATCAGGACTGGGTGAAGTATTAAAAACAGCTCTCCTTTTCGACAAAGACCTTTATGAAACTCTTAAATTTGATCATGAAAAAGTTCTATCTCGAGATAAAGAAATACTTATGAAGGTTATCTCCGCATGTGTTGAAGCAAAAGGTCGCATTGTAGAAAAAGACTTCACAGAAAAAGGAGAAAGAGCATTTTTAAATCTTGGTCACACATTCGGTCACGCATACGAAACCCTTTGTGGACTCGGAAGTGTTTCTCATGGAGAAGCTGTAGCTTGGGGAATTGGCAGAATGGCTGAACTCAGTGCTGCAAAGGATTATTGTTTAGATTCATATAAAATTGAAATATATGATTTACTTAAGAAATATGGTTTTGATACATCTTCGGTTCCTCAGCGCGTCCGCGGTGGAGGAATTGGTGAAAGATTCATCGAAACAATGCGCATGGACAAGAAAAACGAATCAAATAAAATCCGTTTAATTCTCCAAAAAGGTTTATGCGATACATTTATTTCAGAAGTTGAAGATAAAGATATTCTTATTGTATTTAAATAATTATGACCGATATTTCACATTATTTTGACTGGGCTGCTACAAGTCCACAGGATGAAGAAATTTTACAGGCATCTCTCCTCAAATCCCTTTCAAGCTGGGGTAATCCTTCCAGTTCTCATAAAATCGGAAAACAGGCAAAAGATGTACTTGAAGAAGCTAGACGTTCCTGCGCAGCAACACTTAACGTAAAAGAAGATAATATATTTTTTACTTCCGGTGGTACTGAAAGTGATCAGCTGGCACTTCTTTCTGTTTTGACAAAACCTGTAAAAGGAACAATCTTAATCAGTTCAATTGAACATCCGGCTATCCGGGAACAGGCTTTAATCCTGAAAAAATGTGGATGGAATATCGAATCCTTAAAATCAGACAAACTAGGAATTATTACTCCTGAAACTATTTCAGAAGCATTAGATAAATTCGAAGATACATATCTCGTTTGTGTTATGGCAGTAAACAACGAAACTGGAATTATACAGCCAGTAAAAGAAATTGCCGACATGATTACTGAAAAAACAAAAGGAAAAAGACGCCCAAAATTCCATGTAGACTGTGTACAAGCTGCAGGAAAGATACCTTTTGACTTAAATTATCCTGGTATTGACAGCGCAGCCTTCAGCGCCCATAAAATATGCGGACCAAGAGGAATTGGCATCTTATATATGAAAGATCCTCAAGAATCTTTTCTCCGTGGTGGCGGACAGGAAAAAGGAATAAGAAGTGGTACAGAAAATGTTTTTGGTGCTATCGCTTTTTCAAAAGTTCTTGAAAAATATTATATAACCAAACAAAATACCGCAGCTTTTGATCACTATACCCAAATGAAACAAATTTCAAATGAGTTCATAAAATCTCTCTCCGAACTAAAAGGTTGTACAATAGTGCCAGAAGGAAGAATTGAATCAGAAAATTCAGATTTCTTTTCCCCTTATGTTATTCAAGCAGCTTTTAAAAATATCCCAGGCCAAGTTATGCTTCGTGCTTTAGATGCTAAAAATTTCTGTATTTCCACTGGAAGTGCTTGTTCTAACAAAAAAGCAAATCGACCTGTTCTAGAAGCGATGCATATTCCAGGAGATATTCGTGAAACAGCCGTCAGATTTAGTTTTGGGCCATTAACTAAACCTGAAGATGTTAAAGCCTTACTCGAAGCAGTTACTGAAATTAATAATACATTCAATAAATAAAACTGAATCAAAACATCAACGTCTTGAATTAAATGTTATTAAATGGTATGGTTTTCATATCATTTCAAGGGAAGGACTTCGCATACAATAAGGCTTTCCCGTAACTTCATATAAACGCAATATAAGGAGAACCACTATGGGAGCACGCGGAGAACTTTTCACAACTCAAGTCACACTCGATAACAGATCATATTTTTTCAATGTAAAAGAAAACCGAACAGGTGATGTTTTTCTGCAGATTGTAGAAAGTAAAAGTAAAGATGGTGGAGATTTTGACCGTCACCAGATTGCAATCTTTGCAGATGATATGCAGAAATTCTTCCAGGGAATGGAAAAATCCCTTGCTTTCATTGAAAAGGACCATAAAAACCGTCAGAAAATAGCACGCGAAAAGAAAGAAGCTAAAGAAAAAGCTACAGCAAAGAAAATCTATCGTTCAAAATCTGAAGCTGAAGAAGGACCTAAAAAAACAGGACGCATTCATGTTGTCTCAAAACGCACACAGCAGCCTGTTGAAACAACTCCTGAATCTGATAACTAAATTTAATAACTAAAAGAAAGGCGCTGAATCGGAGAAGGTCCGATTTCCCGACATATTTCTCTATGAGCTTTTGTCGGGTAGCCTTTATGTTTTGCGTATCCATATGCAGGATACAACTTATCCATTTCCACCATAATCCTATCACGACAGTTTTTAGCAAGAATACTTGCTGCCATTACTTCTGGATACTTTCCATCAGCTTTAGGCTCTGCACGACATTCAAAAGAAACATCAGGGCATTTTGTACCATCTGTAATCCCATTCAGGACATAATCTGAAATGTGATTTTTTTCACACCATTCAGGGAGTTTTTGTAACATTTCTTCATAAGCCGTTTTCATTGCAAGCAGACTGGCCTGAAGAATATTTATCTCATCAATTTTTTTGTGATCAATTATTCCAATTCCCCAAAGAGCTTTTTCTATAATCTGAGGTTCTATAAGAAGTCTTTTCTTTTCAGATAATTTTTTTGAATCATTAAGTATTTCACAAGGAAAATCGGAAGGAAGAATTACACATGCCGCAGTAACCGGTCCTGCTAAAGGTCCCCGCCCTGCCTCATCAAACCCACAAGTTAAAATCATCTAAAAACCCTGAACTCGATTATTTTTATCAGTAACTTTTGACTGCTCATCATAATACAATGGTTTTACAGCCCCAGAACTCCTTTTTAAATCTGCACTAAATGTATTATTTTGAAGATTTCCATCTGAATTAAAGAATTCTGCGATTCTTCCCAAACTTCCAGTAACACGGAATGAAGAATTTCCTATATCTGCTTTTGAATCACGAAGCGAAAAACAAATTGCTGTATCAGCAACCACTGCAACACGACAATTCTTATTCGTTATTCGTGAATTGATAGCCGAAAGGAAAGATGCATAAACTTGTGCGGTAACCGTAGCAGCAGAATCTGTAAGCATTATCACAGAATTTTGTCCATCAACAAATGCAGCGTTACGTCCTCCTGCAAAATAAACTTCACAATTATTTAAAGCAAAAACACTGTTTTCAATCTTTAAAAGGGACGAAGCAGATCTTGATTTCGCACTGTCATTTATAAGTCTACAATCTGAAATCTGAAGCGTTGAACTTCGAAGAATCAGATATGAATTTTCAGGAAATTGAATTACCGCGTTATCTATTCCCTTAATATCACAATTAAATCCAATTTCAGTTTTTCCTTCAGGCATTAATAAATTGCCTTTAACAAATATATTAATCGACCTGAGATTTTTCATTAATGGATAAGCCTGTTGGAAAGTTGTAAACGGATGATCTTTAGATCCATCTGCAATAAAAGGATCCGCTTTATCATCAAAAAAGAAACTATAACTGTCTATTATAACTGCATATTCAGAAATATCACTTCGATTAGTTCCAGATTCCGAATAAGCCCGAACTTTATAATAAACAGGTTTATCCATATTTGACTGAAGAATAAAATCAGTATTTCTATCAACTTTCGAAAAATTTTCAGGGTTTATATTTTTAAATATCTCAGAATCAGCGGAATAATCAGAATTTTCCAGAATCAGAGGATCACTAACAGCCAGATATAAGGAAGACTCACCTGTTGTTTTTACATTTACACTAACAGAACCTCTGGCATGAAATCCAAGTGCGGAAGATGTAAAGACAGGAAAAGATGGTAATCTTTTATCTATCTCAATTTCTTCATGAAGAATACCTTGATAAACGGAATCAGAATAAACTGCAATATTTATCGAGCTTTCCAAAAAATCTCCAGGGAAAGTATCTGCACATAATTCTGTATAAAGTTCATAAAACGGCGAATCACCTGAACTAATTGTCATAGTATAGGAATCATCGCCATCCAGAACAAAAGACAAACTCCCATCACTATTTGTTATTTTCTTTAATTCCGGAAGTGGCGGAAGTTCGTAAAATTCAATAGGATTTCCAATACTATAATCCAAACTCTGCCAGTATATTACATGACTTTCAGAACGATCTAATACGCGGGATTCTGAAGGAAGAGTCCAGAATTCTTTGTCTACACGAAATAGAAGATTATCATCTTCAAATTCTATAAGGTTCCAGTTTTTAATCCGGAACGGTAAATCTCTTCTTGAAAAACTTCCTGTAGATTTTGGATTTGCTCTGATAATAAAATGCCAGAAAAGTTTTCCATCTGTTACAGTACAGGGAAGAAATCTGGAAAGTGAACATTTTTCAGAATATGAGATTCTTTTTCCAGGATTAAAACTTTCAGGTTGTTCTTCAAAAGAATACCTAAAAGACTGTGGAATGGAAATTTCTGATCCTGCAAAATAATTTAAAATTCCGGTATCAAAAAAAGTATAAACAAATGATCTTTGATCATCTTCCTCAGGATATGCTGGTTTAACAGAAAAATTGATTTCAGTTTTTTCTTCAAACCCACGAGATATTTTTACTGTAATATTTCCTGTCATATCAATCAAAACAGGACCATCATAAGCAAACCCGGCTATTTCCGGATCTTCCCCATTCAAAGAATAAAAATAATCTCCACCATCTGAAGTATCTATAAACAGCATCTGCTTATTTGCCCAATTTCCTGAAACGGGACTCAATACTTTTATTTCTGCATACAAACAGAATGAGAAAACTAATAAAAACAGAATAGCGAAAATTTTCTTCATCAATCTCGTCTTCAAGAACGGAATATACTTAATCTATTTTCCTAAAATCTTCAGAATGTCTCTAAGTTCTGGATCTTCTTCATAATAGTATTTTTCAAGTTCTTCAGTTTCAAGGCCAACTAATTCATGACTAAGATAATGAATCCATCGATTTTCATCTGGATTTGTAATCACAAATTTTCTGCAATAATAATCTGGTTGAATTGGAAGCTGTTCTTCCTGATATGTGAAATATTTGTAATCATGAACAACAACTTTAATATCTTCTCGAGGCATCCCACGGCTATTCATGAGAGTTTCGACCAAACTGTTTATTGTTCTTCCTGAATCAAAAATATCATCTATAAGGAGAATTTTATCTCCCGGACGAAGATTTTCTGGTGGGTAAGTCCATCCATCAATATAGACCTTTGTATGCTGTGCAATATCCGAATATGAACGTGCTACAACACCAGCATAAAGAACTGGATGAAATTTTTCTTTCTTCGAAAGGATTTTAAAATATTCACTAATAACGTTTGCCATATAAGCCCCGCCTCTAAGTGAACAATAAATTACGTCAGGAATAAAACCATCCTGGTAAATTTTATGAGCAAGTTTTAATGCATTGTTTCGTACTGTGTTATAAGGTAAAAATTCTTTAATCATTCTTATATTATAAATCATTAATGAATTACCTTTCAACCCAATAAAGATTTTACTTAAATTTTCTGATTTATAAATCAATAAACCTTTTTACATTAGATACAGTTTCTGAAAAGGTATCATAAGTTCTTTTACATTCCGGGACACTTGCATTAAAAATAGAACCATAACGTTTTTCATAAATACGACGATCCAGTACTATTACAACTCCACGATCCGAACCGGTACGAATAAGGCGGCCAACTCCTTGGCGAAATTTTATTACTGCTTCAGGAACGCTTAATTCCATAAAAGCATTCCCACCGCGTCTTTCAATTGATTCGCTTCTTGCCATAAACACAGGATCTTTAGGAACCGAAAATGGAAGTTTTACAATAACCACTTGGGAAAGGGATTCCCCAGGTACATCCACGCCCTGCCAGAAGGAATCTGTTGCAAAAAGAACACTTTCCGTTTCATTCTTAAAAGTTTCAAGGATACGTGCATTATCGTCATCCCCCTGCTTCAAGATTTTTCCAGTAAATCCTTTCAGTTGAAGAGAAACTGTATTGAAAGCACTTTTCAAAGAATCATAAGATGTAAATAAAACTAAAGTACGACCACCTGCCGCAAGAATCAATTTAGTCAAAGCCATTTCTACAAATTGCTGAAACTGAATATTTTCTTGAAAAGGTGCATCATTCGGAACAGCAAAAAGCATGTTTGAATGATACGGAAATGGAGATTCAAAATCCTTTGCAATAATTCTTTCCTGATCTGCAAATGCAAGCCCTGTTCTATTCATCCAATAAGAATAACTGTTTCCAGTCCTAAGAGTTGCTGAAGTAAAAACAACAGATTTCATTGGTTCAAAAACACCTTCATTCATAAGTCTGGAGATATCTAAAGGAGTTGAAGTAAAAACCGTATAAAAAGGATTTCCGTCTTTTGCCATATCCGCAGGCAAACGCTTTTTTTGAATCCAGAACACATTTCCTGGATGTTCATTCCAAACTGTAAAAGAATTAATCAATGAAACAAATTGTTCTAAATTTCGTGAAAGTGAACGTGTTTCCCAAAAAGATGGAGTATCTTTATCTTCGTCTGCCACACCTTCAAGAACTTTATTAACTATATCAGAAAACTTTCCAAGACTTCGTTTAAGGTCTGCCATACAGCTTAATAAAGGACCAAAATTTCTTTCAGTTACTTCATAAAGCCTTACAGAATAATCATTTTGAATTAAATCCTGTGCTGCAGTTTCTAGTTTTACCAAATCATTCCTGATTTGTGAAGTTACTTCAAAAGCATCTAGAACCTTATCTTCATTTGAAGACATAATGGCAACATTTAAAAGATGCCCAGATTCAGAATTTTTTCTTTTTCTGTACAACTGATTAATTACTTTATTTACTTTAAACCTGTTTATACTTTCACTAAAAAAACTAGTTGCGGCGCTTTCAATTCCATGAGCTTCATCAAAAACAATTCGATTATAAGGTGGAAGAACAATTGTATTTTCATATCCTCCACCATTCATTCGTGCTTCAATATCTGCAAAAAAAAGATGATGGTTTACTACAATAAGGTTCGCATCTGCAGCTTCCTTTCGAACTTTCATAACAAAACAGTCAGAAAAGAATGGACATTTATTTCCCATACAGGCATCGCTTTCCGAATTTACCCGAGTCCAAACACTTTCGGAAGGCATATAATCCATATCACTTTTGCTTCCTGTACTGCTTTTTTTTGCCCATTCAGCGATTTTTAAAATTTTTTCATTATCTTCTTCAAAAAGATCCGGCATCAGTGCGGCATCTTGAAGTCGTCTTTTACATATATAATTCTGACGACCTTTCATTAAAATATATTTAATTTTTTTTCCAAGGATATTTTCAACTGCAGGAATATCTTTATCACAAAGCTGACTTTGCAGATTAATTGTTCCAGTAGAAATAATTATTTTTTCATTATTCTGTAACGCCCACAAAGCAGAAGGGATTAAATAAGCATAAGATTTTCCAACTCCAGTACCAGCTTCGAAAACCCCCAGTTTATTTTCATTAAAAGCATACGAAATACTTTTCAAAAGGTCGATTTGACTTTTTCTTTCTTCAAAGTTTTCATACATTATAGAAAGCGGCCCGCCTGAACTAATATAAGATGCCGATTTTTCAATATTTAAGCTTTTATATTCCTTAACTTCATCCATAAAAATATCCGCCGAAAATATCCTCTTAAAAAACTATACAGTCTATTCTTTCAAAAACACTTGAATTTTAAAAAGGCAAAAAAAAACCTGCTTTATTCAAGCAGGTTATCTAGCATCTCCTAGCAGAATTGAACTGCTGTTGTCGGGATGAAAACCCGATGTCCTAACCACTAGACGAAGGAGACATACAAGTCATTTCGTTGACTGATGTTTGTATATTATATGAAACCAGATTTTTAGTCAACACATAAAATACAATTTTTTATAAATTTCTTAAACTTTTTTTACATTCCCATTCCGAATTTTTTAACCAGCTTTTCTCTAAGTCCCTGAACTTCTTCTTCCTCAATTCCAAGACTTAATGCATCATTAACATCCCCCATTGATTTTTCGAATTCACCCAATTCAAAATAACTCAGAGCACGGCGATAATGAGTATGAGCTTGAAATTCATTAAGTTTCAAACTTTCTGTAAAACAATCAATTGCTTCCTCATATTTCTTTACAATTGAATATACAATTCCTTTGTAATAATAAGTACGGAAAGCTTTTGGATCATAAGAGATACTTCTGTCAAAATCAGAAATAGCCTCTTCATATTTATTAAGTGCAAAATATGCCATACCACGATGTTTGTGAATAACAGCAAGAACCGGTTCCGGAGGAACCGGATTCGCTTCAATAATTCTGGAATAAATGTTAACCGCTTCATCAAGATTACCAGCATTATGAGCATGAATTGCATTCAGAATCATTTCATCGATGGTTCCTTGTACAAACGGTGTAACTCTTGAAATATCTTCACTCTTCTTTTTTTCTTCACCATCTGAAGTTAAGTTGTCAGCTATAGCATAGAATGAATTACGTCGTTCAGAAATTTCCCGCTGTAATTTATTCTGATAATCTCGTATTTCCTGAAAAGTAATATCTGCAAGACTCAAGGATGCATTAAGGCTTGCAAGTTTTCTTCGTAAAGGAATATCAAGGGGTGTAAACTCTGTTTTATAAATAAGTTCATGTTCAACTTCTGCCCAAGCATCTTGTAGAATAGTACGAATCTGAATTTCACATACAGCCTCTTTTGGAAGAGGTTTCAAATCTTTATAGATATCTGTTAATGGCGGAGTACACTCTTCTGGAATTTGAACTAGAACATGAACAGATTCATATCCAAATTCACTAAATTTCTGACCACCTTTATGTTCCACTTCTACAACATGAAAAAGAGTCCCAATCTGTTCAATAGCAAGATTAATATCTTCCAGAAAGGCACAAATAACTCGAATTCCCATCATGTCAGTCAAAGGAACTAATTCTTTTGAAACAGCTGCTTCACCAGGTTTTAATCTCAAAACCTTTTTATAATAACTTTTAAATGACTTTACACGTTTTTTAAAAGTTGGTCTTGAAGAAAGTTTAAGAGCAACAGCAAGAACATTTGTAATATTTGAGAGAATCTCTGTCAGATATGCATTATAAGATTCATAGACAGCTTTAATTTCATTTTTTGAAGGAAGATTTTTTTCAGTACTCATATATATTTATTTTACCAAAAAATGAGAATTTAGCAAGAAAACTGTAGATTTTGGAGAAAAAAAAACGTCTTTAATCATTTCCAGTCCATTCAAGTGAAGTCAACTCAAGTTTGAGTTTAGGAAAAGTTTCCAATTCCTATTTACTTGAACGTGCTTTAGATTAAAGACGTTTTACACATACGCTTTGTTTAGCGTATTTATTTAGCTTTAGTTAGCTGCGTTTCCTGATGTCTGCTGAGCGTTTGAGTTTGAACCAGCTGTAAGAGAAGGTGTGAATTCATCTTCTGTTGACATCTTAGCTCTTTCGAGGTAGCGATCAACCTGTTTGTTACCAAACTTCATCATTTCAGCATTCTGACGAGCAGATTCTTTTTTACCAATGATTCCCCAAAGGTCTTCATCAGCAATATCACGATCTCCCTTAAGGATAGCTTTGTCGTAAATGATTTTTACGTCTTTGAAGTATCCGATGAAGTCTCCACCAATGTGTGCAGCATCACGAGTAATCTGGAATCCAGAGAACTTAACAAATGGAAGTCCACGTGGGTAAATTGGGTATACGCGAATTTCACGTGTACGAACTTCAGAGATGTACTGTGGGTTGTTCCAACGGAGTTCTCTCCAACCGTCAAATCCAAGGTATCCCATGAAGTAGCGGCGTTCAACACCATCTGTGTCTGTAAGGAGAACATAAAGTCCGTGTGGATAATTCATACCCATTGTTGTTACAGAAATTGCTTTTACTGTTCCAACGTTTTTAACCAGACCATAACCACCTTCAAAGAGTGTTCCTTCGAAGTCGCGGTTTACATTTTCATTTTCTGAATGAGCTGTATTGTAGCTTGATTTATCAGCACCTTCTTCAAGTGGCTGACGAACACCATTTTCATCAAGTTCACCGAGTGGTTCGTATGCAGGAATGATGAATGGTGGAACGATTTTTGCATTAGCATTTGATGCCCATGAAGGGAAAACAATGCGAACACCCATTACTTCTTTTCCAGCAAATGGAACATCTGCACTTTCTTTTACAGGAGCAGCAAGAACCTGAGAAAGACCAACGCTTGTAACATTGCGTGCTGAAGTATTGAGCTCAACTTCCCATTCAGGAAGAGCCAGTGATGTTTTCATAAGATCTTTCTGATCTTCTGTAAATGTTGCTCCAGCACTAACAGAAAAGTCCATTACAGTTCTGCTGTTATATGAAACTGCATTACCATCTTTATTTTCACCATTTTCGCCTTCTTCACCGCCAGTTGTCTTGTCAGCGTTAAGGTAAGTGAAATCGATAAGCACAGCTTCTTCAGCGAAAGCAACGCCTGTGAAAAGCAGCAATCCTGCTGCCAATAAACCTAAAGTCTTCTTCATTTTTTGAAGCTCCTTTTTTATATTTCGATGTAGCCTTGTATATAAGACTATTATCTTATAAGGGTGAAAAATTGTCAACTTGAAATTGCCAAAATCTCTACTCTAAATAATCAACTAATACCAGCAATTTTCATGCAAAATAGTCAAAAAAAATTGTAAATCTCATTTCCAGAAGGAAATTCATCGGATTTCATATGCTGGATTCCCTTCTACAAATATTTCAATCCGTGAAATACGAGGGAAATTCTTTTTTATGTTCGTTTTAAACAATTCCATTGCCTGTTTACCTGGTAAAAGTTTACTTTCCTCTTCAGGATTAACAATGTCTTTTGAAAAATCTACATATAAAACTTTATTTTTCTGAATTATGCTTAAAATTTTCGTTTTTTTAGGAAAAATAAATCGACATCTTTCAGTTTGAGGTCCAAGCATTAATTCATCAATGTAATATTCAACATTAGGTTTGGAAGTTTTTGTTTGTAATCGACGAGTTTCTACAATATAAACGCCCTTTTCTACTGAAGGAAAAACAAAAACCCGTCTGGCCCCATTTTTCTTAACAAGAAACATTGTTAATGAAAGAATCAAAGATGCACAAATTATGCAAAAAAACACCAGTGAGATTTTATTTAATTTTTTTATATAAAACTTCATTTTACAGATGTAAATCCTTTTGAACGTTCAAAATGTGTAATAAACGCTGAAATCCCATTATATATTCCTAAGGAAGCTTTTTTCAAGTATTCATCATTTGTTAGTAACGAAGCCTCTTTTTCATTTGATACAAATCCCAGTTCAATAAGGACACTAGGCATATTTGAATTACGTACAACAAACCATTCTTCGGCTTTCATTCCGCGAGCTGAAGATTCATTACCGATCTGAGCTTGAAGACCATCCATGATGAATTTTGCAATCATAATACTTTCTGTTGTATATTCTTCTTCCATCATGGAATTTAAAATAGGAAACAATGTTGCATTATTATCGGCATCTGCTTTATCAAGTACTGTGCGACGATATCCAGGTGTAAGATACCATACTTCGTAACCGGAAGCTGTTTTATTTAACGAAGAATTTTGATGTATTGAAATAAACAAAGTAGCTTCGTCTTTCCCAACATTTACTGAATTTGCAATATCAGTACGTTGTTCGAGAGAAAGGAATTTATCTGTATTACGGGTCATAATAACCTTTTTATTTGGATAAGCCCGCTTAAGACGGTCATAAAGCAGAAGTCCCACTCTCAAATTTACATCTTTTTCGGTACAAGTAAATTTTCTTCCGTTCAGGTTAAATGATTTACTTGCCCCTGGATCTTTGCCTCCGTGGCCTGGATCTATTACAATGGCGCCAACCTTAAATGGAATGGAAAGATCTTCCTGATGAAAAAAGTTTTCGGCACTTTCCATAAAATCATTTGTAACTGAAATTCTGTTATCTTCAATGACAGGAGCATCTGTAAGTTTCATAAGAGTTCCGTCAAAAAGAATAATCTGTTCGTTTGCACGAAAAGACACAAAATGACCGTTTTTTTCAAGCATTCCGCTTTCTGTAAGGCTGTCATAATATAAGGTCATTCCATATTCTTTTGACTTTTCAACCAGTGAATAAGCTGAAAGAGAGAAAGAAATAATTAACAAACAAAATAATCCAAAAATCTTTTTCATTTTAATTTATCCATAAAATATACTGAAAGCTGAACTGAACCGCGCAAGAATGCACGGAAAAATTCTTTTTTTTCACAAGACTTATGTTCCGGAAGAATTTTATCCACTTTCTTAAGAGCATCTTTCATAGAAAGATAATTCCAGTCCAGAAGACTTTCATATTTTTCAATATCAAAACATCCGGAAATTGCAGAAAGAAAACTCTCATTTTCTCCGATAGTTCCGGAAATCTTTTCAAAATCTGATTCAGAAACAGTGAACGCCGAAGGCGGGAAGCTTTCTTCATCTTTTTCAGAGCTGCCTGCAAGGAATTTTTCTGTAGCCGCATCATTTGCCTTCAGGCGGATAAAAATATCACTGACAGTTGTTTCGGCAGCATTTACGGCGTCTTCACGCTTCAAAGCCCGGGTGATTACATTTCCGCACTTCTGAACGTTGTTTCGAGGAAAATCAACTTTACCTCCAAGACTTACAGTTGCCCGTGGAAGGAAATCTTCAACATATTCTTTTTTTGAAGGAAGATTTACTTCTTCCACTGTTCCGGGAATTGAAATCCAGGCTCTTTCCGCACTTGTTTTTGTACAAGGGATTTCAAAAAGTTCGTAAGGTTTTTCGTTTCCCTGACACTGAGGCCCCGGATTAAAAGTAACAGGTTTACGGCGGTTTACCAAATCCGAAGGTTCTTTTCCGGACGCGATAAGAAGCCCCTGCTTTGTTAAGTTCAGGTCGCTTGCATATGGGAAAGTCCAGCCTGACATATAGCCGCCGGAAAGACGGCCCGCAATTTCGCCGATCATAGGACCGTTTTTTGTATATTTAATGTCTGCCTTGGCAGCACCGGAAGATAAGCCCAGGGCTTTGGCGCCAAGTGCAAATACAGAAATCAGTTCATCATGTTCTTTCTGACTGAGGACTGCAGGCATTGTATGCCCTACTTCAATAAAGTATGGAGGATATTTTATGTGACGGACTGCAAAACCTGTTACAGTAAATATTCCGTTGTAAACAAGAGCATCAATAGAATATTCAGGACCATCCATATATTCTTCAACAATGGCTGTACCGCTTCTTGAATTATTCACGCCTGCAATAAGGGCGGGAAGATATTCTTCTTCCGAGCGAACCATACGGCAACCGCGGCCGCCCATATTATCACAAGGTTTTACAACAAAAGGAAAATCAAAAGGAACTTTTATATTGTTTGAAGCGCCTTCAGATTCTGAAAGGTCATCCTTCGAAACTTTCAAAAATTTTGGAGAAGGAACACCGGCTTTTGAAAAACAGCCGCGCATAAGAATTTTATTGCTTGCATTGCATGCAGCTTCAAAACTATGTGAAATAAGGCCTAATGCTTCAGAAACATAACTTACACTGGCCGAAAAATCTGTACCGGCAGTGAATACAGCCTTTAATGAGGGAATTGTTTTTGCGTATTCCGCAATTTCTTCTTTTGCTTTAAGGTCGATTTTTTTGAAAACATCAGCATTTTTTACACATACTGCATTTTCATCAGCATCAACAACATAAGCTTTGTATCCAAGTTCTTTTGCAGAACTGATGGCAGGTCCCTGCATAAGTCCTGCCCCTAAAATCAAAACAGAGTCCATAATCAGATTATCGGACTCTGTTCATAAAAGTGAAGAATTTAAAAATGTACTTTTTATCTTACAATTTCTTTTGCGCGGGCAAGAGCTTTGTCGATGTGATCGTAGATGTTTTCTGAACCTAAATCTTCGAACATTCCCATCTTTTCAAGAAGTTTCCATGGCTGTGGATGAACACCTGAAAGAACGATTGTAATGTTTTTTCTGTCACAGGCAGATTTAAGCTGTTTCAAAGCCTGAACACCACCAGCATCAAGGTAACTTGTATTACGCATACGAAGAATGATTGCCTTACATTCAGCACCTGCACGTTCAGCTGCAATTTCGAACTTGCGTACTGTACCAAAGAACAAAGGTCCGTCAACTTCGTAAACCAGAACTCCGTGTGGGATTTCAAGTTCTTCTTCAACACCTGAATCGTTATTTGCGTTATTTGTTTTTGTCTTAAGTCCGCCAGTCAGGTTTTCGCCATATTCATGAACTTCAGAAAGATCAATCATTTTCTTAATAAAGAAGAAAGCAGCAAGACCAAGTCCTACTTCAATGGCAACTGTCAGGTCAATAAATACTGTAATAAGGAATGTTACTGTAAGAACTGCAATGTCTGATTTCTGTCCTTTAAGAAGAGCTTTGATTGCAGGGAAACCAGCCATGTTCCATGCTACGTTAATAAGGACTGCAGCAAGAGCAGCCATTGGAATGTAAACTACAAACTTGCCCAAGAAAAGCATGATACAAAGAAGTGTCACAGCATGAATAATGCCAGCAACAGGTGTTTTACCACCGTTTTTGATGTTTGTTGCTGTACGGGCAATAGCACCGGTTGCAGGAATACCGCCGAATACAGGAGAAGCAATATTTGCAACACCCTGTGCGATAAGTTCCATATTTGAGTCATGTTTTGTACCCATCATACCGTCGGCGACAACAGCTGACATAAGGGATTCAATGGCACCAAGAACAGCAATAGAAATTGCTGTTGGGAAAAGTTCAACGATTGAATTCATTGAAAAATGTGGAAGCTGTGGAGCCGGGAGCTTGTTTGGAATTGAACCGTAGCGGGTCTGGATTGTTGCAAGTTCAAGACCACAGAATTTCTTCAAAAGAACTGTAATTACAGTTGCAAGAATGATTACGATAAGGGAACCCGGGATTTTCTTTGAAATCTTTGGCCATACAAAGAGAACAACAAGTGAAACTGCTGCAACTACAAATGCATAAACATTGATTGAAGAAGCTGATTTTGCAAAGCAGATTACTTTTGGAAGGAAGTCTCCAGGCAGCTTTGAATATTCTTCACCAAGAATCATCATTGGAGTTGAAAAGTCAGGTGTAAGTCCAAAGAAGTCGCCAATCTGACCAGAAGCGATTGTTACGGCAATACCTGCTGTAAAACCTGTAATAATTGTATAAGGAATGAATTTTACAAGGCCGCCAAGTTTGAAAACACCAAGAAGAATCATAAGGATACCGGCGATGATTGTAGCAATCATCAGTTCACCGAATCCGTATTTCTGCATGATTCCGTAAATGATTACGGCAAAAGCACCTGTAGGACCACCAATCTGAACACGGGTTCCACCGAAAGCAGAAATAATAAATCCTGCCACAACTGCTGTAAAGATACCCTTTTCAGGTCCAACACCGGAAGCAATACCAAAGGCAATGGCCAAAGGAAGAGCTACGATACCAACAATAATACCGGCGATAAGGTCGGAAACAAAAGTTTTTACTGAATAGCTTTTAAGCGTATTAAATAATTCAGGTTTCATCATAATTCGCATATAATGCGCTTTTTTAGCATTTTTTGCAAGAGAATGACAAAACCTCATTAATTGTCATAAAGTTTTTAAAACCTGAACATGTGCATCCACATCATGAACACGAATAAATTCTGCACCATTTTTAATTGCAATAAGGTCTGCATCAACAGTTCCCTGGAGGCGGTCAGCTTCCATATCACCAATCATCTGACCTATACAACGTTTACGTGAAAGTGCCATCATAACTCTGTATTTTCCACCACAAAGTTTTCCACAATTATTAATCAGGGCCAGATTTTCTTCATAGGTTTTTCCAAAACCTATTCCAGGATCCACAATAATTTTTTCACTATCAAGTCCAAAAGAAGTAACAAGAGAAATTCTTTTTTCAAAATATTCAGAGAGTTCAGCGATGATATCTGAAGATCCCGACTTTATTCCATTATTTTCCAGTTCCTTTTCCCGACCATGCGGATAAGTATGTGTCAAAATAACAGGAACATTCTCTTTTCCGCAGAATTCTGCCATAGAAGAATCAAAATCAAAAGATGATACATCATTTAAAATATCTGCACCCTCAGTAAAACAAGCTTCAAAAACCGCTTTTTTGCGGGTATCAATTGAAAGTGGAATATTTGATATTTTTCGAATTTCTTTTATAACAGGAATTAGACGTCTGATTTCCTCTTCAACAGGAACCTCAGTAAATCCCGGTCTTGTTGATTCAGCCCCAAGATCAAGAATATCTGCGCCTTCTTCTATTAATTTTAAGGCACGTTCAATTCCACCACGGCTTTTTTCATAAAAAGAGTCTGGCGTAATATTTACTATTCCCATAACAAATGCTTTACGTGAAGTTTCAACTGTTCTTGTTTTCAATGGAAAAGAAATCATTTACCTTAATCCTTTATTTTTTTATTTACAGGAGTCTTTCTCCCTTTTACCACTTTATCAAATTTACCAACAGAAGAATTTTTACTACAAAGGGATAATAATGAAGCTACTTCCGAAGCAGAAAGTTCACGACTTTCGCCTGGAGGAAGTTGATCTAGATTAACATTTCCAATGCGAACACGGGTAAGACTTCGAATAGGAATATTATAATATTCAAAAACATTACGGATTTCCCGATTTTTACCTTCCAAAAGGACAATACGGCATTTTCGTTCGTTAATTTTTTCCACAATTTTTGCACGGTAAAAAATATTATCGATGCGGATTCCTTTTCTGAAATTCTCAGGTAGAGCATCAGGAATGTCTTGAGTAGAAACTACTATATATTCCTTTTCTATTTCACTGGATGGATGAGAAAGTTTTGCCGCAAAATCTCCGTCATTAGTATAAAAAATAATTCCTCTCGAAAACATATCAAGACGGCCCACATTGTAAAGTCGTTCTGAATATTTTTCTTTAAGTAAATCACCTGCTATCTGACGGCCTTTTTCATCATTACTGGAACAAACACATCCTTCCGGTTTATTCAAAAGGATATAACGTTTATTTTCTTCAAGTCCTATCAGTTTTCCGTCAACTTCAATTTTATCGTGGACAGAAACTTTGGCTCCCATTTCTGTTACCACAATTCCATTTACTTTTACTCTGCCGCTAGCAATTACTTCTTCACTGGCACGACGACTGGCAACTCCAGCATGAGCTAAATAAACCTGAAGACGGATAACCTCTTTTTCTGCTTCCGGTGATTTAACGGGCAAGTTCGAATCGTTCTGCTTCATCTTCATCAAGTTTTGGTAAATCTGCAATGGAATTTAATCGGAACAATTTCAAAAACTCTTTTGTTGTTCCAAACTGTGTAGGACGCCCTGGAGCGTCTTTCTTCCCAACTTCTTTTACAAGATTTTTTTCAATCAACAGGCGCATCGCATTATCAACACCAACTCCACGAATAGCTTCTATTTCGCTTCGTGTAATAGGCTGAGAATAAGCAATAATAGAAAGAGTTTCCATGGCCGATTTTGAGAGTTTTCCATCTCTTTTTGAGCCATAATATTCTTTCAAAACCTCCCAATATTCTTTCTTTGGAGTAAGACACCATCCGCCTGTAATCATAGAAAGTTCTACACCTGAACTTTCCTCTTTATATTTTTCAGTCAAGTTTTCTATACATTTTTCCACAACTTCTTCCGAAAGCTGAGCCTTTGAAGCCAAAACTTTTACCGGCAAAGGTTCGCTTTCAAGAAATAAAATTGATTCTACAAATCCTGTTTCTCTTGCAAGTTCCATATCTTATCCACATTAATTTGTTGTTAAATCTTCTTCATTGATAACAACTGTTTCAGATTCATCTCTTTTACAGATTTTAATATCACCAAAAAGTTTATTCTGAAAAATTGTAATCATTTTAAATTTTACCGCTTCAAGAATAGCCATAAATGCACAAACCAGATCCATTGGATTTCCGCTTCTTGTAAGCAAATCCGTAAACATACATTCATTCTTATCTTCCAGAAGCTCATTCATAAGTGTTATTTTTTCATTAACAGAAATCTCTTCATACATATTCAAAATCTTTTCATTTGAATATTTATTTATCATCTGTTTGAAAATAGTCTGCAGCTGCTGAAGAAGATCCCATGTATCTACTTCTTCCCACATGTCATCAGTTTCTTCAAAAGGAAGGACTCTCTGAATTTTTTTACGTTCAAAATTCCATTCAGAATCATCTTCCTGCTCTTCCATGAGGGCTGTCAGCTTCTTGAATTTCTGATATTCAATAAGTTTATCTACTAATTCCTGACGTGGATCTTCATCTTCCTCATCATCATAATTAATTTCTACTGGAAGAAGCATTCGGCTCTTAATATAAATCAGTTTCGCAGCCCAACTATAAAATTCGGAAAGGTCACCAAGATCAGTCTGTACCGCATAATCCAGATACTCCAGATACTGTTCAGTAATCTGAGCAATCGGAATATCATATATATTCACTTTGCTTTCACGGATAAGATTCCAGAGCAAATCAAGAGGTCCGTCAAATTCACCAATCTGATATTTTCTTACCGCTTTTTTTTCAGCTACATCAGTTGCGACAACTGTATCAGTTTTTACTTCTTCCATATACTTAAATCCTTATTTAAGACCCTTTAGAATAAATCCCAAAGATATATTTATTTAAGAATTTTTCCGGAAGAGCACAACTTCGTCCTGGTTATGAAGATTTGCCAGAGCCTGTGAAAAATCCTTTAACTGTATATCTTCTTGTAAATCTTCGGCATGTTTTACCAATAACTCAAGTAAAGGAATTAAAACAAATGCTCTTTCTTTAATTCTTGGATGTGGAAGCAGAAGAACTGGATCATCTGATTTCAGATTACCAAATTCTTCTATATCGACATCCAGTGTTCTAGGGCCAAAACGAATTTCTTTTGATCGGTCACGGCCATATTTACTTTCGATTTTGTGAACATCATCAAGAAAATCGTAAGGATTTTTATCATCAGCAACATAACCTATACAAACCATGTTATAAAAATCTTCCTGATCTGTAACATACATTGCTTTTGAAGTGTATATCGAAGAAAAATAAGGCTCAAAAACAATACCTTTCAATTCTTCGCAGGCAGCATCTAAAAGTTGCACCGGCGAAAGAGAATTGAAAGATTTATTAGATCCAAGCCCAAGAATAACTCTTTTCATTAGTATTTCAATAATATAATTGTAATTTTAGTATCAAAAAGTTTTTCTTGATTTAGAACAAACCATCAGCCAGGCTTATATCACTTTTTGCTTCAGCTTTACCTTTTTCTGTCACTCCGAGAGAGACATCAGCACCTTTTGAACCAGCATCAGTTGCTGATTCTGTTTTTGGCGCAATACGAGGCTCACGCTTTACAGGAACACCTTCCTTATTCTTAAGAACCTGGCCAGGGAAAAGCTTATCACGGAGTTTATTTTCAATATCTGCTGCGATTTCAGGATGCTGTTCCAGGAAATTAAGTGTATTTTCCTTTCCCTGTCCGATTTTTTCATCATTCATAGAATACCAGGCACCTGCTTTATTGATAATTTCATATTTTACAGCACAATCCAAAAGAGATGCGGTATATGAAATACCTTTACCAAAGTAGATATCCAGTTCACACTTTCTAAATGGTGGTGCAACCTTATTTTTAACAATCTTTACTCGAACACGATTTCCAACTGCATCTTCTGAAGTCTTTGAATCAATTGATTCAATGCGGCGGATTTCAAGACGAACTGAAGCGTAAAATTTAAGTGCGTTTCCACCAGTTGTTGTTTCTGGATTTCCGAACATTACGCCAATCTTCATACGAATCTGGTTAATGAAAACAACAATACAATTTGATTTTCCGATAATTGCTGTTAATTTACGGAGAGCCTGGCTCATGAGACGAGCCTGAAGTCCCATGTGACTGTCACCCATATCACCTTCAATTTCCGCCTGTGGTGTAAGGGCTGCAACAGAGTCTACGACAATAATATCTACCGCTCCAGAGCGAACAAGATTTTCTGTGATTTCAAGAGCTTGTTCCCCTGTATCTGGCTGAGATACCCATAATTCATCAATATTTACACCGAGATTTTTTGCATACACTGGGTCCAACGCATGTTCAGCATCAACAAAAGCGGCAACGCCTCCCAGTTTCTGAGCTTCTGCAACGGCATGAAGAGCAAGAGTGGTTTTACCAGAACTTTCCGGACCGTACATTTCAATAACACGACCACGAGGATAACCACCAATTCCAAGAGCTTCATCAAGAAGAATTGAACCAGAAGGAATAACATCGATTCCATCCACATTTGCCTTATCACCCAGTTTCATAAGTGAACCGGCACCGAACTGCTTTTCAATCTGAAGACGAGCAGCTTCCAAAGCTTTTAATTTCTCCGATGTATCAACCGGAGCTGTAGCTGTAGCTTTTGCCATTTGAATACCTACCCTTTTATTTATTTCCACCCAATATAAGTATGTCTTTTAGATTACATTTTATGCAAAGATCCGAAAAAAAATATCTTTTTTTCAGATCTTTATATTTCTTTTATTAAAAATTAACCAAAATACAAATTACCTAAAAGTTTACACTTTGATAAACCGATCTTCCTGAAAGAATCAGATTACCATCCTCTTTAATAAGTTTACCTAAAATCTTTACAGGTTTGTCAGATTCTATGAAAATTTTTGAAGAAAATTTTACTGTAATTATTCCATCAAGATTTTTCATAGTATCATATCCAATAAGAAAACGAGCTTCATAAGAGCTTTCAGACTCAATAACATCTGAAACTCGCCCACTCCAGATAACATAACAATCTAAATATAAATCAGGATCTTTTTCCACTACCTTAAAATCTGGACTATAAATAAGGTTATCAAATCCAGGAACAGAAAGATATCCCATAAGTATATTTGCTTTCTGTCGTATCGGAAGAGAAGCATTTGAATTCAAAATCCTGTTAATTTCAATTTGAGCATGATTATCATCATTTTCCTGAAAGTACTTAAGAGCCTTTTCATAAGAAGATGTAATCTCTTTCTCACTCAAAATATAATGGCAGGTAACTGATGACAAATCCTTATTCTGAGAATTAGTTTTTTCTTCCTGAGTAAGCTGAATTGACGAAAGATCCATTCTAGGGCCTGTAATATTCTTTGTTTTTCGTCCGGCAAAGGAAAGAGCAAAAAGAGAACCAGCTATGCAGAATACCGCAAGCACTGTTCCATACAGAATTTTATCAGGATTGACCCCGATTTTAGGAAAAAACTGTTCAATTCGTCCAGTATCTACCCACCGGCAAATAGTGGTATAATCACCATGAACACGAATAAATTCCATGGCATCTCTCGCCGTTTTATTTCCAGGTTCATTTTCAAGAACTTCAATATAATAATTTATGGCCTTTTCTGTATCACCACGGCGTAAAAAAATAGCAGCCTGTCCTAGAAGTAAAGTTACATTTGTGAGATTGATTTTTCGGGCTTTTTGATAATAAGCATAAGAAGTTCCTACATCTCCAGCATAAAGACATGCAGTTCCAAGAAGAATATAATAATCTGCGTTTTCCTGGTAAATTTCAGCACCGGACTCAAGGATTTTTATGGCCTGACCAAAATGACGTCTTGCCATTTCCTTTCGTGCCTGATGTAGAATATCTTTGGCCATAAATCAGTCGTTTCCTCTTAGCTGTTTTAAAATCTCATCAAACTCTTCATTTAACAGAAGAAGTTCCTCTTCATCAAAATCCTTTCCACTTTCTTCGATTTCAGAAATACGATTTAAAAGTCTCTGCATATATTCCGCAGAAAATGGGGAATCTTTTTTCAACAATGTTGAAAAATCAATATCAGAATAAAAGCGTTTTTCTTTTTCATTATAAATTCCGGAAGTTCCATCATCTGAAAGTTCAAGAACCGTTGATTCAGAAGTAACAATTTTTCCATTATCAGAATCCTGAGAGTTTGCTTTAATAACTTCAGTTTCACCAGTTTTTTTATGAACTGAATTATATTCATTTAAGAAACTACCTGATGAAATACTTTCTGGAAAAGTTGCTGTAGCAAAATACATATTAAACGAAGACTGCTGTTCAGGTTCAAGTGTAACTGATGGCCAGGCAACACAAATAGCGGAGTTATTATAGGAAGAAACTGTATCAAAAGAACGTGTTGTAAGAATTGCTGGTTCCCAGGACAAAGTATTCAAAGTTTCAAAATTAGCAATTGAGGTAAATTCTGGTGTTGAACAATCTGCCCCTTGAAAAATAATCTGGAAACTTGTTGTATCATTACCTGTAATAAACCAACGATTATCTCCAAAAAAACGATAAAGATTTTCTGTTACTACAGGCTTATTATTTGAAGAATAAAAATGATACTTTGTCTTTTCACCAATAACAGTATCCATAACAAATTTCAATGCAAAATTGTCCTTTCGACCTTTGTTATTCTTTATGCAGGAAGTCATTTTTATCATATCGCCGTTTTTCTGTTCATTTGACGAAAAAATAGTCAAATTCACAAAAACCTGAGCAACTTTTGGAATACGATATACAAGTTGTACACCATTAGGAGTTTCACGAGCAGCAATTTCAGTTCCAGATCCGCCCGATAACTTATAGACTCGTTTTCCTGCCTGAAGATATAGAGAAGTTCCTGTGAATTCTTCTGCTGTCGAAAAAACCGGTATATAATTACCATCACGGTCAATTACATAAATATTATAAGTTCCAAGATTTCCTTTTGCGCTTATTTTTAAAACCCCAGATTCTTTTTCAACAGGCTTCCACCCTCGTTTTATCATATCATCAATGCCGGATTGATTTATTGTAAACAATTTTGCTTCGTTTTCGGCATTATAAACAGAATGAGAAACTCTATGAGTATTATCTTTTGGAAGCTCAATCTTTTCTTCTTCTTCCTGTTCTTCAGTTGAAGCACAAGCTATAAAAATCGAAAAGAAAAAAATTGAAAATAATAAAAAAAGAACCTTTTTCACAGTCTATTCCTATCACAAATTTTACTTTCTAATATAACAATCTAATATAACAATTCGTCCCAATATGCCTTATATAAATACAAAATTCTTATTCACGTTTATTATTCTCAAGAAGATATTTTGTTTCATCCGCTTTAGCTTTCAAAATCTGAAGAAGTTCTAACTCTTTACTTGAAGTTGAAGATTCTTCTACTGACTCTTCATTTTTAGGAGCCATTCCTTTCAACTGAAGAAGTTCATTTTCAAGGAGACGATATTTTTCTTCTAGTTCTGCATTTTTTTTCTGTGCTTCATAAAGCTTTTGTCTGGTAGTTGCAGTAGTTTCTGAAGAGAAAACTTTCAACTGCTTTTCATATTCTTCTTTTGCAAAAAGATATTCTTCGCCAGTCTGCTTTAATAAATACAGCAGTTTTTCTTCTCTTTCTCTTTGATTAATTGTTTCTATGCGATACTGACATGCAGGAGCCTTAGAGTCATCAGGGAATTCTGAAACAACTCGTTGATACAAAGCCCTTGCATCATCATATTGATAACAGGCATAAAAAGACTCTCCTATCCAGAAGAGACTGGTAGCATACATGTCATGACCTTCGTATTGATGACAAAAATCACTTAATGTAATAACCGCTTTGTCATATTCCCCGAGGGAAAAATAACAACGCCCTTTTAAATATATTACATTTGCTTCATAAAAAGAGTCATTGAATTCATCAAGAAAATAAACACAATCTTCAAGGGCCCCCTGAAAATCTCCCGAATAAATTTCAGCATTTATCAGCATATAATATGTTTCAGGTTTATGATTTTCTTCAAAAGAAGCTGCACGTTTTAAAGAAAAAACTGCACTTGTCCAGTCTCCGGCAGAATAAGCTTTACACCCCTCAATAAAAGAATATTCAGAAAAAGAATTTTCGGAAACATTATTACCCGCATTTTGGGCACAAATTAATGCCATAAAAGAGAAGGATAATAATGCCAGCAAAAATTTTTTATTTTTCAAAAATTTCATTAAGAATTCCGTTGAAATTTAATGTTCCGTTAAAGAATGCAGATCCCGATACAGCTACATCAACTCCAGCTTCCACCACAGAAGCAAGAGTCTTTGGATTTACACCACCATCCACAGAAATCATGTAATTATAGCCTTTATCAGCATTCAGATCCCTCAACCTCTTAAGTTCACGAACTTTATCAAGTGTAGATGGAATCAAACTCTGATTTCCCCAACCAGGATTTACAGTCATAACAAGAATGAGGTCAGCATACTGAAGAATCTCAGATAAAGCAGAAACAGGAGTTCCAGGATTAACAGCAACCCCCGCTTTTTTACCAAGCTCATGAATCATTTGAATAACACGATTTGCATGATTTGTTGCTTCGATATGAAATGTAATCCAGTCAGCCCCTGCATCGGCAAAAAGTTTTATATGGTTTTCAGGTTTTTCTACCATAAGATGCACATCAAATGGGAGTTTTGTACAACTTCTTACAGAACGAATAACAGGTTCACCGTAAGTAATTTCAGGAACAAAACTACCATCCATAACATCAATATGAACAGCACCAGAACCTTCTGATTCTATTTTTTGAAAAGCTTCACTTAAATTCTTAAAATCCGCAGAAAGAAGAGACGGAGATAAAATCGGTTTCATAATGGTTAATTATACCACAAATTTTGTTTACCTTTAAAGTATTTTCCTAATGTTCCGAAAATAAACAAAAGAAGAAGGAAAAAAATGGACATTTCAAAGAAAGGATTATCAAATACCAGATTCATTCCCTCAGGCAGTCTTAAGAAAAACGGGATAGTCTGCTGGCGTTATGTATTTAACGCCTCTGAAAAAGATTCAGGAACCGAAAAATCATTTTTTATTGAACTAGAAATGCTAAATTCCAGTCTTTCCACTTCCGAACCAGTTCTAGGATTTAAGCAGAGAAATGCAATCAGTTCTGAAGATTTACAATATGCACTTGCGGGAACAATGTCTGCAACTGAAATTCAGTCTGAAAATCTTGTACAACCTTCGTATATATGTATTCGTTTTGGTAGTTTAGGTCAAAAAGGAAAACATATTTCCTTTTACGAATCATTAGGAAATGCAACAATATCCACAAAACCTTTTGAAGTACATATCGGGACTTGTATTTTTACAGAAAACCATTTAAGCGGATTTATCAGCTGTACACAAAAAGATCTTGCACTTCATCCAGAATACCTGTGCCAGGAAGGTTATGCCGAATGGAATCTTGATTTCGAAATAATTCATGAATTTGATACAGGCTTCCAGGAAAAAAGCGATTTCTGGGCTCCTCTAGGATGCCGGACAAATTTTTCAGGTACTATTTCCTGGTGCGGAACTGATTATGTAATAAATCCACTCACCTCTTTTGGTTATTATGACAAATATTGGGGGAAATCTCTCCCAAACCCATGGTTTCATATTTCCGCATCAAGTCTTTCCAGCCTGATTTCAGGCCGAACAATGTTTGAATCAAGTTTTGCTGTTCACGGACTATACGGAGAAAAAGCAGTTCTGCTCCTTGATTTTGAAGGGAACAGACTTGTTTTCAACGCAGAAGAACACAAAAAGAATTCGGAATTTATTTGGGATTGTCAGGAAATTTCACAAAATGACTATGATGAACTCCATTGGTCTGTCAGCATTCATAACAAACAATGGGTTGTAGATATCGACATATTCTGTAAAGTAAATGAATTATGTAATAAAGTAATCGAACTTCCGGAAGGAAACAGAAAAACTATGTCTGTAGTATCAAGTTGTTCAGGAACTGGTGAAATAAAACTTTATAAAGTCCTTAAAAATACACTGGAACAAATTGAATACCTTAGAATTGCAAAAGCTTTCTGTGAATTCGGACGCATCGAAGAAGGTGAAAACTAAAATAGAAAATGGTCCCTTCGCCCCTTCGACCTTTCGACCCTTCGACAAGCTCAGGGACCGCATGCTTAGAGACCGCAAGCTCAGGGGAACGCAGACTCAGGGACCTTTGATAAAACAAAAAAATCCTGCAGGAAACTGCAGGATTTTCTATTTAACCGGTTTTGTAAACTAGAACATTTCTGTCATTTTGTAGAAACGGCCTTTCTGGATTGAACCGTCTTTAAGACCGGAAGCCAGTTTTTCAAGACCATGAACTGCACCATAAGCAAAACCTTCACGGCTTCTTGCAGTATGTTTAATTTCGATTGTATCTGCAGGACCGTCAAAGAATACTGAATGAGTTCCAGGTACGTTTCCGCAGCGTGTTGAAGAAACATGAAGCTGGTGTTTTTCAGGTTTCTGTTTGAATTCGTCTGTAACAATTTCTGTTTTTGAAGCACAGTTATCAAGAATAACCTTTGCAATTTCAAGGGCAGTTCCCGAAGGACTGTCTGCTTTCTGAGTATGGTGCATTTCCCATACTGCTGTATCATATTCAGGATATTCAGAAATAAGTTTCTGAGCTTCTGCAATAATCTTGTAAAGCAGGTTTACACCTACAGAGAAGTTTCCGCCGCCAAGAATCACACCGTTTGTTTCTTTAGCCATTGCTTCAACTTCTGCATATTTATCGTTCCAGCCTGTAGTTCCAACTACAATTGGAAGTCCGAGTGGAAGAAGAGCCTTAATGTTTTCCATAACGGCTGTAGGATGAGTAAATTCAATTACCCCTTCTGCACCACTGTTTTTTACGGCATCGGCAACTGCTTTTCCGTCCCCTGCAGGAACTTTTACATCAGCATCAGGAGCCATAACATCAACAGTAACCACAACTTCATGTCCGCAAGCCTCTGCAGCAGCACGAAGCATGTGTCCCATTTTTCCATATCCAACAAGTGCAATCTTCATAAAAATCTCCCAAAATCGTCTTACTCAGACAACAAACTTTCATAATAAACATTGTTATATAAGCATTGTTATCTCATATAAAAGCAATCAATTATCAATTGTCAATTATCAATTATCCGAAATATGCTTTGTGAAGAACTTTTACAGTACGTTCTGCTTCTTCTTCATTAACAATCATACTGATGTTTACTTTGCTTGCACCCTGAGAAATCATCTGAACGTTGATTCCTTCATCAGAAAGAGCATCGAAACCGGCAGCAAGAATAGAAGATGAATGTTTTGCATCGCAAACCACTGTAACGATTGCTTTTCCTGAGTGTACTTCAACATCAGCAACACGTTCCAGGTCTTCAATAAGGCCTTCAAGCTTATCTTTTGAGTTTACAGTAAGAGAAACTGAAACTTCAGATGTAGCAATTACATCGATTGAGATGTTCCATTTGAGGAACTGATTGAATACGTGAGCCAGGAACCCGGCAGCCCCAAGCATACGTGAAGACTGGATATCAATGAGGCTGATTTTCTTAACTGTTGTGATTGCACATACAGGACTTGTTTTTCCGTTGTGCTTTTCAACAATGATTGAACCAGGACTTGTAATATTGTAAGAGTTCTTTACGCGAACTGGAGTTCCTGTCTTGCGGCAAGGAATCATTGAACGAGGATGAAGAACCTGGGCACCGAACATAGCAAGTTCCTGTGCTTCTTCGTAAGTTACTTCAGGAACTGGTTTTGCGTCACTACAGATGCGTGGGTCAGTTGTCATGATACCGTCAACATCTTTCCATGTCTGGATTTCTACAGCGCCCATAGCAGAACCGATCATTGTTGCAGAAAGGTCTGAACCGCCGCGTCCAAGTGTTGTAATATTTCCGTTTTTGTCTTTTGCAATGAAACCTGTAACGATTGGAATTGCGTTTGAAAGCCCTTCTTTATAAGCATTAAGTGCTTTTGGAATGTTGTCCCATACTTCATCAAGCAGTTCTGCTGACATGAAGTTTGAGTCTGAAACCATTCCGATATCCCATGCATCATAAAAATTTGCAGGTACTCCTTCGCGTTCCAGATACATTGCCATGATGCGTACTGAAAGACGTTCACCGAATGAAACCAGGTAGTCACGTGTTTTTTTAGTAAGTTCGCGGAGCATGCTGATTCCTGTAAGAAGCTGGTTCAGTTCACCAAGAAGTTCATCAACAGGTGCTTTATCCAGTCCAAGAACATCAACAGTTTCGTAGTGCAGGTCACGAACGTTTTTTATATCAACGTTTCCGTTTACTGCCATGTCGGCTGCTTCAAGAAGATAATCAGTTGTATCACCCATTGCTGAAAGTACAACTACCGGACGCTGTTCGCGATATGCTTTAATAATTGAGGCCACGTGCTTGATTCTGTCTGCGTTTGCTACAGAGGAACCACCAAATTTCATTACTATCATAAGGGAATATTATCAAAAACCAGGATAATAATAAATACACCTGTTGCATAAAAAAACAATTACAAAATATTCTGATTTTTATACTTTTTTCTGCTTGCAAAAGAGTTATAATATAGTAGAAATACTAATATCAAGGAGAAATCTATGAGTAAATATTCAGGAACACAAACAGAAAAAAACTTACTTGCTGCTTTTGCAGGGGAATCACAGGCTAGAAATAAGTACACCTACTTTGCCTCAGTAGCAAAAAAAGAAGGATTTGAACAGATTGCAGATATATTTCTTCACACTGCAGACAATGAAAAAGAACACGCAAAAATGTGGTTCAAAGAATTAGATGAACTTGGTTCGACAAATGATAATTTAAAAGCTGCTGCAGACGGCGAAAATTTTGAATGGACTGATATGTACGAAGGTTTTGCAAAAACAGCAGAAGAAGAAGGTTTCCCTGCTCTTGCAGCAAAATTCCGTGCTGTAGCAAAAATCGAAAAACACCACGAAGAACGCTACCGTGCTCTCTTAAAAAATATCGAGACAGCAGCTGTATTCGAAAAAAGTGAAGTAAAAATTTGGGAATGTCGCAACTGTGGACACATTGTTGTAGGAACAAAAGCTCCTGAAGTATGTCCTGTCTGTGCACATCCAAAGGCATATTTCGAAATCTCTCCTGAAAATTTCTAATCATTAATCAGGAAAGGTGCTGTCCCATAAGTAATAACTGAAGTGATTTCGACAAGCTGAAGCACCGCAAGTTAAGCTTTTGAGACAGCCTCTTTTTATTATATTAAAAACAACGCTGCAAAAATCGGAAAAAATTGCAAGTTTCAGTACAACCGCTGTGGCCTCTTCAACTTTTAAGCTTATAAAAAAATCGCCGAAGAGAACAACGTTCAGATAAAAGATGAAGAGTTTCACTGCAAAGGAAAGTTTACAGTAATGCATACAAACAGACCTAACGAAAAAGACCTCAATGCAGCAAAAGAGTTTGCCGCTTCAATGACCAAATAAGTCCTAAAAACAAACGGGTGCCAAATCAAGTACCCGTTTTCTTTTTTTTAACAAGCTTTCCTATTATGAATTCTTCTTGCAATGTAAACAAACGGTGTATCTGCCAGAGAAGTAACAACAAAGATTACGTAACATGAAATGATAATATTGAAGATTGTCTTTGCGTCGTGAATTCCGGCAAATGCTGCAATGTTGAAAAGTACAGTGTTTACCAGCTGACTGATAAGTGTTGAACCGTTGTTGCGAAGCCAGAGGAATTTTTTTGAGTCCCCAAAACGTTTTGTAGTAAGGTCCCACCACTTGTGGTAAAGCCATACATCAAAAAGCTGGCATACAACATAAACTGCAATTCCGGCAATCATAAGACGTGGTGTGTTTGAGAAAATTGTTCTGATGCTGTCCATTGCAAAATCGTTTCCGTTTGGAACATATAAAAGCCAGCTCTGGCTGATAATCATGAAAATCACGCTTGTTGCAATTCCAAGGTAAACTGTTGTTTTTGCAATTTTCTTTCCATAAATTTCAGATGCAATATCACTTACAAGGAACATGCTGGCAAAAAGAATGTTTCCAAGTGTCATTTCCATTCCGAATGCGTCAACAACAATTAAAACTTCAATATTTGCTGCAATAGTAGCAACGATTGTCATAAGGTAAAGACCTTTTTCTTTGAAAATTGCAAAAGAACCGATTACCATTCCGTAAATTACAAAAATTGATGCGATAAGAATTATTTCATTAATCATTATATTACTCCTATAAAATTGTGATTTCTTCCTGTGAGAAATCCAGATTATCTGTAAACACATCTGCTCTTGGTTCAGGTTCCAGAACAGGCAGAACTTCTTTGTAGAAAACTTCTACAGCCTCGGGATCAGGTTTGAGCGGTGCACTGTTGTCACACATTACATTTACGTAAATGCGCTCAAAGTTTGAAAGACCTGTTTCAATATCAAAAAGCATTGATTCTTTAGTCTGACCTTTCAATCCAAAAAGCAGAATACATTCGTCAAAATACCGGACAAGATCCTGAACATCCGTATCCGGTCCCATACCTTTGTTCATTACTTTTTCCCTAAAATTCAGGTCAAAAGTTTCAGCACCGCACTTAACTTTTACGGTAATTCCCAAATCTGAAAAACTTTTTTTCAGATCCGCAATTTTGTCCCTGTTGTTCCAGTGACATTCAAAATGAACATTTTTGATTTTCTTTTCCACGCAAACACGCATTAGCTCTTTCATAGTTGCAGAATCCAGTTCCGTAAAGCTTCCGCAGTTATCCACTTCAAGAACGCCATAGCATCCCGTAACTTTGGAAAGCACTTCCCTGTTCAGCAAAAAGTTTTCTTTTGTGTTGGTGGAAAAATCCAGATGATAGTCGCAGAAGGCACATTTTTTCCAGCTGCAACCGGTTCCGCGGAGCATTATCATTTCCCGCGGGTACTTTTGCCGGATGACAGAATACCGCCCGGCAAGATTTTGATGTGACATTTAGTTCCCCTAGTTTTGTTTTAAGACAGGATGGATTTCGAACTGTCTGTGAAGAGGATTATAGTAGAGTATTTTTTTTTTGTAAAGTTAAGGAAAAATTAGAACAGTCTTAATAATCTCTGCTTCATTATTTTCTTTCAACTTTCAGGAAAAAGTCCATATCAAACTCTTTCTCATTGAACTGATATTTTTCAAGGAGATATGGACCGCAGCTGTTTGAACCTACCCCACTCATTTTATAATCAGCACAGAAAATAGTACTTCCAGATTTTTCCAGTTCCCAGTTATGGGCTTTTTCTGAAAGTTCTTCCTGCGAATATTCTGATGCGTTAAAGCTGAATTCTTTTGGAGATGTAACTGTAAGTTTCAATTTTCCATTAGAAAGAGTTACAAAGCTTGTTCCAAAGTGGGAACCATTTTCCTGAGGGCGAACATAAGGTTCATACTGATCTGCAACTTTTGATTCAAACAAAGCTTTCCATGTTGAACGGTGCTTATCTTCGTAGCTTTCATGTGGACCATAACCGTAATAAGTTACATCAGTGAAAGTTTTGTTCAGGAAGAAGCGAAGTCCAAAGCGAGGAATGTATTCTCTTTTGTCTGTGATTTTTACCTTGGATTTAAAATGAATTGTTCCATCTGCCCCAATTGTATATTCCGAAACAAGGCGGAAAGAATTCTTAAAAACAAGCCAGCCTAAAGCTGTGTCTGTACAGATTGTTACAGAAGTTTTTTCTGCAGGCTCGCCAGGTTCTGTATTCAAAGAAACGGAATAAACTTTTGTAATCTGACTTTGAAGATGATATTTGTACCAGTCCCGTTTTACATTACAGTCATTGTCTGTAGGAGCACGGAAAGCATTGTATTCTACCGGTTTATCAATAAGCTTTTCTCCGTCGAATAAAATAGAAGTAAACTGTGCAAGGCGCTTATCAAAATGATATTCAAAATTCTTTCCACAAATTTTTATTAAACGGGAATCTTCTGAAACAGTAAGATTCTGACCTTTTGTATCTGCATCCGGCGTATTTGGGCTGGCGGAATTTTCACAAAGTTTTATCTGATCAAAACCTGCTTCACTTCCATCCTTGCGGTTGTAAATAAAGCGGACAAAAATCTCTCCACCCTGCAGATTTTTCAGTTCACTAACTGCCACTTCCTTTGCACTTTTAGCAGGAAGGTCCAGATTCAATTTGCCATTTTTTACTGCAACCCCGTTTTCAAGAATTTCAAAACCAATATCAAGTTTTTCTGCAACGGAAGAAAAATCCATTGTGTTTGTAAAACGGAATAATCCTTTTTCTGCATCAATAAGTTCACAACGCAAAGGACGGTAAACATTTTTTGCTTCTTTTAAACCTGTGTGAGGGCGGCGGTCTGGATAAACAAGACCATCCATAACAAAGTTTCCGTCATGAATCAGTTCTTTGAAGTCGCCTCCATAGGCATATTTAGATTTTCCATCCTTATCTTCACCTATTTTTAAACCGTGGTCGCACCATTCCCAGATAAGGCCACCGGCAAGTCTGTCGTGCTTATAAAAAAGCTGCCAGTAATCTTCCAAATCTCCAGGTCCGTTTCCCATAGCATGGCAATATTCACAAAGAATAAAAGGACGTGTTTCTTTTTCATCTTTCAAGAAATCATTTTCAATCCATTCAGTGCTTGGATACATTCGGGATACAACATCCAATGTTTCAGGTGAATCTACTGGCTGAGGGTAATCCTTTAAAATATGGATACTTTCATAATGTACAAGACGACTTGGTTCATTTGCCTTTATCCAGCGTGCGGCTTTTTCCATAAACACAGAATAGCCTGCCTCATTTCCAAGACTCCAGAAAATTACACAAGGCCGGTTCAGATCTCGGTTTACCATAAGTTGAATACGGTCAAGAATCGAATTTTCAAAAACTGGGTCATTTACTGCAAGGGCAATTCCGGTGTAACCCAAATCAGGTGTGTCAAAACAATGGCTTGCGTCTACACTTCCGTGGGCTTCCAGGTCCGCTTCATCAATTACATAAAATCCCATTTCATCACAAAGCTGAAGAACCCATGGAGCAGGCGGATAATGAGAAGTTCGAATTGCGTTGATGTTATGCTCCTTCATAAGTTCCAGTTCCATACGTGCAAAATCAAAAGGAACATAAAAACCTGTTTCGGGATTACTTTCGTGACGATTTGTACCCTTTATTTTTATAGCAACACCATTTACACAAACAGCACCATTTATAATTTCAACTTTTCGGAAGCCGATTTTTTCACCAATAATTTCGCCGTTATATGAAAGAAGAAGTCTGTACAAATAAGGATTTTCTGCATTCCACAAAACAGGATTATTTACCTGAAGTGTAATCAGATTTTCGCAGTTTTCCGAACAATTCACTTCACTAGCGGCAATTTCTTTTCCTTCTGCGTCTTGAAGAATTACCGTTCCCTTTGCACTTCCGATGCAGTCCAGAAAGATTTTCACAGCGCCATTAAGTTCAGTTTCAATTCTGTACTTTCTTATGCGCTGTTTAGGACGCCGCAAAATAAATACATCACGGAAAATGCCACTCATGCGCCATTTGTCCTGACATTCAAGGTAAGTTCCATCACACCACTTTAGAACTACAACAGTCATTTCATTTTTACCGTCTTTCACAAATCCACTAATATTGAATTCATGGGTCATATGACTTACCTGACTGTAGCCCACAAACTGATTATTTACATAAAGATAAAAACAGCTGTCTACGCCTTCAAAATTCAAAAGGAAATCAGAATCTTCTTTCAAAGAATCATCTGTTAGAGAAACGTCAAAAGTTCTGTGGTAAACGCCGCATGGATTTACATCAGGAACAAAAGGAGGATTATAAGGAATAGGATATCTGGTGTTTACATAATCTGGATGGTCAAACCCCTGAAGCTGCCAGTTCCCAGGAACAGTTATGCTGTCCCATTTTGTAATCCCTTCTGACAGTTCAAGATAATCGCGAAAATCTGAAAAATATTTAAACTCCCACTTTCCATTTAAAAGCTGAAATCGGTCGGAATTTTCCCGCCATTCAAAAGGGTCTGCCCCCTCTGAAAAAGGAATAAAGTAATTTCTATTAGGTTCTGTGTTCAAATGAAGAACACCTGTATTTTCGTGATAAAGTTCCATATTTCCCCTTTCCTTCAATTATATCCACTAAATTAACGAAAATTAATCATTTCCAGATGCAATCCAGGTATCATCATCTCCATGATAATAAATGATTTCCGGAATATTCTTTTTACAGAACGAACATTGAGAATCAGAAAAATTAACCTGACTGTAACAAAACGGACAAAAAGCTATCGAATCATTGCCCGCCAGGACAGCAAAGGTTTTATGTTCAAAAAGTTTAAAATTATATCCTTCTCTAGTATCTATGATTTCCATACAACTTTCCTCCAATTTACTTTTTCAGCAAAATCTCCATGGCTTTTTCTAATACAGTATCACGTCTTTCCATAAAATCCTCAAGGGTTTGTTCCACTTCAAAATCCGGTGAAAAACCTTTGTTATAAATGTCTTCACCATTCTGAGCAACACATCTACGGGTACAAATACGAAATGAACCACCACTTTCCAGATTTTCAAACAAAGGTTGTCCACTGGTACCCGCAGTATTTTTTCCTATAAACACGGCATCAGTATACATTTTCATCACGTCTATGAAATCTTCTGCCGCAGAAACAGTATTTTCATTCATAAGAACAACAATTGAACCATTCAACTTACCTGGAGTTTTTTTTGAAACTACATCTCCACCAGAAGAAACATAATTCATATTCCGCCATATACGGTAATTTCTTACACTTTCATTATCATCTGAATATTTTTTTTCAATTTCAGAAAGTGAAAGATTTTTAAAATCTTCCCGAAACATTGACCAGGCTTTTATTGTTGGTTCATAAACTTGTGTTTCAGAAAAACAACTTTTAAACTCATCGTTAATGAAAAGTGCCGCAACAGCATCAGCATTATCACTGTCTCCTCCACCATTACCGCGGACATCGACAATAAATCCTTTTGCATTTTTCAGTTCTTCATAACATTCATAAATTTTCTGAGGAACAGCATTATCCATAAACGAAACGATCTTGATAACTGCTATATCATTCTGAAGAAATATCTGATGATTATTTGAACTGCTGATTATTTTTCTTTGAGCTTGTGATTTTTCAGTAAAGTCTGTTTGAAGCCAAGTCATTTTAGAAGGATCCGTTTTTTCTAATTCAACTTCAAATTCCTTTCCGTCATTTTCAAAAGTGAAAACATTCTTACTTCCGGCTCGTCCAAACATGATTTCATTCATTGCGGAAACTACACAGGCAGATTCATTTCCATGCCAGATGTAAGGATATACTTTTTCTTTGATATAAATATCTATATCTATTCCGTCAATTTTCTTTAGAATACTGTAAAGTGGAACTCTTTCTTTATGATCTTCCGTTGAATTTATTACAACAATATTTGACCCAAACTTATGAAGAATTACTGGCAGCATAGAAAAACAAGAAGAGTCACTATACATTTCATTTGGAAAAGTAACACCCGAATGGCCATCATTTAAAAGTATTACAAAACGGGTAAGTTCTCTGTAATACTCGTAAAGATCCTTTGTCTCAAGAATTCTGCTTAATTCTATTTTATATTCTTCATCCCAATCAATTTCAACTTTATCCCAAAAAACAAAATTATATGCAGCCTCTTTCCATATTTTTGAAAGCTCAAAAATTTTCTGCGAATCTGTGATATTGTTCATCTCTCTCCTAAAAAAACGCTTTTTATCTTCTTCGTTCTTTTCCTGTTTTCTTATAATATTCTGCTTTATCAGCATACATCTTTTTTTCAGCAATGTTTATAAGTGCTTTAAGATCGGCACAGGTAAATCCTTCTATTTCTGATGAACAGGCATATCCCGAAGAAATGTGAAGACTTTGAACAAGATTTCCTTTCCAGTTCGAAACTTTCTCTTTCAGATTATCAGCATATTTCTGGAGTTCAGGAATTTCTGTGTCAACAATAAGGGTAAATTCATCACCACCCACTCTGTAAACATTACCAATTTCATGAAATACAGACTCAAGGCAGTCTGCAGCACCCATAATCAATTCATCACCTGCAAGATGATTAATATTGTCATTTGTTGCCTTAAGTTCATTTATATCAAAAACTGCAATAGTTAAATTTGTAGAATCCTTTTTTTCTAAGGCTTTTATTTTTTCTTCATAACTGCGTCTGTTCTGTAACTTTGTAAGTTCATCGTAAGAAGAAAGTTTCTGCAAACGTTCATTTTCTTTTTTCATTTCATCAATAATCTGAGTAGTGAAAATAACTTCTTCCACTTCATCATTCTGATATGAAATCGGAATAAACTGTGCACAGAACCATCCAATCTCTATTCCTCTGAATTCTGCAATAATCCATTTTTTATCTTTAAGTCTTTGAGCAACAGTAGTAAGGTCAGTAAATTCCAGAACAGCGTCCAGGTCTTCCTTTTCTACTGTATTTTCCATTACAGCCTTCATCTGACTAATGGCGTCCTGAACTTTATTTACATATTTACTGACAGCATCTGTAGAAGAAAGAGCTTTCACGGTATTTTCTGAAAGATTAATAATATGCATAGTGTAATAAACACCCGCAATAGAGGATAAAATATCATTCTGTTTTTTCAAACTTTTATCATATTCAAGAGTTTCTTTTAATTCTTTCTCTCTATGATAAATATTTATAAGAATCAAAATAAACAAGAAAGAAATAATTATAAAAAAGATAAAATATATTACAAAAAATCTAGATTCTTTATCAAAAACATCTTTTAAAGATTTTGTATGCGTAAAATTTTCAATCCATTTTTCATCAAGATCAGAAATAATTCCATCATTACTCATTTTAATAATGATATCATTAATTGATTCACGCAATTCTGGAAGGTCATCACGAACACCAATAGCAGGATAACTATCCATTAAAGAAACACTGGGAACAAGATCCATTGTGCTCTTTTCTATTATTTTCATACCAACTGAATTATGACATATTCCGAAATCAACTATTCCTTTGTCTACAGCTTCAAGAATTGCAGTATTAGTATAAAAATCAACAAACTCACAATTCAGATCAAAAATACGTGTGATTACAGAATTGACCATTAAGCCAACCTTTTTATCTTTTAATTCCGCAACGTTATGTATTTTTGTCTTTCCAAAAATAGACAAAGTATCTTTTGATGTTGGAACGGTTTTTAAAACTCCATTCATATGAGAGAAAATCTCAAGTCCCAGAATCAAATCGGCTTCTTTATTTTGAAGAAGATTCTTACAATTCTGCCAGTCTGTAAAAGTAATCTGAGACTTCATTCCAAGCTGATTTGCAATTTCATTTATGAGTTCGACATCAAGACCACAAACTTCCCCATTTTTGTCATAAAAGGAATAGGGTTCAAAATCAAAATCTGCTACAACCCTAAGAGTTGGGGCATCGGGCTCTGTTACTTTATTTAACAGTTCTACCCTAGGAGGTTTTGAAAAAATTCCGATTTCTGCCATAGTGAAGAAAATCGGGAAAACCAATCCAATCAAAAGAAACAGGGAAAAAATAGTTTTTGTCTTACGCATAAGAAATTTATCTCTTTTATTTTAGAGTAAACTCAGAAATACCATCAATAACTCGTTCAAGACTATTTTTGGTATTATGTGTTGATTCTGTTGTCAAAGTAATGGCATCAGAAATCTGCATTGAGTAACCTTCAATCTGATTCATATTAGCATTGATTTCATCAGTAATCACTTTCAGATTTTGCATTTCTTTTACTATTTTAGATCCACCATCCATCATATCTGTGGATCCAGACTGAACAACTTGTGTCGAATTACTGATTGCACGCATTGCCTCAAGAACCTGTTGATTACCGGATGATTGTTCTTCCATAGCACGAGAAATAACATCTTCCTGCTGTTTAACAGTCTGTGAAAGTTCATAAATATTTTCAAAAGCATTCTGAACTTGACGAATATCATTACTAATACGATTAATAGAAGCTGAAAGGTTTGTTAAATTTTCACCAATTGCTTTACTTTGAGTTCCAGACTGTTCTGCAAGTTTACGAATTTCATCTGCGACAACAGCGAAACCTTTTCCACTTTCTCCGGCATGTGCAGACTCAATAGCAGCATTCATTGCCAGAAGATTTGTTTGACTAGAAATTGTCTGAATAATTGCTGCGGCTTCAAGAATTCCTTCAGACTCTTTGAATACTTCTTCTGCAGAAACTACCGCAGTTGAAACCTGCATTTTACCTTTTTCTGCGGCATCGGCCAGATTATTAACTGCAGTACTATTCTTAGAAAGAATATCTGTAACACTTCTAATATTAGCAACCATTTCTTCTACAGCAGCAGAAGATTGTGTTACACCGCTTGCCTGTTCTGCAATAGCGTTATTGAGCTGGCTAATATTGGCCATAATTCTTTCAGTGGAAGTATTTGATTCCTCAACACCATTTACCTGGTCTTCAATTCTAGCTTTTATATTAGTAATCGCATTTGTAATACTATCAACATTATTTTTTGTAACATTCATATTATCTACAAGATCATCTGATTGTTCAGAAGTAGCCTTTGTAGATAAATCAATATCCTTAAGAAGAGAAGCAGTTGTAACTTTCATACTATTCATATCCTGAATAATTACACCAAGTTCACTTCTGTTATTTGCCTTTTCATCTGGTATCGAATAATTCTTAAGAGCCAGAGCAGATGCTATTTTTCCTATTGATGTAACACAATTTTTTACATCACCAACTAGAGAAGATTCAATGATTGCAAAATAAACCATAGAATAAATTGCATAAGGAACCATCTTTTTCAAAAGGCTATTAACACCTTGTTCAAGATTCTGAGGAACCATTGTAATTGCAATTAAATAACCAAGAACACCAAGTAATGAAAATAAAACTGTTAAAAAATTGCGCTGGGTCAGTGACATTGTAATTTCATCACTTTTAAAAGGAATATCATTTATTTTAGTTTCAAATAAACGGATATTGATTACATAAAATAAAAGTGCGAAATTAAAAACAACGGCCATAGAAAAAATCATTACTGGAACATAAGGTTTTGCTCCATAAGTAGAAAAAGCCGCAAACTCAGCTTTTCCGGAAGCAAGCAATAAAGAAGCAATTATTCCTTGAACTAAACCTGCTGTAATCGGAGCAAAAATATTAATCGTAAAAAGTTTACCTAATTTTTTTCCTACTACATGTGAATCAATTTTTCCTTCGCGATATGCTGTAATAAGTTTATTAAAAGCCCTGCAAGCAAGAAGAGAAGCCGTTAACATAAACAAAAAGAACAAAAGACTAATTGGGTTTTTAGAAATAGAGTTATATTCTTCGTAAGTACATAATCCAGCAAGAATTGCCATAAACTGAAAAATTAGAATTGGAGTCAGGTAAACTGCTACCAATGTCACATATATCATTACTGACAATTTAGTTTTCTTGCTTCCCTGTTCCTTTGCATTTTTCATTTTAACCTCCACTTTACCAACACCTTTATTTGCCCTATTTGCATATGACAAATAAAGATTCAAACCTTGAATTTATAATATTCTAAATCTCTCTGATAATATTTCCACTATCTTAAGGTCTTTCACTAAACCTTAAACAAATCAATTTGAGAACCAATTTTAAAAATAGATTCCTGAACTTGAGAAGACATATCATTCAAAACCTGTCCAGTCGAACTGATTTTCTCAGAAGAATTTGCAATCTCGTCCATATTGAGTTTCATTTCTTCAGTTATTTCCTGTAAACGATGTACTTCATTTTCAATAAGAACATTTTTCTGTGCCATTGCCTTAGATGCTCGGCTTACTTCAATAGTACTGTCGTTCATAGAACGTAAAGATTCACTGATCTGTTTTGAACCTTCCTGTTGTTCTTCCATTGCAGATTTAATCTGAACAACAAGCTGATCTGTTTCAGAAATCTTTGCTGATACTTCAGCAAAAGCATCACTCGATTCTGCAGAGGCAGAAACAACTGCTGAAATAGAATCTTTAATTTTACTTAACTGTTCTCCAATAGTTTTTGACTGCATTGAAGAAGTTTCAGACAGCTTACGAATTTCATCGGCAACAACGGAGAAACCTTTTCCGGCTTCCCCTGCATGAGCCGCTTCGATTGCAGCATTCATAGCAAGAAGATTTGTCTGTCCAGCAATAGAAGAAATTGCCAGGTTTGCTTCCTGAAGCATTTGTGACTGTGTTTCAATCTGTTTTATTTTTTCATTAACATCTTTCTGCTTTGTAAATCCAAATTCCGCATTCTGAGAAAGTCCCGCAAAAGAACTTGCCATTTTTTCAACTGAAATATTTACAGAAGAAATATTTCCAATCATCTGTTCAATAGCACTTGCAGCTTCAGTTACTTCTGAAGATTGAGTTTCTATCATTTTATCCAGGTCGGAAATATTTTTTGAAACATCATCTACCGCACGTGCTGTCTGCTGAACACTTTCAGTAGAGTTTTTAATTCTTCCCTTGATTTCATCTATACCAGAACTGATTTCTGTAATTGCAAAATGAGTTTCATCCACGGAAGTAATAAGCTGTGATCCTGTTGTATTTAATTCATCTTTTGAAACTTTTACTTCTGAAATAATCTGCTGTAATTTATCACAGAAAGCATCAAACTGAATAACAAGCATACCGATTTCATCACGAATAAAAAGTTTACATCGTTTGGTAAGGTCTGCTTCGCCGGTTGCCATTTCTTCAAGTGAAGTTTCAACATTTTTTATACGCCACATAAACCAGCGAATAAAGAAACCAACACCTATAACCAAAGCAATAACAAGAATAATCATAACTGGAAGTACAATGTTCATTGTTGCTTTTTTTATTTCTTCAATAGCAGCAAGATCTTTTGCAACAAATATCATACCTGAAATTGATCCGTCCATAGAAACGAGTGGTTCATATGTTGCCGCGTATCGATTTCCAAGTAAATCTACTTCACCTACATAATTCTTTCCATTTTTCAGGACGTTTGAAAGAATTTCCTGATTATCAAGTCTTGTTCCTGTGACTTTATTTCCTTTTTTATCAAGAAGGGTTGTATCCACGCGTACATCTCCTTTGAAGATTGTACATTCCAGGCCATAACCTTCTTTTGCTTCAATACATAAAAGTTCATTATCCAATGCATATCCAAAAATAACGATTCCTACAATTTCATCATCGTAAAAAATTGGATTTGCTGCGACGATAGAATAATTCTGATTTCCGACGCCTTCATAACTCCAGCAAGATTCACCAGACATCGCCTTCTTTACAGAAGAACATTGTGTAACATCGCCACTTAACTCAGATGCTTTAAGGATTTTTCCAGAAGGATCAGTAACAGCGTAAAAATCCAGATCAAGATTTTCCATTATTTCATCAACAAGCCCTTCCAAAGTCCCGTCATCTTCATGAAGCGATTCTGAAAGACTACTATTTATAGAAAACAAATAAGAATATTGTGACAACTGAAGTTGCCAGTCTGCTACGAGCCTTATAACACCTTGCGCATTTATTTCTGCTCGTTCCTTTTCGTTCTCTAAAAGTTTTGAATCAAAGACATTTATTGAAAGAAGAAACACAACTATACATGAAATCAGAACAGAGCCAGCAAACATTCCCCTAAGCTTTGTCTGGATTTTCATATTTTTCTTTCCATTTTTCTCAAATCTGTCTAATTCTTTTAATGCCATAACCTCACCCGACAAAAAATAATGTTAAATATCTCTAATCATACTCTAATTCATCAAAAAAAGAAATAAAAAACTATTATCGAGAAATCATTCCCCAAAAGGTGAAAAAAGACAGAATCTTTTAAAAACGAGGCATTTTAGAAATCATTTTTTTTCTTCCAAAAGATACCACAATGTTCCCGAGTTTTCTTTCAGCTCAAAAGAAGATTCAAAAGCCTTTCCAGCATTTCCCTTTTCCACTGGCAAACCTGTTTCTGAAAGATTAGTAAATTTGTAATTACTCTTTAGAGCTTTTAATTTTCCAGAAACAGACAAAGTAAGTGCATCTTTTGTCATATATGAAGGTTTAGAAGTTAATTTAACATTTGTACGCTGAATTGCTTCTCTGGTAGATGAATAAGGAGATTTCTGTGAATAATCTCGGAGTTGTTCACCTTTATTTCCACTCCAGGAACCTGCAAAGAAAATCCATTCCCCTCCAGGTTTCCTAACACCCATTACAGAAGCGAAATCTTCCGTCGGAATAAATTCAAAATTGTCAAAATTTTGCTTTACCTTTGCTTTATAAAATGGGGAATCTTTTCGGCCGACAAAAACAAAAGCATTTTCTCCTGCAGCACAGAAAGTTCCTTTTTTCTCTTCCCATAAGATCTCAGAATCTTCTTCCATGTCAGAAATTCCGCATGAATTGTCATTCCATTTAATTCCGGTACGATTTTTCATAGCCATAGCAGAATCAAAACCAAAAACTGAAGTATTACCTACCGACCAGCTGCCGAATTTGTATAAATTTTCGCGTTCTTTTTCTTCATTCAATTCAATGATGACGCTTTTTTTTGCCGGTGGAACCGCTCCTGTTCTGAAAATTCTAGACGCAATAGGAGCAGCTGCAGTTTTTACAGGATTATGAGTCTGATCAAAATATCCTGATATTTTTCTATTCTTGGAATCATCTTTTTCGATTACATCAGAACAGAATGTGTAAATAGCATCCCAGTCTTGAAAAGAGGCAAAAGCGGCATACATTGGATACATTTCTGCACTAAATTGATTCGGATAAGGATGATCATATTCTGAAACACTGAAAGGTTTTCCAAAAACTCTGAATCCAGCAAGATTTGTAAGTGTTTTTGAATTTTTCTGACGGGTAAGATCATCGTTTTGAACATAAAAATTTACCTGATCCCAACTATTTCCCGGGAAAGAAGGATGATTAAAATAAGCATGACTATCGATAATATCAAAAAGCATAGAAAGACCTGTAGTCATATTTCCCATTGCACTTCCCATCTGCAAAGCCGGACATCCTATTGTATTCCGAACATAGTTACGCATATCTGTCCAGTATTCCTTTTCCATATCGTATAAGAAATTCAATACCAGTTTCTTATAACCTTCTGGGAGTTCACCATAATCTCCGGCTTTTGGAAACAAAACACCATTTGAAGATTCTTTTACCGAAGTAGTTTTTCCTCCCTCATACATCTTCAGATCTTTAAATTCAATTTTAGTGCCACTTAAAAATCCCATATCTCCAAAATTCAAGCGGGCATTTGTATCTGCCTGAAGGCCGGAAACTACAAATTCATAATCATTCCAGTCTTTATCCAGTGAAATATTTTTATTCCATCCAATATTTTGCCATGGATCATGAGCCATCATCAGACCTACACTGATATCGCATTTTTTCGAAGCTTTTGCTTTGAAAGAAACAGTATAAACCTGGTTTTTCTGTATATTCAGACCTGACGAATTAAACTGTACATGCCAGCCGGCCTTGCCATTTTCAGTTATTTTGATTTCTGAGGAATTTCCACTTCCGCTTCTAGAAGCCTTTGCCCCTTCATGATTTTCAAGGTTCCAATGATTCTTTTCATCGATTAATGTTTTTCCAATCGGATAAAACTGATTATATTTTTCAGAAAGTTTTTTATACGTTTCATTCTGATTTTTTAACCACTGATTCCACTGAAAATCAATTTCATTCCATAAATTGTCTGGAGTATCGTAAAAATTATTTGAAAAATAGGAATGTATCATTCCCTGTTCATTATTAATTTCTACGATACACAAAGCAGGATCATCTTTCAGAGCAATTCCTGTATATGGATTAACATGTTCCAGTAAAGCCTTTGCATATTCCTTTTGTAAATTTCGAGCCTGCTGATTCCAGAACCCTATTAAATGACGATTTTTCCAATCAGATATAGCATCTGTTCCTGCAGGCATTCCATCTTTTTCTGTATAAGTTCGGCCTGTAAGAAGATTAAGGTTTGTATAAATGCCATATTTCTTCAGCATGAAAACAAAATAATCGAATTTATCTAAGCTTACTGGATCAATAACACGTTTTCCGTCAGGATTTTTTTTAATAAAACACTTTACCCAGTCAGCATCGGTATGGTGAAATCGAATACAATTATATCCCCTGTCAGCTAGACTTCTGGCATTTCTTTCAGCCTGATTTTTTTCAGGGAATCCAGAAAGATTAGTTCCAAAAATTCTAAAACGTTCTCCATCAAGAGAAAGATGACCATTTTCATCAACCATCACATGGGGACTGTCATTTTTAATTTCTTTATTCAAATCTCGACATGAAACCAAAGATTTTTCATCCTGATCAAGCACATTAAAAGGAAATGCTCCGTCTGCAGAACGGAGTCCCTGAGAAAAAAGATTTGAAAGCCCAAAAGCAAAAATACATACAAAAAAATATTTACGAATATTCAGCATTAGTAACCTCTGTACTATTGTTAAATGTCAATTGTAAATTGTCAATTTATTCTATATAATTAACAAATTATGACAAGATGTTACACTATGCTTAAACCCGGTGTTGTAAATCGCCGGCTGGTTGGCGAAGTTATTTCTCGCCTTGAAAAAAAAGGTCTCAAACTCATCGGCCTTAAAATGATGAACATTACTCCTGAAATGGCAAAAGAACACTACGCAGAACATGCAGAAAAGCCTTTCTTTGGTGATCTGGTAAATTACATTACTTCAGGTCCTGTAGTTGCAATGGTTTGGGCCGGAGATGATTGTGTTACTTTGGTTCGCAAACTTGTTGGAGCTACAAAACCTTCAGAAGCAGCACCTGGAACAATCCGTGGAGACTACTGTATTCATACAAATATGAATGTTATCCATGCATCTGACAGTGATGCCTCAGCAGAACGTGAAATCAAAATCTTCTTTAAAGATGAAGAAATCATTGATTGGGAAGACGCTTCTTCAATCTATTTCTAATTTATTAAACTAGAACAGAATCAAAAATCAAGAAGGATTATGATGGAAAGCAAGAATGTTGGAATTATCGGAGCCGGAGCTTGGGGAACAGGACTTGGTCAGGCACTCACAAGAGGCGGACACAAAGTACAAATGTGGGCACTGGAACCGGAAGTAAAAGATACCGTAAATAATGAACACGAAAATAAAAAATTTCTTCCCGGTTACCCGCTTTCTGAAAACATTACTGTAACAAACGATATTATTGAAGCTGCAACCGGAAAAGATTTTCTGATTATTGCATCTCCATCTATCTTTCTTGAAAGAACAATCAAACAGATTATCAACGTTCCGAACATTGCTGATGGTTCCACTGTTATCGGTGTCCTTACAAAAGGATTCGTACCGTCTGAAAACGGACCTCGCCTTATTCTTGAAACTGTAGAATCTGCACTTCCTGAATGCTACAAAGGTAAAACTGTATATATTGCCGGTCCAAGCCACGCAGAAGAAGTTGCCATGGGAAAAATCACAGGACTTATTGCCGCCTGTGAATACGGAAAGAATTCTATCCTTTTCCGTGAACTGCTCCATGTTCGGGGCCTTATGGTTTACTCAAGTCTTGATGTTATCGGTGTTCAAATTTGTGCCGCTGCAAAAAATGTTATTGCAGTAGTTTATGGAGCAATGGATGCCATTGCCGAAACATCAAACATCTTCGGTGACAATACAGAATCACTCCTTATGGCTGCAGGACTTAACGAAATCCAGACTTTAGGATTTGCCATGGGAGCAACTCACGCAGAAACATTTACATCAATTTCTGGAGTTGGCGATCTTGATGTAACCTGTAAGAGTAAGTTCGGACGCAACCGCCGTTTCGGTCAGGACATCATAAAAAAGAACATTCTTGACGGATTCAAAGATATCGACGACATCATCGCAAACATCGGCAAAATCGGATACCTTCCGGAAGGTGCCGTTGCATGTAAATATGTTCATGAAATTGCAGAACAGAAAAATTTGAAACTGCCACTTTGTGACATTCTTTACAGAATCTTAAACAAAGAAACTACTCCCAAAGATTTCCTTCGGGAACTCTTTAATAATAAATAAATTTTACCTTTGAACAAAAAGGACCAATAAAATGCTCGAAAAAATTACAGGAACTTTCAGTAATATCGTCCGCACACTGAGCGGAAAATCTACAATCACCGAAAAAAACATCGAGGACACAGTTGAAGAAATCAAGATGGCCCTCCTTGAAGCTGACGTAAACCTTCGTGTAGTACGCCGCTTTGTAAACTCAACAATTGAGGAAGCTAAAGGTGAAAAAGTACTGAAGGCTGTAAATCCTGGCCAGCAGTTCGTAAAAATCATCCACGACAAAATGGTTGCCATGCTTGGCGACTCAAAAACTGACCTTCATCTTAAAGGACCGGACACTCAGTCTGTTATCCTTATGCTGGGTCTTCAGGGTTCAGGTAAAACAACTGCTTCCCACAAACTGGCAGCCCGTCTCCTTAAAGAAGGACGCAAACCACTTCTCGTTGCCTGTGACCTTGTACGTCCGGCAGCCGTAGACCAGCTCTGTGCACTTGGTGCAAAAATCGGAGTTGAAGTTTACAAGGAAGATGAAGCCCTTCAGACAAAAAATGCTGTAAAAGTTGCCGAAAACGCTGTTGCTTACGCACGCAAGAACGGATACGACACAATCATCCTGGATACTGCCGGTCGTCTTCAGATTGATGAAGACATGATGTCTGAACTTGTAAAAATCAAGAAAAACACAAATCCTGTAGAAGTTCTGCTTGTTGCTGACTCAATGACAGGTCAGAACGCAGTTGATATTGCAAAATCTTTTGACGAGCAGCTTGGTCTTACAGGTGTAATCCTTACAAAGTTTGACTCAGACGCTCGTGGTGGTGCTGCCCTTTCATTAAAATCAATTACAGGGAAACCAATTCTTTTCATTGGTACAGGTGAAAAGACAGAAGACTTTGAACCATTCCACCCTGACCGTATTGCAAGCCGCATTCTTGGCATGGGTGACGTTGTTTCCCTTGTTGAAAAAGCACAGGAAACAGTTGATGCAGAAGAAGCTGCAAAACTTCAGAAAAAACTTGCAAGAAACGAATTCACACTTCAGGATATGCTTGAACAGTTCCAGCAGGTAAAGAAAATGGGTGACCCTTCAAAACTCCTTGAAATGATGCCTGGTATGGCAAACATGGGAGCCCAGAACGTTGACTTCAGCCAGATGAAACGTCAGGAAGCAATCATCCTTTCAATGACTTACAAAGAAAGACTTAATCACCTGATTATCGGGCCAAGCCGCCGTAAGAGAATCGCAAAAGGTTCAGGAACTTCTGTTGCAGACGTAAACAAACTTATCAAACAGTTTGAAAAGATGAAGCTTACAATGAAAAAGCTTTCAAGAAACGGAAGCAAAATGAGCCAGATGATGAGCCGTATGGGTGTTGATCCAAGCCAGCTTATGGGCGGAAACTTTGACCCAAGCCAGCTTCAGGGACTTATGAGACGCTAAAAAAATCGCAGTGGCTTCGATATTATATCTAGTACTGATAATCAAAAAAAAAGCATTCTGTTTGGTTCAAACAGAATGCTTTTTTTTCGTGTCCTTTTTTAATACAAATATAAATTTATTTATACAAATACAAAGGACCTTTCATTTGTAAATCTTCCCAAACAAAAGCTGGAATTCCTTCACTAACTTCCATTCCGGACTGTGCTTTTGCTTTTGGTTTTCCAACGAAAGAGGAAATCATATTCTCAAAAAATCCTTTCTGTCTTTCATAACGGAAAACAATCTGTTTACAATTTTCAAAAGATTCATTTTCATTCATAACAAAAGTTATAAAATCATCCCAAGTTCCAACTCCATCTATAAGCCCGTTTTTCAATGCCTGGGTTGCAGTATAAATTCTTCCATCACACAGAGGTAAAACCTCTTTATATGGAATATGACGAGATGTTGAAACAATGGAAGTAAACTGATCATAACATTCATCTGCAATTGACTGCATAATTTCAAGCTGTTCATCTGTCACAGGCTCATTGCAATTTCCCATATTCTTATTCTTTCCAGCATGAATTGTCTCGTAATAAATTCCATGGTTTTCAAGAAAATCAGTTATATCAATAAACTGACCGGCAATTACACCAATTGATCCAGTTAGGGTATTTCGATTCGCATAAATTTTTTCAGCGGCACAGGAAATATAATATCCACCTGAAGCGGCAAGAGCCCCCATATATGCATATACTTTTTTCCCAGTCGATTTATAAGATTGTAAAGCAAGATATGTTTCATCTGCTTCATAAACTGTCCCGCCAGGTGAATTAATAAAAAGAATAATTGCATGATTTTTTGGATCATTTTTTAATTTCTCAATATTTGACAGAACCCAATTCTGGTTATATGTATCTCCTTCAGGTTGAATTGTTCCTTCGATATATAAAATTGCAATATTATCTTTTCCTGTTTTACTTTTTTTTGATGAATATGTTTTCGTCGAATAAGAAGGATTTTTACCCGCTGTCACATAGACAGAAGCTCCACTTGTATTCTTAGAAAAATAAGAAAACAAAAGAACTGTAAAAGCTGCAAGAATAATTATTATAAAAACTACAAGTCCACTTTTGTTTTTCTTACTCATTTCTAAGATCCTCCCTAAGTTCATCCATAGAGACTTTTCCAGATTCTACAGCTTCTTTCAGAATTCCATGATAAGCATTTACCTTAGTCATTCGGTAATATGGAATAAGCCAAAATCCAATAAATCCCAAAGTAAATGGAACAAGAATAAACCAACCGATAAAACTTAAATCCAAAAGGAACAGGTCAAACTTATGTCCTGAAGTAATCTTTTTACTGATTTTCATAGTTTTTCTTATACTCATTTCTGGAAATTCATCTGCAAGGAAAAACATCTGCGAATATGAATAAATCTTGATAATACCAGGAAAGAAAAATAAAAGAGACCACAAGAAAACAAAGATATCCCGCATAAGTCCACAAAGAATAGCTCTTCCCCATGAAGAAAAGCCTTCTATAAAGTCAGCAAAAGTAATTGGTTCCGGAGAACGAGACATTTTCAAATACAAATGAGTTGATGCAAGAACAAGAACATATCCAACCAAAGAAGATAAAAGCTCAGACACTATTACAGGAGGTGTATAATATGCATACATAAAACCGGCCCAGTCAAAGAAATCTGAACTTGTGAAAAAATCATTTACATTAATTCCCTTCTGATTTATAAGGCTTGGAATAGAAAAAACATAGATAATCAATTCTGAAAAAATAAAAACAAACGCAGGCACGGAATAGCGTTTTTTCAATTGAATACGTGCAAAATCTTTATATTTTGAAGAATCAAACATTTTTTTTATTTATCTCCTTTTTTATACTTCTATTATACCATATATATTTTGAATAACATATATAACAGAATGTTTACGTCCTGTTACTTACAAAACCAGGATCTTTCAAAAGTTCACTGTAATATCTGTTTTCTATATTCTCCAATGAAATACCAGAACGGAGAAATATATTTTCTTCGATATTTTTTATTTTCTGTACTACATTTGGATTATTTGTATCTGTTACTATTTCTATTTCCAAAAAATCTCCCAAAGGAGGAACAAAACATAACTCAATATTTGCAGTCCCACATTCAGTTTCTAAATGCCAGACTTCGGTAACTTTCTGTTTTTTCAAAGATTCTTTTCCACCAAGATCAGCAATCAGTATTTCCAAAGCTTCAGGATTTGAGAAAGTGAATTCATTTTCATTATTTACTTCTATTGAAGTTCCTTTTCCCGAGGTACCATTTTCACATAAACGAATTTCTTTCTTCTTGTAAGTAAATATATTTTCGTTTATTACTTCATTTTCTTTTTTTACGATCTCTTTTCGAATTCGAACTGAAACATAATCCCCATCTTTTCCAGAGGGAATATGGTAATAAGTATCATCTTTTTTTATAGAACATATATATTCAGCAAAGGTATTCAAGTTTTTTATGACCTTTTCTCTATCATAGCACCAGGCTTTTATCTCAATTTCAAACATATACAAAAATTATAAACTATAACTGTAAAAAAACCGATAAAATAAGTATGAATAGAGTAAAAATTTTTACAGTCTCTCTCCTATTTTTTATCGGAGCATCATCATGTTTTGCTTCGGAGGCTATACAAACAGATACTTATTTTTATGACAAGATAATCCGCGAAATTGAAAAACCTCAGGCACCTGTAGTCACTGATGACTTTATCGTATTTACAGCAGATGCAGCGAATCGTTTTGTAGGAATTGCCTTCGATTTTGAAAATTATCAGACAATTCACCCTTTTCAAATTTTACATACTTATGGAATAGACGGAGAAGAAACTAATACCGTACTTTTTTATTGTTATAAACGAACTCACAAAGTTTCTTCGATTCAATACAGACTGGTAATGGATGGACTTTGGACAACAGACCCATGTAATCCTGAAAAAATTTATGACGAAAATATAAATCTGTATTTTTCCAAGATTTCAAATTTAGGCGAAATTGAAATAATTACAAAACAAACAGAAAATAATTCTGCACATTTTATATATAAGGGCGAATCTGGACTGGATTTAAAACTCGCAGGAAACTTCACAAACTGGGATCCATGGATTTATACAATGTGCGAAACAAAACCAGGCCTATATGAATTAGACTTGCCACTTCCAGAAGGAAAATATTATTACAGCTACTTTGTTGGGCTAGTGCCGGTTTTAGACAACACAAACCCAGCTAAAGTGTATACCGATGATGGCAGAACAGCAAATGTCCTTATTGTAAACTAAAAAACATTTTCCATTACTTCTTCAACACGTGAAACAGGGATAAATTTGATTCCCTTTTTCACATGTTCAGGAATTTCCGCAAGATCTCTTTCATTTGCTTTTGGAATGAGAATTGTCTTAATTTTATTTCTTCGGGCAGCCACAGTTTTTTCACGGAGTCCACCGATTGGAAGTACCTGACCTGTAAGAGAAAGTTCTCCCGTCATGGCAAGATTCGGTTTAATTTTTTTCCCAGTGAGTAAAGAAACAAAAGTTGTGGCCATTGTAATTCCTGCTGAAGGTCCATCTTTTGGGGTTGCCCCTTCAGGAATATGTAAATGAATCACATTTTTTTCAAACCATTCAGGCTGAATTTTACTGTCTTTTTTCAAGTCATGTTCCATTACATATTTTTTTGACCAGTTGAAAGCAATCTGTGCAGACTCTTTCATAACGTCACCCATCTGTCCAGTTAATACTAAACCTTCTTTACCAGGGAAAGAAGTACTTTCGATTAAAAGAGTATCCCCACCCATACTTGTCCACGCAAGACCGATAGCAGTACCTGGAATGTCAGCTTTTTTTATCTGACTTTCATCAAAATTTGGTTTTCCAAGATATTTCTCAACCAAAGCTTCATCTATTACAATCTTTGCATTAAGAAGTTTTTGTTCTTCAGAATTTTGAGATACCATTTCTGTTACAATTTTACGATGAATCTTATCCAGACATTTTTCAAAATATCTAACCCCGGCTTCACGGGCATATTCCTGTGCTATACGATTCAAAGCTCCAGTTGTAAATTTAACCTGACCTTTCTTTAATCCATTTTTTTCGCAATTTTTTGGGATCAGGTATTTCTTTGCAATCTCAATTTTTTCCTGATCTATATAACCTGAAAGTTCTATTATTTCTGCACGATCCAAAAGAGGTTCTGGAACTGTATCTAATGAATTAGCGGTCAAAATAAAAAGAACATTTGATACATCAAATGGTAAATCAAGATATGTATCCCGGAAATTTATATTCTGTTCAGGGTCCAGTACTTCAAGCAATGCTGCACTAGGATCTCCCTGATTGGAAGCATTCATTTTATCAATTTCGTCAATCATAAAAACAGGAGCTTTACTTTTTGTAAGTTTAAGTCCCTGAATGATGCGACCTGGCATTGCTCCAACGTAAGTTCTTCTATGTCCTTTGATTTCAGACTCATCATGAAGGCCACCTACACTGAAACGATAAAAAGGTTTGCCCATAGATTCGGCAACAGCTTTTCCGATACTTGTTTTTCCAACTCCGGGAGGCCCAACAAGAAGAAGAACAGAACCTTTTGTATCCTGCTTCATAAGGCGGACCGCAAGATATTCAACAATACGTTTTTTTACATCATCCATACCGTAATGACTTTCTTCAAGAATCTTTTTTGCATCATTAAGGTTAAAATTGATTTTTGGGTCATCATTCCATGGTAGATTAACAACCAGTTCCAGGAAATTCCTGGTTCCAATATATTCACTGGAATTTGGATCCATAAGGCTGAATTTTTCAAGTTCAGAATGAACTGTTTCCTTAATTTCTCCTTCAAATTTCAGTTCTTCAATTTTTGTTTTAAATTTCTGATAATCAGTCTGATTTCCACCGCCATCAATTCCAAGTTCTTCCTGAATGGACTTCATTTCTTCACGAAGGAAATATTCCCGCTGATTTTTTTCAATTTTTTCGTTTAATTCGCTCTGAATCTTTTTTTGTACACGAAGCACTTCCTGTTCTTTTTTTATAAAAACAAGAACTTTTTCAAGGCGCTTTCTGACATTGGTCATTTCCAGAATCTTCTGCTGTTCTTCTCTATCAACATTTAAAACAGATGTAACAAAATCAGCAATTTTTCCACTCTGATCAATATTCACCATATTTAAACGCATTTCTTCGGAAAACAACGGATTATTTTCTGAAATATCTTTCATTTCAGAAATAAGTGCACGGGTAAGGGCTTTTACTTCAAATGTATCATTTTCTTCATCTTCCAGATATTCAACAGCAGCCGACATTGGACTGGAACTTTGAATAGCTTTTCTGATACGGAAACGTTTTACTGTAGAAATGAAAACATTTAATCCACCATCAGGCAAATTAATCTTTTTAATAATATGGGCAGCAGTACCAACTTCATAAAGATCTGGAAGAGAAGGATTATCTTTCTCTTCACGAGTCATAACAATCCCTACAAAACCACCAGATTCCCATGCTTTTTCTATAACTTTAGTATCATCCCCGGCACTTACCATAAGTGGTGTAAAAATTCCTGGATATATGGGACGTCCCTGAACAGGAAGAATAAAAAGTTTTGGGGGTAAATTATCTTCTGTAGAAATAAGTGCTTTAATCTCGTTTTCTACATTTTCAAAATCATCGTTAAAAGAAACCATATATTAAATATACTAAAAAGAAGGAGAAAATACAAAAGTAAAATTCTTTATAAAAAAAGACTCATCAGTTCTTTAAGTATGAGGCTTTTCCTTTCGGAAAAGCTTCTATAGGAGACGTTCGCAAAGGCAATGCCCCTGCCTTTGCTCACTCTTCCTTCTCTTTTAGAACAGCAAGGAAGGCGCTCTGAGGAAGTTCGACGTCACCGATCATCTTCATGCGCTTTTTACCTTCCTTCTGTTTTTCAAGAAGCTTGCGTTTGCGGGTAATATCACCACCGTAACATTTTGCAAGAACGTCTTTACGAACAGGGTTTACAGTTTCGCGGGCAATAACCTGAGCACCGATAGCACCCTGGATTGCAATCTTGAACTGCTGACGGCTGATTTCATCCTTAAGACGTTCACAAACTTTTCTTGCGCGTGTTACGGCGTTCTGATCAAAAGTAAGGAAACTTAAAGCATCAACCATTTTTCCATTCAAAAGGATATCTACTTTTACAAGCTTTGTAGGTCTGTACCCGATGATTTCATAATCGAAAGAAGCGTAACCGCGGCTGTAACTTTTAAGTTTATCGTAGAAGTCAAAAAGAACTTCAGCAAGTGGCATTTCGTATGTAAGCTCAACACGTTTCTCATCCAGATACTGCATGTTTGTCTGAACGCCGCGTTTTTCTGTACAAAGAGCCATAATAGAACCAAGGAATTCACTTGGAGTAATTACGGAAGCTTTAATATATGGTTCTTCACTTTCACGAACTTTTCCTTCAGGGTATTCGGCAGGATTATCAACAAACATTTCTTCCCCGCCCTGTGTCACAACCTTGTAACGTACAGATGGCTGTGTGAAAATTACAGCCTGATCAAAGTCGCGTTCAAGACGTTCCTGGATAATTTCCAGGTGAAGAAGTCCTAAGAATCCGCAGCGGAAACCGTTTCCTAAAGCAATGGAATTATCCTTTTCATACACCAAAGATGCATCATTCAGTTTAAGTTTTTCCATGGAATCTTTCAGTTCTTCATAATCGTTAGAATCCATAGGATAAATTGAAGAATAAACAACAGGTTTAACTTCTTTGAAACCTGGAAGAGGTTCTGCCACAGGATCAGCGGCAAGAGTAATTGTATCACCGACGTTTACTTCGCTAACAGTTTTAACACCGCTGATAATGTATCCTACATCTCCTGCTTCAAGGAATTCAGTTTCTTCATAATCGATTTTGAAAATACCACAGCTTTCAACTTTGTATTCAGCGCCCGTACTCATCATACGAACAATAGAACCTTTTTTGATTGTTCCTTCCATTACGCGAACATGAACAATAACGCCGCGGTAAGCATCATAGTGACAGTCAAAAATAAGGGCTGCAACTTTTCCTTTTGGATCGCCTTTTGGAGCCGGGAACTTTGTAACAATTGCTTCAAGAAGATCCGCAACACCTTCCCCTGTTTTTGCAGAAACAGGAACAGCTTCTTCAGGGAAAAGGCCAAGTTCCTTATCAATCTGATGAAGAACTGCAGGAATGTCAGCAGAAGGAAGGTCAATTTTATTAATTACCGGAACAATTTCAAGATTCTGTTCCAGCGCCATGAACATATTTGAAACAGTCTGACTTTCAACTCCCTGGGCAGCATCTATCAAAAGAAGCGCTCCTTCACAGGAAGCAATGGCACGGGAAACTTCGTAAGAAAAGTCTACATGGCCCGGTGTATCAACAAAGTTCAGTTCGTAATCATGGCCATCCTTTGCGTGATAAGGAATTGTAACTGCCTGACTTTTAATTGTGATTCCACGTTCACGTTCGATGTCCATGTTATCAAGAATCTGATTCATCATTTTGCGGTCATCAATAATGTGAGCCTGCTGAATAAGGCGGTCAGAAAGTGTTGATTTTCCGTGGTCAATGTGTGCAACAATACAGAAGTTGCGCTTGTATTTCATCTCTGTCATATTAATTCCTTTATTTAGAAAAAGTTTGGTCCGTCAAATGCAGTTCCAAGAACCATTCCCACATCAATCAAATTCTTTTTTTGACGACGCGTTACAATTTGAGCGATTATATATTTATCTTCTTTAAATATCCTGACTTTCCGAATTGTGATTGGATCATTTTCTGAAAACTGTAATTCTTCCGCATCACTGGATTCAAGAACTCTTGTAATTTTAAAATAATTTTTAGATGTTGTCGAAGAAGGAACAAGCTGCATGCCGTAAAGTGGAAGGAAAGAATTTTCAATCAAATCACTTTCATACATTTCTAAAGCAGGTGATTCTGCTCTTTTTGAAAGATAAACATAAGAATTTTTTTCTTCCCCACTTTCATCTAAATATTCAACATTTACTATTGTACCTGGTCCCCGTTCCCGGAACATTCCCTGAAGTTTTTCTAGACTTTCAACAGGAATACCATTCACATTCTGAATGACTTCACCACCACGAAATCCTGCCAATCTGGCAGAACTTCCTGGCATAACATATTGAACATCAACTCCAGTTTTTTTCGAACCGGATTTTTTTGTATGTCCATAACACCCAGTCCAACTATGATTAAATTCACCACCTGCATAAAGAAAAGGAAGTTCCTGTTTCAGATATTCAACTGGAATAGCAAAATTTAAACCTTGAGCCTGTAATACACCTGCAAAAACTACTGCCTGGACGCGCATTGATTTATCGATGCAAGGTCCCCCTGAATTTCCAGAGTTTACTGGAGCGTCAATCTGAAAAACATCTCCTGTTGGAATTAATTTTCTCCTGGTATTTGATACAATTCCTTCAGAAATTGAACTTTCAAGACCAAGTGGAGCACCAATTACATTTATTTTATCACCGGAAACTAATTCCTCTGAACTTCCCAAAGAAAAAACAAATTCTGGAATTATTTCCGTTTTCAAAAGTGCTAAATCCGAAAGTGAATCATAACCAATTACTTTTGCAGGGATTTTATCATTTTCTTCACCAGATAATTTTATGTAAAGACGAGAATAGCCTTCATAAGAAGGATTTACCATATCTTCAATTACATGATGATTAGTTACTATGTAACCCCTTTTATCTATAAAAAAACCAGAACCAAGAACTCTGTCAGGAACACCAGAACCATTTGTAATTTTTATTCCTTTATCAACAAGAATTGTTACAGTTGCCTTAATACATTCACTAACAGAAGAAGGTTCTTTATCATTTTCCATAAAACCAGGTACATCTTCTTTTATTAATTTTTCGATTTTTTCTGAGTCTATATCAGACAACTTTTTACCTGTCACTTCTAGGGAATTTATGAACCGCCATGCAGTAATATAATCTTTTTCTTCAAATGCTTTTTTCCCCGATTCTTCAAGATAGGAAATACATTCATTTTTTACATTTTCTTCACCAAGCAAAATAGAACGCCAATATGCTTCCACAGGTTCTACCTGTTTTAACTCATTGATTCGCTTAATTTCATTTCTAATTACATCATCATTCGAATAATCCAAAGGTGCCGTTTCCTTCTGAACACCACCCAAAGTCCTGCAGCTTGAAAGAGAAAAAATAAATAAAATAGAAAAAAGAACAACAAAAGATGACTTATTCAATTTCTGAAATCTCCATCTTACGAACAAAAATTTTTTCTGCAATTTTTACTGCAGAGAAGAATCCCGATTCACATTCAAAAGGATACAAAAATCCGTTTTCTTCATTTTGGAAACTTTGCTGAAATTTTCTCGCAGCAATTATTTCTGCGCTTCCAGATGTTTCTTCTCCAATCCAGAAAATATTTTCATATTCCCCTTTTGAAACTTTATAGGAAATCTCATTAATTTTTACGGACGATGGTTCTCCATCAAGCATAATTACAGAAACAGTGTCTTGATCTATTCCTACTACGAAAACCGATTCTTCAATAAGGGGATACCCCTCTTCATGAGGATAACGAGTAAAGGATTCTGTACGGCCATCCTCTTTTATCCAGATAGAAGTCTTTCCTCCTTTTTCTCTAAAAAACTCTCTGTATTCAGGATTATTATCATTATTTCGATCGATTAACACAGTTGACAGAAAAACAGATTCTGAGAAGTCAAAAAATGGAAACATATTTCTGACTGTATTAAAATCCTGTTCAGAAAAAAACTTTCTTCGGTCAGTTATTATTTTTTTAGATTCATCGGATTCATCGGATTCATCAAAATCATCCGAATCATCCGACATCTCAAGGATTTCAAACTTTTCAAAAATTTCATGAGTTTCATAAAGACCGTCATTATCATAATCAACGTAGCGGTCGCTTGGGAGTCCATTCACAAAATCTGCAGTGGCATAAACTTTATCCTGAACTTCATACAAAGCAGAAACTACATAACCATCAAGTAAAGAATATGTAACAGATCCATTTTCACGCTCAGGACTATTTAACTTAATGAAAGTTGCATTAGCCAAATAATCAAGATTTGAAACATCATCCCAATTATTTTTTACAAAAGGAACATAAAAACAATCATTTTCTGATTCAAAAAACGAATACAGTGAATCAAAATAATTTTCAAACTTTATTGGAGAAAAGGAAACTGCTCGTTTTGCAAAGTCAAAAACAACAGGTCCTTTTTCATCAACTACATGAGCTTTTCCAATTTCAGGATAGTTGGAATAAAAAAGTTCTGTTCCAAGAGGAATCATATTCACAGATAAAAGTTCGCCAAAATCTAGACTTGCAGAAATATCCGTAACCCCGTCATTTTCACCATCATATACAAGGGACTGTGGACGCCCTCGTTCATATTGAACTTCCAGTTCCCATTGAAAATCTTTATTTATATCAACGTAAAGAAGTCCATTCCATGAATTCAAAGTTTCATAAAGTTGTCTGGCTACATCAGTAACTTCTGTTTCAGAAACAGAGAAAAGCGAAATAAAATATTCCAGAACTTCCAAAGTACAGCTTTTTTCCGCAATCGTAAAAAACTCTCTGAAAGATTTTTCTTCATCCCAATATCCACTAGAAAGTGCAGTTACAGGAAAAAAATAGTCTATTTTATTTTCGTTTTTATCTTTCCCTTCTTTATTACCTTCTGCCTCATAAGCCTTAAGTCCGCGAAGTTGTTTTTCTTTATCATAAAATCCCATAAAAAATAATGCCGCACTTTCAACCCCACGTGGAAGTTCCTGATAATTTTTCATTTCTTCAGAAAGTACATCGGCCATCTGCAGGACTTTTCCTTCAGGGACGAAATCTTTTCCATTAGATAAACAAAAAGATAATTCAAAATTGAAAAACAAACTTATAAAACGGGAATCGCCTTTATAGATTCTACGTGCACTATTGATTTTATCACGTGCTTTTGAAAGTGAGTCTTTAGATCCTTCCCGATAATAGGTTTTTATTCTTATAGCTTCAGCATCTGCAGAAAATACAAAAGGAGTTCTATCCAGTTCTCCTAAAGCAGCATTATAATTTCCTGTATCAGATAAAAGATCTGCCAGGAGAATTCTATTTCCTTTTTCGTTATAACCAATCCAATTGTTTTTATCTTTAGCTGTCTGAGCTATTTCAAGGACTTCTTTTTTGGAAGCACCTTGCATTTTTTCACACGTAGCTTTTAAATAAAACAAATCTGAAATTGAATCATCATAAGTGATTCCTAATTCAGCCTGATATAAGGAAGAATTCACATCACCAGCAAGAAGATAATTTTCCGAAAGTTTCATACACCGTTCTGCAGTTCTGCGGGAAGCGGCTTTTTGTGAAACACTTTGTGCCGATATTACTGAGGTACTAAAAAAGAGAAAGAAAATTGTGCAGATAAAAACTTTTTTCATCAATAAACCTAATATTAAACCTAATATTCTAAATACTTATTTTTTATTCTTCGATTACACAATCGATTCCTGTAACAGACTTTTCCCCAATAGAAGGATTTCTAATTACAAATGGAAACGAAAGATTCGTTTTTACACATTTACCCTTAAAAAAAACCGAAGTTAGTTTTTTCGCAGAATCTACCATTAATTCAGTTTGGACTTGAATTTCCCCAAATGGAAAATCGTACAATCCATCCTTTTCTATTATATCAAAAAAACCGAAGTCTGTTTTATTTTTTTCGAATCTTTTTACAAAAACAATATTTTTATTTACTCCCGCTTCTGCACAAGAAAAACGCTTTGAAAAATCCTTTCCATTTTTTAATGCTTTTGAAATCTCGATAAACATATCTTTTAGAAATTCAAAAGGAATTCGCTCCGAAACTCCAACCTTATTAAATTCTCGTACAAGAACTCTGTATGCCAGTGCTTCTTTTCCTTCTTCAAAAAGTTCCTGTGACAGCGAAGTTTTAGCGGCAAGGTCATCAAGAAATGTATTATCAAGATTTCGTTTTTCTTCTCCAGTCTCCAGAGCCTTTCTCCAGGAAGAAAAATTATTATCAAGAACTGGAATCAAATTATGTCTGACTTTATTTCTTAAATAATCGTTTCCAAGATTTGTAGAATCAATGCAATAGTTTTGTTTCATGGAACTTAAAAAAGTTTCTATCTCTTTTCGACTAATTCCAAGAAGAGGCCTGACATAATTTCCACGATTTTTCCCAATTCCCCCAGCTACAGAACCAGTCAGAAATCTCATAAGAATTGTTTCATAATCATCATCTTGATTATGAGCCAGACAAAAACTGGAGATTCTATTTTTTTTAATGGATTTTTCAAAAGATTCATAACGAATAAAACGAGCTGCTTCTTCTGTTCCACATTTTCTGATTTTTGAAAGTTCTTCTATCTCTCCTTCTTTCAAGTCATAAACATCAAGACTAATCTGGAAACCGGATGAAATATATTTCCGGCAAAGTTCTTTCACGAAATTCATGTCAGAATCTGTTTCTTCTTTGCAACGGATATGATGATTAATATGAACACAAACTAAAGGTATTTTCTCAACTTTAAGTATTTCCGAAAGAGCAATAAAAAGAGATACCGAGTCGGCACCACCAGAAATTCCAAGTCCAATCGAAGCCTTATTCTGACGAATCTCTTCAAAATTGACTCCAAGGCATAACAGTGAATCCCGGACTTTACTGACAAAATTAGTATTAATCATTTCTTTTATAATATCACAAAAAAAAAAGGCTGTCTTAATGACAGCCTTTTCGATACCAAGTTCTTTGCTTATAAAAAGCGATTAGCGGTTACGTGCTGGAGCAACGTTAGCCAGTGGAGTGTCAGCTGGAGTGATAAGTTCAACTTCTGCTGGGAGTCCGAGGTCAGCTACAGTGTAAACGTCGAAGATGTTGAGTTTAGAAACATCAGCGATGATTTTTACAGGCATGTTAGCCAGTGTAGCTTTGATTTCGATTTCTGGAAGATGTTTTACAAGGAAACCACCTTTGAGAACACCAGCAGCGTTTCCAACGATGTTTACCTTCATCTTTTCGTATACTTTCTGATCTGCATCTGGTGCAAAGAAATCAGCGTGCAGAACTTTGTCTGTACGGATGTTGTATTCTGTATCTTTAATAAGAACATCACATTCTTTTCCATCTACGTTCAGTGTGAATACAGTTGTTTTTGTGCTTGCGCGCCATGCTTTGTTGAATTCTACTTCATCAACTTCCAGCATTGTAGCTTCCCCTTTAGAGTTGTAAACAACTGCAGGGATTCTACCTTCTTTTCTCATGTTCTTAGCAGCAACTTTACCAGTTGTTGTACGAACTTTAGCATTGATTGTTGTCTTTGCCATTTAAAAGCTCCTTAAATCCTTTAAAAAATATAGTTATAAAATATTAAAGAAAACGGCCCGTTCCGTCAAGAACGAGCCGTTTAATTCAGGTCATTTCGACATGCTTAATGACCGTTTTTTATTATAATCCGTATGTACTGATGAATACACCGGCTGCAATTGCAGTACCGATAACACCAGATACGTTTGGTCCCATAGCGTGCATAAGAAGGAAGTTTGATGGATCGTATTCCATACCAACTTTGTTTGCAACGCGGGCTGCCATTGGAACGGCAGAAACACCTGCTGAACCGATAAGAGGATTGATCTTTTCTTTCAGGAACAGGTTCATAATTTTAGCCATGATAAGACCACCAGCTGTTGCAATCATGAAGGCAACAAGACCAAGGGCGATGATACCAAGAGAGTTTCCGTTACAGATTTTTTCTGGAGTCATCTGAGCACCAACACCAAGAGAAAGGAGAATTGAAACGATGTTCATCAGTTCATTTTCCATTGTCTTAGAAAGGCGTTCTACTACACCACACTGTTTTACGAAGTTACCGAATGCAAGCATACCGATAAGAGGTGCTGCAGGTGGAAGAAGAAGTGCTGTAATAACCAGAAGCATCAGTGGGAACAGAACTTTTTCTGTTTTTGAAACTACGCGCATCTGCTTCATTTTGATGTGACGTTCTTTGTCTGTTGTAAGGAGCTTCATGATAGGTGGCTGGATCATAGGAACCAGAGCCATGTATGAGTAAGCTGCAACAGCAATAACACCCATCATTTCAGGAGCAAGTTTACCTGAAACGTAGATTGATGTAGGACCGTCAGCACCACCGATGATAGCGATAGCTGAAGCCTGAAGCATTGTATAGTCAATTCCAGGAATGAAGTTCAGGAGAGCAACACCAAAGAGAGTTGCAAAAACACCAAGCTGAGCAGCTCCACCAAGGAGAGCCATCTTAGGGTTAGCGATAAGAGGTCCGAAGTCTGTCATAGCACCAATACCCATGAAGATGAGCATTGGGAAGAATTCGTTTCCAACACCTGCACTGTAAATGATGTGAAGCATTCCGTGTGGGGCGTCACCCATTCCAGCGCCAGGAATGTTTACGAGAATTGTACCGAAACCGATTGGAATCAGAAGAAGTGGTTCAAATCCTTTAGCAACAGCAAGGTAAACGATAAGGAAACCGATTGCCAGCATAAGGAGTCTCTGCCAGCCAGGAACTGTTACGTCAGAACCGTAAGCATCGGCAGTTTTTGTCATTTCTTCTGCAGCAAGCTTTGCAGCTTCTTTTTCTTCAGCTGTTTCAGGCTTGATCAGTTTGTAAACACCAGTTGATTTACCAATATTTTTGATAAATTCTTTTGGTTCAATACGAGGAGTATTTTCTGATCCCTTGATAATTGTTGAAGATGCGTAAGATGTACCTGCATCAGATGAAGCAGTTTTTTCACCTTTGCATCCTGACATACCCAGTGAAAGAGCACATGCAATCAGACAGATTGCAACACAGGCTCTGAGGGTATTTTTCTTTACTTTATCTTTTTCTTTATTTACTAATGTTTCCATTATTAAGTCCTTAATTATATCCTAACAGAGCCACAAATTACTGGATTGTAGCTACAACTGTTCCGGCAGAAATCTGTGTTCCAGGCTGTGCTACAAAATGTACTTTACCAGCGTTTCCTGCTTTGATTTCAAGTTCCATCTTCATAGATTCTACGAGAAGAATTGTTGTGTCAGCACTTACTGAAGCACCTTCTGAAACTACATATTTAAGAAGTGTACCTGCAACTGGAGCTTCAACATTCTTTCCTCCTGCAGGAGCAGCAGCGGCTGGAGCAGCAGGTGCTGCAGCTGGAGCTGGGGCAACAGGAGCAGGAGCTGCCTGAACAACAGCACCACCGATTGATCCCAGTTTCTGATCAGCCTGAACCTGAGTTCCTGTCTGAACTGTGAATGTGATTTTTCCGTCACATGGAGCTTTTACTTCAAGTTCCATTTTCATAGATTCGATCATAAGAACAGTGTCGCCCTTCTTAACCTGTGCACCTTCCTGTGCAACATAGCGAAGAACTGTACCTGCAACTGGAGACTTAATGTCTTCTCCACCAGTAACTACTGTTGCGGCTGGAGCGGCAGCTGGAGCAGCGCCTGCTGCACCGAATGATACGTTGTAAGCTTTTCCGTTTACGTTAACGCTCATTGTGTCACCAGAACCAGAAGCTGTTACATTGTAAGCTGTTCCATTTACGTTTACTGTGTAAGAACCGTTTGCTGAAGAAGATTTAACTTCAGCTGGAGCTTCTTTCTTAGCGAAAGTAGAAGCAGCATCAACAGGACCGTTTGCACGAGTCTTGAAGAATTTTTCTGCAACCTGTGGGAACATAGCGTATGTAAGAACATCTTCATCAGATCCGTTTCCGCCTGCAGCTTTTGAAGCTTCAACCATTTTGTCCCATTCAGGTTCAATTTTGTCAGCTGGACGACATGTCATAACTTCTGTCATCTTGTTCTGAGCAAGACCCTGAGCTACAACGTCTGGGTTAGCAGCTGTTGGGAGAGCCCCGAATTTACCTGTTACAAGGTTAGCGAAGTCAGCAGTCATCATCTTGTAGCGGCCCTGGATTACGTTGAATACAGCCTGTGTACCAACAATCTGTGATGTTGGAGTTACAAGTGGAACGTAACCTGCGTCTTTGTGTACTTTTGGAAGTTCTTCGAGAACTGCATCCATTTTGTCACCAGCACCCATCTGTTTCAGCTGTGATTCAAGGTTAGAAAGCATACCACCTGGAACCTGTGAAAGAAGAATACGTGTATCAGCACCAAGGAATGCTGATTCAAGTGATGAGTAGTGCTTGCGAACTTCACGGAAGTAAGCAGCAATTTCAAGAAGAAGTTTTGTATCAAGGTCAGTGTCGTATTCTGTGCCTTTGAGCATTTCTACGATTGTTTCTGTTGGTGAGTGTGATGTACCCATAGACATAGAAGAAATTGCTGTGTCTACGATGTCAGCACCAGCTTCGATTCCTTTAAGGAGTGAAGCAACAGAAAGACCTGTTGTAGCGTGTGAGTGGATTTCTACAGGAAGATCTACTTTAGCTTTGATTGCTTTAACAAGGTCATAAGCTTCGTATGGTTTAAGAAGACCTGACATATCTTTGATACAGATAGAATCTGCACCGAAGTCTGCATATGTTTTTGCCAGTTCTGCATATTTTTCGTTTGTGTGGAATGGTGTTACGGCATAAGAAATAGCCATCTGAACATCTACACCAGATTTTTTAGCAGCTTTTGTAGCGCGTTCCATGTTGCGTGGGTCGTTACATGCATCGAAAATACGGAAACATCCGATACCATTCTTTGCAGCTGTTTCAACGAATTTATCAACTACATCGTCAGCATAGTGCTTGTAACCAAGAAGGTTCTGTGCACGAAGCAGCATCATGATTTTTGTATTTGGCATTGCTGCGTGAAGCTTACGAAGACGATCCCATGGATCTTCGTTCAGGAAGCGGATACATGAGTCATATGTTGCTCCACCCCATCCTTCTACATATTTATATCCAACTTTATCGAGTTTATCGCAGATAGGAAGCATATCTGCAGTAGTCATACGTGTTGCGTGAAGTGACTGATGAGCGTCACGGATTGCAAGTTCTGAAATTCCAACTTTTGCCATTTTTATTCCCCTTTTTATGAATTTTTAGCTTTAATTGCAGCTGCGATTGCGGCTACTACTTCTGTTTCATCTGCTGCAGCTGGTGCGGCGGCAGAAGCCGGTGCTTCTACAGGCTTATCCTTATCTTTTCCGAAAAGATGCAGAACGCCGTGAAGAGCATACATACAAATAATCAGAATAATAAGGAAGCTGAATACAACACCCATACCAAGCAAAGTCAAAAGTCCGGCTTGACCAAGCATTTCTGTGATTGTCATATATCCTCCATACGAATGGAAAAAATCGAATTTTTCTCCGATTTTAACATTTTAGAATTTGGATGACAGTATAAAATAAAGTGTCATTATTTTCAATGTGAGTATTATAAGAGAAAATCCCCACTTATATTTGCATTATAGAGAAATAACCGTTAAAATTAAGGCGATTCAATTGCAAAAACAACATTTGAGTCAGGGTGGGAAAAATCATGAAAAAAACACTGGCAGTTGCCTTAATTTCAGCAGCCTTATTATGCCTTTCGGCCTGTGGAAAAAGCGAAGAACTTGATGAATCGGAAATCGACGCAAGAATTACCTCTGCAGGCTCAGAATTCGACGAAAAAACAACCTGGAAACCATGGAATAACGAAGAATTCAAAGCAGGAACCGTAGGCGGAACCTGGAACAGCACAATCCTTTCAGATCCAAAAACATTTAATCAGCTTATAGGTCAGAGAGACGGCGAAAGCGCCGGAATCATTTCTATGACTCTGGATTATCTTGTTGATTACAATGTGGTTACACGCAAATGGGAACCGAGAGCAGCCTTTTTTGAAATTGAAACAGACGAAGAAAAAGGAACTTTAACCGTTCATTACACAATCCGCGATGACCTTTACTGGACCTGGTACGGAAGCGATGAAAAAGTTCCTGTCACTTCAGAAGACATTCTTTTCTGGTACAACGTAATTGACGGGCAGCCTGAATTCGAAAGTTCGGGATATGGCAGCCAGTACGTAGAAATGCCTGATGGAACAGAAGCGGAAATCAAATGTGTAAAAATAAGTGACAAGAAATTTGATTTTATCTACCCTAGAATCGTGGCAAATCCGCTTCTTTCAACAAATATGGAGTTCTGCCCTTCTTTCATCTATAAAAAAGCCTACGAAGAAGGCGGAGTTGAAGCCGTAAAAGCACTTTTTTCCATTGATATAGATCCGAAAACTCTTCCATCCATGGGAAAATGGTACCTGACAGAATATACTCCGGGACAGCGCCTTGTTTACAAAAGAAATCCGAATTTCTGGAAAAAGGATTCAAATGGCGTCTCTCTTCCATATTATGAAGAAGAAATTGTTTCTATTGTTGGAGACCAGAACACCGATTATCTTCTTTTCAAACAGGGAAAACAGGAAACCTATTCTCCACGCCCAGAAGATGTAAGCGACCTGGTAAACAATCAGAAGGATGATTACACAGTATTCCGTGCCGCAGGTTCCATGAGTGCCCCTTTATGGAGTTTCAATCAGAATCCTGCAACAAAAGACAAAGCTTCATACAACTGGTTCACAAAAAAAGAATTCCGTCAGGCCATGAGCTGCCTTTTAAACCGTGACCGAATCATAAGCCAGGCTTACCGCGGTCTTGCAGACCCAAAATACGATTTTTTCCCTGCAGCAAATCCTATGTATGATCCTGAAATCCAGCTTGAATACAAGTTCAGCCTCGAAAAAGCTGAATCCCTCCTAAAAAGTGTAGGATTTACAAAAAAAGATGACGGATTCCTTTACGACGACAAAGACGTAAAGGTTGAATACGATCTTCAGATTCCATCAAACAACACAGTTTTCAACGACATTGCCCTTATTATTTCTGATGAATGTAAAAAAGTGGGAATTACAGTAAATGTCCGTCAGATTGACTTCCAGAAACTGGTTGAAATGCTTACAAGAACCTACGACTGGGAAAGCATTATGATCGGGCTTGGCTCAAATCTGTTCCCGACACAAGGTTCAAACGTCTGGCCATCATACGGAAACCTTCATCTGTGGTATCCTCTTCAGGAAAGCCCTGCAACTGACTGGGAAGCCCGAATCGACTGGCTTTACAACGAAGGAAGTTACACTGCAGATGATGCAAAGGCAAAAGTTCTTTGGGATGAATACCAGAAAATCCTTCTTGAACAGTGTCCTGTTATCTACCTTATGAGAAACAGATCATTCTTTGCTATTCAGAACCGCTGGGATTTTACAAATGTTTATTACGACAACCTGAACGGTGCTGAACTCCAATACGTTTATCTGAAGAAATAATATGACTAATCCTCTGAAAAAATATCCGCTGGTAACATTCATTGTAAGACGAATTGTTACCATGCTGGTTCTGCTTTTTCTTTTAGGTCTTTCTCTTTTCGGTCTTATGGAACTGGCTCCTGGTGACATTGTAGACCAGATGGTCACCCAGCAGCTTATGTCCAGTACTGAAGGAAAAGGTTCAAAGCAAACCGCTGCCGTAAATGACAGTCAGTTTACTGAAAGTCAGCTTGAACAGACAAGAAAAGAATTCGGGCTTGACCGCCCTTTTTATATCCAGTATTTCAAATGGCTGAAAAGAGTTTTTGTGAACCACGACCTTGGAGTCAGCATGATTTCGAGAGCACCGGTTTCGTTCCTTATTCGGTCCCGCCTTTGGAACAGCGTTTTACTGAACCTGATTTCACTTGTTTTCATAACGGTCATTTCATTTCTCTTAGGAGTTTATTTTTCAAGTAAAGCAGGTACAAGTCTTGATATTGCAGCTACCTTTTTTGCCCTGTTCTTTCACGCCTTCCCGGGCATGTTACTTCTGATTCTTCTGCAACTTTTCGCCTCGGCAACGGGCTGGTTTCCTGTAACAGGATATCCGGATTTTCCTTTTCATGAAGCGCCCGGAAAATTCACATTAAGTTATATCCATCACATTTTCCTTCCGATTTTCGGTTCATTTCTGACGGGAATCGGCGGAACCATGAGAACAATCCGTGCAACAATGCTTGACCAGATGGGAATGCCGTACATCTTTGCACTGCGAAGCCGCGGTATAAGTGAAAAACGTGTTTACCTGCACCACGCCTTTAGAAACACACTGAACCCTTACATTACGGGAAGCGCAAATATGCTTGCGGGTCTTTTTTCGGGAAGTTTGATTTTTGAAATTCTTTTTGCTTATCCCGGAATCGGACGCCTTATGTACGAAGCCGTTCTTCAGGAAGACATAAACCTGGTTCTTGCAAACAGCATGTTTATTTCAGCCCTTGTCTTAATAGGCATGGTAACAAGTGATATTCTTCTAGCCCTTGTAGACCCAAGGATCAGGTACGGAAAATGAAAAGATTCTTAAAATATTTGAAGGGCCGTCCTGTTGCCCTTGTTTCACTTATAGTCATTCTTCTCTTTTATTTTGTAATGATTTTTGCAGATTTTTTTGCTCCCTACCCGGCAACGGTTACTCATGCAGAAAATTCTTTTCACCCTGCAAATCTTCAGATGACAGGTCACGGTCTTGTTGCAAGAGAATACCGTGTAATCGACAAAACAAGTTTCAAATATGTAAAAGTGAAAGGACATGAACACAAAGTCCGTTTTTTTGTTCACGGTGAAAAATATAAAATCCTGGGCTTCATCCCATCTGACATACGCATAATGGGAACTGTTCCTGACAAGGACGGAAAAACATATCCTGTTTATCTTATGGGAGCCGACAACTTGGGGCGTGACCTTTATTCCCGCATCGTTTACGGAAGCCGTATTTCCCTTACAATCGGTTTTGTGGCTTCTGCCATTTCTCTTGTTCTTGCAGTTCTGCTTGGAGGACTTGCAGGCTTTTACGGCGGAGCTGCCGACTGGACAATCATGCGCACAGCAGAATTTTTTATGCTGATTCCGTCCCTGTACTTTATCCTTTTCCTCCGTTCCCTTCTGAACACAAAAATGGATTCAGGAACATCCTACATGCTTATCACTTTGATTCTGTCTTTGGTAGGCTGGCCGGGCTCGGCACGAACGCTCCGCGGAATTGTACATTCCATAAAACGCGAAGACTTTATCCTGAATGCACAGAATGAAGGGATTCCTTCTACAGTCATTATTTTTACTTATATAATTCCGCAGATTGCAAGCCTTCTGATTGTAAGCACAACTCTTTCAATTCCGGGCTTCATTATGAGTGAGACAACTCTTTCGTACCTTGGACTAGGTATTGCGGACCCTGCCGTAAGCTGGGGTTCCCTCATCAACCGCGATATTTCAACAGTTTCGAACCTGAAGAAATTCCCGTGGCTTTTGAATCCTGTCTGGATGCTTCTTGCAGTTACTCTTGCTTTCAACTTTGTAGGAGACGCACTCCGTGACTTTTTTGATCCATACCATGTTGTGTTCAAAAAGAAGAGCCTGAAAAAACTTTTCGAAAAAGCAAACAAACAAACAAATAAGGCCGAAGAAAATATTACTCCCGACGCTGACGCCCTTCTTGATATAAGAAACTTAAACGTTACTTTCCACATGATTAAAGGCACGGAAAAATATTCTGTGCCGGCTGTAAAAAACGTAAGCTACAAACTTTACGAAGGCGAAATACTTGGAATCGTTGGCGAATCAGGAAGCGGGAAATCAGTTTCTTCAACCGCTATTCCGGGGCTTCTTCCGGCAAACGCAGAAGTGACAGGTCACATTTTCTACAAAGGAACTGATCTTCTTTCCTTAAGCCAGAACGAACTCCGCCAGTATCGCGGAAAGAAAATCGGATACATTTTTCAGGAACCAGGAAGAAGTTTTGATCCGCTTCAGAACATTGGAAGTGCATTCCTTGAAACTTTCAGAAACTCAGACCCGGAAACCAGTCCTGAAGAAGCCGACAAAAAAGCTGTTGAACTTTTGACAGAAGTTGGAATCCCGGATCCGGAATCCCGTCTCAAAAACTTTCCGCATCAGTTTTCAGGCGGACAGCTTCAGAGAATCGGTATTGCCCTTGCCCTGGCCCAGAACTGCGAAGTTGTAATTGCAGATGAACCAACCACGGCACTGGACGTAACAATCCAGGCACAGATTGTAAGTCTTCTTCTTAAACTGAAAAAAGAACGCAATTTAAGCGTTATTTTCATCAGCCACAACATAAATCTTGTCGCAGAAATTTCAGACAGAATCCTTGTTATGTACAACGGATGTGTCGTAGAAAGCGGAAATGCGCAAAATGTAATGACAAATGCAGTACATCCGTACACAAAAGCACTGATTTCGTCAGTTCCTGAGTTCGGAAGCCATTATACAAAGGGTAAAATGGCATTTATTAGCGAAGAAATGAGAAAATCATTTCCTGTAGAAGGTGAGTAAAATGTGTGACAAAATACTTGAAATCAAGCAAATTTACATGGATTTTAACCTGAATGCAGGTTTCTTCGCCCGAAACGAAAAGCGCGTTTACGCCGTAAATGACCTTTCTTTCACCCTTGAAAAAGGAAAAACTTACGGCATTGTAGGCGAATCAGGCTGCGGGAAAACTACAACGGCCCGCCTCGTTTCAAAGATGTATAAGCCCACTTCAGGCGAAATCCTTTACTTTGGAAACAAGGCAGAAGGCGAAAATATTTTTTCTTTCAATAAAAAAGAATCAAAAGCATACCTTGAAAAAGTGAAATATGTTTTCCAGGACCCTTCCCGTTCACTGAATCCTAGAATGAATATAGAAACGCTTCTCACTTCAGGACTTAAATTTTCTTCTTTATGGAACGGAAAAGAAGCTGCAAAACAGAAAGCCGCCGAAGCCCTTAAGGAAGTGGGACTTAATCCTGATGACCTTTCACGCCACCCTCAGGAATTTTCAGGCGGACAGAGACAAAGAATCAGTATCGCCCGCGGCCTTATAATGGAACCGGAAATTCTGATCTGTGACGAAGTTGTTTCTGCCCTTGATGTTTCAGTTCAGGGACAGATTATAAATCTTCTTTCGGAACTTAAAGAAAAACGAAATCTTTCATATATTTTTATTACACACGATCTTCGCGTTGCAACATATTTCTGTGACACCATCGGCGTAATGTACAGAGGAAAACTTGTAGAAGAAGGACCAGCCGAAAATTTCTGGAAAGACTGCCGTCACCCTTACACAAAACTTTTATTTGAAGGCGCCATGAACACAAAAACACAAAGCAGTTCCGAAGTGCGCTCGGTTCTGAATATGGAAGAAGGCTGCCCGTTCTATGACCGCTGTCCGGTTCGTAACGAGAAATGTCAGGCAGAATGTCCTGATTTTTCAGAGCTTTCTACAGCCCACAAAGCACGCTGTTTCTGTCTTTAGAAGTTTTTTGAAATATCATCCAGGCTTTCAAAAAGCCAGTCTACGCTTTTCAAAATTTCAGAATCAGGCTGAACCCGGTCCGGAACCATAATGGTTTTTAGCCCGGCGGCTTTTCCGGATTTAATTCCGTTAAAGCTGTCTTCGACACAAACACATTCTGACGGTTCAAGGCTTAAAGACTTTACGGCAATTGAATAAATTTCAGGATCAGGCTTTGAATGTTCAACCATGTCTCCTGTTGTGATTGTTTCAAAATAATGAATAATTCCGGCTCTTGTAAGCTGACGGCGGACAGAAACTTCCCGGGTAGAAGATGCAAGGCAGATTCTGTAATTTTTTGATTTCAGGTATTCGAGACATTCCACAACGCCGTGCATAAGCGGAATGCCATCCTTTTCTTCTATTTCATGGAAAAGTTCACTGGATCTTGCAAGAGCACCTTCCCCGTCAAAATCCTGCCCGAAAATCTCTTTTAAGATTCTGACAGAATCAGCTTTGTTGGTTCCCATGCAGCGGAAATTTGCTTCCGCCATTTTTTCAGGATCAAGACCAATTTCCTTTCCTACAGTAGTCCAGGTTCCCCAGCAGATGCTTTCTGTATCAAGGAGAATGCCGTCCATATCAAAAACAAAAGCCTTAATCATCCTACAATAATCCCAAAAATGGCTCCCATAATAACAACCCAGATTGGATGCAATTTAAACTTGAATAAAAGAAATGTAAACACTGCATAACCGCAAAGATAAATCCAGTTGAAAAGGGTTCGGATATCAAAATCGGCCCAGGATGCCGGAATATTCAGAAGAGCAACCATGAATACGTTTACCGCCGCAACAAATACGATTCCTGTTGATGCCGGTCTCAAAACCTTCATAACATTTTTTACACCCAAACTGTCTTTAAATGCTTTATAAAAATGAGCAATAATGAGAATACAGATGATTGAAGGAAGAACTTCACCAAAAGTTGTAATCAAGGCTCCTGGAATTCCATACATATTGTAACCAATAAAAGTTGCCATATTGATGCCGAGAGGTCCCGGAGTTGATTCGGAAATGGCAACCATATTGTAGAAAACTTCAGAAGTAATAATTCCAGTATCTACAAGAGTCTGCTGCATAAGAGTTATGGCAACAAGACCTCCACCAATTGTAAAAAGTCCGATATAAAAGAAAGTACAGAACAAACTAAAAAGTGTCATTTTGAAGCCTCCGAATTTTCAGAAACTTTCTTAGATTTCGCAACCTGAATAACAGTAACAATAATTCCAATAAGGATTGCAGTCAAAATCACCCAGAAAGAAGGAAGTTTAAAAACAAAAAGAGCGATGAAAGATATAATAAGGACAATGGCTGCCCACCAGTTTTTTACTGCCTTCTTTGCAAAGTTATAAGTAACGTTTGTAAGGAGAGCTGCAACAACTACGTTAACACCTTTCAAAGCTCTCTGGACAATGGGATAATCTTCTATAGAACTTATAAGAGTCGCAAGAATTGTGATGATTATAAGAGACGGAGTAACCATTCCAAGTGTTCCGAAGAAACCGCCTATTACTCCGCAGCGTTTGTAACCTACAAAAGTTGAAACGTTTACTGCGATAATTCCCGGTGTACTCTGCCCGATGGCAAAAAAGTCGATAAGTTCTTCTTCTGTCATCCATTTTTTGTCTTCTACGAATTCACGCTGCATCATCGGAAGCATAGCCATGCCTCCACCGATTGTGAAAAGCCCTACTTTTGCACAGTTCAGGTAGATTGTAAAAAGCTCTTTCAGGAATTGAAAGCCGCTTCTTTTCTCCTGTTTTTCGATTTTGTTTTTCATTTATATAACCCCAATTTATGGTAAATATGTCGGATCAATATTCTTAAGGGAATCCATCATGTGGCGCTTACGGATTTCATCCCCTTCTGTAAGCTGCTCAAGAAGGCGGCGGGCATGTTTCCGTTCTGAATTGTCCTGATAATCACAGGTACAGGTCCAGCCGAAGTAGCCGTCTTCCTTTGCTTTTTCGATAATGTCTTTTTCAGCAACATAACAGAGCGGTCTGATAATTTCTATAGGATATTTCTCATATTTTAAGCGCGGCGGCATAGTGGAAAGTTTTCCGGCCCCAAGCATATTCATAAGAAGTGTTTCAAGAAAATCATCCCGGTGATGTCCCAAAGCGATTTTATTATAGCCGTGTTCAATAGCATAATTATTAAGCTCTGTTCTTCGCTGTGTCGAACACCAGTAGCAGTTCATTTTCCGCCCCGGTTTAAGCCGTTCAATTACGTCGATTTTTATGGATTCGTAAGGAGCGCCCCACTTTTCGTAAAACGATTTGATTTCCGGAGCCAGAACTCCCCCGATTCCGCTTTCTATGTTCAGTGCAAGAAAGTCAAAGTCCGCGTCGCGGCGCTTTTTCCGGTCAGCAAAATAGTTTATAAGCAGAGTTGAATCTTTTCCTCCGGAAGCCCCGATAATTATACGGTCACCCGGCTCTATAAGTTTGTAATCAAAAACAGCCTTATCGATTGCGGCATAAACAGGATTTTTTCCACCCATTACAATTCCACTCCTTCCCTTTCTATAAGCTTAATTGCTTCATCAATACGGGTTTTCTTGTCGGGAGTTTCAGTAAGCCAGTTGATTTTTACACCTTTCTTTTCCATTCCGCGGTACCATGTCATCTGGCGCTTTGAAAACTGGCGGATCTGGATAAAAAGCTGCTCAAAAAGCTCTTCTTTTGTGGCGATTTTGCCTTCAAGAAAAAGTGAACAGTAGCGGTATTCAAGGCCAAGTTTTTCAAGCCGTTCCCAGGAAGCTCCGGCATTGTGGAGTCCTTCAATTTCTTCGATCATGCCTTCATCAAGGCGTTCTTTAAGGCGGCGTTCAATATTTGCCACAACCTGACTGCGTTCAAGGGTTGTTCCAATGATCAAAGGTCTGATGTCCGGCCGTTTCAGGCTTTCCCGGGCAGCTTTTCCTTCTTCGCTCTGTTCATAAAGGGCAATTTCCAGGGCTTTTATGACGCGGTCCTTTTCAAGAAGGTCACTTTTATTGTGGAGATCAGGTTTTATGGAAAGAAGTTCCTTTGCAAGGTCTGAAAGTTCACGCTTTTCAAGACTTTCGTGAAGTTCCGGGTTTTCCGGCACTGTGATAAGGTCATAACCTCGGACTACGGAATCAAGATACATACCGGTTCCGCCTACAACCACGGGAAGCTTTCCCCGCCCCCGGATTTCCTCAAAAACACGGTAAAAATCAGTCTGATAGTTAAAAACATTGTATTCTGTTTCAAGAGTTGTTATGTCGATTAAGTGATAAGGAACCGGAACTCCGTCCACCTCATATTCACAGAGGTCTTTTCCAGACCCGATATCAAGACCTTTGTAAGTCTGACGGGAATCGGCAGAAATAACTTCTCCGCCAAAATGATGGGCAACTGAAACACCAACCGCAGTTTTTCCAACGGCAGTAGGTCCAAGAATTACAACGCAGTTATAAGACATACCTTCAATATATCACATTTAAAACAAAAAATCCCAAGGCACTTGGGATACCTTGGGATTAAAATACTATTTCTTAAGGCGGGGTGGCGCCTTATAAATCCTATTTAATCTTTCTTAAGAAAGCATCTTTGAATCCGTTTGCCTTGAAACGTGCAAGAACAGTTCCGTATTCATCAACTGAAAGTGGTCCTATCAGAACCTGTTTTGCTGTTCCTGTTTTCATTGGAACCAGAGTAATTGGATAGTGACTTCCATACTTTTTAATTATTTCCATGATATTTGCTGTATCACGGTAAACTGCAATCTGAATATAGTAGCTTCCAGATTTAAGGTCGGCAAGACTTCCAACAGTGTATTTATCCAGTCCATCTGATTCAACTTCAGGTGTTACAACAGGTGCAGGTGCAGGCACAGCCTCAACAATTACTTTTTCTGCAGGCTTTTCTTCACTTTCTTCTTCAACAAGAGAAATTACAATTTCTTCTTCTGGAATTGCTTCTGTTTCAGGTTCAACAGGTTCTACATCTTCCACTTCATCATCATCAATTACAGAATTAGTATCTTCTGAAACTGGTGGGAAGTCATCGGCAGGAACCAGAACAATTGCTTCATAAGTATCATCTTCTGATTCTGCATCTACTTCAGAAGGTTCTTCTGTAAGATCTTCTGTAACTTCTTCAGAAGATGATTCTTCAGCAGGAACTTCTTCTTCAGGAAGTGCTTCTATATTAGACTCCTCAACAGGTTCAGCTTCAACAGGAAGTTCCGGAAGTTTTTCTTCAGGTTCTAATTCAGCAGCTGATTCTTCATTTTCATATTCAGGTTCAAGAGTTTCTTCTGATTCTACAGGTTCTTCACTCAATGCCTCTTCTTCGCTAGATTCTTCTTCAAATTCTTCTGTTTCTTCTTCAAGAGCTGAGAAGCTTTCTTCATATTCTTCTTCGTCAGACTCTGTTTCATTCATTTCTTCTTCTATAAATTCTTCATCTGCCAATTCTTCAGAAACAGGTTCTTCATATTCTTCTTCAGAAGACATTTCATCAATTGGTTCTTCTGATTCATAAGATTCTTCACTCAATGATTCTTCTTCAAATGCCTCTTCAAATTCCTCTTCAGAATCATCTTCATCATTTGGTTCTTCAAAATCTTCTTCTAAGTCAGAAAGGGTTTCTGATTCTTCAAACTCTTCTTCTGGAGCTGGTTCTTCAAAGTCAGTAAATGAATCATCAGAATATTCTTCTTCAAAAGTTTCTTCCGATGCTTCATCTTCTTCAAAACTTTCAATTTTTTCTTCTTCAGATTCGGCCTGTGCTTCTTCAGATTCGGAAGCTACTTCTTTTTCTTCCACAGGGACCTTTGTCTCTTCTACAAAAACTTCTTTTTCTTCTTCAGGAGCCTCAGCTTCTTCAAAAGTTTCAGTAGATTCAACTGATTTTTCTTCTACTGGTGCTGGTGCTTCCCATTCAGATTCAGATGTCTTGGCAATTACAGCAGTACCATAAACTCTGTCATCAAGACCAGTTCTTTTTGTAATTTTTACGATATTATTTGAATTTTTCTCAATACCAAGTGCTTTTGCGGCTTCTGGAGAAAGCTTAATTGCAACACCTTCTGATGGATCCAAAGCCCCAATTACAAATACTTTTACAGGTGTATTTGTAGAAATATTTGTTACAGTAAGTTCATCTCCAGGAAGATAGCCTACAGCCTTTGCAAGAAGTCCCTGAGGGAATTCTCCTTCATCAACAACAACCGCACGGCCATCCAAAGATGGACTGAAAGAAGCAAACAGAGCACAGACTGCAAGCACACATACTAATTTTGCAATTAATTTTGAAAATGAATTTTTCATATCCCACCACCTTATAAAGCTTTCTGAATATCTGAAATCAAAGCAAACGAAGCCTGTCTGACATCTTCATCAGTACCAGGATTCTTTTTATTTCCTTTGACAGAACTTGATTTTAATGTTTCACCGGATGAACATTTGAGCATCACCCAATCTATATGTTCAAGCGGACAAGGAGTTGCATCACTAACTCCCTTATTTTTGCTTGTATCATAATAAAGTTTCACCTGAACAAAATAATCAGATGATCCTTCATAGGCTTCACCGAAACCTGTATTTAACAATTCCACATCTGTTTCATCAGAATCTGAAATCTGAGCTTGTGAATTAGTTACAATATAACCTCTGTCAAAAAAACCATTCAAAAGTTCATCTTCTACAATTAATGACTGTTCACTGACATAATCCAATGCCAAATTATGTTGAACAATCTGTACCGAAATCTGACCTGCAAAGCAGAAACAGCTGAAAAACAATACTACAGCTGCAGAAACGATTTTTTTTCCCCTTTTCCATAAAGAAAACTCCATAGAAACACCCCATTTATATTTCTTTAGTCGTCATTTAACTATCGGTTTTTTTTAATTTGAGTTTAGGAAATTTTGAAGGTTTTACAGAATATTAAAACTTGTGATATACTGATTTAGGGAAATAAAAAATGGGTGAAAAGAAGAATGTTTACATTATCGGAGCAGGCTTTGCAGGCCAGACTATTGCCGATGATATCAAACGCAAAAAAATATTCGGCACTGTAGCCGCTTTTCTTGACGATAACGAAAATCTTATTGGGAAAACTATTGACGGGGTTCCAGTTTTTGGACCTATTTCCCAGGCTGCTCCCCTTCTTAGAAATACGCTGAATGACGATGCAATTATCGCTATTCCGTCAGCTCCTGTAGAACGAATCCGCGAAATCTACGAAACCTTAAGTAAATCAGGTTTCTTCCATATACGTATTCTTCCAAGCGTAAGCCAGATTGTAAACGGAACCGCTCACCTGGTTCAAACCCGTGAAATAAATCCACTTGATATTCTTGGACGCACACCTATTACCATTCAGCTCCGCGAAAGCCTGAATTACCTTCGCGGAAAACGTGTCCTCATTACAGGTGCCGGTGGTTCCATCGGTTCTGAAATTTCGCGCCAGCTTTTAAGCGGTGGTGCCGAACGCATTTACCTTTTCGGGCACGGCGAAAATTCCATTGTTTCGATTTACCGAGAACTGATGGTTTTACAAAAAGAAGGCGTTGGCGAAAAAGCAACTGTCGTTCCAATCATTGGAGATATGAAAGACAGAGCCTACGTAGACTACATTATAAAACAGACAAAGTGTGATGTTATTTTCCACTGTGCCGCATACAAGCACGTTGATATGATGGAAGCAAATCCTGTAGCCGTTATGGAAAACAACGTTCTTGGTACAAAGAACCTTCTGGACGCCGCATTGAATCACAATGTTTCCCGCTTTGTTCTTATTTCCACTGATAAAGCAGTAAGTCCTGTCTGTACATACGGTTTTTCAAAAATGCTCTGCGAAAAACTTGTTCTGGACGCAAGCCGCAAAACAAATGACAGCCAGGCATTCATGTTCGTAAGATTCGGAAACGTTCTTGGAAGCCGCGGTTCAATTCTGCCTCTCTTCCAGAACCAGATAAAAAACGGCGGTCCAATTACAGTAACAGACCCGAATATGGTCCGCTACTTCATGACAATTCCTGAAGCCTGTTCTCTGGTTCTGGAAGCAGGCGGTCATGGTGAAAACGGAAGAAGCTATCTCCTTGATATGGGAGAACCTATCAAGATTCTGGAACTTGCAGAACAGATAATCCGTTTTTCAGGGCTTGAACCATACAAAGACATCGATATCAAGATTACAGGAATAAGGCCGGGCGAAAGACTGGACGAACCGCTTTGGCTTAAAGAAGAAAATCCGGAAGCAACAGAGTTCCCGAAAATCTTGAAGCTTGTAAACCTACCATGGGACAGCGAAAGACTTTCAAAGCTCATAGAAAAACTTGAACCAATCTGTCATTACACAGAAGGCAAAGAAGACCTTTACAGAAATAAGGAAGAGCTTCAGAAATTGATAAAAGGAGAATCCATTTAAATATGTCTGATATAAAAGTTCCTTTTCACAAAGCCGCAATCACAAAAGACGAAGAAGAAGCCGTCCTTGAAGTTCTACGCTCGGGCTGGCTCACAACAGGAAAATGGACTCTGGAGTTTGAAAAAAAGTTTTCAGAATTCATGAACCGCGGTAACAAAGCGGGAGACAAACCAGAAAAAAAAGAAATCATTTCTCTTGCAGTAAACTCAAATACCAGCGGCATGATTCTTGCCATGGAAGCCTGCGGTGTAAAACAGGGAAAAGCTGTAATTACAACTCCATACACATTCGTTTCAACGGCAACCTGTGCACGCCACCTGAATGCCGACGTTTACTTTGCCGATATTGAAGAAAATAGTTATTCAATCGATCCTGATAAAATAGAAGAAATCCTGAAAAAAGACTATGAAAGCGGCGAACACAAAGTATGTGCCATCGTTCCGGTTCACTTTGCAGGAAACCTCTGCAACATGAAGGCAATCACCTCTCTGGCAGAAAAATACTCCACTCCTGAAAATCACATTTACGTTATCGAAGACGCAGCCCACTCCTTCCCTTCAAAAACTTCTGAAGGTTATGGCGGATGCCTTGGCGACATCGGGGTGTTCAGTTTTTATGTAACAAAAACAATTACAACTGCCGAAGGCGGAATGATTACTACAAGAGACGAAAAACTTGCACGCCGTATGACAACAATGCGCATGCACGGAATGGACCGCACAACCTGGGACCGTTACACAAGTCCCCGCGCTTCATGGGAATATGACATTGTGGCACCTGGCTATAAGTTCAACCTTCCCGATGTTCTTTCAGCAATTGGTGTAAAGCAGCTTGAACGGGCAGAACTTTTTTATGAACAGCGCCGCCGTATTTTTGAACGCTACAACGAAGCTTTCAAAAATCTTTCATATATCACACTTCCACCCGATGACGAAGGAAACTCTGCACACCTTTACCCTCTCCGCATAAACGAAAACTGCAAATACTCAAGGCTGGAAGCGGCAAAAAAATTCCAGGCCGCAGGAATGGGAATCAGCGTGCATTTCATCCCGATTTTCCACTTCACTTACTGGCAGGAACTTTATCCTGATTTCCGTGCAGAGAATTTTCCAAACGCCGAAAAACAGTATTCACAGACTATTTCACTTCCAATCTGGCCTGACATGTCAGATGAAGATATCGAATTCGTAATCTCGCAAGTAAAAGCCCTTGCACAATAATTTTTTATTAATTTATAACTGAACTATGACAAAGAAAAAGAAACTGAATAACGAAAAAATTTTTTCTCTTGAAGCCAGAGATTTTTATTCGGATTACACCGATGACGGACTTCTCTACGCAAGCCTGATAAGAAGTCCGGCGGGTACTGGCAGTGTTTCGAAAATTAGCATCCCTGATTTACCAGAAGATTATTTTATTTTTACAGCCAAAGATATTCCTGGTCAGAATAAAGTGAACGTAAATGGCGAAACATTTCAGGTTTTTACACAAGGAAATGTTTCTTTTAAAGGTGAAGTATTAGGAATTGTCGTAGGTCCTGATCGGGAAAAAGTAGAAACCTTTGCAGAAGATGCGGAAATATCATTCGCAATTGACTCTTTGGAATCTGCATTTCAATCTGTTGAAAAAAAGTATAAACATCCGGCCATCAATATTTCGGGAAAACGGAGACCAACAGTTGCTGACTTTTCAAGCCTTGTTGCAGAACTTAACCAAATGCCGTCTTTGGATACAGTACAGAATTCAAAAAGAAATTCACGAAAAGAAGAAGGTCGGACTGTTGCAGAAAGAACGATAAAAACAGGACTTTATAAATCTACCTCAGTGGAAAAAGCTGAAGCAGAACTTTTCTCAGAAGGAATAAAAGAATTTTCCGAAACATGGGAACTTCAACAGGCCGATTCCTTATGGCAGGAAACAAGCGGTGCTTTCTGTAAAATGGAGGAAGATGCGCTTCATGTATGTACACCAACAAAATGGGCTTTCCTTTTACAAGATATTTTAATGCAGGCATTAAACCTTCCCGAAGATAAAATCTACATTCACAAAACAAAGACTTCAGGAATGTATTCAAATGGAATCTGGAAGAATGCAATTCTTGCCACTCAAGTTGCGACAGCAAGTTACATTACAAAAAAACCGGTAAAACTCGTTTTTTCTCAGGCAGAAGAAACTGAATTCATGAAACCTGGAGTCGTTTCAAATTATTTTTACAAAACAGGTGTAACAGAAGACGGAATAATTAATTCCATGCATCTTGAAGTTGAAGTTGATGTAGGAAACGCAAATCCTTATGCACAGGAAATAATTGACCGCCTGGTAATTGCCAGTATAGGAATTTATAAACCTGAAAACTTGTACATTTCAGCAAAAGCAGTTACTTCCAACGAACCACCTTCTTCTATTTACCCTCGAATTATTGATGCCCAAAGCTTTTTCGCCCTTGAAAACCATATGCAGGCTATGGCAAAAGAAATGCATCTTTTACCGGATGAATTTCGCATGAAAAATACAGAAACCAATAAAAAAGATTTCTTCATCTCTATTCCAGTGCCTGCAATAAATGAAACACTTTCTAAATCAATTAAAGAAAGTGATTTTAATAGAAAATTTTTTAGTTTTAATTTAAATGCAAATCAGCGAAATGCTCATTACACTGAATCATTTTTTGCACTCCCTTTACGTGGAATAGGATTTTCTTGTGCATACGATGGTTCCGGATATTTCGGAAAAACTATTTTCTCTTGTGATCAGAAAATGGAAGTTACTTTCAACTCGCCGGATGATATTGTAATTCATTCTATGAAACCATCTTCTGTTGTTGAAAACATTTGGAAAAAAACTGCTGCAGAAATTCTTCAGGTGGAAACATCCGCTGTAAAAATTAATTCAGAATTCCCTGCAAAAGATATTCCAAATATGCCGGAAGAAACCAGTTCCAATATTTCGGTAATGACATTCCTTCTGAAAAAGTGTTGTCTTGAAATTCAAAAAAAACGATTCCATTCACCTCTTCCGATTTCTTCAAAGAAAACTCTTCCAGCTTCCATAAAGAACAAATGGAACAATGACAGTTTTACAGGAATTCCTTTCCATGCTGTCAGTTTTGCATCTGTTGTAATTGAACTGGAACTTGATTCCTACACTTATATGGAAAAAATTAAAGGAATTTGGATGACTGTTTGCTGTGGAGAACTTTTTGACAAAAAAGCGGCAGAAAGATCTTTGAAACTGGCAATTCAGCAAGAACTCTTAACACTTGTAGAAAACTCAAAACTGGAATGTGAAAATATACGGATTTTCTTTATACAATCAGAAGAGAGCCCAGGTCAGATTGGAGAGTTAGTTCACAACACTATACCTTCAGCTTTTTCTTCAGCACTCTCTATGGCCCTTTCAACACGAATCACAACAGTACCTGTAAGCCAAAGCCTTATTTACGATTTTATCAAAGAGAGAAAAATTGAAGACATTATTGATGATATCAACGAAAACTCCATAACTCCCGAAGATAGAAACGATAAAATCGAAATAAAAAAATCGGAAGAAGAAGATGTCCTGAAAAAAACAAAAGATTCACCGGAGGATTTGAAAGATGCAAATAACCATGACGATTAATGCAGAAAAACAAACTATCGAATGTAGTCCGGATAAAACTATGATGAATATTCTTCGCGAGCTCGGCTGGCTTTCTGTCAAATCTGGTTGCGAAGAAGGAATCTGCGGCTCATGTACTGTTTTAATGGACGGAGTACCAGTTCCGTCATGTTGTGTACCTGCCGCTTTGGCAAGAAACAGCGAAATAATTACATTGGAATATTTCCAAAAAACCGCCGAATATAGAGCCATTATGGCGGGATTCAGAAAGGCTGGAATTTCACTTTGCGGATATTGCAACGCAGCCAAAGTTTTTACTGCATATCAGGTTATTTGTACAAAAAGAAGCCTTACACGACAAGACATTGCGACTATGATTCAAGGAATTGCTCCTTGTTGCACAGACCAGGATACATTAATTAACGGGATGATTTATTCTATAAAAGAATATATAACCCCTGGAAAAGATTAAGTAAATACTAAATAAATTTAGGAATATAAATTATGGAAAAAACTGTTTTCTATGCTAAAAATATCGACGCTCTCCTTTTTCAAACAAAAACAGCACAAAACCTGGAAATTGTTGGAGGGTGTACAAGAATTGAACAGATTCCACAAAAATTTATCAGTGTAAAAAAAATTCCCGAACTTTGTAAAATTGAACGCCATGAAAGATACATTGACGTTGGTCCCGGGGTTACTCTCTCAGAATTATTAAATCTAGGTCAGAACCATTTACCAAAAGTTTTATATCAGGCTATTTTAACGGTTGCAAATCCAAATGTAAGGAACCTGGCAACCATAGGTGGCAATATTCTGGAAACTAACCAGAAACTAACTTTATATGCCCCACTTCTGGCATTAGACGCAAAATTGGAATTTGAAAGTTCTTCTGATAAAAGAATAATCACTATGCAAAATTTCAAAACTATTCCAGAAGGATATATTCTAAAAAATATTCAGATTCCTTTTACCGACGGCGATATTTCCATTTTCAAAAGAACAGGTCCTGAACATTCAATCGATGAAAACTCTGCATCCTTTGCATTTATTGCAGAAACAGAAAGAAATACTATTTCTCAAATTTCGCTGGCATACGCAGGACCATTTGCATTCCGCAATAAAGATTTTGAAAACTCAATTATCGGCTTAAGACTTCCACTTTCAAAAAATACGGTAGAAGAAATTCAAAGGTCTGCAAAAGAAAAATTTACCGAAGCTGCAAGAGATATTATGATGAACGATGTTATGCGCCAGCAGTTTTTAAATCTTGTTCGTTATGCTTTTGAGCAGCTGATGTAATCAAAAGTTACACCGTCCCCGTCTGCTGCGTCTTTCAGCATTGTGGTGCCAATCACTTTTTCAAGATACTCAGGACTAATGCCGGGACTTAAGATTTTTTCGGTACGCAAGACGGCAACATCTCTTTCTGAAATCACTTCGCCTTTTTTCATATCACGCATAAAGTGAATAGAACGGTTTGTGCGCCCGTAATTTGCTTCTTCAGAGGAAGCAAGGCGTTTTATTCCGTCACCAAGAATTGCTTCAACCTTTTCTTTTCCACCATCCCCTGCATTTTCAGAAAGCTGATTCGTCACATACTCAAAACCTTTTTCACCATAACGTTTAAGAGCAGCTTCTGCCTGATGAACACAGTGAACCATAAGGGCGAACTCTTCACCTTCCAGAGCAACAGGATCATCAAGGCCCATTGTCTTTTTGGAAAGAGTAATATGTTTTTCGATTATTGTGCCGCCGCATGCCACAGAAAGGACTGGAACAAGAACCGGGTCCAGTGAATGATCACTTACTCCCATTTCTATGCCCAGTTCCTTTTTTAAGTTTGTAATTATACGAAGATTGTATTCTGTTTCAGGAGCGGGATAACTTGTAATGCAGTGTAAAAGTGATACGTCTTCTTTTCCAAGAATTTCCACGGCTTTCACAATGTCTTCCATTTTTGAAACGCCGCTTGAAAGAATTACAGGAACAGGTTTTTCGCCGCGACTTTTCTGTTCAGCGCGATAAGACGCCAGACGTTTAAGCATCGGATAATGATTCAGTTCCGGAGAAGCAATTTTTACATAATCAGGATTTAAAGAAAGAAGTTCTTCAAGGGAGCGAAGTCCAAAAGGACTGCAGCAGAATTTCAAGCCACGTTCATGAGTATAGTCCAGCATTTCTTTATAGAAAGAAACAGGACATTCAAGCTGGCGAAATCTTTCATAAAGAGGAATCTGACCTGTAGGGAGATTTACAAAACCTGTTTTCGGGTGAAGAATTTCATCAGCATAAACCCACTGGAATTTAGCACAGTCAGCACCGCTTTCTGCACATTCATCAATCATGCGTTTTGCTTTTTCTGCATCGCCTTCGTGACTTGTCCCGATTTCTGCAATAATCAAACTCATTCTTCTGAATATCCTTTCCCCACTTTATCAGCCTGATATTTATTTGTAAAAATCTGAACACTTTTTAAAGGAAGATAGCCTTTTTCAAACTTCACCCATTTTTCATTTGTTGAAGAGTAAGAATAACCTTTTACCTGAAGCACTTCTCCCTTTTTTCCATGTCCAGAATCTTTCCCATTCCATTCTTGAATAGAACGGAATATTACATATGGTTCAGAAATAACAGCCCACTCTATATCAACAGCCAGAGCAAGAGGTTCATTATTATCAAGTTCAATACTCAAAGATTTGTCTCGTTTGCAGCCAGCAAAAATTACAGTAAGCAACAAAAGAAATATAGCGCCTAAAAACTGTTTTCTCATGCTGTAATTATATCCTATAAAACGCATACAGTCATCCTTCGCTTACTTCCTAAATCTGCTAAAAAACGGTAAACTTTTCAACATGGCAGACGTAAAATCAACTCTTAAAGAAATCGTTGCAAATGCAGTCAACGAAGTTATCAAAGAAATCAATCCTGAAGCAGAACTTACAGCCGCAGACAAACTGCAGGTTGTAACTCCTCCTAATCCTGAAATGGGTGACCTTGGTGTTCCTCTTTTTGTTTTTGCAAAGGCACTCCGTATGGCACCACCTCAGATTGCAGCAAAGGTTGCAGAAAAACTTTCTTCTGACACAACAATCGGCCAGTTTGTTGCAGTTGGTCCATATATCAACCTGAAACTTGAAAAATCTGGAGCTGCAAAAGATATTCTTGCAAAAGTAGCAAAAGACGGTGAAAACTATGGTACTTTTGATGCCAACGGCAAAGCACCTCTTGAAGGCCGCCGCGTAATGGTAGAATTTTCTTCACCAAACACAAATAAGCCTCTCCACCTGGGACACCTCCGTAACGACGCCCTTGGTGAATCAGTAAGCCGAATTCTTAAAAAGGCTGGCGCTGAAGTTTTCAAAGTTGACCTTATCAATAACCGCGGTGTTCATATCTGTAAATCAATGCTTGCATATAAACTTTTCCACGAAGCAAAGGGGGAAACTCCTGAAAGCCTCGGAATGAAAGGCGATCATTTTGTAGGTCAGTGCTATGTAGAATTCGACAAGTACTCAAAAGAACACCCTGAAGCTCTTCAGGAAGCAGAAGACATGCTCATTAAGTGGGAAGCCGGAGACGCTGAAGTCCGTGCCCTGTGGCAGAAAATGAACGACTGGACACTGAACGGTGTAAAAGAAACTTACGCACGTACAGACATCACTTTTGACAAATACTACCTTGAAAGCGAAACTTACCTTAAAGGAAAAGATGAAATCCTTAAAGGTCTTGAAAAAGGCGTATTCTTCAAAGCCGAAGACGGTTCTGTCCGCATTGACGTTACAGACGTTGTAGGAAAAGGAAAAGACGAAGACAATCACGAAAAAGTTCTCCTCAGAAAAGACGGAACTTCAGTTTATATCACTCAGGACATCGGTACTGCCATCAGCCGCCACGACGACTGGGCTTTCAATCAGATGGTTTACGTTGTTGCCTCTGAACAGAACTACCACTTCAAAATTCTGTTCCACATTCTGAAAAAACTGGGATTTGACTGGACTGACCGCCTTTATCACCTGAGCTATGGTCTTGTAAACCTGCCGTCTGGCCGCATGAAGAGCCGCGAAGGAACAGTAGTAGACGCCGACGACCTGGTAGACAACCTGCACGCTGCAGCCCTTGAAGAAATCAAGGCAAAAGGACGCGACGCAGAACTGGACAACGCAGATGATGTAGCAGAAAAAGTTGCTCTTGCAGCCCTTAACTACTACCTGCTCCAGGTTACACCAATCAAAGACATGCTCTTTAATCCTGAAGAATCACTTTCTTTCAACGGAAACACAGGTCCATACCTTCAGTACATGGGAGCACGTATTTCTTCTATTCTTAGAAAAGCAGAAGAAAGCGGTGTAAAACCATGTGCCGACAATGTAGACCTTCTTAAAGCCGGCGAAGAATGGGAACTGGTAAAATCTCTTGGAGACTTCCCTTCTGTTGTACAGCGCGCTGCCGAAAACCTGGACGCATCAGTAGTAGCAGCTTACCTTTACGACTTAAGTAAGCTCTTCAGTAAGTTCTACCAGCAGTGTCCAATCATGAACTGCGAAGACGAAAAGCTTAAGGCCGCCCGTCTTTACCTTGCTGAATGTACACTTACAGTAATGAAGAACGCCATGAACCTTGTTCTGGTGCCATTCCTTGAAAAGATGTAATTTTTTATGAAAGGCGTCCCTTAAAAGGACGCCTTTTTTTGTTTTCTGCGGTATTCCATAGGAAACTTTATTTCAATATAATTAAAGAACTTAAATGTAATTAAACCTTCACATTCCGGTGAGGGAATATATATAAACGGAGTAAATTTATGTCTACACCATTGGAAAATTACCTTGAATCTTGTGGCGGAAAACCAAACGCTGCAATGTGTGCTTATGTAGCAAATCTTCAGAAAGTGGCCGAAGTTGGTCCTGATATTGCTGCAGACGTAGTAAACGAACTGGAAAATCAGAGAAGTCACCTTAAACTGGTTGCTTCAGAAAACTACTGTTCACTTTCAGTTCAGGCAGCCATGGGAAACCTTCTTACAGACAAATATGCAGAAGGATATCCTGAACACCGCTACTACGGTGGATGTGTAAACGTTGACGCTGTTGAAAACACAGCCGCACGTGAAGCAGAAAAACTTTTCGGTGCTGATTACGCATATGTTCAGCCACACTCTGGTGCAGACACAAACCTGGTTGCTTACTGGGCAATCCTTTCTGCAAAAGTTGAAACTCCAACACTGGAAGAACTTGGCGTAAAATCACTGAACGATCTTACAGCTGAACAGTTCGATGACCTCCGCAAAAAGTTCGGAAACCAGAAACTCATGGGTCTGGACTACTCTTGTGGCGGACACCTTACACACGGATATAAAATGAACGTTTCTGCACGTATGTTTGAATCACATCCATACGGTGTAAGTAAAGAAACAGGTCTTCTTGATTACGACCAGATTGAAAAACAGGCTATGGAAGTAAAACCTCTCATTCTTCTGACAGGTTATTCTGCATACCCAAGAAAAATCAACTTCCGCCGCTTCCGCGAAATTGCTGACAAATGTGGAGCAGTTCTCATGGTAGACATGGCTCACTTTGCAGGTCTCGTTGCCGGTAAAGTATTCGAAGGAGACTACGATCCTGTAAAATGGGCAGACGTTGTAACAACAACAACTCATAAAACTCTCCGTGGACCTCGTGGTGCCATGATTCTTTGTAAGAAAGAACTGGCAGACTACGTAAACAAAGGTTGTCCAATGGTTCTTGGTGGACCTCTTCCACACGTTATGGCTGCAAAAGCTATTGCTTTCAAAGAAGCAAATACAAAAGAATACCAGGACTATGCTGCAAACGTTGTTAAAAATGCCGCAGCTCTTGCAGATGCTCTTAAAACAATCGGTCTCCCACTCCAGACAGGCGGAACAGACAACCACCTTATGCTGGTTGATGTAACAGGTTACGGACTTACAGGAAAACAGGCAGAAGCAGCCCTTTTTGCCTGCGGTGTTACAGCAAACGCAAACGCACTTCCATATGACAAAAACGGTGCATGGTGGACTTCAGGTCTCCGTCTTGGAACACCAGCCCTCACAACTCTTGGTATGAACACAGAAGACATGAAAGAAGTTGCTTCTATCATCGACTTCGTTCTTAAGAACACAAAACCTGGTCTTACAAAAGAAGGTAAACCAGCAAAAGGAAAGATCGACATTTCTGACGATACAGTTAAAGCTGCAAAAGAACGCGTAAACGCACTCCTTTCAGCACACGTTCTGTACCCTGAACTGGATTTGGACTTCTTGAAGAAAGAGTTTTGCTAATCGAATTTGCTAATTGTAGTTTGCTATTCACATGTATTATGTATATAGAAAAACTCCAATAAAAACAAATTAAATATCATAATTTATTTTGATTTTTTCCAAAAACTCCATATAATTAAACTTATATGGAGTTTATTTTTTTATGAAAGTCAAAAGTTTACGATCCACAATACTGCTTACATTTATTTCAGTAACATTTATTGGAAGCATTTTACTGTTTTTTGTTGCCGTAAGATTTTCACGTCGTACGGTTCGTTCTATTACAAAAGATGACCTATTTATTATTACAGATAGAATAGACGACACAATCGGAGAAGTTATTCAGGAAAAATTCAATTTTCTTGAATACACAGGCCAGTTAAGAACATTAAAAGATGACAATGTTTCTTTACAGGAAAAAAATGCACTTGTAGGTCCAATGTCATCTAACAAAGAAAAAGACCTTTTAAGTATCAGTTATATCGACAAGGACGGAAACGCATATATCGGTCAGAATACAATTGTAAACTTTTCTTCTGCCCCTATCCTTCAGATGGCTCAGAAAGCCAAAAAAACTGTTATTTTTGGTCCTACAAAAGATGCTATTACAAATCAGCTTTCTATAAATATCTGTTCCCCTATTTTCAAACAGGCAAACGATGTTTCAGGCTATCTGCTTGCCCGTCTTGACTGTAAATTCTTATGTGAAATTTCTTCACGCATTAGAATCGGACAGACTGGTTATGCAATTTTCATAGACAGAACTTCAGGAAATACAATTGGAGCTCCACAAGAAGAAGACGTAATTAATAGTCAGAACCTTCTGGAAATCGCAAAACGTGGCCAGTATGCTGATCTTGAAGAAAACATGAATAAGCTTTTAAAAGGTGATAAAGACTGGGGCTATTTCACAATCCAGGGCGTAGAACGGATTATGGTTTACAAACCTATTGCGAACACAAACTGGTCTGTCGCTATTATGGCCAATGAAAATGAATTTATCGGAAAGCTCAAAAGCATGGAAAATCTGCTTTTCACATTTACAGTAATTCTTCTCATTGTAAGTCTTTTAGCCGCATACTTTATTACAAGAAATCTCCGCCCTCTTAAACTGGTTGGAGACGCAATTTCAGAAATCTCTACAGGTAATGCAGACCTTACTCAGCGCCTTACAATAAAGCACGGTAAGCGAGAAATTCTTGATATTGTTAACGGTTTCAATAACTTCGTAAACAAACTCCAGGAAATCATAACCTCAATGAAAAACTCTGAAAAAAGACTGGTTCAGGCAGACGAATCCCTTCAATACGGAACTCAGGATACATCATCTGCCATCACACAGATTATCGCAAATATTCAGAGTGTTAATACACAGATTGGAAATCAATCCGACAGCGTTGAAGAGACTGCAGGTGCCGTAAATGAAATTGCATCAAACATTGAATCTCTGGAACACATGATTCAGAACCAGTCTGAAGGAGTTTCCCAGGCTTCTACCGCTGTTGAAGAAATGATTGGCAATATTAACTCGGTAAATAAATCAGTTGATATTATGTTCAATTCATTCAAAGAATTACAGGAAAATACAAACATCGGAATCAGAACTCAATCCGGTGTAAACGAAATCATCAAACAGATTGAAGCCCAGTCAAAAATGCTTCAGGATGCAAACACGGCAATTGCAAATATCGCAAGCCAAACAAATCTTCTTGCCATGAATGCCGCCATTGAAGCAGCTCATGCTGGGGAATCTGGAAAAGGATTCTCTGTTGTTGCAGATGAAATTCGTAAACTTTCTGAAACTTCAACTAACCAATCAAAATCAATTGGTGAAGAACTTAAAAAGATTCAGACTTCCATTAATTCTGTTGTTCAGGCATCATCGGACGCTACAGCAGTTTTCACTTCCGTTTCAGACAGTATTCAGAATACAGACGAACTGGTTCGCCAGATTAAAGCCGCAATGGAAGAACAGCAGATCGGTTCAAAACAAATTACAGATGCTTTGTACGCTATGAACGACAGCACTGTAGAAGTTAAATCTGCATCTGAAGAAATGTCAGAAGGAAACAAACTGATTTTAATTCATATCAAAAAACTGCAGGAAGTTACTTCGATGATTAAAGACAGCATCTCTGAAATGTCATACGGAGCCCAGAAAATCAATGAAACTGGCGCCGCCCTTTCAGGTGTTTCAAAAGAAGTTACAGACTCTATTGTTTCTATTAGGGACGAAATTAACCTTTTCAAAGTTTAAAACTAATTTTTTTGTGTTATAATTACTGAATGAAAAAATTAATCTTAGTAATTATAACACTGTGTAACTTTTTTTTATTTGCACAAAATTTTCCAACAGACTATGTAAGTCGAATCTGGACCGCAGCCGATGGTCTTCCAGGTAACACAGTTACTGACATTATTCAAAATGAAGGTAGTTACATTTACCTTGGAACCTATGACGGTCTTGTAAGATTTGATGGATTTGAATTTACAATATTAAACAAAAACACAATAGAAGATTTTAACTGCGTTTCTGCCCGCGTAGTTTTCGAAGACTCAAAAGGAATTCTTTGGATTGGTTCAAACGATGAAGGTGTTGCACGAATAGAAGGCAATACAATTACTACTTATACAAAAGAAAACGGACTCCCAAACAATTCTATCCGAGACATTGTAGAAGATAATGCAGGAAATATTTGGATTGGAACAGCCGCTGGCATCGTTTACATAACTCCAGAAAATAAGTTCATATCACCGAAAGGGCTTTCTGAAATTCCTGACGAACATATTCTTGTAACTAATCTTTATTGTGATACAGCAGGTCGTATCTGGCTTAATACTTCAAAAAAAGGCGGAATTTATTTCTACGCTTCCGAAAAATTTTCACACTATTCAACATTAAATCAGTTCTCGAACCATACAATATCAGCTGTAGGACAAACTTCTACAGGTGACCTGGTTTTTGGAATCTCAAACAATGGTGCAGTAATAGTAAAAAACGGGCAAATTGAATACTTCCCAGAAGACTCTGCTTTCCAAGTCTCTACACCCAATGAAATATATCGTGATAAATCTGGAAATTTATGGTTTGCAACAGATAAGGGAGTTTTTCTGTTTAAAGGAAATTCATTCGCCCATTATTCAGTTAATGAAGGTCTGACTGACAACAATGTTAATCACATTCTTGAAGACCGTGAAGGAAACATTTGGTTTGCAACAGACCGTGGTGGTGTAGAAAAAATGAGCTTAGGAAAATTCCACACCCAAAACCTTTCTGCCGGAGTCAATTCAATATGCGAAGCATCGAATGGCATTATTTGGGTTGGAACCGATGACGGACTTATGTGTTTTAAGGATGGAACTGATATTTCAAATGAATACGAACTTTGTTCCATGACTAAAGGCATCAGAATTCGCCACGTGGCAATGGCTCAAAACGGCGACCTGCTTGTAAGTTGTTATTCAGAATACGGTCAAATAAGAAAAACTGAAAATGGTTATATTAATTGGACGAGTGAAGATGGACTTTCCGGGGATAAAATCCGAGTATGTCTCGAAGACAACGAAAAAAATCTATGGATTGGAACAACCACAGGGCTTTCACTTATTTCTCATGAAGGCGACATTATAGATTTCAGCCATACAAATGAACTTTCAAATAACTACATAATGTGTATTTTCCAGGACCATAAAAACAATATATGGATTGGCACTGATGGTGGTGGAATTGATGTTATAAACAATGGTAAAATTATTTCTTCCTATAATACACAACAAGGACTTTCTGGAAATGTTGTATTTAAAATCTGGGAAGATGAAAAAAACAATATCTGGATTTGTACGGGAACCGGTATTTCTAAATTCAACGGAAAATCATTTGAAAACTATAACGCCCAGTCAGGACTCGGAACTGATTCAGCATTTCAAATTCTTGTAGATTATACTGGTACTGCATGGATGACCAGTAACAGAGGAATTTCTTCTCTTCCATTTGAAGATTTCAACCGACTTTCAAGAAACGAAATCAAAATGATTGACCCTCGGTTTTACACAAAAAATGATGGATTAAAAACAGGAGGAGTTACTTCTACTTCCCTTTCCATGCGAGATTCCATTGGTCGACTTTACTTTACGTTAATCGACGGATTTGCCATTTATGATCCATTAAAAATTTCCTCGAATAAAATTCTTCCCGATATCCACCTTGAATCTGCCATAGTTGATAATGTGAAAATAAATATAAGTGACGGCGGAAGTTTAGTCCTTGCACCTGGTGTAAAACGCATCGAATTAAACTACACAGGTTTAAGTTTCGTTTCTCCTGAACTTGTCAGATTCAGACATAAACTTGACGGCTTTGATAAAGATTATTCGGTTCTTTCCAATCACAGAAATGTTTCTTACACAAACCTGAAACCTGGAACATACACATTTAACGTAATTGCGGCTAACAGCGATGGTTTATGGAACGAAACCCCTGCTACCTTTACATTAAAAATCAAACCTTTCTTTTATCAGGTCACCTGGTTCTGGATACTCGTAGCATTAATCATAGCCACAGTAATCATAATAATTGTAAAAGTCCGTGAAAAAAGATTGATGGTGCGACAGTTAAAACTTGAGACTATGATTCAGATGAAAACTGTTGACCTTGAAATCGAAAAAGATAATTCAGATCGTTTGTTGAAAAATATTCTTCCTGATTCAATTGCCGCCAGACTTAAAGAAAATCAATTCGGAGACCAGACAATCGCCGACAAATTTGATGACGTCACAGTCCTCTTTGCCGATATTGTCGGTTTTACAAAAACAACTTCAAATCACACTGCCGACGAAATTGTTGCTGCCTTAAATACTCTTTTCACTCGATTTGACCTTCGTGCAAAACAAATGGGCGTTGAAAAAATTAAAACAATTGGTGATGCCTACATGGCAGTTTGTGGTCTTCCTAATCCGGTACAAAACCATGCCGCAATTATGATTAAATTTGCAAAAGGAATGTACAAAGATTTAGCAGAATACAACAAAACTGCAAAAATCAAATTCCAGATAAGGATTGGAATTAACTGCGGACCTGTTGTTGCCGGTGTTATTGGAAAAACAAAATTTATTTATGATCTTTGGGGAGATACGGTAAACATTGCAAGCCGCATGGAAAGTATTTGTACTCCAGGCCATATCATGATTACAGAATCTGTAAAGGCCCACCTTTCCTCACAAATTACAATTGATAATGAAAATGAATACGATGTAAAAGGCAAAGGGAAAATGAAGGCCATCAGCCTTTAAAACAGGAATATCTATGAGACTTATTTTTATCCGACATGGCGACCCAAACTATCAGAAAGACACCGTAACTGAAAAAGGACAACGGGAAGTTGATGCATTAACTTTACGCGTTACAAAATGGAAAAATATAAAAGCATTTTACACATCCCCACTTGGCCGTGCACAAGCTACTATTGCACCCAGTCTGAAAAAATTAAACAGAAGTCAGGAAACCTTACCTTGGCTTCAGGAATTTAATTATCCTGTAAAAGATCCGGAAACAGGACTTGATCATATAATGTGGGATATGAAGCCTGAGTATTTCACCAAAAATGAAGATTTTTTTCACAAAGATCTTTGGATGAAAAGCGATTATATTAAATCTGGAAATGGAGAAAAATATTATAAAATGGTCTGTGATGGAATAGACGAAGTTCTTTCTCGATACGGATACACCCGCCAAGGAATGATGTACAAAGTCGAAAATCCTGTTCCAAATCCAAACTGGAAAAACCCTATTCCAAACTGGCACCTCACTTCTGTAAAAAATCTTACAGATGAAACGACTTTAGTTTTCACATGCCATTTAGGAGTTATGTTTGCAATTATGAGTCACCTTTTGAATATGAGCCCTATGCAGCTCTGGCAAGGCTTCTACGTTGCTCCAACTTCTATCACTATTCTAAATTCAGAAGAAAGAACAGAAGGTTCCGCATATTTTCGGGTTGAACGTCTGGGAGATACAAATCACTTAAATGAAGCAGGTGAAAAAATTTCTTCATCAGGTTATTTTTCTGACGTTCTTCAAGAAAACTAAAGTTCTTTACTATTACTAAATTTTATTTATTTAAATCCTCTTTTTTGCTATAATATGTCATTATTCTATATAAAAGCAGGTATTTTAAATGAAACTCTGGAACACAGGCGCCTATTTAGAAAACGGCAAATTAGTTGAAAAATCAAACATTTCGGAAGCTGAAGCTCGCAAAAATACAATGGCATGGAACATCATGCACAATCACAACACTTCAGGTGATGAAAAAGCTCTTAAAATCAAGTTTGATAAAATCACATCACACGACATTACTTATGTCGGAATTATTCAGACAGCCCGTGCTTCAGGACTTGAAAAATTCCCTATTCCATATGCCCTGACAAATTGTCATAACTCACTTTGTGCAGTTGGCGGAACAATCAATGACGATGACCACATGTTCGGTCTTACATGTGCTCAGAAATACGGCGGAATCTACGTTCCACCACACCAGGCTGTTATCCACCAGTTCGCACGCGAAATGCTTGCAGAATGCGGAAACATGATCCTCGGTTCAGACAGCCACACACGCTACGGTGCCCTTGGTACAATGGCAATCGGTGAAGGCGGTGGTGAACTTGCAAAACAGCTCCTTGGAAAAACTTACGATGTAAACATGCCTGGCGTTGTTGCAGTTTACATGACAGGAAGCCCAGTATTCGGTGTTGGTCCACAGGACGTTGCACTTGCAATCATTAAAGAAGTATTCGACAACGGATACGTAAAAAACAAGGTAATGGAATTCGTAGGACCTGGAATCAAAAACCTTTCTGCAGATTTCCGTATTGGCGTTGATGTAATGACAACAGAAACAACTTGTCTTTCATCAATCTGGGAAACAGACTCAAAAATCGAAGAATTCTATGCAAACCACGGTCGTGCTGGAGCTTACAAAGAAGTAAAACCTGCAGGCGTTGCATACTACGACGGCGTAATCGAAATCGACCTTTCAGAAATCCGTCCTATGATCGCTATGCCTTTCCACCCTTCTTGTGCTTACACAATTGATGAAGTAAACGGAAACCTTATGGCAGTTCTCGAAGAAACTGAAAAACGTGCAAAAGTTTCTTTCGGCGACAAAGTAAACTTCACACTCAAAAACAAAGTTATTGACGGAAAACTTTACTGTGACCAGGGAATCATCGCAGGTTGTGCCGGTGGTTCTTATGAAAACATCTGTGCAGCAGCTGACATTCTTAAAAACGCAAACACAGGAAACGACAAGTTCACTCTGAGCGTATACCCTGCTTCTACTCCAATCTACATGGAAATCATGAAGAACGGAGCTGCAGTTGAACTTATTAAAGCAGGTGCTATCGTTAAGACAGCCTTCTGTGGACCATGTTTCGGTGCAGGTGATACACCAGCTAATGGCGCATTCTCTATCCGCCACTCAACACGTAACTTCCCTAACCGCGAAGGTTCAAAAATCCAGAACGGTCAGCTTTCTTCAGTTGCACTTATGGATGCCCGTTCAATTGCAGCAACAGCCGCAAACAAAGGTTTCCTGACAGCAGCTACAAAATACGACGAAGACTACTCAAAGAAACCATATGTTTTCGACAAATCAATTTACGAAAACCGTGTATACGATTCAAAAGGCGTTGCAAAACCAGAAGTTGAAATCCAGTTCGGACCAAACATTAAAGACTGGCCAGCAATGAGCGAACTTAAGGATGACCTCCTGGTAAAAGTAGTTTCTGAAATTCACGATCCTGTTACAACAACAGATGAACTGATTCCTTCTGGAGAAACTTCATCATTCCGTTCAAATCCTCTTGGTCTTGCAGAATTCACTCTTTCAAGAAAAGATCCTGCATATGTTGGACGTGCAAAAGCTGTTCGTGACAACACAGATGAAATTAAAGAAGAAGTAGAAAATGTTACAGCAACACTTGAAGCAAAATATGCAGAATTCAAAGGCCGCGTTGCAAAAGCTGAACTTGGATCAACTATTTACGCTGTAAAACCAGGCGACGGTTCAGCACGTGAACAGGCTGCTTCTTGTCAGCGCGTTCTGGGTGCATGTGCAAACATCGCTTCTGAATATGCTACAAAACGCTATCGTTCAAACCTGATGAACTGGGGTATGCTTCCATTCCTTTACAAAACTGGAGATAAAGAAGCAACAAACAATCTGCCATTTGCAAACGGAGACTATGTATTTATCCCTAATGTTCTGAAACTCCTGAACGAAAAATCAGATTCATACAAAGCCTATGCAGTAAAAGCCGACGGCAGCGTTTCAGAATTTGAACTTACAACCGGTGACATGACAGATGATGAAAGAAAGATCATCTCTGCTGGTTGCTTAATTAACTTCTACAGAGGATAATATAAATAACATTAGTTTCGCTTTATAGGAAAATCGATGGCAGAATTAAATGATAAGCTTGAACAGATTGTAATTCTCGAACGTCAACTTTCAAAGATTAAGGATGTTGACGTTCTTTTGGAACGTATTCTCACAGAAACCCGTAAAATTGTAAACGCTGATGCTGGTTCAATTTATGAAGTAATTGATAATGGTGAAAACTTGAAAATCAAATATGGACAAAATGATACCCGTCAGAAATTACTGGAACCGGGTATGAAACTTCCATACACCTCATTTTCATTTCCTATAAGTGAAACTTCAATTTGTGGTTATGTTGCAAAAACTGGAAAACCATTAAACATTAAAGACTGCTATGAACTGGATGAATCTCTGCCATTTAAATTCAATAAGAATCCAGATATTCTTTCCAATTATAAAACAACATCCATTTATACAGTTCCTCTAAAATCAGAAAAAGAACTTTTTGGTGTAATTCAAATAATTAACAAAAAAGATAAAGATGGAAATGTAATTTCTTTTTCGGATGATGATTCCATTCTTATCACTCACCTGGCAAATGATATTATCCAATTTCTTGAGCAAGCTTATCGCTTCCAGGCAATTGTTACCAGAATGAACCGACTGGCTGCCCTTCGCGACCCAAAAGAAACGGGAGGGCACGTTGAACGAGTTTCTACATATTCCCTTGAAATCTTTGACCGCTGGTCATTCAATCACCAGATTCCAGTTGAAGATAGCCAAGACTTCCGTGATAACTTAAGAATTGCGGCTCGCTTCCACGATATCGGAAAAGTTGGAATCTCCGACCTCATCTTGAAAAAGCCAGGTCGTTTTGATGAAAACGAAAGAAATATTATGAAAGCACATACCTGTATGGGCGCCCAGCTTTTCTTCCCAAAAGAAGACGAATTGGACGAAATGTGTTTTGACATTAATCTCCATCACCATGATCGATGGGACGGTGGAGAACTTGCATACCCGGGAAAAGTCGACATTGAAAAATATGTAACTGGAGAACCTATTCCTCAGGCTGAGAAATTAATGGGAAAGGATATTCCTCTTGCAGCACGCATCGTTTCCGTTGCCGATGTTTTTGATGCATTAAGTAACCAGCGTTGCTATAAAGAAGCCTGGGATATAGAAGAAGCATTTGCTGAAATTGAAAAAAATGCAGGACTGCAATTTGATCCTGAAGTTGTAAAAGCTTTTATAGAAATTAAAGACCGAATAAAAGCAATCAGTATTGCACTTAAAGATCAGGAACCCGAAAATTCGAAATAATCTTTCCAAAAGAGTTTGCAAAAGCGGCAAACTCTTTTTTATTATAACCACTTCCTTTTGCGTGTTTAACAAGTCCCATTGCTACATACTGAAGGTCTTCTTCACGTTCTTTTAACAAGCGGTCTATATTAGCATTCGAAAACTCTGTTCCACGATCATTAATACAAGCAGTATTCTTTTCAACGAGGCGCTTTGCCAGAAGTAAATCTCTCGTAATAACTAAATCACTGCCATTCTGCAAAAGTTCTGAAACACTGTAATTTTTTTCTGAAGTATTATAACCATATTTCTGATCAGCACATAAGGTTTCTGTTATGGACGCACTATTACTTTTAGAAAAAATATATTCATCCGCCGCATCTTTTTCCTGGGCACATACAATCATTGTATATTTTTGATTTTCTTTTGGAAGGATTTCTCTATTTGCCGCAAATATCACATCAATAGTATTTTTAGCACAAATTTCCAGAACATAATCTCGAACTAAAACAGGACATGAATCTGCATCAATAAAAACAGTCAAAGCTATAATACCCTGTCAATCTTATTTATCATTTCCTGAGTGCGACGCTTTAATTCTTCTTCAGATTCTTCATCAAATTCAGCATCATGATCAGGAACAACACCATTCTGAGCATTTATTTTACGAGATTTTTCTTTATACAATTCATCACAAAGCATGATTCCACTCATAATTGCAATCTGAGTACTATCCTGCATAATACCACTATCTTTTATCTGCGACGAAATTCTTTCAAAATATCCCAGTAATTTATTCAGGTATTCAGTATCCTCAGAAGCTTGAATTGTGAAAGATGTGCCTAATGTATTAATTGAAAGTGTACCCATTAGAAGATATCAAATCCTGGAACATCAGATTTTTCGTTTTCAAAAGGATTTGCTTCAAATGGATTAGGTTCATAAGAAGTTGATTCAAAAGGATTTGATACCGGTTTTGAATCTACAGGAATTTCAATTTCAGATTCCGGTAAATCAGATTCGTTTGTATCGATTGTATCGATCATATCGATTGTATCGATCATATCGCTCGTATCGCTTGTTTCGATTGTATCGCTTGAATCAAGTGACTCTGTTGAATCTGACGATTCGTCAAAAGAATCTGTATCTTCAGTTTCGAAATTTGCTTGGATTGTGTTATCTGAAATTGTATTTACTGTTGCATCATCTGAAGTGATATCAGATACTTCACGTGGTGATTCAACAATTGTTTGAGCTGACACTATCGGTTTAGAAACCGAAGAGTCACCGTTTGATTTCAATACGGAATTTTCGATTGAATTCAAACGGTTAAGGGCTTTGAGAATACCACTCTCGATCAGTTCCTGACTCTTTTCAGAATCAGTCAACTTTTGTTCGGCAATTGAAAGCTGCTCCGACTTAGCTGAAAGCGCGTTTGAAAGCTCCTGCACTCGATTGCGCAGCGCATCGTTTTCAACCTGTAGCTGTGAGATTTTTTCTACAGCACTTTCTATTTTTGCTTCAAGAAGTTGTAACTGATCAAGATTAATCATACTCTAGCCCTGTTATCAAATAAATTGATTAGTAAATCAGTTATTTGCGAGCTGCTTTAGCTGCATCAACAACTGCTTTGAATGCTGTTGGGTCTTCAATAGCCATATTAGAAAGAGCCTTGCGGTTCAGTTTAATTCCGGCTTTGTTTACTCCGTCGATGAACTGTGAGTATGTCATACCTTCAGCACGAACTGCAGCATTAATACGTGCAATCCAAAGTGTGCGGTATTCATGTTTTACATCACGGCGGTCAACATATGCGTGGCTGAGAGCCTTTGTTACAGCGTCTTTAGCTGGTTTATAGTTTGATTTACGATCTCCGCGGAAACCTTTAGCAAGTTTCAAAATCTTTGAGCGGCGATTCTTTCTTTTTGTTCCGTCTATTGCTCTTGACATCTTTTACTCCTATTCCAGAATTTCCGATTAACCGTAAGGAAGCATCTGCTTTCTGATTTTTTTTGCATCTGCTTCTGCTACATAACCAGTTTCACGAAGCTGGCGCTTTCTTTTTGGTGAACGCTTTGTCAGGATATGACGAAGGTTCTGTTTCTTGTGCTTTACTTTGCCTGTGCCTGTAAGTGAGTAACGTTTGGCAGCAGACTTCTTTGTTTTCATCTTAGGCATGAAATCGTACCTCTAAAAAATTATTTGGCTTTTGGTGATATTGTCATTGACATATTGCGTCCATCCATAGCGGCTGGTTTGTCAATGTTATACGCCGAGGTAAGCCGTTTTAACACCTCATTCAAAACTTCAAAACCAAGTTCGGTATGGGCAAGTTCACGTCCGCGGAAACGGATTGTAACCTTAACCTTATCGCCTTCGTCAAGAAATTCCTGTATATGGCGGGCTTTTGTGTCAAGATCGCCTGAGCCGATTTTTGGCTGCATGCGAATTTCCTTGAGCTTTAATACCTTCTGGTTTTTCTTGGAGTCTCGGAGCTTTTTCTCCTGTTCGAACCGGTATTTTCCATAGTCCAGTATTTTACACACTGGTGGATTAGCATTAGGTGAAACTTCAACAAGGTCCAATTCCTTCTCTTTAGCAAGACGAACGGCTTCCTGTGTCGGAATGATTCCTAACTGATTGCCTTCGTCATCGATCAGTCTGACCTCACGAACACGAATCATTTCGTTGATTCTCTGTCCTTTATTGTTGTTATTCTGGTATGCCAACTATCCTCCTAGTGTTTAAAAACACTTTTTCCATATAGCGTATAGTATTTCTATTTTATCAAAAACAGATATGTGTGTCTATATTAAAACTACTTTATATGCTTATTCATAATATTGAGCCTGTGCATTCCAGAGTTCACTGTAAAGCCCCTTATTATTCAAAAGCTTTTCATGGTTCCCCTGTTCTACAATCTGACCATCATCAAAAACCAGAATATTATCGCAGAAACGACAGCTGGACATTCGGTGAGAAATATAAATTGAGGTTTTATCCTGAACCATTTCATCAAAACGCTTATATATTTCGTATTCAGAAACAGGATCCAGTGCCGACGTAGGTTCATCAAGTATAACAAGTGGAGCGTCCTTATAAAGGGCACGAGCAATTGCTATTTTCTGAGCTTCGCCACCTGAAATCTCAATACCATTATCTTCCTGCTGATAAATTTTACTTTCTATACCGTCTTCTAATTTTGAAAGTCTTTCCCCAAATCCTGATTTTTCAAGACAAGCAACAACTTTATTCTTGTCATATTCAATATCTCCGGAGACATTCTGTGCAATAGAAAAACTGAACAAGTTGAAATCCTGGAACACTACGCTGAAAAGTTCTGCATAATCTTTGTAATCGTAATAACGGATATCAATACCGTTCAGAAGGATCTGACCTTCGGTCGGTTCATAAAGGCGGCAGAGCAGTTTTATGAAAGTAGTTTTACCTGCCCCGTTCTTTCCGACAATGGCAGTTTTTGTTCCGATTTTGATTTTCTGATTAACATGTTTCAGAACATAGTTTTCTGTATTCGCATATTTGAATGAAACATCACGGAATTCAATTTCAAACTCATTGTCATCACGCTTTTCTGTAGGAATTGTTCCGTCATAGCTTTTATTCTGAATTTCCATAAAATCATAAAAGTACGAAAGATATTCAGACTTGATTCCAAGGTCTATAATTCTGTAAGAAATACCAGTAATGCTGTTTACCAGTGTTCCATAGGAAGTAATATATTTCAGCGCACTACCAACAGAAATAAATCCATAAATTGCTTTTAATCCCACATAAGCATAACTTGCAAACTGAACAAAAAATTGTACCAGGAAATCAGGCCACTGAATTGCATTCATTCTGCGGAGCATTTTATGGAAAGAACTTTCCATCCATTCCAGTGTATCACTCACACGGTTTTCAATCATTTTCTGACTTTTATAAAGACGGATATATTTCCCAAGTGAATAATCAAACATGATATTAAAATAATAGCCGTACTCACGGTTCACTTTTATATTTTTATTGAACAAGTCCTGCTGAAGTTTCTGACTTTTCTTATTAATGACAGAAGAAACGAACACCTTGCACAACAATACAGCAAGAAGAATAAAAACACTGTACCACTGGTTTACAAAATGAGCGAAGAAACCCGGAACAACATTTTTTGACGGAATAAAAAGCGGAATCAGGATAGCAACTGAATAAACAATCTGTGCAACCATTTCAATTAATTCTGCAAGGTTTGAACAGAAAGCATCTATTCCACCAAAAGTGTTTTTTCCTTCATCAGCTTTTTTTATTAAATCCAGAGTTTCCTGTTTTTCAAGAATGTCATAATCAATTTCAAAAGATTTCTCGCAGATAAGCTGATCTACTTTGCTGTTCAAACAATGCGAATTAATCTCTATCACATGAACAAGAGCCCAGTAAACCAATGAAGCAACAAATCCGTAAGAAATCAATATAAGGGCATTTCTCATAATAATTTCAAACGGTGCTTTTGCAATCAGTTGATCAAGAATGATACTTGAAAAAATCACCGAAACAAAAGGAACAGAAGCATTAATAAGGCGAGCAAAAATAATTGTCGCAATATGGCCTTTCTGCAGTTTATGAACAAGTTTTAAAACTTTTTTTATTGTATCTATATTTTTCATGACTTACTCTCCCTTACTCACGTAATACTGACTTTGAATCTCAAACATTTCTTTGTACTTGCCGTCTTTAGCCATAAGCTCTTCGTGAGTACCGAACTCGACAATTTTCCCGTTATCAAGAAACATGATTCTGTCACAGAACTTTGTACTTGCAAGTCTGTGGGAAATAAATAATGCAGTTTTATTCTTCGCCATCTGGTTGTATTCTTCGTAGATTTTACTTTCCGCAATAGGATCCAGTGCACTTGTAGGTTCATCCAGAATCAAAAGGTTTCCATTTTTATAAAGTGCCTTTGCCAGAAGAAGTTTTTGAGTTTCTCCACCCGAAAGAAGAATTCCTTCTTCATCAAGATTCTGGGTGATGTATGTTTTCTCCTTGTTTTTAAGGGATTTGATTTTTTCACCAAGTCCCGCTTTATCCAAAGATTCCCAGACTTTCTTGTTATCGATTTTTTCTTTTTCGCAGCCGGCAACATTTTCTTCGATGCTGAAAGACAACGGATTTGTATCCTGAAAGAGTACGCTTACATTGTCCTGATATCTCAGTAAACCAACTTCGTTTATAGTTTTTCCGTTTACAAGAATGTCACCTTCAGTCTGACGGTAAAGTCCGGAAAGAAGCTTAACGATTGTAGTTTTACCAGCCCCGTTATTTCCTACAAGGGCAATTTTTTCTCCTTTATGAATTGTAAAGTTCAGATCTTTCAATGTTGTTCTTGAAGAACCTTCATAAGTAAACCCTACATTTCTGAATGTTATTTCCGGAGCTGAATCCAACTGAGCGTCCGTTACAGAATCAGTCGAAGTTTTGCTGTTTTTATTATCATCTTCAAAAAGTTTCCATTCACCGTTCTTTCCAACAAAACCCACATCGTCTTTCAGACCAATGAAATCAAAATAATCATTGAACTCATGACTTGCTTTTCGAAGCCCGTTAAAATTTCCGGACAAACCATAAATCCAGGAAGAAAAACTTCCAATAAGGCCCAGATACATTGTGAAACCTGCAAGATCAAGTTCGCCGTTCAAAACTCTTCGGATTAAAATGGCATAAGCAAGAAAGTCGCGAAGGAAATTAAAAGAAGCATCTGAAATAGTGGGAAGATACCAACGCCATTCACGCTTTGAATCATATTTTCGAAGCTTTTCTGTAATGTCACACAAAACTTCATGAAACCAGCCCTTAAGCTGATAAATACGGATATCTTTTCCAGCTCCAATGTTTAAACTTTTTTCTTTTATATATTTTCTCTTTCTCCAGTATTCCGCACCTTCTCCGCGGTGTTTATCAGTGTATTTTATAGCCATACTTTGAAGGATCAGATTTCCGGCAAACATACAAAGCACCACCACAAGAATCTTCCAGTCAATCAGAAAGATAACAGAACCATAACTGACAATTCCAAATAAAACCACAAGAATATTCAGAGTTTGAGTCATTATTTCTTCAGGCCCTGCATAATTTGATGCAAGAGCATTTGCACCTTTTTCCATAAGAGTCTGATTTTTATGAAGCTCAATATTTTGATAATCTGTGTGGAGAGCTTTCTTGAAAAGTCCGCCGGCAAAAACATTAAGCCGGGTATAAATTCTGTGAACCTGCAGAAAAGTCCCGATAATATTGATTGCTCCGCTAAAAACAGAACTGACGATCAAAATACCGCCAATAATCAAAAGAAAGCTTTTTACATCTCCTTTAGAAATGGCTCCAACTGCAGAAGAACTGAGCAAAGTTCCAAGAAATGGACTTACAATACGCAGCACGATAAAAATCGGAAGCAGAATCCAGGCAGAAGGATATCTTTTTAGCCACGCCCGCATAACGATTCCGATATTTTTAAGCATTGTGTTTTTCTTTTCTACTTTTTCCATAAACACCTCACGCTGCATATATTACTAGCTTTATTTTTCACATAAACAAAAAGTGCACGAAATGCATGATTCCGTGCACAAATTGCATAAGTAAGGGGGAAGTCTCCCCCTGCGCGCCAGCCAATGTCTGTCGCTACCCCCTCTGCGGGGTGTGTAAGGTCGCTGGCGACCGGTGTTCTATCGAGAAGCGTTAAAAAAAATGCACTGCATTTTTTAGCTTGACCTTATTCGCCCCCGCAACGCCCCGCTCTACAACGGGAGCATGATCTCTGTTGCAAAAACACCGGGTTCATTCTTCCGGTTTACAAATCCGTCGTACTCGGAAACAAGATTATCTACACGTTTAAGTCCAAGTCCGTGTTCCCCTTTTTTGGAAGTGATAAGTTCTGAAAGTTTCTTTCGCCTGCTTGATTCCGTTGCATTAGTAACAGAAATATAAAGCTGCTGTTTGAACAGCCCTATATACACACGGATGAAACGCTTTTCTGAAGGAACTTTCTCACAGGCTTCGATAGCATTGTCCAGAAGGTTCCCGATTATGGCACAAAGGTGAACGTCAGTTATTTTAAGATCCGGAGGAACAGTTGCCTTGCAGTTCACATTTATCATCTGCTTCTGGGCAATGGAAATCTTGCTGCTTAAAATAGCATTAACGCTTGTATTTCCGGTCCTGATTGCAATATCGATGCTGTCCAGATCTTCTTCCAGATGGTCCAGATATTTCCCGATTTCTTCAATCTGGTTCATAGAAAGATATGCCTTTAGAGTCTGCATATGATTGTGATAGTCGTGACGCCAGCCGCGCATTGTATTGTAAACGTTTTCAACTTCATCACGCTGCTTTTTCAAAATGGAATCCTGAAAATCATAGAGCCATTTTTCATCCTGCTTTTTTGTAAGAAAATGAGAAACAGCTGCAGCACAGACAACAAGAAAAAGACATATCAAAATCCAGTACAAAATACTCATGCGTTTTTTTCCATATAAAAGTCTATAAAGGCGCGGTTCAAGTCCTCATAATTATTTCTTGCAACAGGAAGAACTTCGGCGTTATCAAGGGTGCATTCAGTTTTTGTAATTTTTAAAACATGGGAAAGATTCACAAGAAGACCGCGACGAAGACAGAAAAATCTTTTTTCATCAAAACTTTCAGAAACTGTAGTGAACGTGGCTTTCCATTCTTTTTCAAAACCTTTTCCCAAAAGATGAACATAATGTCCCGATGCCTCAACATAAATAATGTCATCAAAAGGTATTTTTGAAACATCACTTCCAATTTGAAGAATAAAATTATCGTCGGCACGCTTTTCAAATTCTTCGTAAACAAGGTCCAGGATTTTAAAAAGATTTTCTTCTTTTACAGGTTTCAGAACGTAACGCACAGCGCCAACTTCATAGCCGTCGAGAGCATAATCCATTATGCCGGTAATAAATGCAAGCTGACCTGAAAAACCACGGCTTCGCAAAGTTTTAGCAAGCTCAAAGCCGTTCATTTTTCCCATCTGAATATCAAGAAGTAGAAGATCGTATTCAAGACGGTCTTCGCTTTCAAAAAGAAAGTTTTCAGAACTTGAGAATGTATCCACTGTAATATTCAGATTTTTTCGGGCCGCCCATCCGCGAATAAGATTAGCTTCGTAATCTCTGGACGGACGGTCATCTTCACAAATTGCAATCCGCATAACTTTTATAACTCTCGTTCCATTTTAACACGGAATTTCCGGAGTTTCCATTATGCAGACTGGCAGTTATTTACTTTTTCTCATCAACAGTCATTACCATAACAGGAATCGGGTCTTTCTGGAAATCTCTTCCTGCAAGATAAAGACCGTTCCAGATCATCTGATACATAACTGCAACAGGGAAACAGTACCCCCGGATAAGATATCCATAAAAGTCTTTCATTTCCTTAAGGTGCTCCGGAACTTTCACTGGATGCTGGAAAAACACCTGGAAGTCTTCTTTGTATTTTTCATAAAGCCCATTGATTGTTTCAAAAATGATTTCCGATTTCAGCCATTTATGTTCAGTTTCAGTCAAAACAGGAATATTCACAAAAAGCTTGTTTTCTGTTTCTGACACTTTTTCACTTCTGAGAATCTTAAGGGCTTCAAGTTCTTCAATATCTTCAAAAAAACGGGAATTGATTACACATAAATCTTCTTCGGTTCCAGAATAAATCGCATACAAAGCCTTTGCAACTGAAGTATCTGAAAGTGGTGCCGGCAAAGAATACCATCTGCTGAAAGTCCAGCCACAGGAAATATCATATGCATGAGTTGCAATAGACTTTAATCCTTTATAATCAGGAATTTCCACAGTATGACATCCATTAAGCCGTGTACAAAGATAACCAGTAAAATAATCCCAATCATATCTGAAATCAGTTGTATAAAGATTTCCTAATGCATAACCATGCCAGCCTTTATGAGGAATATAGAAATCATCACTTTCATTCATATTAAGACCAAACTTCAAACCTCTTCGTTCAAGAGTCATTTTGGCATTAATATACTGAAGGCTCATGAGCATTGTGTAAAACTCAAGAGAAGTTTTTGCATCCGTTCCCTGGCGTTCGTAAAACTCCTGACTCCGAAGTTTTCCAAGAACTGGTTGAAAATCTTCCCATAAAGGACGATAAAGTTTTTCTGCAAGAGCTTTGTCATATTTTGCAGACTCTATATAATCCTCGTCTTTGTAAATTACAAAATTAGTGGCAACTTTATCACCAGTTTTTTTCATAAAATCATATTCCAAAAGGCGGTCAATAACAGGTTCAATATAAGCAACAGAAATTCCGATTGCCCCTGCAAGCTCCGGAATTGTAACTGGATTTTCATAAGCAAGAATCAAAAGATTCTGTGCAATTCTATCCTCATTAACCATTTCAAAAGGGCTGAAGTCAGGATTATCAACTACTCCCGAAACACCGACTGTAAGCCACTGAGGCTCATAACTTTCTTTTTCAAATTTTTCCATATTAAGATTAAACTCCTGTTTTACGTTCTGTCGTGCCGTATTCAGGCGGGATTTTACTGTGTTTACAGGAACTCCAAGCTCTTCTGATATTTTTCCTACACTCTGGCCATGAATGTAGTGACGGACTAAAACTTCCCTGTAGATTCTGGTTTGAGATGCAATGCTTTTTCGGATATTTTCCGCTTCTTCACGCATAATCATTTTGTCCAGAACCGAAGGTTCATAGGCCTGAAAAAGATCAGGAGAAAGCCCTTCGTAAAGAACCGGCTTTGAATATTTCTTTCTAAGCCCGTCTGTAAACTTATGAAACAAAATACCGGAAAGAAATGCTTTTGGATTTTCGATTTTTTTACCGCTTCTTATAGTTTTCAGTGCGGAAATAAGTGTTTCCGAAACAAGATCTTCGGCATCATCCATATTTGGATTTTTACTCAAAGCAAGTTTCAGAAGATAGTCTGCATGTTCCAGTAATTCTGTTTCAGTCATAAACTCCCTGCCATTTTTACGTACACTTATATAGTCGCAGGAATTGAAAATTGGGTCGGTGAAAAGATAAAAAAAGAAAAGAAAATTTCTACTGCTAGGAATCGAACCCAGACTCTGAGCACCAAAAGCTCGTGTGCTACCTTTACACAACAGTAGAATAAATATTTCAACAATATTTGAACACAGTGTACTACAAAACCGTGTTCAAATCAATGAGAAAAATTTACAAAATCAATAAAGTAATGTTTATTCAGCGTCAGCGTCTTCGCCGGTAAGGAAATGTCCGGCATTATATTCTGCCAGAATTTTATCCTGAAGTTCTGTACGGAAATCTGGACTGATTGGATGAGCTACGTCTTTGTATTCCCCATTTGCAGTCTTACGACTTGGCATAGCGATAAAAAGTCCGCTTTTTCCATCAATAATTTTTACATTGTGCACAACAAAACAGTTGTCAAATGTTACAGTAACATAAGCGCGAAGTTTTCCTTCGTCTTCCACTTTTCTAATTCTAAGTTCAGTAATCTGCATAAGAGATCCTCCAAGAACGTGAAATTTATAAAGTCCTGCAGACTTTACAGCTCCATTTATCACCAAGCAGACTTTTTGCAGTTTCAGCTTGTTGTTCACATGTAAAAACTCCGAAAACCGTAGAGCCGGATCCCGATACTTCAGAATAAACGGCGCCAGATTCACGGACACATTTTAACGCACTGGCAATTTCTGGATATTCCTTAGAAATAACAGGCGTAAAAGTATTTATAAAGGACCAGGAAGCTGGATTACCCCGATAGATTTCTTCGTAACACGAGAAATCAGGACTCAAAGGCACTTCACTCCTTTCATACATTTCATCAATCAGAGAATACGCAGTTTTTGTAGAACTACTTACTCCCGGAAAAACCAAGAGCAGAAACAAATCTGTCCGCCCCTGAATATTCTTTACTATTTCTCCCCGACCGGAAACCAGAGCGCATCCAGTTCCATTTTCATTACAACGGGTAAAAAAGAAAACATCACTTCCGATTTTTGCAGCTATTTCAGAAAGCTGACTTTCGGTAAGTTTAATGTTGTAAAGGCTTTCCAACACTTTTATTAATGATGCACCATCACTGGAACCTCCCCCAAGTCCGCCACCAGAAGGAATTCCTTTATTCAGTTGAACATGAATTCCAAAATCATTCTTTCCGGTAACTTCAGAAAAGGCTCTAAAAGCAAGGGTCAAAGTATTTTCTTCAGGCAGTTCCATGGAATCACAACATACAGTACAAGTTTTGACATTACCTGCCTGCTTTGTAACTACCAATTCATCAAACAAATCAACTGTCTGAAAAATACTTTCTATATTGTGGAATCCTGCATTTACACCGCTTGTCTGCAAAGGAAGAACATTTAGACCAAAGTTCACTTTTGCATAAGCACGTACAGGTAGTTCACACAACATAGTTTAATTTTACAACGGGAATTCACACCACGCAAGAAAAAAAGAAAAACAAAAAAAAATGGCACTTTACAGTGCCATTTCAAGAAAAATATTAATTTCTGTTATTTTTCATACCAGCTCTGAGCCAGGCGAAGAATTTTTTCTTCTCCAAACATAGGACCTGCGAACTGCATACCAACAGGAAGACCTGCTTTTGTAAATCCTGCAGGAACACTGATTGAAGTAATACGTGCCAGGTTTACAAAAACTGTATACATATCAGAAAGATACATTTCCAAAGGATCATCAACCTTCTGTCCAAGTTTAAAAGCTGGTGTTGGACATGTTGGACAAAGAACAATGTCATATGTCTTAAACAGTTCTGCCATTTCTTTCTGAATACGAGCGCGAACTGTCATTCCTTTTTTGTATGTTGTTCCCGAGAACTGTTCTGAAAGAACATAGTTTCCGATTACGATACGGCGTTTTACTTCAGGACCAAAGCCAGTTGAACGGGTATCAACATAAAGTTCATCATAACCATTTCCATTATCAACACGTCCACCATAACGGATTCCGTCGAAACGAGAAAGGTTAGAAGCAGCTTCTGAAAGAGCAATAACGTAATAAGCAGCAATTGAAGCATCAAGAACCGGAAGGTCAACTTCTGTAATTGAAGCACCTTTTGATTCAAACCAAGTTCTTGTTTCAGCAAACTTTTCGCCTACTTCAGGATCAAGACCTTTTGTTTCAAGAAACTGTTTTGGAATTGCAATTTTAAGAGCTTTTATTTCATCATCGCTCATTGCTGTAAGATTTTTAAGATTAGCAGCGTTTGGAAGATCTGCAGATGTATCATCGTAGAAATCTTCACCAGCCATATAGCTTAAAGGTTCAGCAATGTCTTTTGGAGAATGTCCCAAAAGTCCAACCTGATCAAGTGATGAACCATATGCTACAACACCCCAGCGTGAAAGAACACCGTAAGTTGTTTTAAGACCGTAAATTCCACAATAACTTGCAGGAAGACGAACAGATCCACCAGTTTCAGTACCAAGACCAAACACTGCCATATTTGCGGCAACTGCCGATGCAGATCCACCAGAACTACCGCCTGAAACATATTCTCTATTCACAGGGTTACGTGTTGGTCCGTAGCATGAATATTCAGTAGAAGAACCCATAGCGAATTCATCCTGATTACAGCGTCCAAGAGGAATGGCTCCCTTTTCTTCGAGTCGACTGATTACAGTTGCATTATATGGTGCAACATAACCTTCAAGAATTTTTGAAGCACAAGTCAGATGCTTTCCACGAACAGAAATATTATCTTTATTTGCAAAAGGAAGTCCAAGAAGTGGTTTTTCTTCAAAAAGCTTTTCAACAGCATCAGCACCTGCTGCACGGGCTGTCGCAATTTCTTTATCACAAGCTTCTGCTTTAGAGATAACATCGTCATACATTTCAAGAAATGCATTAAGAGGCATTGCCGAAGATTTATCTTCTTCAAAAGTCTTAACAAGGCTTTCTACAAGAGACTTACTTGTTATTTCACCATTTTTTAATTTATTTCTTGTTTCATTGATTGTCATAATTTTTTCTATCCTCATAAAATATGGATATTTCTGTTATTAGGAAAACTTGCACAGCAAGTTTCCATATTTAACACCGGGCTAAAACGCTCCTTAATCCGCGTTTTTTAACGCCCTTACGCACCCTCCCCAAGAACTTTTGGAACCTGGAAGTATCCGTCCATGAAATTTTCAGATACATTTTTTACATCGTGCATTTCAAGTCCTGCAACCACTTCATCTTCTCGAAGTTTTTCCGCAACTGTAGAAGGATATGCATCATATGGATTTTCAGAATCATCGTATTTTGAAAGAATTTCAAAATATCCTACGATATCGTCAACCTGTTTTTTCAAAATATCAATATTTGTACTTTCCGGAGAAAGACGTGAAAGATAAAGAAGATTATTCAAAACTTCTTCATTTATTTCTTTATGTGTACTCATAATGTTTATTATAGAAAAAAAAGTAAAAATAATTAAGTACCTTCCTTAATTCATTTTCTGGATTTTATTAAAGTATTTCTTTTTTCACTTTTCTCTCAGAAAATGCTATAATTATAAACAAATGGGAGGACTTAAATGGTAGAAGTAAAAGAAGAAATGGAACGTGTACCCCGCGCCCTTTTAGTTGGTGAACCAGGAAATGACCTCCAGGAACTGAAAGGTCTTGTCCGCACCTTAGGATACGAAGTTATTCAGCGCCTTACTCTTACAAGACTTGAAATACACCCGGCATATGGTATGGGAACTGGTAAGGCACAGGAAATAAATGAACTTGCCCACTCTATTGAAGCAGACTGCATTATATTCGATTTTAATCTTGAACCAAGAAAACAAAGAAACTGGGAGGAACTGACAAACCTTTCATGTTTCGACCGCCAGGAAGTTATTATTCGTATTTTCGCTTCCAGAGCATTAACCCGAGAAGCAGTTCTTCAAGTTGATCTTGCACGACTTCAATATTCATTACCACGACTTGCACACATGAATCGGGATATGAGTCGTCAGCGTGGTGGTGCTTTTGGAAACAAAGGTTCCGGAGAAACACAACTTGAATTGGATTCACGAAAAGTTCGCGAAAAAATTCAGGCTGTAAAAAAAGAACTTCTTGAAGTAGAAGTAAACCGTCAGACACAGAGAAAATCTCGTGGGAAATTTCCTGCATGCGCTCTTGTTGGTTACACAAATGCCGGTAAATCAAGTTTATTAAACGCACTTACAGGAAGTGAAGCTTTTGTAGAAGACCAGCTTTTTGCAACCCTGGATCCGACTACAAGAAAACTTCCTATGAATGATGGATCTTCTGTATTAATTACAGATACTGTTGGATTCATCTCGAACCTGCCTCACTCACTCATCGATGCATTTAAATCAACTCTTGAAGAAGCCACATTTGCTGATCTTCTTCTGATAGTTTTAGACTCTGCCGATCCTGAAGCACTTGAACAATATGAAACTGTATGTGACGTTCTGGAAGAAATCGACGCAGATAAGAATCCGCGGCTTATTCTTCTAAACAAATTCGACAAAGCAAAAGACGAAGCCGAAGAAAATCTTCAGAAACTCAGAATGAAATTTCCTGATGCATTATGTGTTTCTGCAAAAGATCAATGGGGATTTGATGAACTAAAAGATAAAATCTATGACACTCTTCTTGGAGAATCAGCGGATTACATCATTCCTATGAGTCAGATGTCATTAATTAATGAACTTAAAAAAGCAGGATGTATAGAGAAAGAAGAATGGCTTGATGACGGTGTTCATATTTCTACCAGAGCAACAGGACGACTTCTTGCATTACTGAGCCCTTATGTTAAAGAATAGGTTTTGTATGAAAGATAAAATACTGGTTGGAGTCATAATATTTTTGTGTGTGGTGATTCTGTTGGGAACGGTCTTTGGGTTACTTAACGGACACCGTCCTTCAGAAGAGTTAAGAAACTCAGATCCAAGTCCGGCTTCAATATCATCACTAAACAAACACACAACAGATAAAATTGCTGCCTACTCTGATTTAGGTCAAATTCGTTCTTCCACAAAAGAAAATACCACTATAATCATTACTCCTTGGCTCAGTTATCCGGAAAATGACACCGTTTTTTTTGAAGAAATTTCCAGAAAGCGACTTATTATTAAAAGTATAATAAAAAACTATTTTACTAATTACTCACAGAAGGAACTTTTTGAAATGACCGAACCCAAAATTAAAAATGATCTTCTGGAAGAAATTAACAATCAATTTACACTTGGAAAAATTTCTGCAGTATATTTCAGTGAATACATTTTCTTACAATAAACAAATACCAACGAAAGGACCATATAATGAAAGACGCTTTTATTCAGGAAAAAATTGATTCTCAAAACCCAAAATGGAATGAATCAATAAAACGTGAAATTGAACTTTATGGACGTGGAAATGACATCCGTGATCCTTTCGAACGTGACTATACACGCATTCTTCATAGCCAGGCATTTCGCCGTATGAAGCACAAAACTCAAGTTTTCTTTGCTCCACACAATGATCACATCTGTACCCGCATGGAACACGTTCTTCATGTAGCATCTGTTTCCAAAACAATTGCACAGCACCTTGGATTAAACGCACAGCTTACAGAAGCAATTGCATTAGGACACGATATGGGGCACGCTCCATTTGGTCATTTTGGAGAAGATGTTCTAAACAAACTGGTTCCTCAAAAAGAAGGGGGAAATGCCCCTAAAAAATTCTGGCACGAACGTAATTCTCTTTTCTTTGCGGATTATATCGAAACCCTCCCCGACCCTGACGGCATTGAACAGCCTTTGAATTTAACCTACGCAGTTCGCGACGGACTTATCTGTCACTGCGGCGAAATTGACCAGCAGGGTGTCCGTCCACGTGACAAAGCCATCGATCTTTATTCAATGACCCGTCCGGGCTTTATCCAGCCATTCACATGGGAAGGCTGCGTTGTAAAAATTGCAGATAAAATTGCATTCCTTGGCCGCGACCTTGAAGACGCACGCGCCTATCACATAATCGATTCGGCATCTTACCGCCAGCTTCGCGAAATTGTTGCAGGAACTCTTGGCTTTGAACACAAAGGCGCCCAGCATGCCATGCGAAGCGGAAAAGCAATCAACACAACAGTTTTAATAAACGACATGATTGTTGATTTATGTAATGAATCTAGTCCGGAAAAAGGCTTATGTTTCAGTCCAGAATATTTTAAATTCATTACAGAAATCAAGCGTTTCAGTTTTGCAAATATTTACAGTCACTGGAGACTTGAAGAATTCCAGAACTACGCAGAAAATGTAATCAACACGATCTGGCGCACTTTAATGAAGGCTGAAGTTTTTGTCCAGAACGGACGGGTTGGACAGGCTTTGAAATTGTATCCTAAACTTGGATCGACTTTTGAAGACTGGATTATCAAACATTCTAACTATCAATATTTTGATTCAGTAAAGCATTCAAACATCGACAGAAAAAAAATACTCCACTACAACACTCCTCAAGTTTTCGATATTCATGACAATACCTCTTATGAAAAATGTTGTGTGGAGTATATTTCCGGGATGACAGATCAGTTTGCCATCCAGGTTTTTGAAGAAATCATCACATTCTGATTAGTATACAGTTACTACTTCACCGTTTGGATATTTCTTTGTGATGTAGTCCTTAACTTTTTCGCTCTGAAGAGCTTTTACCAGAGCTTTGATTTCAGGTTTGTTTTCGTTACCAGCTTTTACACAGATAATGTTTACGTATGGTGAAGATGAACCTTCTACAAAAAGTCCGTCTTTTGCAGCTGAAAGACCTGCAGGAATTGCATAGTTACCGTTGATAACTGCTGCGTCTACATCGTTCAGTGTACGTGGAAGTGAAGCAGCTTCGATTTCACGGAACTTAAGTTTAAGAGGATTCTTTGCAACATCAAGTGGAGTAGCTGTAAGACCAGCTCCTTCTTTCAGTGTAATAAGTCCTGCTTCCTGAAGAAGAAGAAGTGCACGGCCTTCGTTTGTTGGGTCGTTAGGAATTGCAACTGTAGCTTTCTTTTTAAGGTCTTTGTAAGACTTAACTTTCTTTGAATAAAGAGCGAATGGTTCAACGTGGATTCCACCGGCATTTACAAGGTGATAACCTTTTTCTACATTGAAGGAATCAAGGTAAGGAATGTGCTGGAAGTAGTTTGCATCGATATCACCTGATTCAACTGCATCGTTTGGTGTTACGTAATCTGTGAATTCGATTACTTTAAGTGTAATGCCTTCTGCAGCAAGGTCATCAACGATAAGGTTCAGAAGTTCTGCATGTGGTTCTGGTGTTGCACCAACTTTAATTGTCTGTGCGAAAAGTGAAACTGACAGCAGAAGTGCTGCCGATACTGCGATTAGTTTTTTCATTTTAATCTCCTGTCACGGTTCTCTTTTGGAGAACCTTTATTTGTTTGTTTTGATTTATATTATAAATTTGACAAGAGATTGTGAAATACTATCTTTTAATACTTTGTTATAAGTTTTAACTATAACTACAAGAAGTAACAGTTAGCGCTTCTGAAGGATTTTGTTTGTAAGTCTTGTACCAATCCACTGGATTACCGCAACAAGAATAATGATTACCACAACTGCAGCAAGCATAATTCCGGTTCTGAATCTCTGGTAACCGTAACGGATTGCAAGGTCACCAAGACCGCCGCCGCCTAATGTTCCGGCCATGGCACTGTAACCAATCAGGTTGATGATAGTTAATGTAATTCCCGATGTTACAGAAGGCAGAGCTTCAGGAATAAGAACCTTATAAACAATCTGCCAGTTTGTAGAACCCATTGCACGGGCAGCCTGAACCATTCCAGGGTCAACTTCATTCAAAGCAGTTTCTGTAATGCGGGCAACAAAAGGTGCTGCCGCAATAGAAAGCGGAATAATAGTTGCAGCTGTTCCGATTGCAGTTCCAAGAACAAGTCTTGTAAAAGGCAGAAGAACAATCATAAGGATAACAAATGGGAAAGAACGAAGCACATCAATAATGCGGCTTAAAACTGCATTAAAAACAGGATGCGGTGTAATTCCGAATTTGTTTGTAACGTTCAGTAAAACTCCCAGAGGGAAACCGATAAGAAGTGCGAACACTGTAGAAAGAGCAACCATAATCAGAGTCTGCAGTGTTGAAGTTCCAACAAGAACAAAAATCTGGTTCATTATTTACTCTCCTCTATTGCGACGCCGCTTTCCCGGATAAAGTTTACAGCTTTCTGAACTTCTTCTTCTGCTCCAATAATGTCGATAATCATGGAACCGATATCTTTTGAAGGCAGATGCTGGATTCCTCCGGCGCGAATATTGATATCAACATCAAATTTCTTGCAGACCTGACTGATAACAGGTTTACCTGTATCTTCATTTACAAAGTGAAGAACATATTTTCCACCTTCATTTGACCAGCGGAGAAGTCCTTCATTTTTTTCATCATCCTGAGTCTGAACAATATTTTTAATGAAATCTTTTGTTACTTCAGTTTGTGGATTTGTAAAAATATCTGCAACCAAGCCCTTTTCTACAACGGCGCCGTTTTCAATAACGGCAACCTGATCACAGGCGTCACGCACAACTTCCATCTGATGAGTAATCATTACAACAGTAAGATTCATCTTTTTCTGGATTTCGCGGATAAGTGCCAGAATGGAGCGGGTTGTTTGAGGGTCCAGAGCCGATGTTGCTTCGTCACAGAAAAGAATGTCAGGCTTTGTGGCAAGGGCACGGGCAATAGCAATGCGCTGTTTCTGTCCGCCGCTCAAAGTTGAAATTGGTGCATTCCCGCGGTCTTCTAGACCCACAAGTTTAAGCATTTCCTGAACGCGCTTTTCAATTTCAGCCTTTGGCGTTCCACAGATTTCCAGAGGATACGCAATATTCTTTGCAGCATTGCGGGAAGTAAAAAGATTGAAGTTCTGGAAAATCATTCCGATTTTACGGCGCTGCTGGATAAGATCTTTTTTTGAAAGATTATCTACCCGTTTGTCATCATAATAAACTTCACCTTCATCGGGAGTTTCCAGAAGACTTACAAGGCGTACAAGAGAAGATTTTCCGGCACCACTTTTCCCGATAATTCCGTAAATTGTGTTTTCAGGAATATCAAGAGAAATATCATTAACGGCAGTAATAAGGCCTGCCTGACCGGAATATGTTTTTTTAAGATGATTTAATTTAATCTGCATAATTTATTACACGAAAGAATTAAACACGATGCATTGCACTAAAAACTTTCTCACTCATGATGTTGATTTCAACACCCATATCCTGAGCCATGTTTTCCATATTTTTACGAAGATCATCAATTGCAACATCCGAATTATCCAGATTTGCCATCATCATCATAACAAAATTGCCTGAAAGAATAGTCTGTGTAATATCAACAATGTTAATTTTATGTTCAGCAAGGTAAGCTGAAACTTTAGCAATAATACCTACTTTATCAGATCCTACTACAGTAATAATTGCGTTCATTTATTTTCCCCTTATATAAATTACAAACCGAGTGTTGCGGCGATTACAGCTTTGATTGTGTGCATACGATTTTCTGCTTCATCGAAGACTACACTCTGACTGCTTTCGAAAACTTCATCAGTTACTTCCATTTCGCCGATACCGAATTTTTCGAAAATCTCTTTTCCGATTTTTGTATTCTTGTCATGGAAAGAAGGAAGGTCATGCATGAAGATGGCAGTTGGCTTTGCCATTTTGAGCACGTCCATATTTACCTGATATCCTTTAAGATCAGCAATACGTTCTGCCCAAACTTCATCAGGTTCACCCATACTTACCCAAACGTCTGTGTAAAGAATATCTGCATCTTTTGTTGCCTTTGCAATGTCAGTTTCGCAAGTTACAGAACCGCCTGAAGCTTTGCTCCATTCTGCACATTCAGCAAGAAGTTCTTTAGATGGGAAATATTTTTCAGGTCCGCAAAGAACCAGATTAAGTCCAAGCTTTGAACATACGATTGAAAGTGAATTTCCAATATTGTAACGGGCGTCTCCGTAGTAAACCATTTTAAGCCCTTTAAGTTTTCCGTAATGTTCGCGGATTGTAAGCATATCAGCCAGCATCTGGGTTGGATGATATTCATTTGTAAGTCCGTTCCATACAGGCACATGAGAATGTTTTGCCAGTTCTTCTACAATTTCCTGACCGAAGCCGCGATATTCAATACCGTCATACATGCGTTCAAGAACACGTGCTGTATCGGCAATGCTTTCCTTTTTACCGATCTGGCTTCCTTCTGCAAGGTAAGTGGTTGAAATGCCAAGGTCATGTGCTGCAACTTCAAAAGAACAGCGTGTACGAGTACTTGTCTTTTCAAAAATGAGAACAATATTTTTTCCGCGGTGAATATCCACAGGAATATGTTTCTGTTTCTTTTCTTTAAAATCAGCTGCTGTATCAAGCAGGAAAAGGATTTCTTCAGGTGTAAAATCCTTAAGTGTTAAAAAATCTCTTCCGGTAAGGTTAATTGAGCTCATCAAAAACTCCCTTTAATTATTTTAAATTTATTAAATAGAAATTCATTATTATTTTATTTGATTTTAACTGAAGTTTCAATAAAGGGCTTCTTTAAGACTTTCTATACAAGTTCTGCAAGGCACTCTGTTTCCCCGCCCTTACGAATATTTTCCGTCAAAGGAGAAAGAATCCTAACATTCTGAAGCTGTCCGTTTTTCATCAACGGTTTATCTTCATCCACTTCAATCTGACAGTGAAGGAAATTATTTGTCACTGCATGATAAATAATTTTCCCGTTCACAGCATTTTTCGGATTTCTTACAGTTTCAACTACGCAGGGAAGAATTTTCCCGGCAAAGCTTTCTATATATTTGATTTTTGCTTCAGACGCTTTTGTAGTAAGTGTATAAGCACGTTCTCCGGAAACAGCTTGAGGAACTTTGTTCTTCATTTTTATAGCTTCAGTTCCAGGGCGTTCCGAATATGGAAAAGCATGAACCCAGCTCATACCACACTTTTTACAAAGTGAAAGACTTTCTTCAAAATCGGCATCAGTTTCTCCCGGGAAACCTGTAATAATGTCACAGGCAAGAAAAGGATTTTTCTTTACCTGTCTGATTTTCTCACAAGCTTCGATTACATCCTGTGCCTTGTACCCGCGCTTCATAGCTTCAAGAATTCTGTCACTTCCGCTCTGAACAGAAATATGAAAATGAGGACAAACTCTTGGGTCACTGATAGCCTCAAGAAAATCATCTTTTACAATCTGAGGATAAATACTTGAAATGCGGATATTGATTTTTGAAGTATTTTTAAGAATAAGTTTCAAAAGACCTGCAAAGTTTATTACACCGCCGTTAGCTTCAGGTCCATCCCACGCTCCGTGATACTGTGCGATATTTACAGTTGTAATTACCACTTCACTTTGCCCCGAATCTTCAAGCTGCTTTATGCGGTCAATTACAGTCTGAGCATCAAGGGAAACACTTTTACCGCGGGCAATATTAATAGTACAGTAAGCACATTTTGAATTACATCCGTCCTGAATTTTAATGGAAGAACGAGAATGAGCAAGGAAAGAATCTGTAGCAAGAACAAAAGAATTTTCAGGAACTCCCGGATTTTCCACAGGCTTCAAAATAATTTCTTTTTCAATAAGCGAAACAAGTTCAGGAGGATTAAAGCCGGAAGACTCAGCACCGCAAGTTTTTTTTACAAGATTCGGTACAGTTGAAATACGGCTTTTTATCTGGCCGCCAAGCACCGCAATTCGTTCATCCATTTTTTTTATTTCTAAAGGCCGAAGCTGTGCGTAGCAACCTGTTACCAGGACTGCAGCATTTGGATAAGTTTTCAAAAGAAGACGAATAAGACGTCGCGCTTTCTGTTCAGCTTTCTGAGTAACAGAACATGTGTTTATTACACAAAGCACTGTTTCTTCATCAACAGGAGATTTTGCAGAGACTGGTGATAAATCAGAAGTGAATCCTGCCTCCGAAAAAAAATGTGCTGCCCCTTCACTCTCAATCTGGTTCAGACGGCAGCCCAATGTTTCAAAGCGGATTTTAAATTTTGAAAAATCTGGCATAAAAATTATTAAGTGAAATTTACAGTTTTTTTCCTACACGTTCACGGCCTGTTGAAGCATCAACATTTGAAGGATTCAGGCGAAGAGCTTCCTCATAAGCTTTGTGGCTTTCATTGTAATTACCAGCCATTTCACGTGCATAACCAAGGCGAACCCACCATCTGTCAATCAAAGGGTCTTTTCTACAAGCAGAAGTAAAAGCTATATCAGCATGCTGATAACGTCCCTGTTTAATATAAATTTCCCCCATGAAATAATAAGCACTTCCTACACGTGCACTGGATTCTGGAGCAGAAGCAACATATTTCTGAAATTGTTCCATGGCACCATTATTTTTTCCAAGGTAATATTTAGCTTCACCTAATACTTCAATAAGTCGTAAATCGTATGGACTTACAGCAAGACCATCCATTGCCTTCTGTTCAGCCTGACTGTATTGCTTATTTTTTACAAGTGCCCAACACATTACGACATAAGATTCAATTCGATTTGGATTTTCCGCAATTTCTTCTTCACAAACTGCAACTGATTCTGCATATTTTCCGTTGTGATAAAGAACAAGCGCATCCTGTTTTGCCTGTGCAAAAATACCTGCAACACATGTAAAAACTAAAACCAAACAAACAAATATTTTTTTCATATCCAGTTTCATTTTCATTTTCCAATTATTAATTTTCGCTACATACTGCAACGGCCGCTGAAAGCACAACCAGGTTCAAGAACTACTTTCTTTGTTTTTATATCCCCTTCGAGACTTCCGGTTTGTGTAACGAAAACCAGGTTCTCACCTGTAACATTTCCCTTTACCTTTCCTTTTATAAGAACTCGAGAAGCGACAATATCAGCATTTACCACTGCATTTGTATCCACAACAAGATCACTGGTTGCCTCAATTTTTCCATTAATAATTCCACGAATCATCAATGGCTGTTTAAACTTGATGTTACCTGTAAATTTAATATCACTTTCGATAATTGTGTCAAAAGATTCGTCTTCAAGGTCAAAAAAATCTGTATCTTTTACGTCGAACATAAATCCTGCCTTTATTTAAATATTTAATTCTTCATTGCAGCAAAAGGATCGTTTGCTGTCTTGTACATTTCACGAAGTTTTGGCTTTTCGATTTTTCCTGTTGGGTTACGGAGTACAGGTGCGAAAATAATTTTCTTAGGTCGTTTATATTTTGGAAGTTCCATACAGAATGCATTAACCTGATCTTCTGTAAGGCTCATTCCATCCTTAACTTCGATAATTGCACAAGTAATTTCACCAAGACGTTCGTCTCCAAGCCCGATAACCGCAACATCCTTTATTTCTGTCATTTTGTGAAGGAAGTCTTCAATCTGCACAGGGTAAATATTTTCTCCGCCTGTGATGATAACGTCCTTTTTGCGGTCAACCAGGAAAATGAATCCGTCTTCATCCTGCATTGCCATGTCTCCGGTATAAAGCCAGCCTTCTTTATCCATCACTTCGTCTGTGGCCTTAGGGTTCTTGTAGTATTCGCACATAACGCCGTCACCTTTAACGGCAAGTTCACCAACTTCACCCTGCTTTACTTCAACGCGTTTTTCATCAACAATCTTGCACTGCCAACCATAGCCCGGAACACCGATTGCCCCGATCTTATGTGTATTTTCCACTCCAAGGTGAACACATCCAGGTCCGATTGATTCTGAAAGTCCATAGTTTGTGTCATAATCGTGGTTTGGAAAATATTTTTTCCAGTCTTCAATAAGTTTCTTTGGAACAGGCTGAGCTCCAATATGCATAAGGCGCCATTGATCCAATCTATATTCTTCTTTTTTGAGAGCCCCGGAATCCAAAGCAACAAGAATATCCTGTGCCCAAGGTACCAGAAGCCAAACAATTGTACATTTTTCTTCGCTTACCGCCTTAAGAATGAACTCAGGTTTTATTCCTTTAAGAAGAACAGCTTTTCCTCCAGAAATGAGAGAACCGAACCAGTGCATTTTTGCACCTGTATGGTAAAGAGGTGGAATACAAAGGAATACATCATCTTTCTGCTGACCGTGATGATTCTGTTCTACAGCGGCAGAATGCATAAGGGCACGGTGCTTATGAAGAATTGCTTTTGGGAAACCTGTAGTTCCAGAACTAAAGTAAATGGCACCGTAATCATCATCTGTAATTGGAAGATTAAGGTCACGGCTGTCGTAGTTCATGGCATGCTGGAAGTAATCTTCACTGAAAGTTGGAACCTGTCCGTCTCCAACATAAAGAAGAAGTCTGTGAGCCATGATTTTGTCTGCAATCTGTTCCATTCGACCGATAAATTCAGGTCCAAAGAAAAGAACGCTGATATCAGCAAGGTCTACACAGTACTGAATTTCATCAGGAGCATAACGGAAGTTCAATGGAACTGCCAGGGCACCTGTCTTAAGAATGCCAAAATAAATAGGGAGCCATTCAAGACAGTTCATCATAAGGATGCCGACTTTATCGCCTTTCTGAACCCCACGTTCCAGAAGGAAATGAGCACAACGGTTTGCCTTTTCGTTGAAAACACGCCATGTAATTTCACGGCGGTAAGGCATGAACGGTTCGCTCTGCATAAGGTCATATTCTTTCCATGTGACACGTTTTGTGTCTCTCTGTTCAGGATTCAATTCAACAAGAGCTACATCATCTCCGAATTCACGGGCATTTCTTTCCAGATACTGGGTAATAGGCATTTTTTTAACTCCAATGGACAATTGACAATGGACAATTGACAATAAGGATTGTGACGTCCTGTCAATCGCCAATAAGTAAGCCAATTATATAAGCATTACAATAATTATAATAGAAAATTTATCATTTCTCAATTATGACTTTTATGTTATTATAAGAAACTGAAAAATCACTAAAAAACTTTAACAGGATTAAAAAAAATGAAACAGTTACTGCTTGGAAATGCTGCTGTAGCCCGAGGTCTTTACGAAGCCGGCGTTTCCATTGTATCAAGTTACCCGGGAACTCCTTCTACAGAAATAACAGAAGAAGCTGCCCGTTTTAAGGAAATATACTGTGAATGGGCCCCAAATGAAAAAGTTGCCGTCGAAACAGCTTATGGCGCTAGTCTTGCCGGAGCCCGTAGTTTTGCTGCCATGAAACACGTTGGACTCAACGTTGCAGCAGACCCGCTTTTCACACTCAGTTACACAGGCGTTAATGGAGGTCTCGTTATTGGTGTAGCAGATGATCCTGGAATGCATTCTAGTCAGAACGAACAGGACTCACGCCATTACGCCATTGCATCCAAAATCCCTATGGTTGATCCTTCCGACAGTCAGGAAGCCATTGATTTTGTAAAAGAAGCCTACGAAATCAGCGAAAAATTTGATACTCCTGTTTTACTCAAAATGTGTACCAGAATTGCACATTCCCAGAGCGTTGTTGAGACAGGCGAAAGAAAAGAAGTTCCGCTGAAAAACTACGAAAAAAACATCCAGAAAAACGTAATGACTCCTGCAAATGCCATAAGAAAGCACCCGATTGTTGAAGACCGCACAATCCGCCTTACTGAATATGCAGAAACCTGCAGTTTGAACCGGGTTGAAATGGGCAAAACCGATATCGGAATCATTACTTCATCCACTTCATACCAGTATGCAAAGGAAGTTTTTGGTGATGACGCAAGTTTCCTTAAAATTGGACTTGTTAATCCTCTTCCTGTAAAACTCATAAAGGATTTTGCTTCAAAGGTAAAAACTGTTTATATAATAGAAGAACTTGATCCGATTATTGAAAATCACTGTAAAGCAATGGGAATTGAAGTTCACGGAAAGGATACAATGCCTCTTTGCGGTGAATTCAGCCAGAATATCATCCGGAAAGCATTCAACATGCCTGTTTCCGAAGGAAAGAAGCCAGATTCAGCAATTCCTGTACGCCCGCCTGTTATGTGCGCAGGCTGTCCTCACAGAGGAATGTTCTATGTGCTTTCAAAAAACAAGATTACAGTTATCGGGGATATTGGATGTTACACTCTTGGAGCGGCGGCCCCATTAAATGCCATGGACTGTAACCTTTGTATGGGAGCTTCGGTTTCGGGACTTCACGGATTTAACAAAGCCCGCGGAAAAGATTCTGAAAACCGTACAGTAGGCATAATCGGAGATTCAACATTCTGCCATTCAGGTATTACAGGACTTGCTTCCATTGCCTACAACCAGTCAAACAGCACTGTTATTATTGTAGACAACTCAATTACCGGAATGACAGGTCACCAGAATAATCCTGCAAACGGAATGAACCTTTATGGAGACCCAACAAGCAGCATTAATCTTGAAGCTTTGTGCCAGGCTGTTGGTATTGCAAAAGAACATATCCGCGTTGTAGATCCATACATGCTTGATGAAACAGAAAAAGTTTTGAAAGAAGAACTTGCATTTGAAGGACCTAGCGTTATCATAAGCCGCCGTCCTTGTGCTCTTTTGAAAACTGTAAAGCATCAGCCACCACTTAAAATCAACGAAGATAAATGTGTGGGCTGCAAAATGTGTATGAAAATCGGATGTCCTGCCCTTTCTGTAAAAAACAAGAAAGCCGTAATTGATCCAACTATGTGTGTAGGCTGCGAAGTTTGTACACAGATGTGTAAAATGGGAGCAATTGAAAAATGAGTGATGTAAAAAATATTATGATAGTTGGTGTTGGCGGACAGGGAGCCCTTCTTGCCAGTAAAACACTTGGCCAGGTTCTTATGGATGCCGGCTACGATGTAAAAGTTTCGGAAGTTCACGGAATGAGCCAAAGAGGCGGTTCGGTTGTAACTTACGTACGCTTCGGAAAAAAAGTTTATTCTCCTATCATCGATAAGGGCGAAGCTGATTTCATCGTATCTTTTGAACTTCTGGAAGCTGCACGCTACGCTGAATACTTAAAGCCAGAAGGAAAAATCGTAGTAAATACTCAGAAACTTGATCCTATGCCGGTTCTTACGGGAGTCGCAGAATACCCTGCAGACCTGGTTGGTGAACTTAAAGGAAAAGGTTTTGATGTAGAAGACCTGGACTGCCTTAGTCTTGCAAATGAAGCAGGTTCGGCAAAAGCCGTAAACATTGTGCTTATGGGACGCCTTTCAAAGTTCATGGACTTCCCTGAAAGTTCATGGATTTCCGCAATCGAAAAGCTTGTAAAACCAGCATTTCTTGAAATCAACAAAAAAGCTTTTGCTTTAGGAAGAAAATAATTACACGCCCCTTTTCACCTTTTTGTTTTTCTCTTTTACAAAACAAAAATGAAAGGGGCTCTTCAAATCCCTTATTACTATATGAAAAAAGTTATTTTATTTATTTTATCTGGTCTTCTTTTATTTCCACTTTTCTCTCGCGGTAAAAAAGATGATTTTGTTTCTGAAAAAGCAAAATATGATATTCGGATTGAAAACTTGATATTGGTGAGTATGTTCTAAAAGAACTTTACAAACCTGAACCATTGGAAGAACTGGAATATGATTTGCTTAATAAAAATATTTCCAGAGATGAAGCAGTAATCCGTCTATCAAAAATCCTTGCTGATTACAACATTTTTCATTTGAATCTGAATATAAATTATCCGGAATTTTATAGCGAAAGAGCTCCTTTTTTTCTTAAACTTTTTGAAGATGATTATTATTTATCGATCTGTCATAAACAATATGAAAAATATGCTGGCTGTAAAGTTGTAGAAATTGGTGGAGTTCCAGTAAAAACAGCCCTTGAAAAATACAATGAATATTTCCCTTTTGAAACTGAATCTGGCGCAAAATATAATTTTGAAACAGTTCTTAATTACAAATTCCTTAAAGCTGCAGGTTTGCTTGATAAAAAAGGCAGACTTCCTGTAAGTTTTGAAACTCAGAATGGTTCAGTAGAAACAGTTTTAATTAAATCTGTAGAAAAACTTGAAATGAAAGATATTACGGGAATTCGTCCGGCTGCCTACAGTTCTATTGATACTAATCAAAGAACAAATAAAATGTCAGCTTTTGTAACCGACCAGCAAAAGAAAACCTGTTACTATCAGTCCTTATCTTTTCATCCCTTCACTGAAGACAATTGTATAGAAAGTCTGGAAACAATGCTTAAGGAATTAAAAACAAATGATTACAATACAATTGTATTTGATTTGCGTTATAATGGCGGCGGTCAATTTCCAATTATTATTTCTGGTCAGGCAATCTTTAATTATACTAATATATTACCAGAAACTCTTCCAAACTTAAAATGTAATATTGTTTTTCCAAAACAGGTTGAGGCAATGGATAATGTTTCCAAAAGAGCCGATGACGTCAATCGTGGAATTTTACCTGATGTTGAAGTTCATCAGACTCTGGAAGATTATTTGAATGGTGTAGATACAATTTATAACGCAATTTATGATTATTTTAATTAATATTTATACCACACTCCGCGTTCATCCGCGTTTATCTGGGGTTTACGATTTCTGAAAAACAATTTTTTCCTGGGCTGAACTCTTAATTTTTATAGCTTTGGAAGGACATCCTGCTCGACATTCCCCACAGCGAATGCAGTCCAGAGAATTAGGATTTTCGTAAACCTTAATATTCAGCTTACAGTTTTTCTGGCACACTCCGCATTTTGTACATTTTGAATCATCTACACTGTAGCGGACAAAAGAGATTTTATTGAAGACTCCATAAATTGCACCAAGTGGACAAATATATCTGCAAAATGGTCTGTAAATAATAATTGAAAAAAGCAAAATCCCGATTAGTACGGCAATCTTCCATTTAAATAAAAAACCTATAGCAGCTCTAAGATTTTTGTTCATTAATACAAGAGGAATTCCGCCTTCCAAAGTTCCAACAGGGCAAATATATTTGCAGAACCATGGCTTTCCTAATCCGGTAATATCAATTACAAACATTGGAAGGATTATTACAAAAACTGCAAGAATCAAAAATCTGAGCCATCTAAGATATTTTTCACCTTTTAATTTACTGACTTTTTTTACAAACGGGATTTTGAAAAGCAAATCTTGAATTAAACCAAAGGGACATAAAAAACCGCAGACAAATCTTCCAAAGATAACACCAAATAGTGAAATAAGGCCGAAAACATATAGAGATATATTGTAATTTCGGGAATTTAGAGTAGATTGAAGAGCACCGATTGGACAGGATCCCAACGCCCCAGGACAAGAGTAGCAGTTCATTCCTGGAACACAAACATATTTCAAATCTCCCTGATAAATTTTTCCGTGAGCAAAACCTTTTATGTAACCGTTTGAAAGAGCGGTAAATATGGCCTGTACGAAAGGCCGCAATTTTGAAGTCTTAACCAATTCCTATACACTCCATACAGATTCTTGTAGCTTTTTCAATTACAGATTCGGCTTCTCCGTTCAATACGCCACACACAATAAGAGAAATACTTAATATTAAAACAGCGAAAGAAATAATCTTATTTTTCATTTTAACAGGCTGTCCACAATCTTCTGCCAGTCTGAAAGGCTTCTGCTTCCTGTATAAATCTCTCCAACCTGATTTCCGCTTTTATCTACAAAAATAGTTGTGGGAACTGCAAAAACATCTTGTAATATTCCATTTTGTAATTTTAAATCCGGAACAATATGAAGATAATCGGCTCCAGTCAGCTTTACTATTTTTTTTGCAGTTTCCATTTGTTTTGAATCTGGTAAATCTTTTCTATTCACTGCATCAATTACGATTCCAATAATCTGGAATCCTTTTTTTTCGTTATTTATTTTTAGTTGGGCAAGATCCGGCATTTCTCTAATACAAGGACCACAGAAAGTTCCCCAAATATTTATCATTGTTAATTCTGCATCTTCAAAAATTTCACTGGTAATATTCTTGTTATTTATATCCTTTGAAGAAAATTCTATTTTTAATTTGCTCTGAGCAAACACAGGAAGAACAGATACTGAAATTAATATAAGTACTGACAAAAATATTTTTTTCATAAAGCCTCCGATTATGGCTGGGTTTTAGGGCAAAGCCCTAGGAGAGGGGGTAGCGGCCAACGAAGTGGACGCGCAGGGGCAGGCGCCCCTCCTCATTATTTTTTCATGGGTTTTGATGGCCGTTGAGGTTTCTGTGGTTGCTTAGGCAGAGAAGTTCTTTTCCCCGATTCCTTTTTCTTTGCGCCATCATTTCCGTCTGAATTAAATTTAGCACTAATATAGAAATTTTCAATTGGTTCATAACCTAAAGGAGCTACCAGTTCATTCCAGTTTTCTGGCAGTTTGATTTCATTTGTAACAAAACCACCTCCCGGCATTGTCTGGATTTTATTTCGATTTGCGTCTCCTGTTACAAGAATGGCAGTTTCACCTTTGTTCATGCAGGCAATTGTTTCAATTTCGTCTTCTGTTGAACTGCTGGCTTCCTGTATTTGCCCAATACATAATTTTTTCAGCATCATCAATGGCTGGTGTAACATTGTTTCCCCATGATAAAGCAGAGCCTGCAATAATTGTATTTGCATTCAAGTCATATCCTTTTTGAACATGATAAGGCTTCCAGCCCATTTCCACACAGGCTTTGTTATTTGCTTCGCTGATCATCCCCTGCTGATTATCTATTCCAAGCTGACGGGCAAGAGGTCCATTCAACCAGGCAAAAGGTGTCCATCCGTGAGTACTAGAAAGAGGTTTTCGCCATTCACCATTATTCATTTCCTGTGCAAATGCTACACAAATAGGCATAAATTCGGCAGGAACACCAGACATTACAGCATTGGCAGCCACTGTGTAAACTGTACATTCCCGATACCCAACAGCAATTGTTCCAATAACTTCATCTGCTTTGTATGGTGTAAATTTCAGATATTCCTAGATTGGAATTCCAATATATTCAGCTGCGATTGAATTTCCAGTTTCTTTAGTTGTACAAAGTCCACAGCCACAGTTTCCTTTGACTTAACGCATTACTAATAGTAATATTACTATTAGTAATAATTGAAGCCGCAGGAATTATGGAACATATAATTTTAAGTATTCTGCTTTTAAGAAGCATGACAATTTATGAAATCCGAAGTTATATTCAGAAAAATCTTTCTACAATCTGCAGTGACAGCCTAGGAAGTATGCAATCTGCCATTAAAAAGCTTCTGGAAAAAGGTTATATCTGCGTAAACGAAGTTTCTGAAAAAGGAATGATTAAAAAGGCCTACTCCATTACAGATTCCGGCGTTGAGTTTTACAAAACCATTGCGGGCAGCCCTATGAATATCCAGAAAATCAAAAATATGGAGCTGGGAAAATTCTTCTTTCTTGGAATGGCGCCAAAAGAAAATCGTGTTGCTTTTGTAGAGGATTATATTGGGAACCTTCGGAATGAACTTACATCCCTTGAACAAATAAAAACAATGGTTGCCTTTAATCGGGATGCAATTATTCAGAACTCGACCCAGGCAATTTCACAAAATAAAACTGCTTTAAGAAATCTTCGCCAAGTCTCGCAGGAAGAAAAACTGGAAAATACAGTTGGAAATATTTACGACTATCAGATGTATATGCTGGAATATGGAATGGAACGGATAAAATCTGATATTTCATTCTTTGAAAAAGTTTTAGCAGATGAATGTAAAAAATCGGAGGAAAAAACACATTTATGAATGCAGTTTCAAAAAGTAAAAAAAGAAAGCGAATTTTGATTCCATTACTGGTCATTTGTGCTATCATTTTTTTTGTAGCAGGTTTTAATATGTTGTTTCGTCCATTGAAAAAAGAAATTAAACTTACAGGAATCTATGAACCTGTTTATCAGGACTATTGGCTTACAAAAGGTGATGCGGAAATTCAGGTCCGTGCCTGGTACCCAAAGGAATACAGCGGAAAGGACGGCTCTGCAAAGGTGATGGTATTTTCTCACGGTTCCTGCGGCACAATCGACAACAATGTGAGCCTTTATAAAGAACTGGCCAGCAACGGATATGTTGTACTTGCCCCAGCCCATCCTGGAAGTGCTTCGGTAATGACGAGATCTGACGGTTCAAAAGTCAGAGTCAGTAGTGAATTTATAAAAGAAATGACTTCTGTGAACCCAAATGGAGATGCTGAAAAGGCCTATCAGATTTTCCAGAAATGGATGAAAGAACGAATGGAAGATTTGAATCTTGTAATGGATGATTTTAAAACAAAGTGCCAGAATCCACAGGCCGAGTTTGAACGTATTTCGGATGCTTCCCGTTTTATTGCTGCAGGTCATTCTTTAGGTGGATCCGCCGCTTATGCTATGGCAAGAACCAGAACAGATATTTCTTCCTGCATAGCACTGGAATCTCCATGTATGTATGATGTAAAAGGCGTTTCTGACGGCAAATTCATTTTTGATGATTCAGCATATAACGTTCCACTTTTAAACATCTACACAGATTCAAGTTACCCTCATTTAAAAGACTGGATGCAGTACAAAAATAACGAAATGCTTTTGACTGCAAAAAACAGCGTCAGTCTTTACTATAAGGGTGTGGGACACATGGGGATCTGCGATTTATCATTAGCATCCCCTATTATTGCTGCAATTCTTGGAGGAAAATTTCCTAAGGTAGATGCAGTGACTCAGCTTACCCAGTTGAATACTGATGTAATGGCGTTTACGAAATAATTGTGACCGTTATCTATCAATATGTTCATTTTCTGTAATAATCTTTTATGAAAATCAAAATATTATTCTTTTTGTGTTTTATTATTTTCCCCTTTTATGCCACAGCACAGCCGGCAATAAAAAATAAAAATATAGATATTCTCATTTCCTCTTATCCGGATCTGGAAATAAAAACCGCCTACAACGAAATGTATTCTGACTGGATTCTGAGTTTTTCCAA